>CAYQJX010000001.1:0-224336 GCA_964417965.1 uncultured Elusimicrobiaceae bacterium
GGGACATCCGCACGAAATTGCGGCCCATCGAGCGGGCGATGGAGCGGGCGATGGACGTCTTGCCTACGCCGGGGGGGCCGACGAAGCAGAGGATCGGGCCGCGCAGCTTCTCGGTAAGCTTGCAGACGGCCAGGTATTCCAGCACGCGGTCCTTGGGCTTCTTGAGGCCGAAGTGGTCCTCGTCGAGGATCTTCTTGGCCTTGGCGAGGTCGATCTCGTCTTTAGTCTCGTCTTTCCACGGCAGGGAGACCAGCCAGTCCAGGTAGGTGCGGCTTACGGTGGTCTCGGGGGAGAACGGCATCATCTTCGCCAGGCGGGCCAGCTCCTTCTCGGCGGCGGCTTCGGCCTCCTTGGGCATCCTGGCCGCTTTGACGCGCTTCTTGAGCTCGTCGATCTCCTTGGAGAAATCGTCTTTCTGGTGCAGCTCTTTCTGGATCGCCTTCATCTGCTCGTTGAGGTAATACTCTTTCTGGGATTTCTCTATCTGCGTTTTGACGCGGGCGTGGATCTTCTGTTCCACGTCGAGTATCTCCACCTCTTTGGCCAGCAGCTTTATGAGCTTCTCCAGGCGGTCGCGGGGGCTCTCGGTCTCCAGCAAGTCCTGCTTTTCCGGCAGGCCGAGCATGGCGTTGGCGGCGATGGTATCGGCGAGCTTGGCCGGGTCTTCCAGCTGCTGCAGAAAAGAGGTCGAGTCGAGCGTGATGCGGGTGCCGAGCTTCACGTAGGCTTCGAAGATCTCCCCGGCGTGGCGCATCAGCGCTATCACTTCGGGGGTCTTCTCCACCGGCTCGTCCATGTATTCCACTTCGGCGGCCAGGTAGGCCTTGTCCTTGTCCAGCGCCAGCTTTTTAACGCGGGCGCGGCGGCGGCCTTCCAGGAAGACGCGCATGGTGCCGTCCGGCATCTTCAGCGACTGCGAAACGGAACTCACCACGCCGTAGGCGTAAAGGTCTTCTGGGCCGGGGTCGTTGACCGCGGCCTTCTTCTGCGCCAGCGCCAGCAGGTGCTTGCCGGAAGCGAGCGCGGCCTCGATGGCGGCCACGGATTTGGGCCGGTCCACGGAAAGGGGGAGGGCCATGTACGGGAACATCACCACGTCCCGGATGGCTATCGTCGGCAGCTGGGCAGGGTACTCTTGTTGTTTTATCGCCTTTTCGTCCATATCTGTTATTGTCCCGGGCGCGCCATGGCGCAAAAAACCGCGTCCCCAAAAAAAGGTCCCGCCGGCGCCCGTCCGCGGGCGCGGACGGGACCGCCGGAACCGGGTCCGATTACTTCTTGCGGTGCTCGAGCACCGAGTCGATTATGCCGTAATCCTTGGCTTCGGCCGCGGAGAGGTAGAAATTCCTTTCCATGTCGGCGCGGACCTTTTCGGCCTTCTGGCCCGTATGCTTGGCCATGATGTCGATGAGGCGGGTCTTGCTCTCCTGCATTTCCTTGCTCTCTATCTCGATATCGGTGGCCTGGCCGGAGATGCCGCCGCCCCAGATGAGGGGCTGGTGGATCATGATGCGGGAGTTCGGCAGCGCGTAGCGCTTGCCCTTGGAGCCGGCGGCCAGCAGTACCGCGCCGAAGCTCATGGCCATGCCCATGCAGATGGTGGAGATGGGGGCCTTGATGAACTGCATCGTGTCATAGACCGCCAGGCCGGCCGTCACCATGCCGCCGGGGGAGTTGATGTAGAGGTTGATCTCCTTCTCGGAGTCGTCGGCGTCGAGGTACAGCAGCTGGGCGATGACGGTGTTGGCAGAGGCGGTGGAAACCGCGCCCTCGGGGTCGCCTATGAAGACGATGCGGTCGCGCAGCAGGCGGGAGTAGATGTCATACCCCATCGCCGAGCCGGCGCCTTTCCAGGTTTCAATAATTGTCGGTATTATCATAATCCTCCGGTTCCGAGATTAATTCTGCTCTTCCTTTATGGCGGCGCGGTCCTTCACCAGGGTCATCGTCTTGTTCTCCACCATCGAGGCCCTGATATATTCCTTGCGCTTGGCGAACAGCTCGCGGCCCTTGCCTTTTTCCTCTTCGGTGTTCAGCCGCGCCATCACCTTCTCCAGCTCGGCGTCCAGCTCTGCGTCGGTGGCCTCTATCTTCTCTTTCTTGGCGATGTGGTGCAGGATATAGGTAAGCGACAGGTTGCGCTCGGCCACGGGGCGGAGGCGCTCGAGCAGGGAATCGTCCGGCAGATGCTGCTCCATCGGCGCGCGCTTCTTGAAGAGCTCCAGGAGCTCCTGAGCCTCTTCCCTGACCAGGGTGGGGGGCAGCGAGAGCGGGTTGTTCTTTATCAGCGCGTCCTCGATCTGGCCGAGCAGGTCCTTCTCGGTCTTCTCCGAAGAGCCCTGCTCCAGGAGCTTGCGGACGTTGGCCTTCAGCTCTTCGGCGGTCTTCACGCCGGCTTCCTTGAGGAAATTCTCGTCGAGCTCAGGCACGACCTTCTGCTTGATCTCGGCCACGGTCACCTTGAAATGCATCTTCTTGTCGCCGAACGGGGCGTCGAACTCGCGGCTCTCGCCCTTCTTGGCGCCGATCACGGCTTCGGCCAGGCCGGCGATGGTCTGGGGGCTGGAAAGGTCTACGATCTCGCCTTTCACTTCGCCGCCGGCCACCGGCTTGCCGTCCTCGAAAGTGTCGTAGTCCACTATGACGAAATGGTTCTTGCCGGCGGCCTCGCCGTCGGCGGCGGGCTTGAGGTAGGCGTTGTATTCGCGGACCTGGTTGATGTACTTCTCCACTTCCGCGTCGGTGACCTTGTGCACCTTGCGGGTCGCGGCGATCTTCTCATAGCCTTTCGGCTCCAGGGTGGGGGAACACTCGAACTGGATCTCGAAGTAGAGGGACTTGGCCGGCTCGTACTTGACGTCCTTGAGCAGCGGGGCCACCACGGGGTTGAGCTGCGCGCCCTTGAGGATCTCGGGCAGGGCGGCCTTGGCGGCGATGTCGAGGACCTCGTCCTTCACCATCGACGGGAACTGGTCCTTGATCATCCCGAGCGGCACCTTGCCCACGCGGAAGCCGGGGAGGCTGACCACGCTCTGCAGGTGGACCAGGGCGTCCTGGGACGCTTCGCCGAGGGCTTTGGCGTCCACGTTCACGGAGAACACGTGCACGCAGCCTTCCTGCTTGATCTTTTTTATCTTGTCGCCGAAACCTAAAGTAATGTTCATTGTTTCCTCCGCCGCTGTTGTTTAAAAATCCTGGGCCCCGTTAACCTCTCGGGCGCAACTATGTCGGGACGGGGACTTGAACCCCGACGGGTGTTACCCCACATGGTCCTAAGCCATGCGCGTCTGCCGATTCCGCCACCCCGACAAGATCGTCCGCCGGCCGGACCGCTTTCTTAAAGAGCCTGAAATAAATAAGGAGTAATGAGTTCTGAGTATTTCGGGAAGGTCTCGCCTTCTCCCCTTACTCGCCGACTACTCATTACTCCGCCGCGTTAAAATCTAAGTGGGCCATACGGGATTCGAACCTGTAACCTTGCGCTTAAGAGGCGCCTGCTCTACCGTTGAGCTAATGGCCCGTCGCTATAAATTATACATAAACCTGAAAAAAAATCAAAATATTTTTCCTTAACCCCGGGGCGCGGCGGGGCGCGGCGCACTTTCTTTTGTCCCGCATAATTGCTAAATTTGTCACTATGACAACGCTGAAAACCGCCGTGTTCGCGCTGACCGCCGCCCTGCTCCCGGCCCCCTCGGCGGCCCAGGAAGACCTTTCAAAAATTTATTCCGAAGCCGCCGCGCAGTGGCTCGACGGCAGGCCGGAGGACGCCGCCGGCTCGCTGAAGTACGTCATCTACCGCTCTTCCGACCAGGCCCTCAACGCCGCCGCGCTGCGCGACCTGGCCGCCCTGCTGGCCGAGGCCGGCAAGAACGGGGAAGCGCTGGCCTATCTGCTGAAAGGGGAGATCCTCAGCCCCGAAGATTTTTTCATCCAGTTCGAGAAAGGCTGGAACCTGCTCAGCCTCGAGAAGCACCAGGACGCGCGGACGGCCTTTGAAAAAGCCCTCACCCTGACCGCGGACCAGGACCTGTCCAGCCAGGCGCGTTTCGGCCTGGCCATCGCGGACGCGGAACTTTCGGGGCCGGCGGCCGCGATAGAACACCTCCGTTCGGTCTACAGCCGCTACCCGTACCTCCTCTCGCCCGCCGCGCAGCTCATCAGCGCTAATTTCGAAAGACTCAAAAAGCGGCTGCACGCCGTCAACTTCACCAAGGACGCCCTCTCCTACGACCCGCGCAACATCCAGGCCGAGATAGACCTCGCGCGGCTCTACGACAAGTCGGATTTCTTCGTGCCGGCCTGGCAGACGTATTACACCCTCTCCGACCTGGACCCGCAGGAGCCGTTCTTCGCGGGCAAGGAAAAAAAGCTGCGCAAATACGTGACAGGGAAGATCGACAACCTGCTCTACTGGCCGCGCATGGCCTGGCCCGCGCACAAGGACATGCTCCCGGCCGACTCCGGGCCGCGCGTGAAGATGGGGCTTTACGCCGACAGGGCAGGCGTCCCTTCCCTGGTCAACAGCTTCAGCTTCATCTCCACCTCGGACTTCGACCTGGTGGACACCCGTTTGGGCAAGATCCTTTCCGGCAAGGCGGGCATGCAGTGGACCGTGGCCTACGACGCCATGAACCGCGTCTACCAGATACGGGACAGCATGGATTCCGCCGCGCATACGACCAACAACAGCGTCCGCATAGTCACCCGCCCGGGCGGGGTCATCCTTATAAAGAACCCCGAGCTCCTGACCGCCTCCGGTGTAAACCGCGGGGATAAGGAAGTCGCGGGAGAGCTTCTCGCCCTGGCGCGCGAGAAGGGCGGCTTCTGGCTGATCAACGAAACCCCTCTCGAGAACCTCGTGGCCCCCGTGGCCTCGGCGCTCTCCGACGGCTCCAAGCTGCCCGAACACATCAAGGCCGTGGCGGTCACCGTGCGCACCAGGCTGACCCGCCTGTCCCGCCTGACCACCCACGAAAGCCGGGAATACCACCTTTGCGATTCCCAGCACTGCCTGCCGTTCAACGGCCTGCAGGCGGAAAGCGCAGTCGCCGGCACCGCGGCCCTGGAGACCAGGGGGGAAACGCTGCAGACCGGGGACGCCCTCGCGCCCGCCGACATCCACCGCGCCTGCGGCGGCATTACCGAGGGCGGGGTCAGCGACGGCGGAAGCCCCCTGCCGAGGATGACCCCTTTCAACTTCTACGTCCAGACCGTGAAGAGCCCTCCGGACGGCCTGCTCTGCCTGCCCGAGGACAAGACCACCGCCTCCGACGTCTACTGGACCCTCCTGCTGGACCCGGAATGGATAGAGTCCCGCCTGAACCGCATGGCCAAGGTAGGCTACCTGCGCGCCATCATCCCGCTGGCGAGGGACGCCCAGGGCAGGATAAAATCCCTCCGGTTCGAAGGCACGGCCGGCAGCGCCGTGGTAGAAGGGCAGGCCGCCATAGCCGCCGCCCTCGGCGCCGGCGCGCTGCGCTCCTCCGCCTTCAGCATCCGCCCCGTTTTCAAGGGCAAAGCCCCGGCCTTCTTCCTGCTGCGCGGCATCGGCACCGGGGACGGCAAAGGCCTCTGCCTGCTCGGGGCGCGGGGCATGGCCAAAGCGCGCGGGGCCAAGTACCGCGACATCCTGAACCACTACTTCCCCTTATATAAGGTAAAGAAAAACCGCTGATGATAAAGGTCGCGCACATAATCACGCGGCTGGATTTCGGCGGAGCCCAGGGCAACACCCTCTACACCGCCTCCCGCCTGGACCGCTCCCGCTTCGACCCGAAGATAATCGCGGGCCCCGGAGGACTGCTGGACCCCAAGGCCGACAAAAGCCGCCTCATCACCGCCGCCGGGCTGTGCCGGGAGATAAATCCGCTAAAAGATCTTGCCGCTTTCTTCGAGCTGCGCCGGCTCATAAAGCGGGAGGCCCCGGACGTCGTGCACACCCATTCCTCCAAGGCGGGGATACTCGGCCGCCTGGCGGCCGCCGCGGCGGGAGTGCCGGCGGTGGTGCATACGTTCCACGGGTTCGGTTTTCATCCGCGCCAGAATTTTTTAAAGCGCGGCCTCTACATCCTGCTGGAGAAGATCTGCGCCGGCATGAGCGACGCCCTGGTCTTCGTTTCCCGCTCCAACATGGAGACCGCCCGCGCGGCCGGCATAGGCGACCCGGCCAAGTACCGCCTCATCCGCAGCGGGGTCAAGCTTTCCGCCTACCCGGCCAGGATTGACAGGAACTCCGTGCGCGCCGCGCTGGGGCTCTCCCCGGACGATCTGGTGGTGCTCAGCATCGGCAACGCCAAGCCGCAGAAAAACCCCGGCCATTTCCTGGAGGCCGCCGCCCGCCTGGCCGCTGCCCGGCCGGCCGCGCGTTTTGTTTTCGTGGGCGGGGGGGAACAGCTGGACAGCCTGCGCGCCCGGGCGCGGGAGCGGGGCCTGGAGAAGATCTGCCTCTTCACCGGCTGGCGGGAGGACTCCCCCGAACTGCTGGCCGCCGCCGACATTTTCGCGCTGACCTCGCTCTGGGAAGGGCTGCCGCGCGCGCTGGTGGAGGCCCTCCGGACGGGGCTGCCGGCCGTCTGCTACGCCACGGACGGCGTGACGGACATACTTAAGGAAGGGGTCAACGGCTTCCCGGTGGCGCAGGGCGACCTCGGGGCCTTCTGCGGAGCGCTCGCCCGCGTGCTCGACGACAAAGTTTTGAGGGAGAAACTGGCGGCGGGAGCCGCGGCCACGGACCTGGCGGAATTCGACATAGACTACATGGTCAGGCAGCAGGAAGAACTATACTCGGCCCTGCTCGGGGCCGGAGGACAAAGCTAATGAACCCGACGATATCGGCCGTGATCCCCGTATTCAACGAAAAGGACAGCCTCGCGGATTTTGAGAAGGAGCTGGCCGCGGAACTCGCCGCCATGCGCACCCCGTACGAGATCATCTGGGTCGACGACGGCAGCACGGACGGCTCGTTCGCGGAGCTGAAAAAATTCGCCTCGCGGCCCGGCCAGCGCGCCATCCGCCTGGCGGCGAATTTCGGCCAGACCGCGGCGCTGGCCGCCGGCATCGCCGCGGCGCGCGGGGAATGGATAGTGACGCTCGACGCCGACGGCCAGAACGACCCGGCCGACATCCCGCGCCTGGCGGCGGCCGCCGCCGCCGGGTCCGACGTGGTGAGCGGCTGGCGCAAGAACCGCCAGGACGCCTACTTCTCCCGCATACTGCCGTCACGGGCGGCCAACGCGCTCATCTCCGCCGTCACCGGCGTGCGCCTGCACGACTTCGGCTGCACGCTCAAAGTGTACCGCGCCCGCCTGCTCAAAGCCGCCGACCTTTACGGCGAGATGCACCGCTTCCTGCCGGCGATCCTCGGCTACGCCGGCGCCTCGGTGACAGAGCTCGAAGTCAACCACCGGCCCCGCAGGACGGGACGCTCGAAGTACGGCATCGCCCGGACCTTCAAGGTGGCGCTGGACCTGCTCACCGTCAAGTTCATGGGCGACTTCATCACCAAGCCGATCTACCTCTTCGGGGGGTTAAGTTTCGCGCTGATGGCCTCTTCCATGCTGATGGCCGGTTACACGCTCTACAACAAGTTCGCCAACGGCGTCTTCGTAAAGGACCAGCCGCTCTTCCTGCTGGCCATCTTCTTCGCCCTGGTGGCGGTGCAGCTCGCCTTCATGGGCCTGATGGCGGAGGTCCTGATCCGCACCTATCACAGCGCCAACCGCAAGCCGCCCTACACCGTGGCCGAGGAAGCGGGGAAGGGCGGCTAGCCCTGCCCTGGCGCTTTCCCGTTTGACTATTGGGCGCATAGTTGATATCTTATTGTTCTTATGGAGAACACCCCGCTGGTCTTCAAATACGCCGAAATCCAGGAGGCAGGCGGCCACCACGAAGAACTTTCGCTGGAGCCGGCCCTCTACGCTGACGCTTTCGAGCCGCAGGTGAAGCTGAAAAAGCTCGACCTGGAGATGGATTTCTCCGTCGGGGGGGACTCGATACTCCTGGAGGGCCGGGTGCGCGGGGAACTAGCGCTGGAATGCTCCCGCTGCGGCGAACCGGTAGCCAGGGTTTTCGAGGACTCTTTTGACGAGGTATATCCGGATACGGTAGAATATGTAGATACGCGCGAGGCAGTAAGGGAAACAGCCGCCCTGCTCGCGCCGCTGAAGGTCCTCTGTTCCGAAGACTGCAAAGGGCGCTGCCTGGTCTGCGGCATCAACCGCAACAAGGCCGCCTGCTCCTGCCGGACGGAAAAAGCCAGCCCTTTCGAGGCGCTGAAAGACCTGAAAGTGCAGAAGCCGGGCAAGCCCGGGAAAAAGAAGCTTTAAGTAAAAAAAGAGGTGCTACAACTATGCCGAATCCTAAACGAAAACACACACCGATGCGCAGGGACAAGCGCCGCGCACAGAACTGGAAGCTGGAAGTGAAATCCCTTTCCTCCTGCAGCCAGTGCGGCGGGCTCCGCCTGCCCCACCGCGTCTGCCCTTCCTGCGGTTCCTACAACGGCAAGATCGAGGTGGCCCCCAAGGCCGCCAAGGGCGAAGAAGGCAAGGAACAGAAGTAAACCCCCGGCGCGCGAACATGCGAATAGCGCTCGACGCTCACGGGGGCGACTTCGGCCTTAAGCCCAATATCGAAGGCGCCCTGCTTGCGGCTAAGAAGCTGCACCACGAGGTCATCCTCGTGGGCAGGGATCCCGAGATACGGGAAGAGCTGCGCCGCCACGGCGCGGAAGATCCCGAACACATATCCATAGTGCACGCCCCGCAGCTGGTGGAGATGGCCGCCGAGCCGGTGGAGGAATGCCGCTCCAAGCCCGACTCCTCGCTGATGGTGGGCGCGGCCCTCGTCAAGGAAGGCAAGGCCGACGCGTTCATCTCGGCCGGCAATTCCGGCGCCATCATGGTGGCGGCCCTGCTAAACCTCAAACGCATCCCCGGCGTGATACGCCCGGCCATCGCCGCGCCGCTGCCGACCCTCAAAGGCACGACGGTGCTGCTGGACGCCGGCGCCAACATGGACTGCAAGCCGTGGCATCTCGCGCAGTTCGCGGTGATGGGCTCCATCTACATGCAGTCCCTGTTCAAGATCGAAAACCCCACGGTGGGGCTCCTCTCCATAGGCGAGGAGGAGACCAAGGGCAACACGCTGGTGCAGGAAACCCTGCCGCTCATAAAGAACGTCGGAGTAAATTTCTACGGGCCGATAGAAGGCCGGGACATCCCTGAAGGCCTTACTGACGTGGCGGTGGCGGACGGCTTTACCGGCAACGTGGTGCTGAAGCTCTACGAAGGCACGGCCAAAGTCGTCTTCAAGATGCTCAAAGAGCAGATCATGGGCAAGTTCACCTACAAGATCGGCGCCATGCTGATGCGCAAACTCTTTACCGACATGAAGACCAAGCTGAGCGTGGACATCTACGGCGGGGCCCCGCTGCTCGGCGTCAACGGCGTGGTGCTGGTCTGCCACGGCAAAGTGACCCCCAACGCGATTTTCAACGCCATCCGGGTCAGCGGCGAACTCGCCGCCTCGGGCATGGTGACCAATATAAAGAAGCAGATGGAGCAGGTAAAGGACAAGATCTCGGCCGCCAGGGAGACGCAAGAGTGAAGCGCCTGGAGGGGAAAACCGCCCTTGTCACCGGCGCCGCCCGCGGCATCGGCCTGGAGATAGCCCTGGCCTTCGCCGCCGAAGGCGCCGCCGTAGCGGTCGCCGACCTCTCCCCGCAGGACTGCGCCGCCGCGGCCGCGGAGATCTCCGGCAAGACCGGGGCCAGGACGATCGGCCTGGGCCTGGACGTCTCCAAAGAGGCGGACTGCGAGCGGGCCATAGAAGAGACGATCGCGGCTTTCGGCAAAGTGGACATACTGGTCAACAACGCCGGGATAACCAGGGACAATCTCGTCCTGCGGATGAAGGAAGCCGATTTCGACGCCGTGATCAGCGTGAACCTGAAGGGCGCGTTCCTGATGGCGAAGGCGGCGGCCAAGCCGATGCTGAAGGCGCGGGCGGGGCGCATCATAAACATTTCCTCGGTGGTGGGGCAGAGCGGCCAGGCGGGGCAGGCCAACTACTCGGCCTCCAAGGCCGGCCTTATCGGCCTCACCAAGTCCCTGGCCCGCGAGTTCGCGCCCAGGCAGGTGCTGGTCAACGCGGTGGCCCCCGGCTTCATCCGGACCCGCATGACCGAAGGCCTCAAGGACGAGGCGAAGACCAAGATCTATGAGATGATACCGCTGGGCCGCATGGGCGAGCCCGGCGAAGTGGCGAAAGCGGCGCTGTTCCTGGCCGGAGACGACTCCGCCTATATCACGGGCCAGGTGCTGGCCGTGAACGGCGGGTTGTACATGTGATTTAAGCGGATCTAAAATCAGCAGGAGGGTAACGCAATGGCAGTAACCGAAAACCTGGAAGAAAGAGTGAAGAAAATAATAGTCGAGCAGCTGGCCGTCGATTCGGCCGAAGTCACCCCGCAGGCCCAGTTCGTTCAGGACCTCGGCGCCGACTCGCTCGACACCGTGGAACTGGTGATGGCGCTCGAAGAGGAATTCGACGTGGAGATTCCCGACGAAGACGCCGAAAAGATAAAAACCGTCGGCGAAGCCGTCAGCTACATCAAGGAAAAAGCCGGCAAGAAAGACTGACCCTTACGGCGATGTCTTCCCTTGAAGAAGTAATAGGATACAAATTCAGGGACAAGGAACTGCTGGCCGAGGCGCTCACGCACAAGTCGCACGCGACAGAGCACGCCGCCGTCCGGCACAATGAGCGCCTGGAATTTCTGGGCGACAGCATCCTTGGCCTGATTGTATCCTATTACCTTTTCCTCAAGAACCCCTCGGAGAACGAGGGGTTCCTTTCCAAGACCAAGTCGGCGCTGGTCTCCAGGGCCAACCTGGCGCGCTGGGCCGAGGCGATCGGCCTGGGGCACCACCTGTACCTGGGCGCCGGCGAGCACCTGAGCGGCGGCTCCAAGCGCCACAGCATCCTGGCCAACGCCCTGGAAGCCGTGCTCGGGGCGGTGTATCTCGACGGCGGGCTGCCGCCGGTGGAAAAACTGGTCATCCCGTGGCTGGAAGGCCAGGCCCCGGAAAGCCTGGACCCCGACTACAAAAGCTCCCTGCAGGAGCTGATACAGAAGCGCCACAAGCGCCCCCCGGACTACGAGCTCATGAGCGAAGCCGGCCCGGAGCACTCCAAGCTGTTCACCATCCGCGTCTGCCTGGGAAAAAAGACGCTGGGGCTCGGCTCCGGCAAGAACAAGAAGGAAGCCCAGCAGGCCGCCGCCAGGAACGCCCTGGACTACCTGGCCACGCACGAAGTCCACAAACACGAATTGTGAGCCGCGCCGGCTCGCCCTCCCGACCGATGAGAAACGAAGACCTTATTGCCGCCCCCGGGGAAAAGGAATTCTCCGACGCCCTGTTCGAGCGCCTTGACCTCAGGGATAAGGCCGTAACTTCCCGGGAATTCCACTCCTGCGTATTCAGGGGTTGCGACCTGACCCGCGCGTCCCTGGTCCGCTCGCGCTTCACGGGCTGCCGTTTTGAAAGCTGCAATCTGAGCCTGGCAAAACTGCCGGGGTCCTCCTTCAGCTCCGCCGTCTTCCGCAGCTCCAAGCTGGCCGGGGTCAACTGGACCGAGGCCGCCTGGCCCAGGATTAAGCTGCCCGGGCAGCTGAGCTTTGAGGACTGCGTCCTGACCGACGCCGTGTTCCTGGGCCTGCACCTGCGCGAAGCGTCGTTCCTTAACTGCCTGGCCAAGGGCGCCGATTTCCGCGAGGCCGACCTTTCCGGCGCCGCCCTGCGCGGCACCGATTTCTCAGGGGCCCTTTTCGGAGGCACGGACCTGTCGGGGGCGGACCTCAGCCTGGCCCGCAATTACGCCATACGTCCCGACGAGAACAAGCTCAAGAACGCCGTC
This sequence comes from uncultured Elusimicrobiaceae bacterium, assembly GCA_964417965.1. Classification (GTDB taxonomy): domain Bacteria; phylum Elusimicrobiota; class Elusimicrobia; order Elusimicrobiales; family UBA9959; genus UBA9959. The sequence continues at coordinate 11,923 of CAYQJX010000001.1, forward strand.
TTCTCCATGCCGGAGGCGATGGCCCTGCTCTACTGCATGGACATCAAGATACAGTAGAGACAGGAAGACGGGGGGATACTTATGAAACTTCTTACCGTAGAGAACCGCGGCCAGCTGGAGCAGGCCCTTGGCGGCGGGGGGAACAGGCTGGTCCTTTTCTATTCCGCCTATTGCCCGTTCTGCCTCTCCTTCCTGCCGGCCTTCGAGGCGCAGGCCGCCGCCGCCCCGGAGCGTTTTGTCAAGGCGTGCACCGACGGGAGCGAAGAGCTGGAAGACCTCTTCTCCATCGACGTCGTGCCGACCGTCCTCTGCTTCGAGAACGGCAAACTGGCCCGGCGCCTGGACGGCAAACTGGGGCGCGGGCTCAGCGCCGAAAGCCTGGCCGCCTTTACGGCCGCCTGCGTGCCGGGCGAAGGCAAGAAATGAAAACCTTTTCCGCCCTTGCTGTACTGCTGCTCCTGGCCTTCCCCGCCGCCGCGGCCGGCCCGGCCGACGGGATCGCCGCTGCCGCGGAGGCGGCACTGCTGCGCGACGGCGGCGGTGACCTGGTAGAGATAGAAGGCTTCGCCGGACCCGACGGGAACATCCCCTGCTCCGGCAAGTCCTACTCCAACTCCTGGCACTACAAATTCTACGCGGGGGGAGATTGGCTGATGGTGAACGCCTGCGGCCCGAACGTTCTGAACTCCTCCAGGCATAGGCCGCACAGCAAGACCGACGAGCCGGACAAGCGCCTCCCGGCCTCTTTCGCCCCGCCGGCCGAAGTGCTCACAAAACTGGCAGCGGACAAGATCTTCACCCCGGTGCCCAACCCGTACGACCGGGACGTACTGATGCGCATCCGCCTGCTCCCGGCCAAGGACGGGCGTCCGGCGGGCTGCTACTGGTACGTCGCGCAGGGCAGGGCCAAAGCCCTGACCGACTGCGACGCGGCCAAAGCCTGGAAACTAGGAGGCGCGCCGGCCGGCAGGGCCGGGAAGCTGCAAGGCCCGGCGACCAAGGGCATCGACACCGCCGGCAGGTACGTGCAGTCGGCGCTGAACGCCATTCCCGCAAAAGTGGCCGGGGCGCGCCTGATGCTCATAGAGTCGCTCGTGGACCGCAACGGCAGCTCCAAATGCATAGAGCCCAAGGACGGCTGGAGCTACGTCTTCGCCGTCCCGGGCAAGGGAGCCTCCTCGGCTTTCGCCGGCTGCAGGGGCAAGACCACTTCCGACTACGTCCTTTTCGACGGCGGCAACGCCGGCAACCTGGATAAGATGGACCCCATCTCGCCGCCTTTCAAGGACAGCGATTTCGCGCTGTCGCAGGTTCCAAAGGCCTGCGTGAAGAATTACTCCACGATCTCCATGAAGCTGCAGAACTTCAAGGCCCGGTACGCCCTGTTCGCCGGGCACAGCCTGGTCTGGACCGTAGACTGCGGCTCGAACCGGCATATCGTGGACGGCCATACAGGCAGGTACCTCGGCCCGGGCAGCAAGACGGCGATCCACGAGTAGGGAATAAAAAATGAAAAAACAAGCCTCGCCCTTAAAGAACCTCCGGACCATCGACCAGGTCGCGGACCTGGTAAAAGAGCGGACGGACAACCGGCGTTCTACCCTGGCCATCTTCGACCTCGACGGCACGCTGTTCGACAACCGCACCCGCACGATGTTCATCCTGCGGGAGATCTCCGAGAAATTCGACAGCCGCCTGCCGCAGCTCTCCGCGGCTTTCAACAGCTTCCGGGACCTCTCGGTGGTGGACTACAGCCTGGACGTAACGCTCCGGCGCCTGAAGGTAAGGGCCCCCGCCGAGGTTCAATTCATAAAGCAGGAATGGGCGAAGCGCTTCTTTTCCGACGAGTACCAGAAGTACGACATGCCGCTGCCCGGGGCCAAGGCCTGCGTGGAGCGCATCCACAAGGCCGGCGCCACCGTGATCTATCTCACCGGGCGCGACGTCGGCCGCATGCTGGTCGGGACCACGGAAGTGCTCCGGCTGTACGGCTTCCCCGTCGGCGTGGCCGGCACCATGACGATCGTTAAAAAAGAATTCGAGCAGGACGACGAGATCTTCAAGCGGGAGGTCAGCGAGTACATAGACCGCCTCGGGGAGGTGGTGGCCGTGTTCGAGAACGAGCCGGCCAATTCCAACATCCTGCAGGCGCGCTTTCCCGGAGCGGCGTCCTTCTTCGTCGAGACGCAGCACCGTCCCGGCGCGCCGCGCCTCAACCCCGGCATAGCCCGCATAAAGGACTTCCGCCCGGCAGGCAGGCGCGCGGGGCGCTGACATGGAATACAGGATAATACTGGCCGGCCCCAGGAACCCGGACAATATAGGGGCCGCCGCCCGGGCGATGGCCAACTTCGGGCTCAGGGAGCTGGCCCTGGTGAACGCTTTCGACTCCGACTGGAAGGAGGCCGCGGCGGTCTGGCGGCGCGAGGCCTCGGTCTCGGCGATCGGCTCCATGGACATCATAGAGTCCGCGAAACTTTACTCTTCTATCCCGGAAGCCGCGGAGGGCTGCGGCCTGCTGCTGGCCACCTCCTCGCTGCACCGCCTGAAGCCGGAGCGCGACGTGATCCCGCTCTCCGGGGCCGCGGCCTACGCCGCCTCGCGGGGAGTTTCAAAAACGGCGATCCTTTTCGGACCGGAGAAGACCGGCCTGACCCACGAGGACCTTTCCCTCTGCAGCGCCATCATCAACATACCCACCCTGCCCGCCCAGCCGTCCATGAACCTGGGCCAGGCGGTGGCCGTAGCCTGCTACGAACTTTCCGGCCTGGCGCGCGCGCAGCCCCCTTCGGGCCGGCGCCGGGCGCCGGCGGCCTCCACGGTGGAGATAGACCGCGTGGCCGGAGAGATCTCGCGCCTGCTCACGAGCAAAAAAGGACGCCACTGGGGCGGGGCGGCCCAGCTGCGGGCCATCAGGCAGAGCCTGACGGACGCGCGCCTTACGAAGGGGGCCATGTTCGCCCTCAAGACCCTGCTGAAGGGGAACGGGAAAGAAGATGAAAGATAAACAGCGCTGTCCCTGGGCTTACGGTTCCAGCCCCCTGTACATCCCGTATCACGACGAGGAGTGGGGGCGCCCCGTGCACGACGACAGGACGCAGTTCGAGTTCCTGACGCTGGAGAGCGCGCAGGCGGGGCTCAGCTGGTCCACGGTGCTCAACAAGCGCGAGGGCTACCGCCGCGCCTTCGCCGGCTTCGACCCGGTCAAAGTGGCCCGCTTCACCCCGGCGCGGATAGAAAAACTTTTAAAGGATCCCGGCATAATCCGCAACAGGCTGAAAGTCCTGGCCGCAGTCAACAACGCCCGCCGTTTCCTGGAGGTGCAGGCCGAGTTCGGCACCTTCTGCCGCTATATCTGGGGGTTCGTGGGGGGAAAGCCCAAGGTCAACCGCTGGACCAGCCTCTCGCAGCTGCCGGCCACTTCAAAAGAGTCCGACGCCCTGAGCGCCGACCTGAAGGCCCGCGGTTTCAAATTCGTAGGCAGCACCATCGTCTACGCCCACATGCAGGCCACCGGCCTGGTTAACGATCACCTGGTCTCGTGTTTTTGCCGCAAAAAATATTCAAGATAGGCTGAAACGCTTCAGCGCCCCGTATGTCCCAGCAGGTCCCGCACGCCCCGGAACCTGCCGGAGGGCACGTTGGGGGAGGCCATCATAAGGTACTGCTCGCGCGTCATGGGCGGTACCGGGAAAAGAGAGAGGAGCGGCAGCAGCGGCCGGAAGAAAATCCTGGGCAGCCCGACCACCGGGCGGCGCAAACCCGAGGCCGCCAGCGAAGCCGCTATTATTTCCCGGAAGCTCACCGTCCTTTCACCGCCCAGCTCGAAGATCTCATCCCTTACCGAAGCGTCCTCCGCGGCGCCGGCAAAGCAGGCCGCCACGTCCTCCAAGGCTACCGGCGCGGCCAGGGCGTCGCCCGGCGCGGCGAAGACCGGAAGGTAACGGGCCAGGGCTGCCAGTTCCGCCCGCAACTTCTGTCCCGGGCCGTCTATGAACGAAGGCCGGAAGATCACGTAGGGGAGGCCGGCCTCCGCCACCAGCCTCTCGCCGGCGTATTTGCTGCGGTGGTAGGCCGAGGGCGCGCCGGGGGCAGCTCCCAGCGCGGACATCTGGATGAATTTTTTAGCCCCGGCCGCGCGGGCGCCGGCCAGCAGCCGCCGGGTGTACTCTTCATGGACCAGGGAGAAGGAGGCCGCGGGGGTTTCCCTGATTATGCCGAGCAGGTTGATGACTACCTCGGGCGCCGCCGCCGCAACCTGCTCCTCCAGCGCTTCGGTAAAAGGGGGGAAAGCGCCAGTCAGCCCGGCCGCCCTCAGCCTGTCCGGGGCGCGCGACGGCAGTACGAGGTCATGCCCGGCCAGCGCCCTGGCCACGGCCCCGCCCACAAAACCGCCCGCCCCTGTAATGAATATTCTCATCTCGATTGAAATTATATAATATGGTGTATCATGCGGGACGGCTCCGGAGGGCGTCCGGGGCGGGTTTTCCTAATCGGACAATTTTAGTAGAATTTAAATATGCGCCAATACCTGGCGGTTATACTGACGGTGGGGTTCGGGCTTGCCGTAGCGGCCGGCATGACGGCCTTTTCCATCCTCTTCGGGCCTAAAAAGAAGACCGCCGTAAAACAGGAACCCTTCGAGTGCGGCATGCCCCCGGCGATGGAGCCGCGCGGCATGGCGAAAGTAAATTTCTACCTGGTAGCGGTGCTGTTCGTGATGTTCGACATAGAGATAGTCTTCCTGTATCCCTGGGCCGTCTCTTTCCGGGAGCTCGGCGCGGGCGCCTTCTACGCCATGGGGGCTTTCCTCGCGGTGCTGCTGGCTGGCCTGGTCTACGCCGTAAAGAAAGGAGCCCTGGAATGGGATTAGAAACCGCCTTCGGCCACTCCTACCTGACTACGCGCCTCGACGAGGCGGTCAACTGGGCGCGCAAGTATTCCCTGTTCAACTACCCTTTCGTCACGGCCTGCTGCGGCATGGAATTCATGTCCACCTTCGCCTCCACCTACGACATCGCCCGCTTCGGGGCTGAGTATCCCCGTTTTTCGCCGCGCCAGGCCGACGTGCTGTTCGTGGTGGGGACCGTCAACGAGAAGCTGGCCCCGGTGCTCAAGCGCGTCTACGACCAGATGTGCGAGCCCAAGTGGGTGGTCTCCTTCGGCGTGTGCGCCACCTCCGGCGGCTTCTACGACAATTACGCCACCGTGCAGGGCATAGACAAGATCATCCCGGTGGACATCTACATCCCCGGCTGCCCGCCCCGGCCCGAGGCCGTGCTGGACGCCCTGATAAAGCTCCAGGAAAAGATCGCCAAAGAATCCGTGCTGGACAGGAAGTACAGATGAACAGCTACCTGCTCGACGCGATAAGGGCCAAATTCCCCGACGACCTGCTGGAAACCCACGCCTTCCGCGGCGACGAGACCGCCGTCATAAGGAAGGAGGCCCTGCTCAAGGCGGCGGCCTTCCTGCGCGATGAGTTGGGCTTCGACTTCCTGATGGACCTGACCGCCGCCGACTACCTGCCGCGGGACCCGCGCTTCGAACTGGTCTGCCATTTTTATTCCTCGACCCACAATTACCGCCTGCGGCTCAAATGCCCGGTCTACGCCGACGACGCCGCCGTGGCCTCGCTGACGCCGCTCTGGCCCGGGGCCAACTGGTTCGAGCGCGAAGTTTACGACATGTTCGGCATAAAGTTCGAAGGCCACCCGGACCTGCGGCGCATCCTCATGTACGACGGCTTCGAAGGCCACCCGCTGCGCAAGGATTACCCGCTCAAGAAGCGCCAGCCGAGGATACCCCACAGGGATTAGCATGACGCAACACGGCAAGACCGACATCCCCAAGAACTGGGAGCTGGAAAAGCTCGCCGACGGCCGCCTGGTGCTCAACATGGGGCCCTCGCACCCCGCCATGCACGGCATAGTGCGCATGCTCCTCACCGTGGACGGGGAACGCGTGGTCGACTCCGACATCGAGATCGGCTACCTGCACCGCGGCTTTGAAAAGACCTGCGAGAACGTGACCTACAACCAGTGCGTGCCCTACACCGACCGCCTGAACTACGTCTCGCCCTTCATAAACAACGTCGGCTACGCCCTGGCCGTGGAAAAGCTGATGGGCATAGAGACCCCGGCCCGGGCCCAGTACATCCGGGTGATCATGAGCGAGATCTCCCGCCTCACCGACCACCTGACCTGCATAGGCGCCAACGCCATGGAGCTCTCGGCCTTCACCGTCTATTTCTACCTGATCAACGCCCGCGAGGCGCTCTACCGGCTCGGCGACTCGGCGGCCGGCGGCCGCGTGACCCCCGCCTATACCCGCGTGGGGGGGCTGACCCGCGACCTGCCCGCCGATTTCAAAAAAGACGCGGCGGAAGCTTTCAAGCTGGTGCGCAGGAACCTCGCCGACGCGGACAAGATGCTGACCCGCAACCGCATCTTCTACGACCGGCTGCACGGCACCGGCCATATCTCCAAGGAGGACGCGGTGGCGCTGTCCTTCACCGGCCCCGTCCTGCGCTCCACCGGCGTGCCGCTCGACGTCCGCAAGGCCACCCCTTACCTGGTCTACGACCGTTTCGATTTCGACATCCCCGTGGGCTCCAACGGCGACAACTACGACCGCTACCTGGTGCGCCTCGAGGAGATGCACCAGAGCATGCGCATAGTGGAGCAGGCCCTCGCCCAGCTGCCCGACGGGCCGGTGAACCACCCCGATTTCAGCGTTATCCTGCCGCCCAAGGAAGAGGTGTACGGCAACATAGAGGCGCTGATGGCCCATTTCAAGCTGACCTTCGAAGGCGTCAAGCCGCCGGCCGGCGAGGTGTACCAGGCGGTGGAAGGCGGCAACGGCGAAGTGGGCTTCTACCTGGTCTCCGACGGCACCGGCAAGCCCTGGCGCCTGCGGGTGCGCCCGCCCTGCTTCACGCTGACGGCCGGCCTCTCCAAGATGATAAAGGGCGGCTACATCGCCGACATCGTCTCCACTTTCGGCCAGGTGAACATGATAGGCGGGGAGCTGGAAAGATAATGGCTTTTAAACTCACCGAAGAATTCAAGGCCAGGGCGGAGAAACTCTGCGCCCGGTACCCGAAGCGCGACGCGGCGCTGCTGCCGCTGCTGGCTGAACTGCAGAAGGAAGCCGGCTATGTGGGAGAGGAGGCCATGGACGAGCTGGCCAAGTTCCTGGCGCTGCCGTACGCGCGCGTAAAGGCCGTGGTCACCTTCTACACCATGTACAACCGCGCCCCGGCGGGCAAGTACCACCTGCAGGTCTGCCGCAACATCTCCTGCCATATGGCGGGCGCCCCCGGGCTGCTGGCCCGGCTCCGGGCGAAGCTGGCCATCGGCGAGGGGGAAACCACAAAGGACGGCCTGTTCACGCTGTCCGCGGTAGAATGCCTGGGCGCCTGCGGCGCGGCCCCGGTGATGCAGGTGAACGAGGATTATTTCGAGAACCTGACGGAAGAGAAACTGGACGCGCTGCTAGAGGACATCAGACACGGCCGCCTGCGGGTCGGCGGCCGCTGAGACTGCAATGGAAAATATCCTCCTGAAAGATAACGTCGCCGGCCTTGATGGCTATTTCGCCTGCGGCGGCTACCGGCCGCTGAAGAAGGCGCTCTCCCTGAAGCCCGCCGACGTGACAGAGGAAGTTAAGAAGTCGGGCCTGCGCGGCCGCGGCGGCGCGGGTTTTCCTACCGGCCTGAAATGGTCCTTCATCCCCAAGGACGCCCCCGGCCCCCGCTACCTGGTCTGCAACGCCGACGAGGGCGAGCCGGGCACCTTTAAAGACCGCGAGCTCATCCTCAGGAACCCGCACGCGCTGATAGAGGGCATGGCCATCGCCGCCTACGCCATAGGCGCGGCACACGGCTACATCTACATCCGCGGCGAATTCGCTCCCGAGGCCCGGCTGCTGGAGAAGGCCATCGCCGACGCCAGGGCCAAGGGGTTCATAGGCAAAAACATATTGGGGTCCGGCTTTGATTTCGAGCTGTTCGTACACTCCGGCGCCGGCGCCTACATCTGCGGCGAAGAGACGGCCCTGCTGGAATCCCTGGAGGGCTTTAAAGGCCAGCCTCGCCTCAAGCCGCCTTTCCCGGCGGTGAAGGGGCTGTTCGCCTCGCCTACCGTCATCAACAACGTCGAGACGCTGGCCGCCGTCCCGGCCATAATAGAGAAAGGCGGAGAGTGGTACGCTTCAATAGGCACGCCCAAAAGCACGGGCACAAAACTTTTCTGCGTCAGCGGCCCGGTAAAAAAGCCCGGCGTCTACGAGCTGCCGCTCGGCGTAACTTTCAGGGACCTGCTGGAAAAGAGCTGCGGCGGCATGCGGGAAGGGAAAAAGATAAAGGCCGTCATTCCGGGCGGCTCCTCGGTTCCCGTGCTCACGGCCGAAGAGGCCTGGGCCGTCAAGCTGGATTACGAATCCCTCGCCACCGCCGGCTCCATGCTGGGCTCCGGAGGCGTGATCGTCATAGACGAGAGCCAGTGCATGGTCAAACTGCTGCAGGTGCTGGCCCGCTTCTACCACCACGAATCCTGCGGGCAGTGCACCCCGTGCCGCGAAGGCTGCGGCTGGATAGAGAAGATCCTGAACCGGTTCGAGGAGGGGCGAGCCTCCGTAAAGGATATAGACCTGCTTTACTCTGTGGCCGACGGCATGCAGGGCCGCACCATCTGCCCGCTCGCCGACGCGATGGCCATGCCGGTGATGAGTTTCGTTAAAAAATTCCGGTCCGAATTCGAAGCCCACGCGGCCGGGCGCTGCTGCGGACCCGACGCGGGCGGGGGTCACTGATGCCCAAAATAACGATCGACGGCAAAACCATAGAGGTCGCCAAAGGCGCCACGGTCCTCGAGGCCGCCGCCGCACTGGGCGTCTATATCCCGCGCTACTGCTACCACCCGAGCCTCTCCGTCTCCGGCAACTGCCGCATGTGCCTGGTCGAAGTGGAAAAATCGCCCAAACTGCTGACCGCCTGCTCCACGGAAGCCGCAGACGGCATGATAGTACGCACGGCCACCGACAAAGTAAAGGCTGCCCGCCGGGACGTGCTGGAGTACCTGCTCATCAACCACCCGCTCGACTGCCCCATCTGCGACCAGGCGGGGGAATGCGGCCTGCAGGACTACTACATGGAGTACAGCCTCAAGAAGAGCCGTTTTTCCGCCGCGGACAAGGTGACCCGCCAGAAACGGCGGGCCCTGGGGCCGCACCTGGTGCTCGACAACGAACGCTGCATACTCTGCACCCGCTGCGTCCGGTTCTGCTCCGAGGTCACCAGGACCTCAGAACTGGAAGTAATGGAGCGCGCCGACCATTCCTTCATAGACCTGAAAGAGGGCCGGGCGCTCGACAACGATTACTCCATGAACATCGCCGACCTCTGCCCCGTCGGCGCCTGGACCTCCCGGGATTTCCGCTTTAAGCAGCGCGTCTGGTTCCTCAAAAAGACCCCGACGGTCTGCCTCGGCTGCGCCACCGGCTGCCTGACGGAGGCGCAGCATAACGAGAACGTCATCTACAGGGTGATGCCGCGCCCCAACGCCGAGACCAACACCTGGCTCTGCGACCGCGGCCGCCTGGCCTACAAGGCCGTGACCGCCGGCGACAGACTGGCCAAGGGCTTTATAAAGAACGGTCTGATAGACCTGGAGCCCGCCCTGCGCGAGGCCGCCACCCGCATAGACGAGGCCAAGGGCGCCGTAGCGGTGCTCGGCTCCCCGTGGCTTTCCATCGAGGATAACGCCGCCCTGGCCGCGCTGGCCATAGAGGCGGTCAAGACGGAGAATTTCTGTTTCGACTTTCCCGCCGAACAGGGGATAAAGGACGGCATACTTATAAACAAGGACGCGGCCCCCAATACGGCCGGCGTTAACCTGGTCAAGGAGGCCCGCGGCGGCATCTCCCTCGAGGAGCTTTCCCGGCGCATCCTGGCGGGCCAGGTAAAAGTAGTAGTCACCGAAGCCCGGGCCGCCGGCTTTATAAAAGAAGCGCTGAAGACAGCCGGCACCAGGCTGATAACCTTCGCCAACAACAGGGGAGAGATCCCGCAGGGCGCCTACGCCACCCTGCCTTACGCCTCCTATTTCGAGACCCCCGGAACTTTTATCAACTATCAGGGCCTCAAGCGCCGCACCGAACCGGCGGTGACGCCGCCGGAAGGAGTGAAGCCGCTCTGGGGCCTGGTGAACAAACTGGCGGCCTACAGCGGAGCTTCGCTGCGGCTGGACTCGGCCGAAGCCGCGCTGAAAGGCGTTAAACTCTGATGATTGAATTCTTCGAAGCCAACAAGGACATCCTCCTCTTCACCCTGGCTGCCGGCCTGAAGGTGCTGGTCTTTATGGGCGGGATCATGGGCTTCGCGGCCCTGCTGACGCTGGCCGAGCGCAAGGTCAGCGCGCTGATGCAGGACCGCGTCGGGCCCAACCGCGCCTCTGTGTTCGGCTTCTCCTTCAACGGCCTTTTCCACCCCATAGCCGACGCGATCAAGATGATAATGAAAGAAGATTTCGTCCCCGGCCGGGCGGAGAAGCTCCTCTTCACCCTGGCGCCTTTCTTCGCCCTGGTCCCGGTGCTCGCGCTGTTCGCGGTGATCCCTTTCGGCGACTATGTCATGGTGTTCGGCTACCAGCTGGACCTGCAGATAGCCGACCTGCCGCTCGGCCTGTTCCTGGTGCTGGCCCTGTCGGGGCTGGCCATCTACGGCGTCTTCCTGGCCGGCTGGGCTTCCAAGAACAACTTCGCGCTGCTGGGCGCCATGCGCGGCGCGGCGCAGATGGTGTCCTACGAGGTCGTGCTCGGCCTGACGCTGGTGGGCTTGCTCATGGTCTACGGCTCCGCTAACCTGCAGGACCTGGTGAGGGCGCAGGGCCGGCTGCTGTTCGGCGCCGTGCCGGCCTGGGGCGTGGTGGTGCAGCCTTTCGCCTTCATACTTTTCCTGGTAGCCGCCATCGCCGAGAACAAGCGCACGCCTTTCGACCTGGTGGAGGGGGAATCGGAGATCATCGGATACTTCATGGAGTACAGCTCCATGCGCTTCGCGGCCTTCATGTTCGCCGAGTTCGTGGAGATCATCCTGGTCTCCATGCTCGCCGCCACGCTGTTCTTCGGCGGCTGGCAGGTGCCTTACCTCTACGAGACCGGCTTTATGTTCCCGGGCGGGAGCGCGCTGCCGCTGAACCACTACCTGGTCGCGGCGCTGCAGGTGGGCTCCTTCTCGGTCAAGACCGTTTTCTTCTCCTGGTTCCTGCTGGTGGTGCGCTGGACCCTGCCGCGCTTCCGCTTCGACCAGCTGATGGGCCTGTGCTGGAAGGCGCTGCTGCCGCTGGCGCTGCTCAACATCCTTATAACCGGCGCCGTGCTGGTGGCCCTGGGCAAACTATGATAAGCGTAAAGAAAGTAAATAACCGGCCGCTGAACTTCCTCGAGAGGATCTACCTCCCGGAGATAGCCCGCGGACTGCTGGTCACCAGCCGCCATTTTTTCGTCAACCTCTTCAACCCGAAAAAGATAGTGACCGTCAGCTATCCCGAGGAGCGCCTGACCCTGCCCGGCGCCGCCGGAGAGCGCACCCGCCACCGTCTCAAACTGCGCGCCGACGGCTCGCCTAAGTGCGTGGCCTGTTTTATGTGCCAGACCGCCTGCCCGGCGTACTGCATACGGATAGAGGCCGCCGAATACCCCGACAACACTGTCGAGAAATATCCGGCCGTCTTCGACATAGACCTCTCGCGCTGCGTGATGTGCGGCATGTGCGTGGAGGCCTGCCCCGAGGACGCCATCGCCATGGACACGGGGGAGATACCGGGCGGCGCCGTGGACCGAGGGGAGCTGCTGATGACCCGGGGGGACCTGCTGCGCAACCTCCCCGGCGAACGGTCGGTCAAAGGCGCCGCCAACCGCCTGGCCAACGAGTACCTGGAGGGGAAAGAATGATCCTCGACGCGGCAGTCTACCTCTCCGCCGGAGTGGCCGCCCTGGCCACCCTGCTGATGATCTTCCAGAAGAACCCCGTGAAGGCCGCCATGCTGATGCTCACCGCCCTGCTGGCCACCGCCGGGATGTATCTCGCCTTCAGCGCCCAGCTGCTGGCCGTCCTGCAGGTCATCATCTACGGCGGGGCTATCATGACCCTCTTCATCGTGGCCGTTTCAGTAACGCCGCAGGCCTGGAAGGACAAGCCCGCCCCCGGCCGCGCCGCGAGGGTGCTGGGCCTGGCCGCCGCGGCGGTGCTGCTGACCGAACTCCTCCAGGTCTCGACGGTACTGAAGGCGGCCTCGGCCGCTCCCGGCTTCTCGGAAACCGGCACGCTGGCCATCGCCATGAACCTTTTCGGCCGCTTCGCTTTCCAGTTCGAACTGCTGTCGCTGGTGATCCTCGCCTCCATCGTGGGCGCGGTGGCCCTGGCCTCCCGGAGGACCGCGCCATGACCGCCTATAACCTCGCGGCCATAGCCTTCACCCTTTTCTCCCTGGCGGCGGCGGGCTTCCTTACCTGCGGCGGCCTGGTGCGCATGCTGATGTTCCTGGAGCTCATGCTCAACGCCGCCAACATCGCCCTGGTGGCGCTCGGCGGGGGCGCGGCCTCGCAGGCCTACGCGGCCATGCTGCTGGTCATCGCCGCGGCCGAGGCCGGCGTGGGCCTGGCGCTGATCATCGCCCTGGCCGGCGCCTTCAAGACCCTGGAAGCGGAGAACATAAAGGAGCTGAAAGGCTGATGGAAGGCAACTACTACCCGCTCCTTAAATGGATCCTGCTGGCCCCGCTGGCCGGCTTCGCCCTGAACGGCCTCTTCGGGAAGAAGTTCCTCGGCGAAAAGTTCGGCGGGCTGGTTGCAAGCCTGGCCATCCTCGTCTCCTTTATCTTCGCGGCCCTGACCCTCTCGGACCTGCTCAACCTGCCGCCGGAATACCGCCTGCTGCGCGACACGCTCTACACCTGGATCTCGGCCGGCAGCTTCGTCGTGGACGCGGCCTTCCGCTTCGACCCGCTCTCGGCCGTGATGGCGCTCATCGTCACCGGCGTCAGTTTCCTGATCCACGTCTATTCCATCGGCTATATGAAAGGCGACGCCGGCTACAACCGCTATTTCGCCTACCTCAACCTTTTCGTCTTCTTCATGCTGATCCTCGTCCTGGCGGACAACCCGCTGCTGATGTTCGTGGGCTGGGAAGGCGTGGGGCTTTGCTCCTACCTGCTGATCGGTTTCTGGTACGAGGACCCGGAGAAGGCCTCCGCCGGCAAAAAAGCCTTCATCACCAACAGGGTCGGAGACGCCGGCTTCCTGGTCGGCCTGATGCTGCTGTTCGGCCTGCTGGCCTCGCAGGGTTTCCCGGCCATGGATTTCGCTTCCCTGGAGAAGAACGCGCCGCTCCTGACCTCGGCCACGGCCCTGGGCATAGGCGCCCCCACGCTAATCTGCCTGCTCCTCTTCTTCGGCGCCACCGGCAAGTCCGCCCAGTTCCCGCTGTACGTCTGGCTGCCGGACGCCATGGCCGGCCCCACGCCGGTCTCGGCCCTGATCCACGCGGCCACCATGGTGACGGCCGGCGTGTACATGCTGGCCCGCCTGCATTTCCTCTACGAGCTCGCCCCGAGGGCCCTGGAAGTGGTGATGCTCGTCGGCTGCTTTACCGCTTTCTTCGCCGCCGTCATCGGCCTGCTGCAGAAGGATATCAAGAAGGTGCTGGCCTATTCCACGGTCAGCCAGCTGGGCTACATGTTCATGGCCGCCGGCGCCGGCGCTTTCTCCGCCTCCATCTTCCACCTGGCCACGCACGCTTTCTTCAAAGCCCTGCTGTTCCTAGCCGCCGGCTCCGTGATCCACGGCATGAGCGGCGAGCAGGACATGTTCAAGATGGGCGGCCTCAAGAAAGAAATGCCTTTCACCTTCCTGCTGATGGCGGCCGGCTGGCTGGCCATCGCCGGCGTGCCCGGCCTTTCCGGCTTTTACTCGAAAGACCTCATCCTGGAAAAAGTCTTCGAGCACGGCGGGCCCGCGGTCTGGGCCGTAGGCGTGCTCACGGCGGGCCTCACCGCCTTCTACACCACCCGCCTTTTCATCCTCACCTTCCTGCGCGCCCGCCGGGGCCAGGGCCACGCCCACGAATCCCCGCTGACCATGACGCTGCCGATGGCGGCGCTCGCGGTGCTGGCGGTGGGCGGCGGGTTCCTGCTGAAAGAAAGACTTTTTATTTTCCTCGAGCCGCTGGCCGCGCACGGGGGGGAACATAACCCGCTCGCCGCGCGGCTGATGATGGCCTCGGTAGGCGCCGGCCTGGCCGGCATACTGCTGGCCTTCCCGCTGACCCTGCCCGACGCCGCGGCGTTCCTTAAGAATTCCCTCTCCCGGCTGCACGGCATCGTCTTCCGCAAATTCTACGTGGACGAGCTCTACGCCCTGCTGGTCATGAAACCCCTTAAGCTCTTCTCCGACAGGGTGCTGTTCTCCCTGGTGGACGCCGGCCTGATCGACGGCGTGCTGGTGAACGGCTCGGCCAGGGCCTGCTACGCGGCGGGCCGGGCGCTGAAGCGCGCCCAGAGCGGGCGCCTGGACATCTACGCGCTGGTCTTCGCCCTGGGCGTGACAGCCATGCTTTTCTGGATAATATGACGGAACTGCTGACCAACCCTCTTTCTCTCTCTATAATCCTGCCGGCGGCGGCGGGCCTGGCCCTGCTGGCCGTGCCGCGCGATAACGAGCCCCTTCTCAAGGGCGCCGCGCTGGCCGCTACCCTGGCCACGCTGCTGGTAACCCTTAAGCTCTACGCCGGCTTCGACCCGGCCCAGGCCGCCATGCAGTTCCGCCTGGACCTCCCGTGGATCCCTTCCTACGGCATCAGCTACGCCCTGGGCATAGACGGCATCAGCCTGCTGCTGATAGCCCTGACCGCCCTGCTCATGCCGGTCTCCGTGCTCGCCTCCTTCAGCTATATCAAGGAAGCGCAGCGCGGGTACTACGTCTGCCTGCTGTTCCTGGAGTCGGCGATGATAGGCGTTTTCGCCGCGCTGGACCTGTTCGTTTTCTACCTGTTCTGGGAAGGCATGCTGATACCGATGTACTTCCTGATCGGCGTCTGGGGCGGGCCCAGGCGCATTTACGCCGCGCTGAAGTTCTTCATCTACACCATGGCCGGTTCGGTGCTCATGCTGGCGGCGATACTGTGGGTGGTAGCGGCCCAGCACGCCGCCACCGGGGCCTGGACTTTCTCCATACCGGCCCTCTACGGCTCCGCGCTGACGCCGGAAGCGCAGTTCTGGCTGTTCGCGGCCTTCGCGCTGGCTTTCGCCGTAAAAGTGCCTCTGTTCCCGTTCCACACCTGGCTGCCCGACGCCCACGTAGAGGCGCCCACGGCGGGCTCGGTGCTGCTGGCGGGCGTACTGCTCAAGATGGGCGTCTATGGCTACCTAAGGCTGGCCGTGCCGATGTTCCCCCGCGGGGCGGCGGAGTTCGCGCCCTGGCTGGCCGCGCTGGGCGTGACCGGCGTGATCTACGGCTCGCTGGTGGCCTGGACGCAGCGGGATATGAAGAAGATGGTGGCCTACTCCTCGGTGGCCCACCTCGGCGTCATCGTGCTCGGGATCATGGCTTTCGAGCCGGCCGCGGTGGCCGGCGCGGTGCTGCAGCTGGTCAACCACGGCCTGTCCACGGGCGCGCTGTTCCTGCTGGTGGGCGTGCTCTACGAGCGGCGCCATACCCGCATGATAGAGGATTACGGCGGCCTCGCCAAGATCATGCCCGGCTTCGCCGCGGTGTTCCTGATCGTGACGCTGTCCTCCATCGGCCTGCCCGGCCTCAACGGCTTCGTCGGCGAGGCGCTGATCCTGTTCGGTTCTTTCCTGACGTATCCCTGGCTGGCTTCGCTGGCCGTCTCCGGCGTGGTGCTCTCGGCCGTCTATATGCTGGGCATGTACCAGGCCGTCATGTTCGGGCCCCTGCGCCACACGGAGAACAAGATTCTGAAAGACTTGAGCGCCCGGGAATGGCTCTACCTGCTGCCGCTGCTCTTTTTTATCGTGCTGATAGGCGTCTGGCCCAATCCTTTCCTGCGCCGCGCCCAGGCCGCCGTGGACAATTACATACAACTGGCGCAGCCGTACCCGGCCCCGCCGGACACCCTGCCCGCAGTGGTGGGGAGGAAATAGATGGAACACCTGAACTACGCCGCCGCCGCTTTCTCCGTGCCGCTCCTGCTCCTGCTGGCCGCTTTCGCAGCCCTGCTGCTGCCGCTCTTCATCCGGGCGCTGCGCGGCGCGCAGGGGCTGATAGCCCTGGGGGCGGCCCTGGCGGGCCTCACGTTCTTCCGCCTCGCGCCGCAGGTGGAGATCTCGCTCTTTAACGGCGCGCTCGCGCTGAACCCGGCCTCCGCCTACCTCTGGCTTTTCACCCTCGTGGTGCTCGGAGCCGTGCTCGCCCTCTCGGTCTACAGGCCGCCGGCCGGCGAGGAGAACGCCGGGGAATACTATTTCCTGCTGCTGATGTCCGCGCTGGGCCTCATGGCCCTGATCGCCTCCGGGGACCTGTTCACGGCTTTCATCGCGCTCGAACTGCTCAGCCTGCCCCTCTACGCGCTGGCCGGCATACGCCGCAGCAAGCCGGGGCTCGAGGCCGCCTACAAGTATTTCATGCTGGGCGCGCTGGGCTCGGCCTTCACGGTGCTCGGCATCGCCGTGCTCAACACCCTCTACCCGGCCCTCACTTTCGCCGCCCTCGGGCAGGGCGCCCCGGGCCCGCTGGCGCTGGCCGGTTTCCTGCTGGTCATCTCGGGCTTCGCTTTCAAGACCGCGCTGGTGCCCTTCCACATGTGGGTGCCGGACGCCTACGAGGGCGCCCCGACGCAGATCTCGGCGTTCATGGGCGCCGCGGTAAAGGCCGGCGGCGTGGTGCTGCTGTGGCGGCTCTTCTCGCTTTTCGACGGCGGCCCCGTCCGGGAGATCTTCTGGTGGCTGGCCGCGATCACCGCGGTAGGCGCCAACCTGGCGGCGCTGGCCCAGACCGGCCTAAAACGCCTGCTGGCCTACTCCAGCGTGGCCCACGCCGGCTACCTGGCCATCGCCTTCTTCGGCGGGCGCCAGGGCTTTGAAGCCGTACTTTTTTACCTGCCGGTCTACGCCATGGCCACCATCGGCGCCTTCGCCGTGGCGCTGGTGCTGGAGAAGGACGAGAAGGGCCCGCAGCTAGAGGACCTGGCCGGGCTGGCCAGGACGCGCCCCTGGCTGGCCGCCGCTATGGCCGCCTTCATGTTCTCGCTGGCCGGCGTGCCGCCGCTGGCGGGCTTCTTCGCCAAGTTCTACGCTTTCGCCGGGGCGGTGAACGCCGGCTATACCGGGCTGGTGGTCATAGCCGTTATCATGAGCGCCGTCTCCATCTACTACTACCTCCGGGTAACCGTGGCGATGTACATGAAACCCCCTGCCGCTGACTCCAATGGAGCGCCGGCCGGCCTGGCGGGGGCGGTCATCGTCCTGATGGCCGCCGGGGTCATACTGGCCGGTGTTTTTTCGCGGCCCCTGCTGGCCGCGGCCGTCGAGGCCGCCCGCTGGTTTTAGGTCTTTCTCAGGCCTTTCCGCATAATCACAATAATCACAAAAGTACCATAAGTCATATTGACTTTGGATGATATTTATATTACATTTAACCTAGGATTACTCCTAAGGGGTTAGGGTACCAGCGACAATCTATAGCGGACTTCAAGCGCGGCGCGCTTTGTAATTTATTTGCCGCTGCGCGGCCGCACTGAGTCAGGGGGAGGGGTTATGGACAGCAAAAAAACATTCGACAAGGCGTTCAGCCAGATCGAGCAGGCTGAGGCGCAGCTGGCGGAAGAGAACAAGATGCTCCTCAAGATCAAGCAGGAGGAGCTGGAGGAGAAGCATGACCTGGAACTGCTGGAAGACGAAGTAAAGAACCAGGAACGCCTTCTGGCGCCGCTGAAAGAGGAGATCCGGGAATGCCAGGCCGAAAGGAACCGCCTGGACGAGGAATTCTCGCAGAAAGAGACCGAGATGAGGTCCCGACTGGAGCTTAAACGCGCGGAGCTTGAAGCCCGCTGCGCGCAGAGCGAGAAAGAGGCTTCGGCCAGGGAAAAAGAATTCAATGAAAAAGCCCGCGCCCTCAAGGACGAAGTGAGCCTTAAGGAGAAAGAAATGGGCGACATGCGCCGCCTCCTGCTGGCCATGAAGGAGGAATCCGAAGCGAACTTCGGCAAAGCCGTCCTGAAAGAAAGGGAATGGACCGAGATGAAGAAAGAGGTGGCCAACGCCAAAGCCTATATCGAGACTCTGCACACCGAGCTCAAGGAAAAGGAACAGGCGGTGCTCTCGGCGCAGAACGAACTCCGCTCCAAACTGACGGAAGGCTTCAGGACGGACATGGGCCTCAACGGGAAACCGGAGCACGCGCACGAGGTGCTGGAAAAGGAAAGAAAAGAGTTCAACGAACATTACGCCGCCCTCGAGAAGGAATTCGAAGACAGGGAAAAAGACCTCATGGACGAGATCCGGGCCTTGAAGGAAGCCGACACCAAGCGCTCCCTGGAGTACGAGCGCATGAGCATGGAGCTCTCCACCGCCCGCGAGCGGCAGGAAGCGGCCGAGACAAAAGCCTCCTCAGCCTCGATAGAACTGATGGAACTCAACGTCTACAACAAATCCGCCGCGGCCGCGCTGCGCGAGAAGGACGCCGAGATCGCCGACCTGAAACAGGCCCTGGACGAGGCCAAACTGTCGGCCGCCAAAAGCCCGAAGTAAGTCTTAAGCGCACAAATAAAAACCGCCGGGCCACCCCGGCGGTTTTGTTTTGTATGGCTATGCGGAGGCTGTGTATTCTTCCCAGAACCCCTTGGGGAAAGGGGGGCCCCGCTTAATTTCCCGCGGGGGGGAAACCGCGCTGGGCTATGCCCGTGCCGTATCGAGAGCTATGCTCGTCAGACGGCCAACGGTTCCCTGCAGTCCGGGGTCCCGGGATAGTCCCCCGTCCGTCCGGGAGATTAGATGAACCCGTTCTCTTTTAGAAAGTCTTTGGTGACGCCGGAAGAGCGGGGAGCGGCGTATTTGCCGAGGATGTCGTACTCGATATTAAGCAGAGAGCCCGGCTTGAGCCCCTTGAGAGCGGTATTGGCCCAGGTGTGTGGAATTACGGCCGCTTTGAAAGAGGCGGGAGCAACGTCGTAAACGGTAAGACTTATGCCGTCCAGGGCTACTGAGCCCTTCTCAACCATCACTGCCCCGGCCGCCTTCTCAACCTCTATGATCCGGCTGTTCCCGTCGTCGCGCACAGAAATAAGCCTGGCGGTTCCGTCTATATGCCCAGTAACAAAATGGCCGCCCAGACGGGAGCCTACCGCCAGCGCGCGCTCAAGATTAACTACGGAGCCGGCCTTCAGCCTGCCCAGCGTAGTGCGGGAAAAACTCTCCGGGCTTACGGCGAAGCCGGCCACTCCGGGCTTATGGGCGGAAACGGTCAGGCAGGCGCCGTTAACGGCCACGCTCTCGCCTTCCGCCAGCGCCCAATCCGCGGGCACGGAGACTTCCAGTTTCCCCGTGGAAACCGACCTCACCTTCTCCACCGCCTCTATAATGCCTGTAAACATCAGTCGAACCTCAGGTCCAGCATCAGGTCGGGGCCGGCTTTGGCGACGGAGGCCAGCCGCGGCCTTATCCCCAGCTCCGCCTTGGCCGCGTTAAGCTCGTCGGGCCAGACCATGGAATTTTTAGACTCAGTACCGCCGATGATCATCGGGGCCACGAAACAGATGAAACGATCGGCCAGACCCTCGCTGATGAAAGAGCCGGCCACCCGGCCGCCGCCTTCCACCAGCACATGGGCCACGCCCAGCTTGCCCAACTCTTTAAGCAGCGCCTTAAGCGAAACGCGGCCTTTCTCCGACGGGAGAACCATTATCTTAGCGTTGTGAGGGAACTTCTTCATAGCCGTGACCGACGCCTTATGTGTAGTGGCGATCAGCACGCGTTTATTTTTAAAGATCTGCGCCCGGCGCGGCACACGGAAGGAAGAATCCAGCGCCACTATCCACGGCTGCTGCCGTACCTTCACGCCGCGGACATTGAGCAGCGGGTCGTCGGCCAGCACCGTGCCGATACCCGCAAGCACGGCGTCGGCCTCGGCGCGCAGTTTATGGGCCTCCAGCCGCGACTGCGGGGAAGAGATCCAGCGCGAACGCCCGGCGGCGTCGGCGATGCGCCCGTCGAGGCTCTGCGCTATCTTCACCGTCACGTAAGGCAGGCCGGTGCGCATGAACTTATTGAAAGCGGGGTTCAGCGCCTCGCACTCTTTACCCAGCACGCCGGCCGTCACCCTGACCCCCGCGCGGCGCAGTATGGCCGCGCCGCGGCCGCTGTGCGCCGGGTTCACGTCCCTGGCGCCATAATAAACTTCCTTGATGCCGGACTTGATTATGAGTTCGGTGCAGGGCGGCGTCTTGCCGTAGGTGGAGCAGGGCTCGAGCGTCACATAGATGGCCGCGCCGGCGGGGCTGACCTTGCAGGAGCGCAGGGTGTTCACCTCGGCGTGCGGCCCGCCGTAGCGCAGGTGGGCCCCTTCGCCGATGATCCTGCCGCCCTTTACCAGCACGGCGCCCACCATCGGGTTAGGATGGGTGGTATAGCGCCCGCGCCTGGCCAATTCCAGCGCGCGGGCCATGTAGCCCTCGTGCCGGTTCATTACAGGTGCTTGAACAGGTTGGCCATCTCTATGGCGCTGACGGCGGCCTCGGCGCCCTTGTTGCCGTGCTTCACGCCGGCGCGCTCTATGGCCTGCTCCAGGTTATCGGCCGTGATCACGCCGAAGGCTACCGGGACCTTATGCTTCATGGAGACGGCAGCTATGCCCTTGGCGGTCTCCTGCGCGACGAAGTCGAAGTGGGGGGTGTCGCCCTTGATGACCGCGCCCAGGCAGATGATGGCGTCGTAGGGCCCGGAGGCGAGTTTCTCGCAGACTACCGGGATCTCGTAGGCGCCCGGGGTTTTCACCACGGTGATGTCCTTCTCGTCGGCGCCGTGGCGCTTCAGGGAATCCACCGCCCCGTCCAGCAGGCGCCCGGTGATGAAATCGTTGAACCGGGAGACTATGATCGCGAACTTCAGCTTGTCGGCCTTAAAGCCGCCTTCTATGGTTTTCATTTTATTCTCCTTAACCTTCTAGCCCGGGTTTGAGCCCGAGCATATGTCCCATCTTGTCTTTCTTGGTCTTCAAATAGCGCGCGTTATGCTGGTTGGGGTGGATGACCAGCGGCACCCGCCCGGCGATCTGCAGGCCGTAGCCGGAGAGGCCGGCCAGCTTCTTGGGGTTGTTGGTGATCAGCCGCAGGCGGTGCAGGCCCAGGTCGCAGAGGATCTGCGCGCCTATGCCGTAATCGCGCAGGTCGGCGGGGAAGCCCAGCGCCTCGTTGGCGGTGACGGTGTCGTAGCCCTTGTCCTGCAGGCTGTAGGCCTTGATCTTGTTGCCCAGGCCTATGCCGCGGCCTTCCTGGCGCATGTAGAGGATGGCGCCGGCGCCTTCCTTTGCTATCAGGCGCATGGCGGCGTGCAGCTGCGGGCCGCAGTCGCAGCGCCGGGAGGCGAACACGTCTCCGGTGAGGCATTCCGAGTGTACCCGCACCAGCGCCGTGTCGCCTATCCGGCCAAAGGTCAGCGCGGCGTGCTCCAGGCCGGTCAGGCGCTCGCGGTAGACCGAGATGTTGAAAATGCCGAATTCCGTCGGGAGGGTGGAGGCGGACACCCGCTCCACCAGCGACTCTTTGCGGCGGCGGTAGGCTATCAGGTCCGCTATGGTAGCCATCTTAAGCTTGTGCTTAGCGGCAAAGCGCGCCAGCTGCGGCAGGCGGCTCATGGTGCCGTCCGGGTTCATGATCTCGCAGATGACGCCGGCGCCCGTCAGGCCCGCCAGGCGCACCAGGTCGGTGCAGGCTTCGGTGTGGCCGGCGCGCGCCAGCACGCCGCCGGGGCGCGCCTTGAGGGGGAAGACGTGACCCGGGCGGGTGAGGTCGCCAGGCAGGGAGCCGGGCCCGGCCAGTATCTTTATTGTGCGCGCGCGGTCGGCGGCTGAGATGCCGGTGGTAACGCCCTTTGCCGCGTCGACGGAGATGAGCCAGTTGGTCTTGAATGGGTCCTTGTTCTCCCGCTCCATCTGGAACAGGTCCAGGGCGGCGGCGCGGTCGGCGGTGAGCGGGGCGCAGATGAGGCCGCGGCCGTACTTGGCCATGAAATTTATCTTTTCGGGCGTGGCGAAGCGGCCGGCCATCAGCAGGTCGCCCTCGTTCTCGCGGCCCTCGTCGTCGGTAATGACCACCATGGCGCCGCGCTTGATGTCCGCTATTATGTCTTCGATGGGGGAGAAAAGTTTTTTTGCCATAAAAAAAGCCCTGAAGCTGGCTTCAGGGCTTTAGCGCGCGGCGAACGGCGCAGCCGTTCCCATGCGTTCAGTTCTTCTTTCATCCGGACTACACCGTCGGCCCCGGAATCACACCGGATCTGCTCGTAGGAGCTTGCGGGCTTTACCGCCGGTGGGGAATTGCGCCCCGCCCTGAAGAACTACAGGGATATTATATACAACTTTTACCGGTTAGTAGCAGTTCCCCTTGGTGCCGGCCAGCGCCCACTGCCCCTGCGCGGTCCCGGTGGAGAAACAAATGTTCCCTATTGTGGAGTTGTATGCCACGGCGCCCGCTACGGGCGGCGTACCGCCCGCAGAATGCAGCTCCGCCGTAGTCATGCCGCGCGGCACAAAGAAACCGGTGGCGGTGAAGGAGGATTTTGTAACCCCGGCGCCGAACTGCGCGTCGCCGTTGACGTCCAGCGCGGCCTGCGGGGCGGGGGTGCGCACGCCCACCTTGTAATGCTTTACGTCATCCGGGTCTATCAGGAAAACGTACGGGTTATTATACCGGTACGCGGTATCCTTGTTCACCCCGGAATTATGTCCGCCGACGTCGTCGTAGCCCCAGACAAAGGAGCCCACTGCGTCGGTATTGAGGTAATTATTATAGCCGCCGGCGAAAGAATAAGAGCTCCGGACCACGTTGTAGCGGCCGCCGGGGATGGAGGAACTCTCGCCGCTGATAAGGTTGTAGATACCGCCGGACACAACAGAGTTAGGGGAAGATTCCACGGTATTTTCCTGACCGCTAAGCACACCCGAATAAGGGGCGGCGGCGATAGAATCATAGCCGAACCCTACGGAATAGATACCGGGAGCATCCCACTGCGTTCCGGCCACGCCGCCGGCCCGTATAGCCGCTACGGACGGGACCCACATGAACCGCTTGCCGATACCGGTAACGGGCGGGGCCGCCGTTCCAGTATAGGCGCCGGAACCCAGGATATTCCCGTTGACGTCCAGCAGAGCGCGCGGGTTGTTAGTCCCGATACCCGTGGAGTCGGTGGCGGTGCTGACGAAGAGTATCGCCGAAGACTGGTCGTCGCCCACCAGGAAGCTGGAGGCTACGTGCACCCGCTCTTTGGGTGTACCGGTGCTGAAACCCACCGAGGCGAGCCCGGTGGAGACATACAGGATGGAGTTGGCCGCGTTGGTTCTGCTGACCATCAGGTTTGTCATCACCTGGAAGCGCTCGGTAGCTGTAAAGGTTGCGAGCCCGTCACCTATCAGGAACTTACCGTCGGGCTTGATGCGGAAAGCCTGGGTGCCGTTGCCTGTGCCTTGCGGGGGAAGGAGACTTCCATAGGCGATAGAGGTGTCGCCGCCGACATATATCAAATCCAACTCACCGCCCCTCATACCAAGAACGCCCTTGGCGGGCTGGCCGCCTTCCTGCCACCTTATATAACTGTGCCCAGAGATTACGGGGAATAGATCCAGCGTTGCCGCGTTGTTCGAATCAGGTATTTGGTCTATCCTGAGCGTGCCCCTGATATGCAGGTCGTTTAGGGGAGTGAAGGAGGGCCCGCCTAGTGCGACCCTGGAATTTAAATAAACCGCGTCGTAACCAACATCCGGGATGAAGGTTATAGAGGAGACAGTCAGCACCGGACCGGCAAAACCGCCCTGGGCGGTTATGGAGGACCCGGCGATTATACCCCGGCCTACCGTCAGCGAGTGGGTGATGGAATTGGTGCTTAACGCCACATTGCCGGTAACGGTGCTCACAAAAAGCGCGGGCACCACCGCGGTAGGACTGCTCACCCTCACGTTGACCCCGACGTGGAACCGCTCCTGGGGATTGCTGGTGCCTATACCGAATTTCCAATAAGGCGCGTCGTCGTTAGTGGCAGTAATGCGAAAGACCTCCGCCCCCAAACCGCTGCCGACAGTATTTCCTCCAGCCCGGTAGATTAAATCCCTGGTGCCTCCGAAAAAACCGAGAGCCCCCTGCAGTCCATTAGCGATCATATTATCGCGCCAATTTATAAAGCCGTCGCCAGCGCTGGTATAGAAACTGAGGTTGGAGGTTGCCTGTCCAGAAATAAGGGCCTTATTTAATACTTCCAACGGAGCTGCGGGGTTGTCTATCTGCACGCCTACGTTGCCAGCGGTAGTAACGACCAGGGAGTAAGGGGTAAGAGCGGCCGTAAAAGTGCCCACAGTAAGGGCGTAGGGATGGGTGCCGTAGCCGAATACCGAGACGCTGGATCCCCACACCTGCAGGCTGCCTGTCATGGTGTCACCGAATTTGCTCACCTTGGAGGTGTCGGTGCTCTTGAGAACACCGGAAAGCTGCGATCCGTCACCGATAAAAAGCGGCGCAAGGATTACACCTCCGGCATTTACCTTTATGCTTGAAGCCGTCTCAATGCTGTACTGGGAGGCACCGGACGCCTGAAAAGTGCCGCTGGAAGCCGTAACGCCCAGGACAAAGTTGCCGAACAGGGCATTAACAACGGAGTTGCTGTACAGGCCTTGCTGGGCCGTAATGCTGGAAGTGGCTATGATGCCGCCTACCACGGAAAGCTTGGCCGGGAAAGAGGTAAGGCTGCCCACGGCCACGCTGCCGCCGGCAATGGCGAAGGTGGAACCGGTGACGGAGAAACCGCTGCCGGTGACGGTCAGCGTGCTGCCGGTGAGAGTGGTAGTGCTGAAACCGAGCGTCAGCGAGCCGGTGATGGTGTCGCCGGTGCGCCAGACCTTGGTATTGTCATAAGTAAAAAGGTTGGTCAGGCCGCCGCCGTCGCCGTAATAGACCGCGCCGGCAGGCAGGTAGACGTTGGAACTGATATAGACGCCGCCCTTCTGGACCGCGCTGGCCGAGGAGAGTTCAACGCCGCCGGCCAGCTTGAGCCTGGGGGCCTCTACGCCGAACGGGGAGGTGGCGGTAAGGCTGGAGCCTTCCAGCCTCAGGTGCCCCGTCATAGTATCCCCGGCCTGCCGCACCAAGCCGCTGAGCTTGGAGCCGTTGCCGTAGATCTCTCCGAGGCCGTTGACCTTGAACTTCTCCACCGCTCCCGCGGTCACCAGGAAAATGTCCCCTGTGTCGCCCGCCGCCGTGGAAACGTGCAGCCTGGCCAGCGGCGCCGTTAGATCTTCTCCTACGCCCAGGTTGCCGGGGTTGATGCTGTAGACGTTGTTGCCGCTGACCTTCCACATGGTCACGGCCGCCGCCTCTGTCTGTATTGATCCGTCCGGGAACTTGAAACCGCCGGTGGAACTTTCCACTATACCAGCCACGGCCAGCGTCTGGCCGGGGGAGATGCTGCCGACGGAAATGCCGCCCATGACGAAAAGGTTGGTGGAGATGGTGATGGCGCCGTTCTGCGTAACAGGGAGCGCGTCTATAATATTGGCTTTAAAGTTGGTAGTCGCGGCGGAAGCGGTGGAGGCGTACAGGGCGCTGAAAGCGTAAGGGGAAGCCTGCAGGCGCATGCGCGGGGACATAGCCTCGTAGGCGCCGGAACAGTTACCGTCGGCGTCCACCTGGATTTCCAGCCAGAGGCCCTGGTTATCCAGGAAGAGCGAGTCCGGGACGCCGCCGGCGGTGAGGGAACCTATCTCCACGTCGTAGCGCCCCTTGCTGACGCCCACATTGCAGCGGCTCTCTATAAAAGGGGCGACGGTGCCGTTGCCGGTAGGGGCGTTATAGATGACGAACTTTATGTCCTGGGGGGTGTCCACGGGCAGGTTGGTGGCCTTGCTCAGCAGGAAGCCCTGGTAGTTGAAAGACTGGGTTATGGCCGCGGCGGCGGGCAGGCTTAAAGCCGGGGCGAGGAGGGGAACAAGGCAGAGCAGGGCCCGGCGCAGCGCACCGCCTTTCAGATTTCCTGTCTTAACCGTTGAAAGCATAGATCCTCCGCCGAAATTAACGTATCACCGCCACCGTCCCGTTATAGACGGTGCCGTCCGCCTCTATCTGGTAGATGTAGACGCCGCCCGGCACCGGCTGGCCGCCGGCCTTGGCGTCCCACTTCAGAGAGTTCGCTATCGGCCCGGCCGCCATCGTCGCCACCAGGGCCCCGCGCAGGTCGAAGACGCGGCCCTTCACCGTCTTCTCCTGCGGGTTATCAAAGATAAAGACCATGGTATCATTTTTCCCGTCGTTATTAGGAGTGATCAGGCGGTTGGTCAGGCCGGACCTGTCGGCGGAGAAACTGCCGCTGCGCTCTGTGGTGCGCAGCTGGTAGCGGCCGAGCAGCGTGGTCTCCAGCTTTACGCTCTGCTCCTGGGCGTTCACCACGCCGTACATCTGCAGCCAGCGGGCGCCGTTGTTGAAATACATGCTGAGCTGCTTGGCGTCGTTCAGGGCGGAGGGGACTATGGCGCCGCCGGCCTTGCTGTAGAAAAGTTTCAGCACGCCGTTGCGGGAAAGTTTGAAGGAAGGGTCGGCCTGCAGGCCTCCCTTGTAGGCCGAGAATTCCACGGATTTCATCACCCTGCCGCCGAGGTCCTCAGGGTGGGTGGAGATCTCCACGTTATAGGAGTCCATCGGGTCCGCCGACTCCGTGAAGAAAGCGCCGGTGCCGTCGGCCGGCACCTGCAGGATGCTCAGGTTATCGGGCGCCAGGAAGTAAAGGTCCCCGGAGCTGCTGTCGCGGGCGTAGGAGGGGAGGGAGGCGCCGGCCTTGTTGACGGCCTTGGCGTGGTAGAAATAATTGTCGGCTACGCCCACGGTGTCCGTCCAGTTGAAGGTATCGGAGGAGACCTCGCCCAGGAACTCCCATTCCGCGTCGGCCGGCGCGGTGGCGCGGTAGACCTGGTAGCCGCGGATCTCGTAAGGATAGGTGGGGTTGAACCGGTCGTTGAACGGGATGCGGTTCATGTAGCCGGCCGGCGGGATCCAGGTGATGTTGACCGAGGGGCCGGAGCGCACCAGTTTAAAATTCATCGGCGGCAGCGGCACCAGGGCGATGGCGGCGGCGCTGTTGGAGAACTCGGCGAGCAGGCGGTGGGAATTCAGGCTCTCCAGCGAGAAATAGTAGGTGGTGCCGGGATTGAAACCCTCCACGACCTGTACCTCCGCCGAGCCGGGAGCGAGGGGGACCCAGCCCTGCGCGTAAGTATCGGCCGCGGCGAAAGCCCTGTCGTCGGAGATAGGCGCCGCGGTAGTATATCTGAGAACGTACGCGTCCGCGGCTTCCGAAGTCCTGGCTATATCGGCCGCGGGGGCGGTCCAGCTGACGCGGATGGAGTAGCTGGTCACGATCACCACGGAAAGGTCGGGGACGGTGCCGGGGAAGGGGTGAAAGGACAGCAGGCCCGTGCGCTGCGAGAACCCGGAGAGCTCCTGCGACGAGACCGCCAGCTCCTGCAGGGAGGCGCTGCCCGAGAAATTAGCCGAGACCATGGCCGCCGACCCCATGGCGGGAATGCCGTTGACGTCGGCGAAATTAGCGGAATACATCCTCTCGGCTGAGAGGCGGGGGGCGGCCCCCAGTAGGAGCGCCGCGAACAGAGATAGAACGCCTGCGGGTTTCATGCAATATTATTATACCGGGACCGTGCGACCAAAATATTACAAAGAGATTTCAATATCCCGGCGTAGAATTTATAAATCGGAAACAAAACAGTCACAATTGAAAAGTAGAATTAACACAGATATGAAGCTGAACGCGCGCACCCTCCGTCTCCTGGCCGTGCTGGTACTTGTACCGGCCGCGGCCTTCTGCGCGGCCTCGTCGCTCGGACGGTCCCTCCCGCTGAACCGGCTGGTCACGCCCAACCACGACGGGAAGAACGATTACTTCGTGTTCCGCTGCTATAACCCGCGGGACGCCGCCATAGAGGCCAGGATCTACGACATGGCCGGCCGGGAGGTGGCGCAGATGGACCTGATGGCCGGAACCCATTCCGATTTTTATTACGATTACCGCTGGGACCCCAACTCCGGCAGCAAAAAACCCGGCGGCGTCTACCTCTACCAGATAAGGGTGGAGACGGCGGTATATAAGGGAACAGTAGCAGTAATAAGATAAGTAGGCGCGACTATGAACATCAAGGCGGAAAAAGTGCGCGGTTTCAGGCCCGGCCCGGCAGGGGCGGGGCTGGCCGCCGTCATTTTCTGCCTGCTGGCCTGCGCGCGGCCGGCGAGCGCGGCTTTCGAGGACCTCGGCTTCGGCGCCAGGGCCCCCGGCATGGGCGACGCGTTTACCGCCGTGGCGGACGACGTCTCCGCGGCCTACTACAACCCGGCCGGCCTCTCCAACGTAGAGCGCCCCAAGATCCTGGCCTCCCACGCCCTCTTTCACACCGGCCTGAGCGACGGCTCCAGCCTGGGCATGAGCGGCATGGCCTTCGCCACCCCTATCTCCAACGGCCGCAACGGGACGGTGGGCGTCCTTTGGCAGCAGTTCTCCCTTTCCGGCGTCTACGCCGAGCAGACGGGCCAGGTCTCCTGGGGCTACCGCTTCGCCAAGGAGTCGGCCTACGAGAAGTTCTCGCTCGGCGCCTCCCTGAAATATTTAAGCCACGGGTTCACCCGCCTCGAAGAGACCTATAACGCCGTAGAGGAAGGGATACTGCAGCAGGGGGAAACGGACCCGGTGCTGGCCGGGGCCAAGACCCGCTCCGCCCTGGACGCCGACGTAGGCGCGCTGTACCGGTACTCCAAGCGCTGGACCTTCGGCGCGGCCGTGATGAACGCCATGCAGGCCGACGTGGCCTTCAGCGAATCCGACCAGGACAAGATCCCCATGAAAACCCGGGTGGGCGCTTCCTACAAGAGCCTCTGGATGCTGATGGCCGCCGATGCCCGCATCTCCAAGGGCCCCGACGGCAAGATGGACAAGCAGTTCACTGTGGCCGCCGAGAAGGTCTTCCCCAGCCTGGACCGGGGCGACCTGGGCGTGCGCGGCTCGCTGGCGGCCGGCGACAGGGAATTCAAGCAGGCCACGCTCGGCTTCACCTATAAGATACAGAAGATCCAGGTGGACTACGGCTTCGCCCTGCCCCTCGGCACCATAAAGGAAACCACCGGCAACCACAAGATAGCGCTCAGCTACCATTTCGGCACCGCCACGCAGACCGAGCTGGCCGAGACCGAACTGCTGGACCAGTACAAGAAGCTCCGCGACGCCCAGAACTACAAGAGCCCGCGCGACACTGCCAGCCTCAACGACCCCCGCCTGGCCGAGGTCAAGGAGCAGGTGCGCAAAGAGAACTATTACGCGGCCAACAAGCTGCTGCTCGAGAAGGCCAACGAGCTGCTGCCGGACGCCTCCGTGGTCAGCCTGACGCGCCGCCTCTCCACCGTGGCGGCTTTCTACCCGTCGCTGGCCGTGGACGAGGACCGCCAGAAACAGCGCTGGGAGGAGCTGCTGTCGGCCGGCGCCCGCGACTTCATAAACGGCCGGGACCTGCGCGCCATGAAGGAGCTGGCCTACGCCCAGAGCCTCAACCAGCAGGACTCCGCCCTCTCCAATTTCCTCGACCGCACCGGCGAGCTGACCCGGGTGACCCCCGACAGGGTGCCCGCCGATTTCAGCCGCGGCTGGCCCGAGTACAAGATGACCGAGTCCGACGAGTTCTACGCCAAGAAGCGCTACTCCGAAGCCCTGCGCAAGCTGGAGGAGCTCCTGGAGATAGAGCCGGGCAACCTGATGGCCCTCAAGAAGAGCGGCTCGTGCAACTACATGCTGGGCAGCTACGCCAGGGCGATCCGCGACTGGGACCTCGCCGCTAAGGCCGAGCCCGACCCCGTGGAAAAGGGCAAGCTCGCCAGGATGGTGGAGGAAGCCAGGGCGAAGGCAGGCAAGGCGGGCACGTGGGAACCTAACGCCGCGCAGACGCGCCTCTCCGAGCCCGAGGAGGAAGCGACCCCCGGCACCTCAGGCAAGCCCGACGCCCGCGAGATCGAGAGGCTTTACCAGGCCGGCGCCGACGCCTACGCCAAGGGAGAATACGGCAAAGCGGCCGACTCGTTCCGCAAGATCCTTACGCTGGACCCGCAGAACACCCAGGCTAAAAAAGCCCTGGAACGCATAATCAGGCTGTCGAGGTAAAAGCCGAGTGAACCTCTTCCACAAACTGAGCGCGGCGCTGATAGCGGCGGCCCTGGCGGCCGGCGCCCTGCTGTCCGTAATTTTTTTCAACTTCCAGAAAGAGACCATCCGCGCCGCCCAGCAGGAGCGGCTCGGGACGCTGGCGGCCTCGGCCGCCTCCATGCTGCGCGAGGCGGAACTGGCGGGGGACCCGCTGATGGCGGTAGACTACCTGTCCGGACTTTACGGTTCGCCCGGCCTGGTCTCCTGCGACCTGGACATCGGCCGCGGCCTCAGGCCGGTAAAGCCGCGCCGGGCCAGGAAACTCCCGGCGGTTACGGGCGCCCTGGTCTCAAGGACCGCGGCCGGGGGGAAATTCTCGGCGCGCCTCAATTTTTCAGCCGATCACCTGGACCGGGAGATAAAGTCCGCCCTGGCCGGCATCTACCGCAACCTGGCCGCCGCTTTCCTGGGCGCCACGGCGGGGGCCGGCCTGCTCGGCGTGCTGCTGGCCTGGCGCCTGACCGGCAGGCTCAAGCGCCTGGCCGCCGAGGCGGGGGAACTGGGGGAAGGCCGCTTCGGCGTCAAGACCGACGCGAGCGGTTCAGACGAGGTAGCGGACCTGGCGGCGGCCTTCAACCGCATGTCCGACCGCCTGCTGGAGCTGGAGACGATGAAAAAAAATTTCACCGCCTCAGTCACGCACGAACTGCGCTCACCGCTCGGGGTCATAGAGACCTACGCCGCCATGCTGCTTAAAGAAAAAGAGAAATTTTCCGCCGAGGACCTGGAAGTTTTCACGCGCATAAAGGAGAACGCCGGCCGCCTGGCGAATTTCGTCACGGCCATGCTGGACCTGGCCAAGATAGAGCGCGGCAAGATGGAACTGCGCCCCTCGTACGAGGACCCCGCGGCCCTGGTAGCCGACGCGGCCGATTTCCTGCGCCCCAAAGCCGCCGAAAAGAACGTGGAGCTTACCGTCAGCGCCGCCGCGGGCCCGCCGTTCCTGCTGGACCGCGAGCTCATCACCCACGCCCTGACCAACCTGATCTCCAACGCCATAAAGTTCTCTGAACCCGGAGGCAAGGTGCGGGTAACCGTCTCCGTTTCCGATAAACGCTGCCGCATGGAAGTCGCCGACTCCGGCCCGGGCCTGGCTCCGGGTGAGGATAAGAAACTTTTCGCGCCGTACGCGCAGGGCTCGGCCGCGCCCGGCCACGGCGGCACCGGCCTCGGCCTCGCCCTCTCCAAATCCATAGTGGAACTCCACAAAGGCAGCATAGGCTGCGCCCCCGCCCCCGGCGGCGGCGCCCTCTTCTGGTTCGACCTCCCGGTGTAGTGCGGCGAGCTGCAGGAGTCCGCGGTCCTCCCCTGAGAACCCTTTGGGGAAGGGGGGGCCCCGCCCATAAGTTCCCAAGGGCGGGGGGAAACCGCGCAACGGTTTCCATCTTCCAGGGTTCTCAGGGGAGGACCGTGGACGACCACCTCGCAACAACTTTGTAACCTAGGTTATATACAATATCATTGTGATTATGAACCAGCTTTTACGCGCCCTTACCCTCAGCCTCGCCCTCACGTGCGCCGCCTCCGCCCAGACAGCGCCCGAGGCGCCCGCCGCTTCGCCCAGCGCCCAGGCCACCGAACTCTCCGCCCGCATGCAGGAGGACGTCTCCCGCCTGCTCGAACAGCTCGTCGGCCGCGGCCGCGCCCGCTCCTTCATCGCCGTGGAAGGGGAGATCGTGCTCAAGAGCAAGAGCGAGTCCGGCCCCACCGCCGAAGAAAGCCTCACCATGCCCGGCTACGCCGCGGTCAACATCCTCGAAAAGACCGGCGAATACCTCAAGCAGCAGCGCGAGGAGTCCCAGCGCACCACCGAATTCAAGGTCAAGAAACTCAACGTCTCCCTCGTTTTCGACCGGACCGTCCCCGAGGCCCGCGTCAACGCCATAAAGCTCATCATCGCCGAAATGCTGCGCCTCAGCGAACAGCGCGGCGACAGCATTTCCACCGCGCGCACCGAGATGATGCCCTGGTGGAAGAACGCCCTCGAGGCCCCCGAGATCCGCCCCGTGCTCATCGCCTCGGCCTTCGGCGCCCTGGCCCTGGCCGCGCTGCTGGTGCTCGGCTACATCCTCGCCTCCAAATTGATGACCGGCTTTGTGGACTACGCCCGCGTAAACGCCCAGGCCTCCGCCCCGCTGACCGCGGGCGGGAGCGGTTTCGGCGGCCCCGGGGGCGAAGGCGAAACCGGGGAGATGGGGGAGATCATAGACGTGGAAGCGCGGGCCGCCGCCGGCGGGCTGCTGGAAGCCGGCTCGGCGTTCGAATTCATGGAGAAGCTGCCGCCCTCCGAGGCGGCGGAACTGCTGTCCGACATGCCCGAGGAGGACGCGGCCATCATCATCGCCAACCTCTCCGACCGGAAGCCCCATATTTCCTCCAAGATCCTGCTCTCCTTCTCGCCCGCCAAGCGCCAGTCCGTTTCGGCCGGCATGCTCAACCTCAAGCAGGCCGAGCCCGAGAAGGTCTACGAGATAGAGAACGACCTGCGCATGAAGCTGGAGAAAAGCCTTAAAGGCGCCGACAAGCTGGGCCGCCTGCTCTCCCTGGTGGACGAAGCCGCCCGCACCGAGATCCTTGAAAACCTCGCCCGCGCCAACCCCAAAGGCTCGGAGGAGCTGCGCCGCAAGATGGTCACTTTCGACGATATCTGCCGCCTGGACGAAAAGAACCTGCGCCCGCTGGTGGTCTCCACGCCCTACGCGGAATGGGCCGCCGCCCTCACCGGCGCCGGCGAGACCGCCGTGGGCAACGTCACCCGGCTGCTGCCCGAGGACGTGCGCATGATCGTCAAGGACATGATGCTGGCCCGCCCCGAGGAAGAAAAGATCATCGGCGCCAGGGCCCGGATAATTTCCAACGCGGTCGACCTCAACGCCAAGGGCCGCATCATCATCAAGGAGGGCGTGTGAACAGCCCAGCGGACGCCTTTCATTCCGAGCTCGACTACCTCTGGCGCGCCGTAGGCGACGCCCAGGAGACCTCCGCCCGTTCGGAAGCCGAACGCGCCAAGGCCAAGGCCGGCCTGGACGAGAACGCCTCCCGGCTGCGCCGCCTGGAGAAGGCGCTGGGACTCGCCTCTAAAAAGGAGCGCGAGCTCAGGACCGAAATTGAAGCTTTAAAAGCCGGGGCGCAGCGCGACGCCGGAATACTGGCCTCCGCCGCCCGCCAGGCGCACGAGGCCGCCGAAGCCCAGGCCCTCAAGGCCGTCATCCAGAAGAAGGACAACGAGGCAGCCCTGCTGGGAGCCGATATCACCTCCTTAAAGGCGGAAGCCGCCGCCCTCCGCGACGCCGTGAGCGGCCGCGAGGCGGTTATAGAATCCCTGAAGGAGAAGATAGCCGGGCTGACCTCCCTGCCTGAACTCGCCAGAACGCTGGAGGAAGATTCCCGGCTCTCCGGCAAACCGGCCTCCGTCTACGCGAATTTAGCCGAACGCCTGGAGAGGGGCAAGCGCGCCGCCGCCGAGGCCGCCGCCGAACTCGGCAGGACCTATGCGCAGGCCGAAGCCTCCGGGACGGCCCTGGCCGCCGCGGAGAAGGAACTTTCCGGAGCGCGCGCCGAACTGGCTTTAAAGAAACAGGAACTCTCCGGCTTTGCCGCAGCCCTCACCGAGGCCGCGGCCAGGGAAAAGATCTCCGCGGAGGAGCGGGCGGTTCTGGAAGGCCGGGCCGCCGGGCTGAAGGCCGCCCTGGCGGAGAAGGAAACGGCGCTGGCCGACTCCGCCGCCGCCCTCGCGGCCCTGCGCGGGGACCTGGAAGCCTCCAGGGCCGAAGCCGCGCGCCTGCGCGCCGCCGCCGGCGAGGAGGCCCTTAAAACCCAGGAGCAGCGCTCCAATTTCACCGGCGCCGTAGGCCAGGTCTTCGACCTGCAGAACCGCGCCAAAGAGCTGCGCGCCGAACTGGCCAGGGCCCAGGAGCAGAACGCCGCCCTCGCCTCCGCCCTGAAGAGCCGCGAGGAGGACATAGAGAAGGTCAACGGCCTGCTGCGCGACGCCAAGACCGGCCTCGCCGGGGAAAGAGAGTCCTCGCGCCGGGCGGCCATAAAGATAAAATCCCTGGAGGGAGAGATAGACGCCCTCAAGACAAAAGTAACCGCCGCCGGGGACTATTCCGCGCGCCTGCTGAAGGCCGTGGAGGAGCGGGACCTCTCGCTGGGGGCCGTAAAGGCCGAGCGGCACGGCGACCTCAAGCGGATAGACGCCCTCGAGACCGAGAACGAGGAACTGCGCCGCAAGAGCATAAAATTCGCCGGCTACCTGCAGAACGAGCAGGCCGACTTCAACTCGCGCATCATCGCCGCGATGGAAAAAGCGGTGAAGGACCTCAAGACCTTCAACCTGCGCATCCCCGCCGCCGAGCGCAAGGCGCTGGAGCCGGCGATGAAGAACCTTTTTTCCTCGGTCAACCTGCTCAAGGGCTGGCAGGAATACATGGACCCGGAAACCCCGGAGCTGGAAGATACCGACCTGGCCCCGCTGGTCTCCGGCGAGACCGGCAAGTGGGACCGCGCCTTCAAGCAGCGCAAGATGTCCGTCTCGGCCGCCGTGGCCAACCCGCGCCTGCGCGCCCGCCTGTCCGTGGACAGGATAAAGATGCTTTTCTACCACCTGATAAAGAACGCCTACGAGCACCTGCCTTCCGGCGGGAGCCTGCGGGTGTTCCTGAAAGCCTCGGAGGACGGCCGCCAGGCCGTGATCAGCTTCGAGGACAACGGCCCGGGCTTCACGAGGGAGACCCTCGACAAGCTGTACGCCCCGTTCAACAGCACGGATAAAGGCAGGGTGGGAATAGGCCTGGCCGTGGCCCGCCGCATAGCGGAGAAGCACGGCGGCACGCTGGAAGCGACCAACAGGAAGGAGCGCGGGGCGCTGGTGGAAGTGCGCCTGCCGCTGGGATCTACCGCGCCTCAGCCCTGAGGCGTTATAACTTGAAAATGTAGCCGAGGCCGAAGACGGTCCTCAATTTGGAGCCGAAAGCGCACCCCAGGCCGGCGCGCAGGGCTTCTATCCGCTTGTCCACGGCGCGGGGGCCGGCCTGCTCGCCCTGCCGCCATACCTGCTCCAGCAGGACGGTGCGGGAAACCACCCGCCCCTGGTTCTTAAGGAAATACAGAAGGATGTCGAACTCCAGCGCCGTCAGCTTAAGCCGGCGCCCGCCTATCACCGCGGTCCTGGCCTCAGGAGAGATCGTCAGCGCCCCGAACCGGTACTCCTCCGGCGCGGGCGGCGGGCAGGCCCGCGCTCCGGAACGCTCGAGCAGGTTTACCAGGCGCGCCCTGAAAAGCCGCGGTTCCGGGGGATAAGGAAAATATTCGTCGGCCCCGTTCTCCAGGCAGAGGGCCGCGTCGGCGGGGGAATAGGCGCCGCCGGTCAGCACCAGCAGCAGCCCGGCGGTGCTTTTTTCCCGGCGCAGCACCGCCGCCAGGTCGCGGCCGCTCATGTCGGACAGCGCGGAATCTATGACGGCCAGTCCCTTGGAGGGCGGGGCTTTAAGGAAGGCCGCGGCCGAAGGATAGAATTTAAGGCGGAAACCTTTCAGGGCCGCCCGGTAGAAGGCGCGCGCGGAGGGGTCTGACGTGAGGCAGGCTGCGGCGAGGGTCATGCGGGAAAGACGGCGGCCTTTATGCGGCGTAGGAGTTCGTCGGGGTCGAAGGGCTTGAGCACGTAGCCGGCCGCGCCCAGTTTAAGGCCTTCGGAGACC
Organism: uncultured Elusimicrobiaceae bacterium; assembly: GCA_964417965.1. Lineage (GTDB taxonomy): Bacteria > Elusimicrobiota > Elusimicrobia > Elusimicrobiales > UBA9959 > UBA9959. Next base: position 48,083 of record CAYQJX010000001.1, read on the forward strand.
ATATCCAGCTCCGAGCGGACGGTGAAAAAGATGATCGGCGTCTTAGCCAGCGCGGGAACTTTGCGCAGGCGGCGCGCGGCCTCGAAGCCGCTGATGTCGGGCAGGCCGACGTCGAGAAGGATCAGGGAGGGAAGTTCTTTTTCCGCCAGCGCCACGCCGGGGAGGGCCGCCGGGGCCGTTATCACCGCGCAGCCGGCCCTGGAGGCTATCCTGGCCGCTATCTTAAGGTAGTCAGGCTCGTCGTCTACTACGAGCACCTTGGGGCGGGGGGTCATTTCTTGGTCAGCTGGGCCGCCACCTTCTTCTCAAGGAAAGAAAGTTCCACGGTCTTGCTCATGAACTCCCGGCAGTTGGTTTCCTGGCGGAAGAGCTCGCTCATGTTCTTGTCGAAGAAGCTGCCGGTGATGATCAGGACGGGGATATTGCGGGTCTCGTCCTCCACCTGCAGGCCGCGCACCACCTCGATGCCGCCCATGTCGGGCATCATGACGTCGCAGAGGATGATGTCGGGGCGTATGGCCTTGGCCTTGGCCAGCCCTTCGCGCCCGTCTCCGGCGATTTCCACGGTGAAGCCCAGGTCGGTGAAGTAGTCGGAAACCATGGTGCGGAACTCGACATTGTCGTCAATTATCAGCATCAGGTTCATTTTTTGCTCCATAGGTCTCTAGTATAATTCAAATCGGCCGGCGTTTCAAGAGGGCGAAGGCACCGGAGGGGGCGGGGGGGCCGCCGGCGGCGGCGCGGCCATGGCCTTGGACACGGTAAAGATGAACTTGCTGCCTTTGCCCACTTCCGACTCCACCCAGATATCGCCTTTGTGCAGCTGGACCGTCATCTGGCACATCGCCAGGCCCAGGCCGAAGCCCTGGCTCTTGTGCTCTTCCATCTGCGAATACTTCTCGAAGATCTCCCTGCGCTTGTTCTCCGGTATGCCGGGGCCGGTGTCCTGCACGGCGAAGAACACCTGCTTGTCGTCCTCCCAGGAGGAAAGGGCGATGCTGCCGCCGCCGGGGGTGAATTTGAGCGAGTTGCCCATCAGGTTGGTGATGACGCGCTCGAGCAGGATCGGGTCCGCGGTGACGTGGATCTTGGAGGGGAAAGGGGTCACGCTCAGCTTTATATTCTTGGGGCCGGCCACCGGCTCGTGGTTCTCCTTGATGCGGGTGATGAGCGCCTCGGCGTCCACGTTATCCAGCTGCAGGGACATGGTGCCGCGCTCGAGCTTGGTGGTGTTGAGGATGTCGTCGATCATGCCGCGCAGGCGGCGCGAGGAGTAGAGCATGCTCTGCAGGTACTTGTCGGTGGCGGGCGAGGGGCCGATCTTCTTCATCAGCAGCTCGGTGTAGCCCTGCAGGGTGGACAGCGGGGCCCGCATGTCGTGCGTGATCATGTGGAAGAACTCTTCCTTGGCCTTCTCGATCTCCTTCTCGCTGGTGATATCGCGGATGATGATGACGCGCCCCGGGCGCTTTAGCGTGGCGAGCAGGAACTGGTTTGAGATGATCCGGAAACTCTTCATCACGGTGGCCGTCTCGCCGACCAGCGGGGCGTCCACCTCTATCTTAAGGTACTTTTCCTTCTGCCCCAGCATTTCGGTCAGGGCGTTGAAGAAGGCCTCGTTCTTCACCGAGCGGGGGACGGCGACCTCGGGTGAGATCTTGGGCACGCCCAGGAGCTTCAGGGCGGTGTTGTTGCAGTAGATGAGCGAGCCGCGGTCGTCGATGAGCAGCACGCCGTCGGAGATGGTGTCGATCAGGGCCTGGGCCTTGCCCTTCTCCTCCACGATCTGGTTCAGCTGGAAGGCGCGGTAGGCCTGCAGCTCCAGCATCAGGCGGTTGAGCACGCCCACCAGCGACTTGATCTCCGGCCAGCCCTGCGCCGGGATCACCTTGTCGAGGTGCTGGGTGCGCAGGAAGCCTTTGACGCTGCTGACCATGTTGTTGATGGGGACGATGATGCGGTTGGAGATCATGAAGACCACCACCATGGTCACGGCAAAGATAACCACGGCCAGCACGGAGAAGATGAGAATGGATTTGCGCTGCTTGCCGTAGAGCTCGTCCTCGGACTGCACCGAGACCGCCGCCCAGTCCAGCTTGTCGATGGCCGCGTAGGCGCCGGAATACTCCTGCCCGGAAAACACGAATTTGGCGAGCGTGCCGGTGCGGGTGCCGCCGCGGAAGGTCTTTTTCATCTCCTCAGGGTTGTAATCCAGGCCCTTCATGTCCTGGCAGGGCAGCGGCCGGCCCTTGCTGTCGGAAATGAACACGCGCCCGCTGCGGCCGGCGCGCTGGGAATTTATCTTCTCCAGCAGCTTGTCCATGGCGAAATGGAAGACCACCACGCGGCCGTCCACCAGCGGGTAGACGAGGGGGAAGAAGGCCTGGCCCCTGGTGCAGAGCACCTCGCCGGAGGTCACGATGCCGCTCTCGCGGGCGCGGTCTATGAGCTCCTTCTGGAAAGAGGAGAGGGACTTCTTCTCTTTTACTTTCTCGCTCTGCAGAAAGAACTGCTCCTTGTCGTCCTTGTCCACCAGGCCGAGGGACATGATGTCGGAATTGATGCGGGCGGCCTGGGAGATGACCTCGGCCTCGTTGACCTTGCGGCCGCGCAGCGGGTTCTCGAACTCGTAGAGGAAGGCGAGGTTGCGGTTGGTATTGAGGAACCAGTCGTCCACGTTGGAGGCCGACAGGCGCGACAGGCCGCGGTGGAGCTCGAAGTAGCTGGTGACCGACGAGTTGTACTGGTAGACGTTCCAGCCGACCGCCAGCACCAGCGGGAGCACCGCTATGGCGAGCAAGATCAGCAGGAACCGCGTGGTCAGTTTCATGGTTTAAATTTCGTGGCGGATGATATTTATCTCTATGCGCCTGTTCTTGGAGCGGCCTTCCGGCTCCTCGTTGGTCTGTATCGGCTTGAACTCGCCGTAGCCTACGGCGGAAAGTTTTTCGGGCGCCACGCCTTCCTTAACGAAGAACTGCAGCACAGAAAAAGCGCGCGCGGAGGAGAGTTCCCAGTTGGAGCGAAAGCGCGTGCCGCGGCCCAGCGGGCGGTTGTCGGTATGCCCTTCTATCTGTATCGGGTTCGGCAGGTCCTTGAAGACGGCGGTCAGCCGGCGCAGGTGGGGGTAGGAGGACTCCTTGAGCACGTCGCTGCCCGGGGCGAAGAGTATCGGGTCGGAGAAGTTGATGCTGATCTTGTTGGCGGAGATCTCCACCTGGGCTATCTGCTGGATGCCGTGCTTGGAGAACAGGGTGCTGGCGATCTCGGTATCCTTGCCGAAGGTCTCCTCCAGGCCTTTCATGCTGAACTGGGCGGTGATGTTCTTGGAGCTGTAGAAAGCGAAGAGGATCATGAAGAAGATCATGAGGTAGCTCATCATGTCGCCGTAGGTGATGGCCCACAGCGCGCCGCGGTTGAGCTCGTTCTCCAGTTCGTCCTCTCGTTCGTAGTAGCGCATGATCTTAAGCCTTGCCCCCGGCCTTGGGCGCTTCCGCGGCCTGGTAGCCGCGCAGGTGGATCTCCACCAGGTGGGGGGTCTTGCCGGCCATGATGTCCATCACGCCCTCGAGGATGAGCTGCAGGATCAGGGTTTCCTCCATGGCGCGCAGGCGGATCTTGTTGGCCACCGGCACGCAGAACATATTGGAGAAGGCGATGCCGAACAGGGCGGAGGTGATGGCGACGGCCATCGAGCGGCCTATGGCCGTGGGGTCGGAAATATTGCTCAGGGTCTGGATGATGCCGAACAGCGTGCCGATCAGGCCGAACATCGGGGAAAGCACGCCGGCCGTGCGGTACAGGTTGGAATCCTCCTGCACGTCCAGGCGGCGGCGGCGGATCTCCTCTTCCAGGATGTCGCGGGTTTCGCGGGATTCCGCGCTGGTCATCGCCACGCCTACGGCGCGCTTGAGGAAACCGCCGGCGAAGGCCGGGTCGGTGTTGGACAGCGCCATGATGCCGCCCTGCTTCTGGGCGGTCTCGGCCATACCCACCAGCGTGCGGACCGCGACCTCCACGGAGGGGATCTTGGGAGCGGAGAAAATATCGAGCAGCGCCTTCAGCCCGGCCGCGAAGCGCACGTACGAGGTATTTATCAGCGTGGCGGCCAGGGTGCCGCCCAGGACGATGATGATGCCGTGCGAATTGAGGATCTTGTCCGCGACCCCGGAAGAAAAAGCGCCCCAGATAACTACGGCCGCGCCCAGCATGAAGCCTACTATCGTCATTATGTCCATAAGTTGTATCTCCAAAAAACGTGCGTGAGTCTCCGTATACTATTCTACCGGAGGCATGTTACCGAATTTTTACATATATATAATATAAAATTGCGCGGTCTTTTTAGTTTTTGATACCATTTATGTGTTGAAACCGGTCTGCCCGGCCGCACCAAGGCGGCCGCGCCAGGATTTTTAAACCTTAGGAGCCTAAAATGGATTATTTACTCAGCGAGCAGCAGGTCATGATCCGCGACCTGGCGCGCAAGATAGCCCAGGAAAAGATAAAGCCGGTGGCCGCCCACTACGACGAGAGCGAAGAGTTCGCCTGGCCGATCATGAAGATCCTGGCCGAGAGCGACCTGTTCGGGGTCTATCTGCCGGAACAGTACGGCGGCCTGGGCGGCGGCATCCTGGACATGTGCCTGGTGACCGAAGAACTTTCCCGCGCCTGCGGCGGCATAGCGCTGGGCTACGCCGGCACCGGCCTCGGCACCCTGCCCATCCTGCTGCACGGCTCCGAGGAGCAGAAAAAGAAATACCTCCCCGCTATCGCCAGCGGCAAAAGGCTGGCGGCCTTCTGCATCACCGAGGCCGAAGCCGGCTCCGACGCGGGCTCCATAAAGACCACCGCCCGGAAAGAGGGGAACAAGTATATCCTCAACGGCACCAAGCAGTGGATCACCAACGCCGGAGAGGCCGAGATCTACACCGTGATAGCCCTGACCGACAAGTCCAAGGGCATCCGCGGCGCCAGCGCCTTTATAGTGGAGAAGGGCACCAAGGGCATGGAGTTCGGCAAGAAAGAGAAGAAGATGGGCATCCGCGCCAGCGCTACCCGCGAGGTCATCTTCACCGACTGCGAAGTGCCGGCCGAGAACCTGATCTCCCGCGAGGGCATGGGCTTCATCGTTGCCATGAAAACTCTGGACACCTCCAGGCCCGGCGTCGCCGCCCAGGCCGTGGGCATAGCCCAGGGCGCCCTGGACTGCGCCCTCGACTACTCCCGCACCCGGGTACAGTTCGGCCAGCCTATTTCCAGTTTCCAGGCGATACAGCATATGCTCGCCGATATGGGGACCCAGATCGAAGCCGCCCGCGCCCTCGCCTATTCCGTCGCCCGCCTGGTGGACTCCGGCGCCAAGTCGGTCTCCAAGGAATCGGCCATGGCCAAGCTGTTCGCCAGCGACGTGGCCATGAAAGTGGCCGTGGACGCGGTGCAGATCATGGGCGGCTACGGCTACATGCGCGACTACCCGGCGGAGAAGTTCATGCGCGACGCCAAGATCACCCAGATCTACGAAGGCACCAACCAGATCCAGCGCAACGTCATCGCCGCCAACATGATAAAGGAAACCCTGAAGAAGTAGTTCACGGTTGGGCGGCACGGAGGGGCGGCCGGGGTATTCCCCTGAGCGCCCGTTGGGGAAGGGGGGCCCCCGCCATAATTTCCGAAAGGCGGGGGGGAACCGCGCAACGGTTCCCTGCAGTCCGGGCGAGCAGGGGAATACCCCGGCCACCCCGACCAGACCAAGGAACAACAAAGCTCAAATGAACATAATCGTCTGCATCAAACAGGTCCCCAACACCACCGACGTAAGAATTGACCCCGTAACGAATACGCTGATACGCGACGGCGTAGAGAGCGTGATCAATCCCTTCGACGCCTACGCCATAGAGGAAGCCGTCCGCATAAAAGAACGCTGCGGCGGCAAGGTAACGGCCATAACCATGGGCCCGCCCCAGGCCGAGAACGCGCTTAAGGAGGCCATCGGCCTCGGCTGCGACGAAGGCGTGCTCGTCAGCGACCGCAAGTTCGCCGGCTCCGACACCTGGGCCACCTCATACACCCTCGCCTGCGCCATAGAGAAGCTGGAGACCTACGACGTCATCCTTTGCGGCAAACAGGCCTCCGACGGCGACACCGCGCAGGTAGGCCCCGGCATTTCCACCCACCTGGATATCCCCCAGGTTACCTACGTGAAAAAGATTTCCGAGATAAATGAAAAGAGCGCCAAAGTGGAGCGCATGACCGAGGAAGGCTACGACGTGGTGGAGGTCCCGCTGCCCTGCCTGTTCACCGTCGTCAAAGAAATAAACACCCCGCGCATGCCCTCCCTGAAAGGAATGATGCGCGCCAAGTCCGCCAAGATAATAAAGTGGACCGCCGCCGACCTAGACGCCGACCCGGCCGCCCTCGGCCTCGACGGCTCGCCCACCCGCGTAGTCAAGATCTTCACCCCCGAAGCCCGCAAGGGCGGGGAAATGATCTCCGGCTCCTCCGCCGACGTGGCCAAAGAGCTGGCGGAACTCCTGAAAGGGGAGGTCGTATAATGGCCTCTATAAAAGTTCACCTCGAGAAGTGCACCGGCTGCACCCTCTGCGTCAAAGCCTGCGCCTTCGGCGCCATACACATGGCCGACCGCAAGGCCGTCATAGACATGGCCAAGTGCACCCTGTGCGGCGCCTGCGTGGCCGCCTGCAAGTTCTCCGCCATAGAGATAGAGAAAGCCGGCGGCCCGAAGAAAGACCTTACTCCCTACAAGGACGTCTGGGTCTTCTGCGAACAGAAGAAGGGCGTCATACAGTCCATCTCTTTCGAACTCCTCGGTGAAGGCCGCAAACTGGCCGACAAGCTGGGCGTAAAACTTTGCGCCGTCCTGCTGGGTCACGGCATGGAAGAAACCGCCGAAAAACTGGGCGAGCGCGGCGCTGATAAAGTCTACCTCGTAGACCATCCGGCCCTCAAAGCCTATCAGGACGACCCGTACACCGCCGTAATGGTCAAGCTCGTAGAGGAATTCAAGCCCGAGGTCATACTCTGCGGCGCCAGCACCATCGGCCGCAGCCTCATCTCGCGCGTGGCCATAAAGACCAACGCCGGCCTTACCGCCGACTGCACCGGCCTCGACATCGACGTTAAAGAGCGCCTGCTGCTGCAGACCCGCCCGGCCTTCGGCGGCAACATCATGGCCACCATCATCGCCCCCAACCACCGGCCCCAGATGGCCACGGTGCGCCACAAGGTCATGCAGGAAGCCCCCGTGCAGCCCGGCCGCGCCGCCGAGATCATCAGCAAGGCCTACCCCGAAGAGACCTTCGCCTCGCGCACCAGACTCCTCGACATCGTGGAAGAACTCAGCGCCACGGTCAATATTTCCGAAGCCGACATCATAGTGGCCGGCGGCCGCGGCATGGGCAGCAAGGAGAACTTCGCCCAGCTCGAGGAGCTGGCAAAAGTCCTCGGCGGCGCCGTAGGCGCCAGCCGCAGCGCCGTAGACGCCGACTGGATCCCGTATTCGCACCAGGTAGGCCAGACCGGCAAAACGGTAGTCCCCAAGCTCTACATAGCCTGTGGCATCTCCGGCCAGATCCAGCACCTGATCGGCATGCAGTCGTCCAAGACCATAGTAGCCATAAACAAAGACCCCGACGCGCCCATCTTCAAAGTAGCCACCTACGGCATCGTCGGCGACGTAAACGAACTGGTCCCCGCGCTGATCAAAGAATTCAAGCGGGTACTGAATAAGTAAGCAAGGGTTTGCCGGAGGGTGACCGGGGTATTGCCCCGCTAACCCTTTGCGGAAAGGGGGACCCCGCCCATAATTTCCCAAGGGCGGGGGGAAACCGACGCAAGGGTTTCCATCTTCCAGGGTTAGCGGGGCAATACCCCGGGCGCCCGGACGACCATTCACAACAAGGAAAATATGACCGAGAAAAATATTCCTCTCACCAGCATGAAAGAATGGAAAGCGCTCGAGGCGCATTACGCCAAGGTAGGCAAAACGCACCTGCGCGACCTGTTCGCCGCCGACCCCAAGCGCGGCGAGAAATTCGTGGTCGAAGCGGCCGGTATCTACTTCGACTATTCCAAGCACCGCGTCACCTCGGGGACCGTTAACCATCTCTGCGACCTCGCCGAAGCCTCCGGCCTGCGCAACAGGATAGAAGCCATGTTCACCGGCGAGAAGATAAACGTGACCGAAGGGAGGGCCGTCCTGCACACCGCCCTGCGCACCCCGAAGACCGCCACGATAATGGCGGATGGGGAAAATATAGTGCCGCACGTACACGCCGTGCTCGAGAAGATGGAGAAGTTCGCCGACAAAGTAAGGGCCGGAGAATGGAAAGGCCATACAGGCAAGGCCATTAAAAATATCGTCAACATCGGCATAGGCGGCTCCGACCTCGGCCCCGTCATGGCCTATGAAGCCCTGAAGAATTACAGCCAGCGCGGCCTCACTTTCCGCTTCGTCTCCAACGTCGACGGCGCGGACTTCGCCGAAGCCGTCATCGACCTCGACCCCGCCGAAACCCTGTTCATCGTCGCCTCCAAGACCTTCACCACCCAGGAGACGATGACCAACGCCGAGACAGCCCGCGACTGGGCGCTCAAGGCCCTCAACGACAAGGCGGCCATAGCCAGGCATTTCGTGGCCGTCTCCACGAACTCGGCCAAGGTAGCGGATTTCGGCATAGACACCGAGAACATGTTCGGCTTCTGGGACTGGGTAGGCGGCCGCTACTCCATGTTCTCTGCCATCGGCCTCTCGACGATGATAGCCATAGGCCCGAAGCATTTCCGCGAGATGCTCGCCGGCGCCCATGAGATGGACGAGCATTACCGCACCGCTCCCTTCGAGGAGAACCTCCCCGCGCTGATGGGCCTGCTCGGCATCTGGAACAATAACTTCTTAGGCGCGCAGGCCATAGCCGTACTGCCCTATGAGCAGTACCTCAAGCGCTTCCCCGCCTACCTGCAGCAGCTCACCATGGAGAGCAACGGCAAAAGGGTTACGCTCGACGGCCGCCCGGCCGACTACCAGACCAGCCAGATCTACTGGGGAGAGCCCGGCACCAACGGCCAGCACTCCTTCTACCAGCTCATACACCAGGGGACCAAGCTGATACCGTGCGACTTCATCGCCTTCTCAAAGACCGCCCACAAACTGGGCCGCCACCACGACCTGCTGATGGCCAACGTCTTCGCCCAGGCCGAAGCGCTGGCCTTCGGCAAGACCGCCGAAGAATTAAAGCAGGAAGGCGTCAAAGACTGGCTAATTCCCCACAAGACCTTCGAGGGCAACCGCCCGTCGACGACCATGCTGCTGCAGGAACTGACACCGGAGGCGCTGGGCCGCCTTGTCGCCCTCTACGAGCATTCCGTCTTCACCCAGGGCGCCGTCTGGCAGATCGGGCCCTTCGACCAGTGGGGGGTGGAACTGGGCAAAGTCCTGGCCGGCCGCATAGCGCCCGAGCTGGAAGCCGCGGCGGAGCCGGAGCTGAAGCACGACTCCTCCACCAACGCGCTGATACGGCGCTACCGCGGGAGCAGATAAGACCCGCGTGGCCCTCTCTCCCAAAACCGCTAAAAAACTGGCCGCCGTCAGGGACCTGACGGCGGTACTGGCCTTCGTCCTCCTGGTCTTCCTGGGGGCCAGGGCCGTCCTTAACGCCCCGTTCTTCCAGAAAGAGCGCCTGACCAGCCGAGAGGCGTCGGAAGACATAACGGAATTCTTCGCCACGATAGAAAAGACCCGCCCGATACGCCCGGAGAGCCCCGCGCCGGCGGCTTACGCGGCCATGAAGGCGGGGGCGGAGGCCGCGGCCGCGGCCAGGATGGACGAGTTCGGACGCATCACGGTCAAAGACCTCGCCTACATACTCTACCGCTCCGCCGCCTCGTTCGGGGACGGCGGCACGCGCCTGCTCTGGCAGCCGCCCCGCAAATGGAAAGACCCCGAGCTTAAATTCCCGCCTTTTACCGTCGCCGCGGACAAAGGTAAATTCACAATAGCCAAGGCCCTGAACCCTTCGCTGGCCGGGGCGGAATTGCTGGAGATGAACGGGGTTCCGTTCCGCAGCTTAATAGCCCCTGTCCTGGAGCGGATCTCCGGCGAAACCCCGCAGCACCGCGAATACCTGCTCTGCCGGGACCAGGCTTTCTGGTGGGACTTCTCCGGCCTCTTTTCCGGCAGCCCGGTGATAGCCGTTAAGTTAAAAAGCCGGGACGGGAAAGTATTTTCAAGGAAGCTGGAGGCCGTCACCTCAGGTGAGTTCCGGCGGCTGGCCTTAAAGCCCGGCGCTCCGAAAAAGATGTTCTACACCCAGAAGAAGATAGCCTGGCTCAACGTCACGGACCTGGCCTATTCCCGTTCCGGGAAAAAAAATTACGCCCGGTTTTTCCGGGAACTTAGAGAGCATGCCACAGAGGACCTGGTCCTGGACCTGCGCGACAACTCCGGAGGGGACCCGCGTACCGCGGACTACCTCCTCTCCTATCTGGCCGGAAACCCGGGGGACGGGCCAGCGGACGCTTTCACCGGCACGACCAGGCTGCTGATAGGCCCGGGGACGGCCTCCGCCGGCGCCTATTTCGCGGCGCGCTTCGGAGAATTAAAAGCGGGAGAGACGCTGGGCGGAGTTACCGGCGGCACACCCGGCCATTTCTGTTCACCTGAAGAATTTAAACTTTCAAATAGCGGCATCCCGTACACCGCAGCCTCCGGTTATTGCCCCGCCCCCGGGGCTGACGGCAGCGCAGTAGCCCCGGACGTTCCCCTGACCGAAGCGCTCCTGCGCCCGCACGGAGACGTGCAGGCCTTCCTCCTGTACCGTATCGCCAAAGCGCGGGCCGGGAAATAACGGCTGGCCAATAAAAAAAGCCCGGGTAGTCCCGGGCTTTTTTCATTTGGAACAAGGCCTTACGGCAGTTTTACTATGCCGTTGGCCTGGCGCACTTCCACGTCCTTGATGGCGCGCTTTATGAGGAACTCGGCGCTGGCCCGCAGTTCTTTTTCGGTGAGCTTTTTGCGGGCGATGCCCTGCTCGATAGCCTTCAGGCCCACGGCCACGGCCTCTTCGATATAAACTTCCGGCTCGTCCATGTGCGGCAGGAGGTAATCCTCGCTCATCTTGCCTTTCTTGACCACGTAGCCGGCCAGCGCCTCGGCGGCGGCCACGCACATCTCGTCGGTGATGGTCTTAGCCTGCACGTCCAGGGCGCCGCGGAAGATGCCGGGGAAGCCCAGCGAATTGTTCACCTGGTTCGGGAAGTCGGAGCGGCCGGTGCCCACCACTTTGGCGCCAGCTTCTTTAGCGTCCCAGGGCCACATCTCGGGAATGGGGTTGGCGGTGAGGAAGCAGATGGCGTCCTTGGCCATGGTGGCCACCCACTCTTTCTTTATGATATCGGGGCCGGGGGTGGAGGCGGCGCTCAGCACGTCGGCGCCCTTCAGCGCGTCCGGCAGCTTGCCCACTATCTGTGCGCCGTTGGTAACCTGGCACATATGCCATTTTTCGCGGTGGTCCTTCAGGTCGGTCCTGCCCTTGTGCAGCGTGCCCTTGGAATCCACGTAGATCAGGTTCTCCGGCTTGGCGCCGTAGTGCATGTACAGCGTGCCGATGCGGATATTGGCCGCGCCCGCGCCGAACAGCACTATCTTCACGTCCGCGATGTTCTTCTTTACTATCTTGAGGGCGTTGATGAGGCCGGCCAGGCAGACCGTGGCCGTGCCCTGCTGGTCGTCATGCCAGACCGGGATGGTCATGGTGCGGCGCAGCTCGTCGAGGATGTCGAAGCACTTGGGCTGGGCTATGTCCTCGAGGTTGATGCCGCCGAAGGAGGGGGCGAGCAGCTGCACGGTCCGGATGATCTCCGCCGGGTCCTTGGTGGCCAGGCAGATGGGGAAGGCGTCCACGCCGCCCAGGTACTTGAAGATGAGGCCCTTGCCCTCCATGACGGGCAGGCCGGCCTCCGGGCCGATGTCGCCCAGGCCCAGCACGCGGGTGCCGTCAGAGACCACCGCGACCATATTGCCCTTGTTGGTGTGTTCGTACACCTTTTCCGGGTTGGCCTGGATGTCCTTGCAGACCGCGGCCACGCCCGGGGTGTACCAGATGGCGAAATCGTTGATGTCGCGGATGCAGCACTTGGGGGAGACTTCCACTTTTCCCTTATAAAAAGGATGCAGCTTCATGGCGTCTTCCGCCGGCTTATTGGCCTTCCGGAGCAGCTCTTCTTTGGATACTTTAATGTCGGACATTTGGAACCCCTTTTAACCCTGAATTTCAAGGAGATTACAGTGAGAATTGTAGTAAACAAAATTTGTCTTTACAACAACTTTTTGATATACTTTTCTTGTTCACCCGAAGACTTCGGTCCCCGGTGATGAAACCAGCCCGCCACAGCTTTTTGGCACCGTAGCTCAGTGGTTAGAGCGGGCGTTTCATAAGCGCTAGGTCAGAGGTTCAATCCCTCTCGGTGCCACAAATTTGCAGATCCCCGCACTTTGCAGGGCGCCATGTTGTAAAAGGCCCGGTGCGGGGTTCACACTTAAGTGGGGGAGCCATGTCCGAAATATACCTTACCAAAGACGGCTTTGAAAAGCTGCAGGCCGAGCTTTTAGAGCTGAAACGCCAGAAAAACGAACTTTCCGTGGAGATCAACGAGGCCCGCGAGCAGGGGGACCTCAAGGAGAACGCCGGTTACATCTACGGCAAGCAGAAACAGAGCCAGCTCATGTCCCGCATCAGCGAGCTGGAACTGCGTCTGCGCGGGGCCAAGCTCGCCGACAACCTGACCGTCAACAAGGACCAGATCAGCCTCGGCGCCACCGTGACCATGCGCGACGAGAAGACCGGCCACACGCTGGTCTACACCCTTTCCAGCGCGGACGAGGCCGACCCGTCGGAAGGCCGCATCTCCGTCAGCTCGCCGCTGGCCCAGGGCCTGCTGGGCGCCGCGCAGGGGGCTTCCGTAAAAGTGAACCTCCCGAGCGGGGAGAAACAGCTGGCCATCCTGAAAGTTGAGTACAAATAGTTTTATTGTTATAATAAAAAAAACGGCAGCAAGCGGTTCCGCCGCCCCTTTTTTGCGGCAAGGCTAGGAGACCACAATGGCATTTTGGGGAAACAAACAGGAAGGAGAAAACCCCCAGCCGGGAGAGCAGGCGCCCGTACAATTCACCGGGAGCCTGGAAGAAAGCTATAGCGAGCTGGTAAAGGCCAAGGGCCGCGCGCCCGGCATCGACCTCGCCATAAAGCTCAGCGACCTCATCCTGGAGCACGCCGTCAACGAGCGCGCCAGCGACGTGCACATAGAGTCCCAGGGCGCCAATCTGCGCGTGCGCTTCCGCGTGGACGGCATCCTGCAGGACATGCTGAGCTCCCCCAAGAACTCCGACATCCCGCTGACGCAGCGCATCAGGGTGCTGGCGGGCTTCGACCCCGAACCCCCTACCTCTTTCCGCAACGAGGAAGGCCGCTTCCAGAAGATGCTGGCCGGCCGCGCCATCCAGGTGCGCGTCTCCTCTTTCCCGACCGTCAACGGCGAGAAGCTGGTGCTGCGCGTGCTGGACCGCCAGCAGCTCGGCCTGGACCTGGACCAGATCGGCCTGGACCAGGACGCCCTCACGCTCATCAAGAAGCTCATCCGTAACCCTTACGGCATCTTCTTCATCACCGGTTCCACCGGCTCGGGCAAGACCACGTCGCTCTACGCGATGCTCAAGAATATCAATACCCCGATGATCAACATCATCACCCTCGAGGACCCGGTGGAATACCGGCTCGAGGGCATCAACCAGGCGCAGATCAGCGCCAAGACCGGCTTCACCTGGACCGAAGGCCTGCGCACCATCCTGCGCCAGGACCCCGACGTCATCATGGTGGGCGAGATCCGCGACTTCGACACCGCGGAGATCAGCCTGCGCTCGGCCCTGACCGGGCACCTGCTGTTCACCACCATCCACACCATCAACTCCGCCAGCATCATCGAGCGCCTCTTCGAGATGGGCGTGCCGCCCTTCCTGATCGGCTCCTCCATGCTGGGCGCCATGAGCCAGCGGCTGGTGCGCAAGGTCTGCCCCAAGTGCTCGCAGAGCGCCGCGCCCCCGTCCGAGCCCGTCGTAAACGAATTCGTCAAGAACATGGACCCCGAAGAGGGCAAGATCGTCAAGGAGCTCATCCTCAAGCCCGGCGCCGCCTACAAGGTGGAGAAGGGCTGCCCGGAATGCCGCAACACCGGCTACATGGGCCGCGTCGGCATCTTTGAGCTGATGCTGATGAACGAGGAGATCCGCAAACACATCCTCGACCACGCCCCGACCGACGTGATCAAGCGCACGGCCATCAAGACCGGCAAGATGCGCACGCTGCTGATGGACGGCATCCTTAAGGCCCGCACGGGCACCACCACCCTCTCGGAGATCATCCGCGTCACCGCGACCATGGTGTAAACTACGGGGCTTGGTACTAAGCCCGGCCGGCCGGAAACGGGGGCCGGGCTTATTTTTAGATGAAGACCATAATCATAAAATTCGGCGGCAGTTCGCTGGCAGACCCCGGCAGGATACGCCGGGCCGCGGCCATGGTGCTCCTGTCGCGCCGGCGCGGCCTGCGCCCCGTAGCCGTGGTCTCCGCCCCGGCGGACTGCACGGACGACCTGCTGAAGCTGGCCTCGCTGGCCGGCGGCGCCCCGCTTTCTCCCAGGGAGACGGACGCGCTCCTGGCCTCCGGCGAGCAGATGAGCGCGGCGCTGATGGCGATGGCGCTGCAGGCGGAAGGCGCTCCGGCCGTCTCCCTCACCGGCGCGCAGGCCGGCATAAGGACCGATTCCGTTTTCTCCTCGGCGACCGTTGCTTCGGTGAACCCCGGGCGGCTGAAGCGCGAACTCGCCGCCGGCCGCATCCCGGTGGTAGCCGGCTTCCAGGGCGTCTCGCCCTCCGGCGACATCACCACCCTGGGGCGCGGCGGCTCGGACCTGAGCGCGGTGGTCCTGGCGCGGGCCCTTAAAGCCGAGCGCTGCGAATTCCGCACCGACGTCAAAGGCATCTACACCGCGCACCCGGCCCTGGTCCCCGCCGCGCGCAAGATCGCGGCCCTCTCCTACGGCGAGGTCATCGCCCTGGCCGAACTCGGCACGGAGGTGCGCCAGCTGCGGGCCGTCAGGTATGCGGCAGCCAACGGCATCGCCCTGCATCTGCGCTCCTCTTTCCACGACGAACCCGGGACCCTGGTGACCCGGGAGGGGGGACGGGCGGGAGTGTCTTGCCTGTCGCTCAAGAAAGAAGGCCGGACGGCCCTGGTCTCCATGATCGGCCGCTGCCTGGGGGCGCCTCATTTGGCAAAGGCTCTGGCCGCCGCCGGGGCCTTGTGCGCCGGGAAGCCCGCCTGTTCGCCCGGGGCCATAACCTTAAGGGTCCCCGCCGCGTCCGGCGAGGCCCTGCTTAAAAAGCTGCACGCCGTTTTTTTCTGACCCGAACGTTATTGACTTCACCCGGGTAAAGCTATAAAATTCAAGTACTATGGCAAACGCAATTCGCGCCGTCTTCGCTCTCTTCTGGCTGGTCGCCTGCGGCTTTATCGGCTTCCTGGCCTACATAGTGATACAGACCGAAGGCGACCCCAGGGCGCTCTGGGCCTGGCTGGTGATGTGCGGCTTCACCTTCGTCTCCGCCACGTTCCTCGCCTACAATATCATCTTCGGGCACACGCACCGCGCCGAAGAGTCCCACCACAGCAAACACCTCGCAGATAACGCCTGAAGCCGGCCATGCCTTTTGACCTGATCATCAAGGGCGGCACCGTGGTCGGCGGGGGCCGGGCTGCCGTTCGCGACGTCCTGGTCAAGGACGGCCGCATAGCCGCCGTTCGCCGGCCGGCCGCCGGCGCCGCGGCCGCCAGGGTGATCGACGCCCGCGGGCTGCTGGTCCTGCCCGGCGTGATAGACGCCCACGCGCACTTCCGCCTTAAACTGGGCCCCGGGAAATACACCTCTGACGATTTCACCTCCGGCTCGGCCGCGGCGGTCTGCGGCGGCACCACCACCTTTCTGGATTATACCGGCCAGGGGCCGGGGGAAAGCCCCTTCAAAGGCCTGCTGGCGCGCATAAAGGAAGCCCAAGGCCGCTGCTACGCCGACTTCTCCTTCCACTGCATGCTGACCGGCTGGGAAAGGATCAAGGACCCGGCCGGCCAGATGGCCGCGGCCGTGCGGGCCGGCGCGCCGACCTTCAAGATGTTCACGGCTTACGGGGCCCGCGGCCTTATGGCCGGAGACGAGGCCCTCTCGGCGGCGTTCAAGGCGGCCGCCCGCCTGGGCGCGCTGATCTGCGTTCACGCCGAGAACGGCCAGGTGATAGACCTGCTCGCCGAAACTTACGCCGGGCGCGGGATACGCTCTTTGCCGCTGTCGCGGCCGCCTTTCACCGAGACTGAAGCCGTGGGGCGCGTCGCGGCTCTCGCGGCCGCGGCCGGCGCGCCTGTCTATTTCGTCCACTTGTCGGCCGGCGGTTCGGCCGCCATAATAGGAGCGGCCCGCAAGGCGGGGCTCAAGACCCTCGGCGAGACCTGCCCGCAGTACCTAGCGCTCGACGAAAGCCGGTTCAGGGGCAGGAATGGCTACCTGTATTCCTGCTGCCCGCCGATCAGGACCAGGGAGGACAACGCCGCCCTCTGGCGGGCCCTGAAGACCGGCAGCCTGAAGGTGCTGGCTACCGACAACTGCACTTTCACGCGGGCGCAGAAGGCCGCCTGGGGCGGGGACGTGCGCCGCCTGGCGATGGGCCTGCCGGGCGCGCAGACCCTGCTGGCCGCGGCGTACACCTACGGGGTTAAGTCCGGAAAAATCTCGCTGGGGAAGATGGTGGAAGTGTTGTGCGAGAACCCGGCCAGGATCATGGGCCTCGCCGCGAAAGGGTTCATAAAGCCCGGCTTCGACGCGGACTTCGCCATTATCGACCCGGAAGCCTGCGTAAAAGCCGACTGGCGCAAGCTCCGGCATAACACGGATTTCTCGCCCTGGCAGGGACAAAAATTATATGGTTTCCCGAAGTACACCGTCCTGCGCGGCGAGATCGTCGCCGAGGCGGGGGAACTCACCGGTAAAAGCAATTTCGGCGGACGCTTCCTGCGCCGCTGCCTGCCCCGCATAATCTAGGAAAAATCAGACCCTGGGCCCGTTCGACCTGGCGAAATAGCGCCGGGCCGCCGCAATGTCGGCGCGGATGTGGCTGACCAGGGATTCCCGGGAGCTAAATTTCCGCTCCGGGCGCAGATGCTTGAGGAACGTGACGCGCACCTGCCGGCCGTAGATGGTCCGGGAGAAGTCCAGTATATGCGCCTCCAGGATCAGGCGGCCGCCCAGGGAAGCCACGGTGGGGCGGCTGCCCACGTTGAGCACGGCCTCGAAGGTCTCCTGCCCGACGTGCACGCGGGCGGCGAAAATGCCGGGCGGCAGTATCTTGGCCGGGTCCACGGCCACGTTGGCCGTGCGGAAGCCGAGCTTGCGCCCTATGCCCGCCCCCCTTATCACCGGCCCCGAGGCGAAGTAGTCCCAGCCGAGGCAGCGGTTGGCCTCGCCGACCGCGCCGGCCCGCAGGTGGGAGCGGATCAGGCTGGAGGAGATCTTGTGCCCGCCCCGTCGGGAGAAAGCTACCTCCTTGAAAGCGATACCTGCGGCGGCGCTGGCGGAGCGCAGGAAAGCCGTATGGCCTTCGCGCCCCTGGCCGACGGCGAAATCCGGGCCCACGCACAGCCCGCCGGAGCGGAACCGGCCAAGGACCGTGGAGGAGAAGAACTCCCCGGCCTGCAGGGAGGCGAGCTGCCGGTCAAAAGCCAGCGGCTCAACGAGGTCCGGGCGCAGGGACTTTATCAGGCTCTCGCGCTCGGCTGGCAGGGTTATCAGGCAATTCTCCTTCTCCCCGGAAAAGAAGAACTTGGGGGGAACGGGGAAATAGACTATGCGGCTTTTGAGCCCCCGGCGCAGGGCCTCGCGCACCGCGGCGCGGATTATCTTGCGATGCCCGAGGTGCACGCCGTCGAAAGTCCCCATCGCCAGGAAAAAGCTCATGCCTGCCCCCCGGGCACCGGCCCAAGCCGGGCCAGGGTTTCTTCAGGGGTCATGGCGGCGAGCTCCCCGGCCGTCACGGCGTCTTTCACGCTGTAGGCGCCGATGCTCTCGCGGCGGAGGGCCTTCAGGTGCGCGCGGGAACCAAGGGCGCGCCCAAGCTCGCAGGCTATGGAACGGATATACGTGCCTCCGGAGCATTCTATCACGAAATCCAGTTCCGGGGGCCGGGGCGACCAGGAGAGCCACCGGACCTCGGCCTCGCGCTTAACTTCCGGCATGACCTCGTTGCGGCGGGCCATCTTGTACATCGGCCGGCCGCCCAGGCGCACGGCGGAATAAGGCGGGACCTGCTGTATGATCCTGCCGCTGAAGGCCGGGATGGCCTGTTTTAAAGATTCTTCGTCCAGCGCCGGCGGGGGGGCGTCCGCCACGGCCTTGCCCTCGGCGTCCCAGGTATCGGTCTCGGAGCCGAAAAGGATGGTGCCGGAGTACACCTTGGCCGTGCCCTGCAGGGCGGCCTGCGCGGACGTGGCCGACCCGGCCAGCAGGATCAGCAGGCCAGTAGCCATGGGGTCCAGCGTGCCGGTATGGCCTATCCGGCGCATCGAAAGTTTACGGCGGAGCAGGGCCACCGCGTCATGGGAGGTTATGCCCTTCGGCTTGTCGAAGAGGAACAGGCCGGAGGGCGGCTGCGGAGTGATCATGCCAGCAGGCGGGTAAGCACCGAGAGGACTTTTTCGCGGGCCGCCGCGAGGCCCGCCTTCATGCGGCAGCCGGAGGCGTTGCGGTGCCCGCCGCCGCCGAAAGACTTGGCGACCAGGCTGACGTCCAGGTGACCGCGCGAACGGAAGGTAACGCTGACGCGCTCGGCTTCCTCGCGGAACATCACCGCGGCCTTCACGCCGGGGGGCATCATGCCGTAGTTGATGACGTTCTCGCTATGCTCTGAGCGCGCCTCGAACTCCTTGAAATCCGAGGCTTTCAGGGTAAGGACGGCCAGCCGGCCGCCCGCCTTAAGCTCCAGGCTTTCCAGGGCGCGGCCCAGGATCTTCAGGGCCTCGCAGGCCTTGGTGGCGTAAAGGATGTCGTTGATGCGGGAGAACTTGAAGCCGGTCTCCAGCAGGCGGGAGGCGATCTCCAGCGTCCGGGGACTGGTGGCCGGGAAATGGAAGCGGCCGGTATCGGTGACCATGCCGGTGTAAAGGCAGGTAGCTTCGCGCCGGGTCACGTTAACCGTCATGTTATGGAAGAGCCGGTAGACGATCTCGGCGGTAGAGGAGGAATGCGGCTCCACGATATTGATGTCGCCGTAGAACTCGGAAGTCTTGTGGTGGTCGATGTTGACCACTTTGCCGCAGCGCTTGAGCACCGGCTCCAGGTTGCCGCCCCGGGCGGGGTTGGAGCACTCCAGCAGTATCGCCGCGTCGAACCTGGCGGCGGGCAGGCGGGAACGGATGCTCTTGGCGTTAGGCAGGAACCGCAGGTTCTCGGGCACGGGGTCCTGGGAGAACAGGCGCACCTTCTTGCCCAGGCGCTTGAGCACCGAGGCGATGGCCAGCATCGAGCCGATGGTGTCCCCGTCCGGGTTAAGGTGCCCGGCCAGGAAAAAAGTCTCCGAATTAACTATCAGCTCCTCGAGGCGCTTGAACTCCGCCTCCAGGTCAAGGGTTCGCATCGGTTTTGTCATTTTCGGAATGTATCTTCTTGAAGATGGTTTCCAGGTGGGAAGCCTTCTCGGGGGTCTCGTCGAACTTGAAGATAAGTTCCGGGACCGTCTTCAGGCGCAGGCGCTTGAAAAGCGCCGTCCTGATGTCGCGGCTGTTGGCCTTGAGGATCAGTTCCTTGCGGCGGCGTTCTTCTTCCGTGCCGAGCACGGAATAATAGACGTACAGCACATCGCCGTCGCCGGTGAGATCGGCGCCGGTCAGCGTGAGGATGCCGTTGACGTTGATGCCGTTGACGTTCCTCAGCTGGGCGCTGATCTCCTGAAGGAAGAGTTCCTTCAGCCTTTCGTTGCGTTTTGAACCCATAGGGCTATGCGCCCGGCGCCGCCAGGCGCCGGATGCGTTCCTCTTTGGTTATGACCTCGACCACGTCGCCCACGCGGAAGTCCTTGAAGCCGTCGAGCAGGATGCCGCACTCCAGCCCCTTCTCGACCTCTTTCACGTCTTCCTTGAAGCGTTTGAGACCGCTGATCTTGCCGTCGCCGACCTTGTCCTTGCCGCGCATCACGCGCATGACCTGGTTGCGGACCAGCTTGCCTTCGCGCACCAGCGAACCGGCGACTTTGCCGGAGCTCAGGTCGAAGATCTGCTGGATCTCCGCGCGGCCGGCCACGGTCTCTATGATCTCGGGGGCGAGCAGACCGCTCATCGCGGCGCGCACGTCCTCCAGCAGGTCGTAGATGATCTTGTAATCGCGAATTTCCACGTCGGCGTCCTTGGCCGCCTCGCGGACCTTGCTGTCGGCTTCCACGTGGAAGCCCAGGATGACGGCGGAGGAGGCCTTGGCCAGCAGCACGTCGGATTCGGTGATGTTGCCGATCCCGGTGTGCAGCATCTGTATGGCCACCTCGCTGGTGCTCATCCTCTCCAGCGAGTCCTTTATGGCCTGCATGGAGCCGAACATGTCCGTCTTGAGGACCACGTTCAGGTTGCGGAGCAGCTTCTGGTCCACCTGGGACTTGAGAGACAGCAGGGTCACGTGCCGCTGGTGGGAAAGGGCTTCCTCGCGGCGGTTCAGCTTGCGCTTGTCGGCCACGTGGCGAGCCTCTTTCTCGTTCTCGGCGACTTTTATAACGTCGCCGGCGGTGGGAACCTCGCCGCTGATGCCGAGGATCTCGGCCGGCATGCTGGGCTTAAGCTCCTCGAGCCTGTTGCCCTTGTCGTCGAGCATGGCGCGCACCTTGCCGTGCGCGGAACCCACGGTGAACGGATCGCCTATGCGGATGGTGCCGGTCACGTTGATGATGGTCGCCACGATACCTTTCTTGGAATCCAGGCGGGATTCGATCACGATGCCCTGGCCGGGCTTGTCCGGGTTGGCCTTCAGCTCCATGAGCTCGGCCTGGATGCTGACGATCTCCAGCAGCTTGTCCAGGTTCAGGCGCTTTTTGGCGGAAATTTCCACCATCGGCGTCTTGCCGCCCCAGTCTTCCGGCAGCAGGCCGTGGTTGGACAGCTGCTGCTTGATCTGCTGGGCGTTGGCCGTGGGCAGGTCTATCTTGTTGATCGCCACGATGATCGGGGCGTCGGCGGCCTTGGCGTGGTTGATGGCTTCCAGGGTCTGGGGCATGACGCCGTCGACCGCGGAAACGACCAGCACCACGATGTCGGTGATCTTAACGCCGTGGGCGCGCATGGCGGTGAACGCCTCGTGGCCGGGGGTGTCGAGCACGGTGATGTTGCCGCGCGGCGTCCTGACCATGTAGGCGCCGATATGCTGCGTTATCTGGCCGGCTTCGCCGTCCACAACGTTGGACTCGCGCAGGGCGTCGAGCAGGGTGGTTTTACCGTGGTCGACGTGGCCCATGATGGTGATGATGGGGTAGCGGGACTTGAGGTCTTCGGGCTTCTCGTGCTCGATCTCCTCCTTGAGCTCCTCTTCGCCGTACATCGGGATCATTTCCAGTTCGAAGCCGTAATCCGCGGCTATCAGCTGGGCCGCGTCCTCGTCGAGACGCTGGTTGATGGTGGCGAAGACGCCCATGCCCATCAGCTTTTTGATGAGGTCGGTGGTCTTGACGCCGAGTTTTTCAGCCAGTACGCGGACGATGACGGTGGTGGAGACTTTCAGCTTCGGCAGCGCGGCCGGCGTGCCGTCGGCGGACACCTCCGCCGGCTTGGCGGCCGGCTTGGGGGCCGGGGCGGCGGGTTTAAGCGCCGGCTTGGCGGCGGGCTTCGGGGGCATGGGCCTGCCGGGCGCCGGGTAACCGGGGCGGGCGGCGGGCTGCTGCGGGGGACGGGGCGGAACGGCCCCGGGGCGCAGCGGCGGGACAGCGGGCCGGATGAGCGGGGGAATTACCAGCCTCGGGGCCGGCCTCGGCTGCTGCGGGAGGACGGGCCTCACCACGGGCGAGATCATCGGCCTGATGCCGGGCACAATGGGCTTAGCCACTCCGGGCACCGCGGGCTTGGCGGCCGGGGGCACGGGCGGCTTGGCGGGCGCCGCGGGGGCCGCGGCGGCGGGGGGAACGGCCGGCTTGGGCGGCTCCACCGGCTTGGGTTCTTCCTTGGCGCCGGTAGGGCCGGCGGCGATGGTGCCTTCGGCCGTGGAATGGGAGAACATGAAGCGCTTGAGGTCGGGCTTCTTGGGGAGTTCGGGCTCCGGCGCGGGCGCGGCTTCTTCGGCCTTCGCCTTCTTGGCCTTGGGCGCGGCCTTGGGCTTTTCGTCCGCGGCCTCGCCTTCCGCCTTCTTCTTCGGGGCGGCTTTCTTGGGAGCGGCCTTTTTTTCGGCGGAGGCTTCGCCCTCTTCGGTCTTTTTAGGCGCAGCTTTCTTCTTCGGGGCGGCTTTGAGCTCGCCTTCGGGGCTGGTCGCCGCGGCCTGCTTCTCTAAATCTTCATTTTCCTTCTTCTTGGCTGTCATTTTTCACCTCTTCGGTCGCGGGGACTTCTTCCTGGGCGGCCTGCTGTCCGTAGTTAGGATTCTCTTCAATGTATTTCTTGGCGCCGGCCAGGATCTTCTGGGCGGTCTTCTCGCCTATGCCCTCGAGGGAGCAGAGCTCTTCCTCGGTGAGGCCGGCCACCGTGCGGATGTCGAGCACGTTCATGGTGATGAGCGTCTCGGCCACCTTGGAGCCGATGCCGTCGATCTTGAGCAGATCCTGCATGGCCATGTCGGTAGTCTTCTTGTTCTCTTCGTTGCGCTGGCCTTCGGACTTCACCTCTATCTCCCAGCCGGTCAGGCGGCTGGCGAGGCGGATGTTCTGCCCTTCGCGGCCGATGGCCATGGCCAGCTGGTCGTCGGGCACGATGACCTGGGCGCGCTTGCCTTCTTTATCCAGCACCTTCACGGAGCTGACCGTGGCGGGGGAGAAAGACTTGGCGATCATGGTCAGCGTGTCCTCGATATAGGGAATGAGGTCGATCTTCTCGTTGGCGAGCTCGCTCATGATGACGCGGATGCGCGAGCCGCGGATGCCGACGCAGGCGCCGACGGGGTCCACCTTGGGGGAGTTGCTGCGCACGAGCACCTTGGCGCGGAAGCCGGGATCGCGGACCACGTCCACGATCTCGATCACCTTTTCGGCGATCTCGGGCACTTCGGCCTCGAACAGGGCCTTCAGGAAATTGCCGGAGGCGCGGGAGAGGACGATCTGCAGGCCCTTGTTCTCCTTGTCGACCCGGTGGATGATGGCGCGCACGCGCTGGTTCACGCTGTAATGCTCGCGGCGGATCTGCTCGGAGAAGGGCAGGATGGCTTCGGCCTTGCCCAGGTCCACGAAGATGTCGCGGCCGGCCACGTGGTGCACAAGGCCGGTGACGATCTCGCCCTCGCGGGGCTTGTACTCGTCGAAGATGCGGACCTTCTCGATCTCGCGGATCTTCTGGATGAGCACCTGCTTGGCGGTCTGGGCCGCGATGCGGGAGAAATCCTGGATCGGCACGGGGATGTGCACGTCGTCGCCGAGCTTGGCGTCCGGCATGTGCTTCTGCGCCTCCTCGACGGTGATCTCGAGCTCGGGGGTGACCACGGGATCGGCCACCTTCTTGACCAGGAAGCCGGCCATCTCGCCGGTGTCGGGGTCGATGCCGGCCATGATCTGGGCGGTCTTGCCGAAATACTTGCGCAGCGCGCTCACCAGCGAGTCGGTGATCGTCTTGAAGACGTCCTCGCGCTTTATGTTCTTCTCGCGCTCAAGCTGCTCGAGCGCCAGCAAAAGGTCCGATTTGTTCTTCTGTTCCTTGTTAGTGGTCATTTTTGTCTTACCCCTGTATTAGTTTCCCTTCAGGATCTCGTCGTCGGCCGGGTGAAGCCGGGCCTCGTCGATATCCTCCAGGCTGAATTTTAAGTCGCCGGACAGGAGCACCTGCCCGTTTTCAAAGCCGGCTATGTCGCCGTAGTACACGCGCGAATTATTTACCGGCCGCTTCAGGCGCACCTTGGCGTGCTGGCCCATGAAGCGTTTGAAATCTTTTTCCTTCTTGAGGACGCGGTCTATGCCGGGGGAGGAAACCTCCAGGAAGTACCCGTTCTCGTAAAAATTGTTCGTGTCGAGGAATTCCCCGACCTTCTCGCTGAGGACCGCGCAGTCGTCGAGCAGCACGCCGCCGGTCTCGCGGTCCACGAAGAGCTGGATCAGCGGCTTGCCGTTATGGCTGGCCAGCTTAAGGTCTACCAGCTCGAAACCGCTCTCGCCCAGCGACTTCTCAATTTCCGCCTCTAGTTTGGACTTGTCCATAGAAATCCCTGAAACGCCCTATTTATCAAAAAAAGCGGCCTGAACTTCAGCCACCTTCCATATATAATAATAGCAATTCCATTCTGTAAAAGGCAAGGCCGGGGGCGGCCCCGGCAAGACTTTACATGTATTTTACACCCGCCTGGTTCAACAGCGGAGGCGCAAAAAGTTATAATTTATTCATGGATACCCCCACTCATTCAGGAGCATACCGTTTCCGCCGGGCCCTTAACTGGGTCCCCCTGGGCTTCGCCTACGCATTCATGTACATGGGCCGCTACAACCTGACCGTCTCGAAAAGCGTGATGGGCGACGCCCTGATGACCAAGGCCCAGTTCGGCGAGATCTTCGCCGTAGGCGCCTGGGTCTACGCGCTCTCTTTCCTCGTGACCGGCCCGCTGGCCGACAGGCTGGGCGGTCGCCTGGCTATGCTGATAGGCACCGGCGGCGCGCTGCTGGTTAATTTCCTGATGGGCCTGACGCTCTACGGCATGGCCTTCTGGGGCTGGAACGTCTCGGTGTTCACCGCGTTCATGTTCCTCTACGCGCTGAACATGCACTTCCAGAGCTACGGCGCCATCTCCATCGTTACGGTGAAAGCCCCGTGGTTCCACGTGCGCGAACGCGGCACCTTCTCCACCATCTTCGGCGCGATGATAGCCTTCGGCCTGTACTTCGCCTTCGACTGGGGCTTCGCGGTGGCCGAGGCCAGCCGCGCCGCGTCCGCAACTGCCCCGTCGGTCATGGCTAAAGTATTCGCCGCCGTCTTCAGCCTGGGCGGCTCCGGCGTGGACCAGAACTGGTGGCTGTTCTTCATCCCGGCCATCATGCTGGCGTTCTTCTGGCTCATCATGTTCTTCTTCCTGCGCAATAACCCGAGCGACGCGGGCTACAAGGACTTCGACACCGGCGAGGAATCCGTCTCCGGCACCGGCGAGCGCCTGCCGGTTAAGCAGGTGTTCGTGAAGATCCTGACGCACCCGGTACTGCTGGTGGTCTGCGGCATAGAGTTCTGCAGCGGCGTGCTGCGCAACGGCGTGATGCAGTGGTATCCCATCTACGCGGCCGAGATGGGCTTCAAAAAGGTCTTCTGGGTATCCAACAACTGGGGCCTGATGCTGCTGCTGACCGGCCTGGCTGGTTCTTTCCTGACCGGCTGGTGCTCGGACAAGCTGTTCCAGTCCCGCCGCGGCCCGATGGCGGCCATTCTTTACGGCGTAATGGGCGCGAGCGCGGGCGTGATGGCGCTGACGCTGGGCGCCAACCTATGGTGGGCGGGCGCGGCGACGATGCTGATCTCCATGTCGGTGACGGGCGTGCACGGCATCCTGTCGGGCACTTCCACGACGGACTTCGGCGGAGCCAAGAACGCGGGCGCGGCGACTGGCATAGTGGACGGCATGGTGTACCTGGGCACGGGCCTGCAGTCCATCGTGATCGGCCATATCACGCCGGTGGGCGAGCTCGCCAAGGACCCGGCCAACTGGAAAATGTGGCCCGTCTTCCTGGTGCCCTTCTCCATCGTCGGCTTCTTCCTCGCCATGAAGATCTGGAACGCCCTCCCCAAGAAGGCAAAACATCCGGTAGCCGTCCCCGCCGAGCCCGAATACCAGCCCGGCACCTAGCAGCTCACTCGTCCCAAACAAAAACCGCCGGAGCAACCCGGCGGTTTTTTTATAGCACTCTACCTTTGTGCGGCATACCGTGGGGGCAGGAACGCAAAACACGGCGTCGCGCACACCGTGCGCGCGCCTCGTCTCTCGGCCTCGTCGCTTACGCAAGCCTCGGCCTCCGAGACGGTTTTGCTAACCCTGCCCCCACGGTCTCCGCCAATCTCTTGTTGCTATGTCGTCAATAAAACCTGAAGGGGACGGCCGGGGAGGGGTTCCGCGCGACTTTGGGGAGGGGGGCCCCGCCATAAATTCCCAAGGGCGGGGGGAACCGCGCAACGGTTCCCTGCAGTCCAGGAGCGCGGGGCCCCTCCCCGGCTGGCCCCCGACTAGGCATCTCGCGGTCTTCATAAAGAAAAAGCCCCTTACGGGGCTTTTTCATTTGGTGCAGTCTTCGTCTACTTCAGGTTCTTGGCGAAGTATTCGAAGGCTTTGGCGAAGGGTTCGGGGGGGGCGCTGAGGACGCCGGCGCCCACCTGGCCTACGCCGGCGTTCTTGTGGGCCACGCCGGTGTCGATGAACGGCAGGATGCCGGACTTGGCCACCTTGATCACGTCTATGCCCGTCGGCGTGCCGCGGAAGTCCAGCGCCGGGATCTTGTAGATATTGCTCTCGCCCGCCGTGATCTCGTACATCGCCAGCGTATAGTTAAGCGCGTCCGCGGCCTTGCCTCCCACGAACTGCACAATAGCCGGCGCCGCCGCTATGGCGAAGCCGCCCAGGCCGTTGGTCTCGGTAATGGCCGAGTCGCCTATGTCCGGGTTGGCGTCCGCCTTGGAGTAGCCAGGGAAATACAGCGCGTCCGGCACTTGGGCCGGGCCAGTGAACCAGCGCCCGCCGGTGCCGGAGAGCTGCACGCCGAAGTCCGTGCCGTTGCGCGCCATCACGGTCACCACGCTGGAATCCTTCACGCCGCGGCCCGCGTCGAGAGACGCCTTGGAGAGCGCCATGCTCAGGTTCAGGAAGAAATGGTCGTTGCCGTTGATGAACTCCAGGGACTTGGCCGCCGTCTCCGGGTCCTTGCACGTCTTTATCACGGCGGGCGCGAGGGCGCGGTAGAGCAGGGACGTGCCGGCGCGGTTGCGGTTGTGCACCTCGTCGCCCATGTGCAGCGCCTGCGCCACCATGGTCTTCAGGTCTATGCGCCCCAGCGACTCGATGGCCGCCTTCAGTGTCGGGTAAAGAACTTTCTCCATCCACTTCAGCCGCTCTATCACCTCGGGGCCGTAGGCGCCGTAGCGCAGCACCTTGCCCAGGCCCTCGTTCTGCGTGGCGTAGGCGAAGTTGCCGTTCTCCTCGTTCTTTACGATGAAGACAGGCATGGAAGCGGAAATGATGCCGGCCATGGGCCCCACGGCGTTATGCTCGTGGCAGGGCTCGTACTTGATCTTGCCGGAGGCCGCCAGCTTTTCCGCTTCTTTCGGATCTTTAGCCAGCCCCTCGTACATCAGCGCGCACATTATGCCGCCGCGCATGGGGCCGCACATGCGGTCCCAGGTTATGGGCGGCCCGGCGTGCAGGATCAGGTCACGGCGCATGCCCGGGATAACGTCCAGCGCAACGCCCATGCCGACGAGGGCAGGTTTGGCCGCGAGTATGCGCGCCATGGCCTTCGCATTGGCCTTATCTATCCTGGCGGCATGTTTAGCGGCCTTGGCGAACAGCGCGCCGTCAGCGACAAGCGGCGGCTTGAACTGCGCCTGCACGCTCTTCACGCCGCAGTCGTTCAGGCCCTGCCTGAAAGATTCCAGCCCGATGTTGATCACCCTGAGTTCGGTTTCGAAAAGTTTCATGATTTACCTCTTAGCCGCCATGCGGATTATCTCGCCGGCCAGGCGGCAGGCCCCGGCGTTGGAAGGCATCACCAGCACCCCGGCGGCCTCCAGCGCGTTAACCACCTTGAAACGGGCCTGCGGATCGGTCTCCGTGCCGGTCACCGACGCCACTATAGAGAGCTCCTTGTTCTGTATGAAAGCCTCCACTATGGCGGGCATGATCTCCTCGAGCGGGGTCAGGTTGGCGCCGTACCCCAGCACCAGGTCCAGCAGCAGCACCGAGACCTCCGGCCGCTTGGCCTCTGAGATTATCAGCTTGTTGCGCAGGGAGAAGTCTATCATCGGGTGCGGGCGCCCGACGGTAAACTCGTCCTCGCCCAGGTCAATCACGGCGTGGCCCGAGAGCCGCATGGAATTCTTGAGCTTGTTCTTTTTATCGAGCGGAGCGTTGGAGAGGACCACGCCGATCAGCTCCGGCAGTATCACCTGCGCCTCGCTGACGAACGTGCCGCCGGTAAAAAGGCCGCGCAGGCAGGTGCTTTTTCTTTTCCTGGCCGCCTCCCGCTTGGCCAGCGCCAGCGATTTCAGGTTCATGTCGTAGATCATCTCGCGGGCCTTGCCTATCGCCCAGCCCCGGCCCAGGCAGACGGCCTTGTAGGCGGCCTCCTCCAGGGTTTTGGCCGGGTAGAAATTCTCCTTGAGCTTTTCCTTTATTTCGCCGCCCAGGAAAACGGCGACCACCGGCTTCTCTATCTTTTTGATCTCGGCGGTGATCTTTTTAAGTATCGCCTGGTGGGGGGGCTTGGAAACCAGCAGTATCACCCCCGTACCGGGGTCGGCGGCGAGCAGCCTGAGGGCCTGTATGAAAGTGAGCGCCCCCACCTCCAGTTTCACGTCGCGGCCGCCGGTGCCGACGGCCTGCGAGATGCCGGCCCCCTCGTTGGAGATCAGGGTGGTCACTTCCTGCAGGCCGGTGCCGGCGGCGGCGACCACGCCGATATTGCCGCGGCGCACGGAGTTGGCGAAAGCTATGGGGGCGCCGTTGATTATGGCGGTGCCGCAGTCGGGGCCCATCACCAGCAGGCCTTTCTTTACCGCGGTCTTCTTGAGCGCGACTTCGGTCTCCACCGGGATATTGTCGGAGAACAGCATGACGTTAAGCCCCTTCTCCAGACACTCCGCGGCCAGGGCCCCGGCGAAGCGGCCGGCGATGGAGATCACGGCCAGGTTGGCGCCCTCGAGAGAGTTGAAGGCGTCGTCGAGGCCCGCGGCCTTGCGGTCCGCCCCTCCGGCGGGCTGCGCCGGCTTCTTGTTGAGAAGTTCGTCGGCGGCCTTGAGCGCGGCTTCGGCGGCGGCAGGGGTTTTGGCGCTGACCGCTATGGCCAGGTCGCTGTCGCCGGCCTTGAGGATCTCGGGGGTCAGCAGGCCGGAGGCCTTGATGATGCCCTTGTTCTCTTTCGTGGCCATCACCACGGCCGAGTCCAGCACGCCGGGAACGGCGTTAAGCGCCTTCGCCACCTGCATCAGCGAGACGGAATCGAAATACGCGCCCTTCTTGATCACAGTTTTTATCATATGTTCTCCGTTGTAGTGCCGCGTCAGGACGCAAAGACGTCGCGCAGCGCGAAAACCAGCCCGGCGCAGAAATCCGCGCCCGAGGTATGCCCTTTCTCCAGCGCCCGCCGCGCCGCGGTTTCCAGTTCGGCCGGGTCGCCGCCGCCGAGGGCCTTCATCAGGCGGCGCACCTGGGCGTTCACCTTGCCCTCGTAGGAACACCGCAGGAAAGCGTTGGAGACCAGGTTGCTGCCTTCGGCGCAGAAAAAGATCTGTTCTATCCTCGCCCCGGTGTCGAACCGGAGGCTTTGCTGCGCGAAATTAAAGCCGGCCAGCAGGCCGCTGATGAAATCGTCTCCGGAGGGGGTAAACCCCAGCCCCAGGCCGCGCATGATCTTTACGCCGCGGGCGTAATCCCGCCCGCCGAAGAAGGCGAGGGCTTTCTTGAACCGCGCCAGCAGGTGCCGCTCGAACACGCGGGAGAACTCCTTTTCCAGCGCCGGGTCGAAGATAAAAGCCAGGCTCTTCGGGGGAGAACGGCGGGCGAGGATGCCGGCCAGCGCCTCCACCCCCGCCTGCACCGCCTCGGGCGCGGCGTCGGTAGCGGGCACTCCGGAGGAATACCGGGCTTCGGGTTCCTTTCGCAGGCGGTTCTCGTCGATGTAGAAATAGAAACGGGTGGAGCGCAGGCGTTTGGCCCCGGGAGGCAGCTGTTTGAGCACTACGTTGAAGGGCCCGGCGCCGGCGCGCGGGGGGACCAGCGAAACTATGACCTTGCCCTTGCGGAAGTTAATGGCGTTGGCGAAAGCCGAGTGCAGGCGGTAATCGCCCTCGGGAATGCTGTCGCCGTAAGAAATAAGATCCATAGTCGTCTATCTGCCTGCCAAGGGGGCAGGAACGCAAAAACGTGGTCTCGCACACCGTGCTCGCCACTCCCCGTCTCGGTCCTCGCGCTTACGCAAGCTCGGACCTCCGACAGGGTTTTGCTAACCCTGCCCCCTCGTCAGGCAGAGCACCGCTTACTGCCACGGGAAATGTTTTCTCTCTCCCAGGAAGGGGAAGCGTTCCCGGGTTTTCCTGACCAGGTCTTTGTCCAGCGGGGCTTCGGCCATGAAGATGCCTTCCGCGGTGCCGGAGTCGATGACGGCTTTGCCGAGCGGGTCGTAGCACATGGAGTTGCCGGAGTACT
Organism: uncultured Elusimicrobiaceae bacterium; assembly: GCA_964417965.1. GTDB lineage: Bacteria > Elusimicrobiota > Elusimicrobia > Elusimicrobiales > UBA9959 > UBA9959. Next base: position 78,740 of record CAYQJX010000001.1, read on the forward strand.
CCAGCTTTCCCTCCAGGCCGACGCGGTCCACGCCTATGCAGTAAGCCTGGTTCTCCACCGCCCGCGCGCGCAGCAGGGTCATCCACTGCTCGGCGCGGCGCATGGGCCAGGCGGCGATCACCAGGTAGACGTCTACGGAGGGCGCCTGGTTCCAGAACAGGTACGGGAAACGCAGGTCGAAGCAGACGGCCGGCATAACGCGCAGGCCCTCCATGCCGAACAGCTCCTGCCTGGCGCCGGCCTTGTAGTACTTGTCCTCCTGACCGAAGGCGTAGAGGTGTATCTTTGAATAGGTGTTGATGCGGTTGCCGCGGCGGTCCAGGGTTATCAGGTTGTTGTAGCCTTTCTCCACGCCGCCGTAAGAGATGTTGATGTTATACTCGGCGGCGAGGCCGGTGAAGAAAGCGCGGTCCTCGTCGGTAAGCTCGGCCACGCCGGTGTTCATCGTGAACCCGGAGAGGGTCATCTCGGAGAAGACCAGCCAGTCTATCTCCTTGCGGCGGGGATAGGCCTCCAGCAGGTCCTCTATCTTTCGCTTATTGGCTTCCTTGTCTTCCCACTTGATGTCGTACTGGCAGAGGGCTACTTTCATTGTTGTTCTCCTAAAAATCTACTTCGCCGCGGCTTTGACGGCCAGGGCCACCTTCTCCTTGGTGACCGGCATGGTCTTGATGCGCACGCCCAGCGCGTCGGCCACCGCGTTGGCGATCAGCGGCGCGCAGGGGATCATGGTATGCTCGCCCACGCCGCGCGCCCCGAACGGGCCGTCCGGCTGGGGCACTTCTATTATTATCGGCACCACCACGTCGGGCATGTCCATGGACGTGGGGATCTTGTAGTCCGAGAAGTTGGGATTGAGCAGGCGCCCTTTTTCGTTATAGCGCATATCCTCGTAGAGCACGGTGGCGAACCCCTGCAGCAGGCCGCCCACCACCTGGCCCTTCACCAGGTCCGGGTTAATGGCCTTGCCGCAGTCCACGGCGAGCGCCACCTTCTTGATCTTCATCTTGCCGGTTTCCCGGTCCACCTCGAGGATGATGCCGGCCGAGCCCGTCGTATAATGCACGTTGGGATGGCCGCCCTGGCCGGTCTCCGGGTCGCCGATGGCGGAGGCGAATTCGGGCATGAACACGCCGGAGCCCATGATGGGGCCGCCCTTGAAGGTATGGTCCTCGGCCTGGATGCCATTGATGACGAAGTCCCTGAAGGGCAGCGAGAAGGACGGCTTGGTGCGGCACTTCACGCATTCGTCAGCCAGGTACAGCGTGCTTTTGTCCAGGCAATGCACGCGCTGCACCAGGTCGAAGATGCGCTCGCGCGCCTCGAGGGCGGCGCGCTTGACGGCGTTGCCGCAGCCCCAGGTCACGTGCGACCCGACGGTCTGCCACTCGTAGGGGTTGCGGTCGGTGTCGGGCGTCTCCACGCGGATCTTGGTCACCGGCATGGCCAGCACCTCGCCGGCGATCTGCGCCATCACGGTCAGCAGGCCCTGGCCTATCTCCATGCCGGAGACCAGGATGTTGATGCTGCCGTCCTCGTTGAACTTCAGGAAGGCGCTGGAGCTGGCGTTCGGCGGCATGGCGGGGGACTTCCAGAAGCAGACCACGGCCTTGCCGATGGCCTTCTTCGGATCTTTAGACTTCTCTTTAACGCCCCATTTAATTTCCTTCTCCACCCGTTCTATGGCCTCGCGGATGCCGTTGGGGTTCATATGCGCGCCGTAGGGCAGGGTGTCGCCCTCCTTGATGGCGTTGCGCTTGCGGAATTCCACCGGGTCTATGCCCAGCTCGGTCGCCATGCGGGTGATGTGCGACTCCAGCCCGAAGAGGAACTCGGAGTAGCCGAAGCCGCGGTAGGCGCCGCAGGGGGGCAGGTTGGTGTAGGTGCACATCGAATCCACGCTGATATTGTCCACGCGGTAAGGGCCGCTGGCCGACAGGCCGGCCGCGTTGACCACGTTGGCGCCGTACTCCACGTAGGCGCCGGCATCCCAATGCAGCTTGAAGTCCAGCGCGGTGATCTTGCCGGCTTTGGTCACGCCCATCTTTATCTTGGCGGTGACGCCGAGGCGCTGGTAGGTGTTGTAGAACTCCTGCGCGCGGTTCCACAGCAGCTTGATGGGCCGGCCGGGCACCGCTATGGCCAGCGCCGCCGCGATGATCTCCATGGTGACGCCGGCCTTGCCGCCGAAACCGCCGCCGATGTAGGTGCTGATGACGCGCACGTCCTTGTGGCTCAGGCCGAAGGACTTGAGCGTCTCGGCGAACACGTGGCGCTGCGTGAAGGGGGACTGCGACGAGGTCCACATCGTCAGGCGGCCGGAGGCGTCGTACAGGCCGATGGCGGAGTGCGTCTCTATGGCGCAATGCGCGTAGCGCGGCACTATATAGGTGTCTTCCAGCACGAGGTCGGCTTCTTTAAAGCCTTTATCCAGGTCGCCCTTGCGGATCTTGCGCCAGTGCGCTATGTTGGTGCCGGGCTTGGGGAAGAACCACGGCACGTGGGTGTAGCTCTTCAGGTCCGGGTGCACCAGCGGGGAATCCTTCTCCAGCGCCTTCACGGGGTCCATCACCGCCGGCAGTTCCTGGTACTCCGCCTTGACCAGCGCGGCGCCGCGCAGGGCTATCTTCGGGTCGGTGGCCACCACGGCGGCCACCTGCTCGCCGACGAAGCGCACAGTGTCGGTAGCGAAAACGTAGCGGTCGTTCATGTACAGCCCGAACTTCTGCTTGAAGTTGCGGCCCGTGACCACCTTCACGACCCCTTCCAGCTTTTCGGCGGCGGAGGTATCCAGGGACTTGATCCGGGCGTGGGCGTGGGGGCTTTCCACCAGGGCGGCGTAAAGCAGGCCGGGGCCGAACTGCAGGTCGTCGGTGTACTGCGCCGCGCCCTTGATCTTCTCCCAGCCGTCGATGCGCTGCACGGACTTGCCGACCAGCTCCAGGCCGTCGGCGGCGAGTTTAGGTTTAGCGCCTTTCTTAGGCTTGGTTATCAGTTTCTGCAGGTCCATAGTTACCTCTCAACGCTTGTTAAATTAAGGGGGCTGTCACTGTCCCGCGGGCTGCGCGGCGACGCAGCTGGTCATCGTGAAGCGCACGGGGAAAGGGACCTTGAGGCTGTGCTGGCCGTAGGTCCCGCTCTGCACGCATTGGCCGGCGGCTGCCGGCAGAGCTTCTATTTTCACCGTATCGAGCGTCATCCGGCCCGGCTCGCCGCGCCACAGCCGGCGCGCGGTATACCTCACCGGGGCGTAGCCGGCGAAGTCTCCGTTGACCTCTACCCTGGCCCCGGCCGGCTCGGTTACGACTTCAATTATCTCGTCGACGAAGGGCTGGTCGGCGGCCGGCCCGATGGTCCCGAAGATCCCGGCCCCGGACCGCTTCATGCCGCCCTGCGGCACGGCGCAGGCGGCAAGGAGCAGGAAAGAAGCTGCGAGCAGGGCGTTCTTCATGGTGAGTATCACGCGAATTCTACTCCGGCCACGTAGAAACCGGCCTCGGTCATCGCCTTAAGTTTGGGTGCCACCTCGGGGTCGCCCGGGGGATAGGCGTCGCCGTCGATGCCGATGGTTTTTACCCCTTTGCCTTCGGCCCATTCCAGGCCCTTCAGCACTTCTTTGGGTGAATTTTTCTTTACCACCCTTACCGCGACCTCAGACTCTTTAAGATCGGAGATCTGCACCTGCAGGGCCGTTATCAGCGCCTTGGCCCGGGCCTGGTCGGTCACAATGACCACGGCCTTGGGCTGCCCCATGAACCAGCAGCCGGAAAGAGCGGCCGCCGCGCAGCAAGTCAGGAATAATTTCTTCATGATACCTCCCCGGTCTATTTGCCCTTCACAGTTTCCGCTATGGCCTCTACTATAGGCTCGTACCCGGTGCAGCGGCAGAGGTTGCCGGCGATGGCTTCCTTGATCTCGTGCTGCGACGGCTTGGGATTATTTTCCAGCAGTTCCGTGGCGGAGAGGATGACCCCCGGCGCGCAGAAGCCGCACTGGAAGGCGTTCTTCTCGTGGAACTTCTGCTGGAGCTTCTGCGTCCACTTGCGGGTGGTATTGGCGCCCTCGAGCGTGACTATGTCCGCCCCGTCGGCCTCCACCGCCAGCGCCAGGCACGAGCGGATGGTCCGGCCGTCCAGCAGCACGGTGCAGGTGCCGCAGTCGCCGCGGTCGCAGCCCACCTTGGGGCTTTTTATCCCCAGCCGGCCGCGCAGCACGTCGAGCAGTACGTCGTTCGGGTCCACCGCTATAGCGATCTTCTCGCCGTTGAGCTTGAACTGTATATTGTGTTTTTTCATACTTGCCCTTAAGCTATATTTTCCGTCCCGTACACGGGGCCTTTACCGAACAGCCGCGCCACGGCGTGACCGAGGGCGCGCTCGAGCATGATCTGCGCCATGTGCAGGCGGTACTCCTTAGAGGACCGGATATCGGCTATGGGGGAAATCTCCTGCAGTATCGCCTCTTTGGCCTTAGCCAGCACTTTGTCTCCGAGTTTGTTGCCGTTCAGCACCGCCTCCGTCTTCGGGCAGCGCCCGGGCTTGGGCCCCAGCGCGCAGACCGCTATGCGGTAAGTGTTGTCGGCCAGGGCCAGCGCGGCCACGCCGCCCTGCGCCAGATCCTCGCCCTCGTAGCGGGCCAGCTTCATATAGCAGCCGCCGTGTTTTTTCTCCGGCAGCTTAAGCTCCACCGCCGTCACTATCTCCTCCGGCAGCAGGGCGGTCTTCTTGGGCCCGGTGAACCACCCGCCTATGGGGATGCGGCGCTCGCCCTTCAGGCCGCGGACCAGCACTTCGGCCTCGTAGACGGCCAGGGCCGGCGCCGAGTCCGCCGAAGGCACCGCGGAACAGATGTTGCCCGCTACGGTGGCGCGGTTGCGCACGCCTACCGAGGCGACGGTCAGCGAGGCCTCCCAGAGGACGGGGAACCTGGCCTTGATAAGCGGCGCCGCTATAAGCTCGGCGAAAGTCACCAGGGCGCCTATGCGCAGGACGCCTCCCTTGAGGGCGAAACCGGACAGTTCGGCCAGGGCCTTTATATCCACCACCACTTCCGGTTTTGCCAGGCCTTCCTTGAGGTGTACCACCAGGTCGGTGCCCCCGGCCAGGACCCGGGCCTTGTCCTTATAACGCGAAAAGACCTGGAGCGCCTCGTCCATGTCTTTGGGCTTAACGTATTCGAATTCGGCAGTTATCGGCATTTATCCTCCCGCTAAGAAATGGTCCGGGCCGGAAGCATAGCTCCCGGCCCGGCCAGGGACGGCTCAGGCGGTCCAGGCCACCACGCGCCCCATCGCCGACTCGAGCTCTATGCCCTTGAGGGGGAAGAAGCCCAGCCAGCAGCGCTTGTTGGACAGCTTGTCTATCTCGCCGCCGATGTTCTCGGCGTGAACCAGCCGCTTGGGGAACAGCTTCAGGTGCATCACCTGGTAGAATTCCTCGGCGGGGAACATCTCGTCCCACTTCTTGCCGTAGGTCTTGACCAGCTTGTTCTCTGCCTCGACGAAGAGCTTGGGATGCCAGTTGCGGATGATGGTGTTCATCGGGTGGTCGGCAGAACCGCAGTCCACGCCTATCCACTTGAACTTCATGTCGAGCGCCCATTTGTGGAAGCGCGGGCCGGGGCCGGGGTGCTTGCAGAAGTAGCGGACTTCGTCGCAGGTTCCCTTCTCGTACCAGGCGTACTTGTGGTAGCCGGTATTGATGATGAGGATGTCGCCCTTGCGGATATCGGCGCGCTTCATCAGCAGCTCGGGCTCGTAGAGGTCGTAGTCGCCCACGTCCTTGGAGATGTCCACCACGACGGCCTGGCCGGCCCATTCGCGCATGGGGACTTCGCCGATAGTGCGGCCGGCGCTGTAGAAATGTATCTCGCCGTCCATGTGGGTGCCCACGTGGTTGGAGGTGGTCATGATCTGGCCGTTGGCGCCCTGGCCCATGTGGGCCCCGGCGATGCGCTTGAAGTACTGCAGCTGCAGCGGCATGTAGCTGGGCCACGGGGGGGTGTGGATGCTCAGGGGCTGGGTAAGGTCGTACATTTTGGCCTTATCCAGGAATTTAATGAAGTCGTTGGGTTTCATGGGGTCCTCCGGGGGCCCCGCCGGTGCCGGAGGGCCGTTGTTATATAGGAAAATTCTAACAAATGCAGGGGGGTAAATAAAGGCAAAAAGGCGCCGCGAGCGGCGCCTTTTTGAGAGGCCCTTCCAGGTGTACCCAGGTCAGTAGGACTTGGACATCAGGACCCGCTGTTTGGACGGCTTCCCGGTGAGAATGCAGGCGCCTTCGCCTTTGGCCTCCGCCGGGATCTGGTCCTCGAAGGGAATGTTGCGGATGCTGGTCTCGAAACGCTTGGCCATCTCGTCTTCCTGCGCGGCGTCGCCGGCCCAGTGGACCCAGGCGAAGCCGCCGCCCTCGCCGAAGAATTTTTCGAAGTCCTCGAGCTTGTCGATAACCCGGGTGCGTTCGGTCCTGAGGTTCCTGGCGCGCTCCAGCAGCTCTTTCTGCATGGCCGCCAGCGTGGGAACGATGGACGCGATAGCCTCCGCCCTGGGGAGGAAAGCCTTGCGGCGTTTGCGCTGGGCCTCCGGCGTCTCGCCTTTTATTTCTGCGACGAAACGGCGGGCGATGCAGAGGGACCCCTTTTCCAGGTCCTTCGGGCCGACTTCGATCCGGAGGGGGACGCCTTTGCCTTCCCATTCGTAATACTTGGCGCCGGGCATGATCCCGTCCCGGTCGTCCACCTTTACGGCGACGCCGAGGGTCTTCAGCTCCGCGGCGACTTTCTTCGCCTCCTCCACGGTCCTGACGCGCTCTTCTTCGCTCTTGTAGATCGGGATCACGATGACCTGCACCGGCGCCAGCTTAGGCGGCAGGACCAGGCCCGCGTCGTCGGAATGGGTCATGATCAGGGCGCCCACGAGGCGCGTACTTACGCCCCAGCTGCTGGCGTAAACGTATTCCAGCTGGCCGTCCTTGTTCTGGAACTTGACGTCGGCGCCTTTGGAGAAGTTCTGGCCCAGGTAGTGGCTGGTGCCCATCTGCAGGGCCTTGCCGTCCTGCATCAGGCCTTCTATGGAAAGGGTCTCCAGGGCCCCGGCGAAACGCTCGCCCTCGGTCTTGCGCCCTTTGATCACCGGCACCGCCATTACGTTCTCGGCGAAATCGGCGTAGACGTCCAGCATCCGCCAGGTTTCTTCAAGGGCCTCTTTCTCCGTGGCGTGCGCGGTATGGCCTTCCTGCCAGAGGAATTCCGCCGTGCGCAGGAACAGGCGCGTGCGCATTTCCCAGCGGACGACGTTGGCCCACTGGTTGATCAGGAGCGGCAGGTCGCGGTAGCTCTGGATCCAGTTCTTGTACTGCGCCCAGATGATGGTTTCGCTGGTGGGCCGCACCACGAGGGGCTCTTCGAGCTTGGACTCGGGGTCCGGGACGATCTCGCCGTTCACGGATTTAAGGCGGTGGTGCGTGACCACCGCGCACTCCTTGGCGAAGCCGGAAGCGTGCTTCTCCTCGCGGGTGAGGAAGGAAAGAGGGATGAAGAGCGGGAAGTAGGCGTTCTCGTGCCCGGTCTCCTTGAAGCGGTCGTCGAGCTCGCGCTGCATCTTTTCCCAGATGGCGTAGCCGTGAGGCCGGATGACCATGCAGCCGCGCACCGGGGAATGTTCGGCGAGGCAGGCGTTCTTTATGACGTCGAGATACCACTGTGAGTAGTCCTGCGCGCGGGGCGTGACCGCGGCTGAGGCGGCCTTCTGCTGGTTGTCGGGTTTATTCATAAATCCTTTCTTTCCTCTGCGGGTTATTTAGAGTTCCGTATCTTGCGGATCACTTCGTTGACCCACTCGGCTTCCTTGACTACCTTGATCTGCTTGCCCTTCTCGATCCAGATGCCGCGGCCTTTGCCGCCGGCCACGCCGAAGTCGGCGGAGCGGGCCTCGCCGGGACCGTTGACCACGCAGCCCATCACGGCTATCTTCATGCCTTCCGACTTCTTGAGCAGCTGCGGGTCGGAATAGATCCTGTCTTCCAGCTCGTGGATCACCTTGCCCACGTTGACCTGGCAGCGGCCGCAGGTCGGGCAGGAGACCAGGTCGGGGCCGTACCGGCGCAGGCCGAGGGCCTTGAGGATCTCGTAGGCGGCGCGCACCTGCATCACCGGGTCTTCGGTCAGCGAGACGCGCACGGTGTCACCTATGCCCTGCGTCAGCAGCAGGCCGATGCCCAGGGAGGATTTTACCGTACCGGCGAGAAAGCTGCCGGCCTCGGTGACGCCGAGGTGGAGGGGGATATCGGACTTGGAGGAGAACAGCGTGTTGGCCATCAGCGTACGCTCGATGTCGTCGGCCTTCAGCGAGACCACGATGTCGCGGAAATCCAGGCGTTCGAGGATGCGGACCTCGTCGAGCGCTTCCTTCACCATCTGTTTGGCCCAGTCGTAGGCCTTCCAGGCGGGCTTCGGGTGCTCCCGGAGGGCCTTCAGGGAGCCGGCGTTGACGCCGACGCGGATCGGGATGCCGGCGGACTTGCAGGCCTTCACCACTTCCTTCACCTTGTCCTTCTCCCCGATATTGCCCGGATTGATGCGCACTTTGTCCACGCCCTGGCGCACGGCCTCAACGGCGAGCCGCCAGTCGAAATGGATATCCGCCACCAGCGGGATGGAGATGGCGCTCTTGATGCGGCCGAGGGCCTGCGCGGCCTCCATGTCGGGCACGGCCACCCTTATGATCTCGCAGCCGGCGGCCTCCAGGCGGCGCACCTGGTCCACCGTGGCTTTAACGTCCCGGGTGTCCGTATTGCACATCGACTGCACGGAAACGGGGCTGGAGCCGCCTATGGAAAACCGCCCTACCTTTACCTTCCGGGTTTTACGGAGTTTGCCGTGACAGGAGCAGCCCATATCACTTCTCCTGCTGCTGCGCCGCGGCCGCCTTCTTGGCGGACCGGGAGGTGACCAGGCGCATGATGTCGCTGTACGTGGCGAAAACAAAAATACTGAGGATGAACGCGATACCTACCGCGTTAACGTACTTCATCACGTCCGGGGTCAGCTTGCGGCGGGAGATGCCCTCGAAAAGATAGAGCACGGCGTGGCCGCCGTCGAGCAGCGGGATGGGCAGCAGGTTGAAGAACCCGACGGCCACCGAGATGAGGCCGATCAGGAAGACCAGGTCGGTCAGGCCGGTATGGGCCGCCTTGCTGACGATGTTGACAATGCCTATCGGGCCCGCGAGGTCCGGCTTCTCGCGTTTGGAGATATTGGAGGCCAGCGTCTTGACCGTGAACGCCGTCCAGTACCAGCACTGGTGCGCGCCCATGGCGACGCCCTTGAAGAACGGCACGCTCTTGTAGATCACGGCCGGGGAAATGCCGATCACGCCGCGGCCGGAAGCGTCCGGGGCTTTGCGGGTGGTCATTTTTACCGTGGCCTCGGCGCCGGCCCGGGCGTAGGTCACGGAGATCTCTTTCTCCACGCTGCCGTAGATCTTGCCGGCCATGGCGGCCCAGGAGTCCACCGGGGCGCCGTTGATCTTGACTATCGTGTCCCCTGACTTAAGGCCGGCCACTTCGGCCGGGTAACCCTGGGAAATGTCGCCCAGGACCGCCTTGTCGGAGAGGGCCGGCTCGCCGACGAAAAGGATCACGCCGGAGAACAGCAGGAAGGCCAGCAGGTAGTTCATCGTCGGGCCGGCGGCCACCACGCCCAGGCGCACGTACCAGGGCTTGGCGAAGTACTCGTCGGGGGCGCCGGAAACCTCGTCCATGCTCTCGCCTGCGGGCTTAACGTAGCCGCCCAGCGGGATGGCGCGCAGCGAGTAGCGGGTGGGGCCGCTGGTGCGCCCCCAGAGCTCCGGGCCGAAGCCGAAGGAGAAGGCCTCGACCTTGATCCCCGAGAGCCGGCAGACTATGAAGTGGCCGAACTCGTGCAGGAATATCACCAGGCCGAAGGTAAACAGCACCGCGAGTATGGATATGATCATTTTTTCCTCTTCTTGATTTCCGAAAGATCCGCGGCTTTCTGACGCGCCCAGCTGTCCGCCTCTACGGCCGCGCCCAGCGTAAGGCGTCCGGCCCCGCCCCGGCAGGCAGCCAGGGTCCGCTCCACTACGTCGGGGATGCCGGTAAAGCCCAGCCGCCCCGCGATGAACTTTTCAACGGCCACCTCGTTGGCGGCGTTGAGCACCGCCGGGTAGATGCCGCCTTTTTTTGCGGCTTCGAAAGCCAGCCCCAGGCAGGGAAAGCGGCGGAAGTCGGGCCGGGCGAAGTCGAGCCGCGCCAGCTTGAAAAGATCCAGCGGCTCGGCGAGCGAGCGCGCCCTGTCGGGCCAGGTCAGCGCGTACTGGATAGGCAGGCGCATGTCCGGGCTGGAAAGCTGGGCCAGCACCGAACCGTCCCTGAACTCCACGCCCGAATGGACCGCCGACTGCGGGTGTATCAGCACCTCTATCTTCGAGATCGGGAGCGAAAAAAGGTTCTTTATCTCTATCGCTTCCAGCCCCTTGTTCATCAGCGTAGAGGAATCCACGGTGATCTTGGGGCCCATGCTCCAGCGCGGGTGCTTGAGGGCCTGCGCCGGGGTTACGCCGGCAAGAGACCCTTTGCGCGCGTAGAAAGGCCCGCCGGAAGCCGTCAGGAAAACGCGGGAAACAGCCTCGTTATACTGCCCCGGCTTCACGCCGGCCAGGCACTGGAAGATGGCCGAGGGCTCGGAATCCACGGGCAGGATCTTCGCCTGCCAGCGTTCGGCCTCCTGCATCAGCAGTTCGCCGGCCATCACCATCGGCTCCTTGTTGGCGAGGGCGATGTGCTTGGAGGCGCGGATAGCGGCCAGCAGGGGGGCGAACCCCACCGCGCCGGTGACCGCGCTAAGGACGATATCGGCCTCGGAAAGCGAGGCCATCTCGGCGAGACCTTCCACCCCGGGCGGCAGCACTTTCACGCCGCGCGGCGCGGAGGCTCTAAGCTCTTTCCAGGCGTCGTAATCGAAAACCGAAACATAGGCCGGCCGGGCCTCGCGCATCTGCGCGGCCAGGGCCTTCAGGTTGGAGTTGGCGGCGAGGCCGAGCACCCTCCAGCCCTTGCCGAGGTTCCTGACGGCCTTCACGGCGTTGACGCCTATGGAGCCGGTGGAACCCAGTATGACGATGTTCTTGTTCATCAGCGGGCGAACACCGCGTAGTAATAGATCACCGGGGCCAGGAAGATGTAGGAATCGAACCGGTCCAGCACGCCGCCGTGGCCGGGCAGGAGGCTGGAGGAATCTTTGGCGCCGACGGCGCGCTTGAGCATGGATTCGGCGATGTCGGAGACCTGGCCGAAAACGCCTATCAGGACGCCCGCGCCGGCCGCGAAAGCGTAGGAGACGGTGCCGTTCATGAACCGGCTTATGACCAGGGCGGTGACCACCGAGGCGATGAAGCCGGCGGCGGCTCCCTCCCAGGTCTTCTTGGGGCTGATGGTGGAAAGCTGCCGGCGGCCGAAAGATTTACCCAGGAAATAGGCGGCGGTATCCATGATCCAGACGGTGACGATCAGCATCAGGGTAAGGCCCATGCCGTCGGGGCGGATGTCGCGGATGGCGACCAGGTGGAACAGGCACCAGGAGATCATGAAGATCCCCAGCAGCGTCAGGCCGATGCGCTCCAGGTACTTTTTGGCGGAGAACAGCTCGTAGCTCATGACGCCGATCACGGTGAGGGCGATCACGAAGCCGGTGAAATTATTGCCGCCCGAAACCGCCGCGCTGTAACGGTCGAAGTAGAGCGCCGCCGGGATCAGCAGGCCGAACGCGTAGAGCGTGGGGACCTGCACCGGCTTGGCCCCGAGCTTCATCAGGGTGGCGAACTCGTAAAGCGACAGGGCGATGAGGGCGAGGACGAAAACGGCGTAGGCGGCCCCGCCGGCGCGGATCAGGAGCAGCACCACCGGTATGCCGAACACGGCCGTAAGCACTCTGGGTAAAAGCATTATTTTCCTCTCCTTCTTTCGCGGTCCTGGTACTCCAGCAAAGCCTTGTTAAACTCCTCTGCCCGGAAGTCCGGCCAGAGCGTCTCGGTAACGTAGAACTCGGAATAGGCCGTCTGCCACAGCAGGAAATTAGAGATGCGCATCTCGCCCGAAGTGCGGATCAGCAGGTCCGGGTCCGGCAGCGGCGCCGTATAGAGCAGCGAGGCGAAGGACTTCTCGTCCACGCTCTTGGCGCCAGCGGCGATCGCCCGGTTGGCGGCGTCCAGGATCTCCTGGCGCCCGCCGTAATTGAGCGCGATGTTGAGCACCATGCCGGTATTCCCTGCGAGCCGCGCTTCGGCGGCGCGCAGGGCCTCGCGCGCGGGCTTGGGCAGGTCGTCTATGCGGCCGGAGAGCATCAGGCGGACCCGCTCCCGGTCCAGCTGGGCCGCGTAGGAGATGATCGTCCGCTTGAGCAGGAACATCAGGGCGCTGACTTCCAGCTTGGAGCGGTTCCAGTTCTCGGTGGAGAACGCGTAGATGGTCAGCGCCTTTATGCCGGCGTCGCTGGCGGCCTTCACCACCGCGTGCACGGAATCCACGCCGGCCTTGTGGCCCGCCACCGAAGGCAGGCCGCGCTTTTTGGCCCAGCGCCTGTTGCCGTCCATGATTATGGCTACATGGGCGGGCAGGCGCGCTGGGTCTGGTTTGTCGCGGGTCGGCATCGTCGGGGGAAGTTAGATCGTCAGCAGCTCTTTTTCTTTGGAGGCCACGACCCCGTCGATATTGGCGACGTAGGTGTCGGTGAGCTTCTGCACGGCTTCCTCGTGGCGGGTCAGATCGTCCTCGGAGATCTCCCCGGCCTTCTGGGATTTCTTTATCTTCTCCAGTGCGTCGCGGCGGAGGTTGCGCATCTGCACGCGGGAATCCTCGCCCATGCTGTGCACGACCTTCACCATTTTCTTGCGCTGGTCCTCGGTCATCGGGGGCAGGTTGATGCGGATGACGTTGCCGTTGCGGCTGGGGGAGGACCCGAAATCCATCTTCATGAGCTCGGCCTCCACGGCGTCCACCGCGCCGGCGTCCCAGGGGCGCACCTCGAGGGTGCGGGGCTCCGGGATAGAGACGGCGGCCACCTGCTTAAGCGGCACGCGCGCCCCGTAATATTCTACGTAAACGTTGTCCAGCAGCTGCGGGTTCGCGCGGCCCGTGCGCAGCGAAGTCAGCTCGCGCTTGAATTTTTCAACTTTCTCCATCATCTCCATCTCGGCTTCGGAGATGACTTCTTCTACGGAAGATCCAGCCATAGTGCCTCCCTGTGGCGGCGGGTAAAAGCCCCTCCGCACAGAGGTAATTATATTATATTTAAGGGAAGTGTTTGGAGCGGCGGCGGGCTATTTGCCCGTTACCGCGTCTTCCGCGAGTTCGCAGACGATATGGGCGGCAAGGAGATGCATTTCCTGCACGCGGGGGGTGTCGGTCTCGGGCGCCAGGAAAGCGAGGTCGCAATGCGGCAGAATGGCGCCGCCGTTCTTCCCGAAGAAACCCACCACGGACAGGCCGGCTTGCCTGGCTTTGACCGCGGCCTTGAGCACGTTCGGGCTGGAACCGGAAGTGGAGATGGCTATCAGCAGGTCGCCCTCGCGGCCCAGCGCCTCCACCTGCCGCTCGAACACGCGCTCGAACCCGTAATCGTTGGCGAGCGCGGTCAGGATGGACGTGTCGGTGGTCAGCGAAATGGCGGCGATGGCCCGGCGCTCTTTTTTAAAGCGGCCCACCAGTTCGGCGGCGATATGCTGGCTGTCGGCCGCGGAACCGCCGTTGCCGCAGACCAGGATCTTGCCTCCGGCCAGGACGGTCCTGGCCAGCAGCTCGGCTATCGGCTTCAGGGCGGAGTGGTCGGCGGCCAGGGCGGAAGCCGCGGCGATGTGGCGGGCTATGGCGGAGGAGATCTTTTCTTCCATTTTTTTAATGTATCAGCGTCCCGGTCTGCTCGCCGGCCAGGGCCCGGCGGATATTGCCCGGCGTGTGCAGGTTGAAGACCAGGATCGGGATATGGTTCTCCATGCAGAGGGTCAGCGCGCTGGCGTCCATGAACTTAAGGCCCTTGTTGATGGCCGACATGTAGGTGATGTCCTTGATCAGCTTGGCCTTCGGGTCCTTCTTGGGATCGCTGGTATAGACGCCGTCCACCTGCGTGGCCTTGAAGATCACGTCAGCGTTGATCTCGGCGGCGCGCAGCGCGGCCGCGGTGTCGGTGGTGAAATAGGGGTTGCCGGTGCCGCCCGCGAAGATGACCACGCGGTCCTTCTCGAGGTGGCGCAGCGCGCGGCGGCGGATAAAAGGCTCGGCCAGCCGGGAGATCTCTATGGCGGTCTGCACGCGCGTGGAAACGCCTTCGTGCTCGAGGGCGCTCTGCAGCGCCATCGCGTTGATGATGGTGGCGAGCATGCCCATGTTGTCAGAAGTTACGCGGTCTATCATGCCGTTGCCGTCGCGGGCGCCGCGCCAGATGTTGCCGCCGCCGATGACCAGCGCCAGGCGCGTGCCGCGCCGCAGGCCCTTGGAGATCTCTTTGGCGATAAAAGTGAGCGAGGGGGGGTTGATGGAACGGCTGTCGCCGGGGGAACCGAGGGCCTCTCCTGAAAGTTTGAGCAGGACGCGCTTGTACATAGACCTCCTGGGCAGCGGGAAGATCGCCGCCGGGGCTTTAAACCCCGGCGGCGTTTACAGCGGTTATTCTATGCCGACGATGAAGCAGCTGAAGCGCTTTACCGTGATGTTGCCGCCGAGCTTGGCGGCCAGGTTCTTTACGGCCTGGGTCACGGAGAGCTTGGAATCGCGGATGTAGGCCTGCTCCACCAGGCACAGCTCCTGGTAATACTTGTTCACGCGGCCTTCGAGCATCTTCTCGATGGCCTCGGCGGGCTTGGCCTTGTACGGCTTGCCGGTCTCGACGGCGCGGGCCTGGGCGTCGGCCTCGTCCTTTTCCATCTTGGCGCGGTAGATCTCTTTTTCCTTGGCCACGATGTCCGCGGGCACCTCTTCGCGCTTGAGGTACTTCGGGCTCATCGCCACGCTCTGCATGCCCAGCTCCTTGGCGAGGGCCTCGAGCTCGGCCTTGCCGGCGGCCATGTTGCCGTCGAAAGAGAGCTCCACGATGGCGCCCTTGCGGTTGTCGGTGTGGACGTAATAGTTGACGGCGGTGTCGGCGGCGGCCTGGTAGACCACGCCGCGGCGGATCTGCATGTTCTCGCCCATCTTTACGGCTACGGCCTGCAGGCGCTCTTTGGCTTTTTCGCTCTCGGCCGGGTTGGCCAGGGCGGCGTCGGAAAGCATGTCGGCCGCGAGGGCCTCGGCGAACCCGGTAACGTCGGGGTTCTTGGCCACGAAGTCGGTCTCGCAGTTAATTTCTAGGAGGGAATAGGCGGCGCCGGAATTCTTGGCGACCACTACGCCTTCCTTCATCGTGCGGCCCGCGCGCTTGGCGAGGCCGGCCAGGCCCTTCTTGCGCAGTATCTCCACGGCCTTGGAGATGTCGCCGCCGGCTTCATTGAGGGCGCCTTTGCAGTCCATGATGCCCGCGCCGGTCTGGGTCCTGAGAGTCATTACCTGTTCGCTGGTGATTGCCATGATTTGGGGTTCTCCTTGTGCGTTAAAAAAAGGGGGCGCCGGCGTAAAAGCCGCGCCCCCTGCTGCCGCTGCAAGTCTTACTCCTCGGTGCGGACCGGCTCTTCCAGGGCGGGGGCTTCCTCAACCTGGTTGAGGGGGTCGCCTTCGGGCTGGGCCTCGCCGGCTTCCACGGCGGCGGCCTGCTGGGCTACCTGGTGGGCGGCGGCCTTCTCGGCCTCGGCCTCGGCGCGGCCGTCTATCACGGCGTCGGCCATGGTGGCGCAGAACAGCCTGATGGAGCGGGCGGCGTCGTCGTTGCCGGGGACCGGCCAGTCGAGCTGGTCGGGGTCGCAGTTGGTGTCGCAGACGCCGACTACGGGGATCTTGAGCTTGTGGGCCTCGCGCAGGGCGTTGGCTTCGTTGACGGGGTCCACGATGAACATGATGTCCGGGAGGTTGCGCAGGTTGCGGATGCCGCTGAGGAGCTTCACCAGGCGGGCCTTCTCCTTGGAGAGGCGGGAAACCTCTTTCTTGGACATGACCTTGAAGAGGCCGTCGCTCTCGAACTTCTCGAGCTCGTCGAAGCGCTTGAGGGACTTGCGCAGGGTCTCGAAGTTGGTGAGCGTGCCGCCCAGCCATTTCTCGTGCACGCACGAGACTTCGGCGCGGATGGCCTCTTCGCGGATGATCTCTTTGGCCTGCTTCTTGGTGCCGACGAACAGGAAGGTCTTGCCGGCCTTGGCGGAGTCTTTAACGAAGGTATAGGCCTTTTTTATTTCCTTGACGGTCTTCTGCAGATCGAGAATATGGATGCCGTTGCGCTCGCCGAATATGTAGCGGGCCATCTTGGGATTCCACCTGTAGGTCTGGTGACCGAAGTGGACTCCGGCTTCTAACATGCTTTTCATGGTTACGTTCAACATTTTGTCTATTCCTCCGTTCTTTATACGTTAGCGTTTCTTTTCCCGCCCTCCAGGGGCAGGATTTCTACCGCTGGGATAATATTATCATATCAGGGGGCCGCATTCAATGCCGGAGGGGGGCTATTTGGTGAAATCGAACTTATCGGGGGGCCGCGACCCGCGGAACACTATCTTGCCGTCCCGGCCTATTATCAGGGTAACGGGAAGCCCCAGAACTCCGTACTTCCTGGCCACGGCCTTATCCTTGTCCAGCGCGACCAGATAGGGATATTTGAATTTGGAGACGAACTTGGCGGCCTTGGCCGGGGTATCGCCCACGTTAACCCCGATGAACACGGCCTTTTCCGCGCCGGGGCTCTTCATGAGCGCCGCGAGCTGCGGCACCTCCTCCTCGCACGAGGCGCACCAGCGGGCCCAGAAGTTCAGGACCACGTAGCCTTTCCCCAGGCTGTCCTCAAGTTTCACCGGCTTGCCGTCCAGTCCGGGCAGCGAGAATTTCTCCGCGGTCTCCGCCTGCGTCCCGGCGTACGCGGCCGCGGCCAGGGCCAGCGCGCCGAACAGCGACATCACAGTCTTTTTCATAAGCTTCCTCCAGTTTTCACGCCAGCGTGCCGGCGGTATAGATGAAATAGATCCCGGCCGCCAGTATCAGCAGCGCCAGCCCCTTTTTGACCTTAACCATCCAGGCGCCTGATTTTGGCAGGAGAGAGCCGGCAAAGAACCCTATGGCCAGCAGCATGCTGCTCAGCCCCAGCGAGAAGGTGAACATGAGCAGGCCGCCGGTCACTACGGCCTTCTTCGAAGCCACGAAGAAGAGCAGGCTGGCGAGGACCGGCGCGGTGCAGGGGGAGGCCACCATCCCGGAGGTCAGGCCCATTACAAAAGGCCCGAGGAAAGGAGACTTCTTCACCGACTCCGAGGCAAGCCCGGGGAGATTAGGCATCGGTATGTAGTACCAGTCCATCATACTGCCTCCGAGGAACAGCATCAGCACTCCGAACGCGAGATAGACCCAGCTATTAGAGGCCACGGCCCCGAACAGGCTGCCGGTCAATGCCGCTGTCAGCCCCAGTGCCGTGTAGACCAGGGACAACCCGAAGACGTAGGAAAGACTGGCCGCCAGCCTGCTGCCGGCGCCGCCCTCCTTGGAGCCAAGGTAGCCCACCACTATCGGCAGCAGCGGGTAGACACAGGGAGTAAGCGAGGTCAGCAGCCCCGAGACGTAGACCGCCGCGAAAGTCGCTATAGAAACAGAATCAAAGTTTACAGGCATGTTCTTCTCCTTTTAAATCCGGGACGCCGGCTTTCAAACCGCAGTTAATCGTCCTGCCCGCAGAGTCTATCATCACTCCTCCGGCGTCGCCGCGGCGCCGGAGGAAAGCGGCGCCGTCCTCCGGACCGAGAGCCATAGCGGAAATGGTGTAGGCGTTGGCGAGGACGGCGGTGGAGGCTGCCACCGTCACGCTGGCCGTGTCGCCGCGAACCCGCCCGGTGCGCGCGTCTATGATATGGTGATAGCGCAGGCCGCCGTGTATGAAAAAGCGTTCGTAATCCCCGGAAGTCGCCACAGCCCCGTTGCGAAGGTCTAAAAATCCGGCGGCCCTGTCGTCGGGAGCGAACGGGTTCTTTATCGCTATCCGCCACGGCCGCGGCGCGGACGGCGAGGAGCAAAGCCGGATATCCCCGGCGCCGTTAACCAGGAAGTTCTCCAGCCCCAAGTCCCTGAGCACGTGAAAAGCCCTGTCCACTCCGTAGCCTTTACCTATGGAACCGAGCCCGACGCGCATCCCCGGCAGGGGCAGGCCGACCGTGCAGGCTTCCCGGTCCAGCACGACCCTGGCATGGCCTACCAGACCAAGCGCGCGGTCAATGGCGGCGTCGGAGGGGGGGAGCCCTGAGCGGAAAGCCTCGCGCCAGAGCATGCCGACGGCCGAATAGGTGATGTCGAAAGCCCCGCCAGAGTCGCGGCAAATGCCGAGTGAAAAATCCAGCAAGTCCAGAAGTTCGCGCGGCACCGTCACGGCCGGCCCGCCGGCTCCGGCGTTAACGTGGGCCAGCGGGCTGTCGCGGAAATCAGTGAGAAGATCCTCGACCCGCTGTATTTCCGCGTAAGCGGTGGCTATGGCGGCATGGAGCTCTTCCGGAGTGAACCCCCTCCTGCCGCCGCCGGGATAGGCGGTTATCGTGAACGGCGACCCCATAAGGGTCTTCGAAACCGAGACAGGTTCCGGCATCAGAATTTAGCCGTCAGCGTGGCCTGGAAGACCAGCGCCGTCAGGTCGTTGGACCGCGCGTAATAGAGGGCGGTCCCGCCGTACTCCCAGCTTGCGCCGCCGCCTTCCGGCTCAGGGGCGTACAAAACCTGCACGCCGCCTTCGTTGGCGGTGAACTTCTCCAGGTCGGAATCGGAGGTCATCCGGAGCTGCACTCCCGGATATGTCCCGCCGGAGTAATACTTTGCGGCGGTCTGCGAGTGACGCCGGTAATGAACGCGGAACACCCCTTTCTCGTCCGAAAAAGAAATGGCCAGCGAAGGCTCCCAGGTGTGCCCGGCGATATCCCAGCTGTCGCGGTAGTAGCGGTAGTCCAGGTGGAAGGCCAGGTTCTCGCCGAGGCTGCGCACATAGCGGGTGTTGGCGGTGAATTTATCCCGGCCCTGCGGCAAGGCCTCATTGGCGCGGTCGGTCACCAGCGTGCCGGTACTTACCGTGTTGCGCGTACCTTCCAGGAAGCCTCCCTGCCTGGTGTAGCTTATCCCGCCCAGGAGTATCTCATTTTCGCTGAGCAGCTGGGTGGCGCTGACATTTAACGAATTCGTGGTTTTCGGTTTAAAGCCCGCGAACCCGGCGGCGGCCAGGTCCCACGGCTTGGCCTCGTCCGAGAAATGAAAGGCGCCGGCAGAAAGCACGAAATTATCCTCCGCGAAGAATTTCTGGACGCTCAAACCGCCGTGGAGCGAGTTATACGACAGCTCATGGGAAAAGCCGGCGGAGGGGGTAAATGCCCAGGTGCCAGACTTTTTATAATATCCCGCCTCAGCGCCCACGCGCGTCTGCCATCCGGGCAGCAGCCCCTCGCCACCCTCCTCGTCGTCCCCACCGGAGGCCGCCCCGCCTTTTGACGCGCCCGTGCCGGAGTCAAAGGCTTTGGCGGAAGCGGACGAAAGCGCGTCGAACACCACGCTGCCGAAAACGCTGGTATTGTGGTCTATCTGCGAGTTGATGTACAGTACGGGTTCGTAAAGGGTCAGGGACTGGTCCCCGCTGCCGTCGTAAACCTGCTTCCCGCCCTTTC
The DNA here is from genome assembly GCA_964417965.1 of uncultured Elusimicrobiaceae bacterium. Lineage (GTDB taxonomy): Bacteria > Elusimicrobiota > Elusimicrobia > Elusimicrobiales > UBA9959 > UBA9959. The sequence goes on from CAYQJX010000001.1 coordinate 98,508, forward strand.
CGCTCTGGTACAGGGTGTTGAGCACAAGGTCCAGGCTGGTCTTGGCCAGGGCCTGTTTTTCCAGGTAAACCATCAGCGCCGCCGCGAGCAGGTAACGTCTAATTGCAGCCACAGCCGCCTCCCGCGCTCTGGCCCACGCCGCCGGAAGCGCCCTCGCGTATGGAATGGAAATCGTTGAGGAACGCCTGGCGGTTCCCCATTGGTTCGAACTGCATTATCTGCCGGGAAAGAGTTCCCCTGTCGATCTGGTGCACTCTTGCGCAACCGCCGGCCAGCGCGCAAAACGCGGCTAATATAGCCAGCCTGATGAATGGCGTCATAATATATCTCCAGGTGACAGTGATGATTTCGGGATTCAGAGAGACCTATATTATATAACAATCGATAAAAAACAAAAGAGCCTTTTTTACACGTATGTCCTATATTTTCTATACTGTACCTTACGGCGGAGAAGCTACACCATGAAAATAGCCATAGCGCAGATAAATCCCCGGGTAGGCGACATTGCCGGCAACCTGGAGCTGATAGAGGCCTTCGCCCGCAGGGCCCAGGCCGCCGGGGCCGACCTGGCCGTCTTTCCGGAACTGGCAGTCACGGGCTACCCGCCGCTGGACCTGCTGGAAAAGAAGAACTTCATAGACGCCAACCTGAAGGCGCTCAAAAAGCTGGCGGCCCTTAAGCTGAAAACCGCCCTGGCCGTAGGCTACGTGGACCGGAACCCGGCTAAGAAAGGCAAGCCGCTGCACAACGCCATCGCCCTCATAGCCGGCGGCCGCGTGGCGGCCAGGCGCTTCAAATCCCTGCTGCCTACCTACGACATCTTCGACGAAGCCCGCTATTTTGAACCCGCCGCGGAGAACCTGCCGGTAAAGTTCCGGGGGGAAACTCTCGGGCTTACGGTGTGCGAGGACATCTGGGCCGGCACCAGCCTGCTGCCCCACCGCCTGCTGTACCGCAACAACCCGGTCAAGACCCTGCAGGGGGGAAAAGCCTCGGTCATCATCAATATTTCCGCCTCGCCGTTCTACCGCGGCAAAAGCGCGCTGCGCCGCAGCATCCTCTCCTCCCTGGCGAAAAAAATGCGCGCCCACATCGTCTACGCCAACCAGGCCGGCGCCAACGATGAGCTGATCTTCGACGGGAACAGTTTCGCGCTGGCCCCGAACGGCCGCCTGAGCGCCCTGGCCGCAGGGTTCGCCGAGGACCTTGTTCTGGTGGATACGGGGGCCCCCGCTCCCGCCCGCGCGCCCGCCGCGCAGGACGTGACGGCCGAGATCTGCGAGGCCCTCACGCTGGGGATAAAGGATTATTTCGGCAAGCAGGGCTTTTCAAAGGCGCTGCTCGGCCTGAGCGGCGGCATAGATTCCGCGGTGGTGGCCGCGCTGGCTGCCCGGGCGCTGGGCCCCGGCAACGTGACCGGGGTACTGATGCCGTCGGAATATACCGCCCGGCGCAGCGTGGACGAGGCCCTGGACCTGGCCGCCCGCCTGGGCATACGGACGAAGACCATCCCGATAAAGAATATCTACCGCGCTTTTCTCAAGGAGCTGGGAGCCGGCGGGGGGAAAGAAATAACCCTCTCGATGCAGAACCTGCAGGCCCGCGCCAGGGGCACGCTGCTGATGGCGCTGTCCAACGCCAACGGTTGGCTTAACCTCACTACCGGCAACAAATCGGAGATCGCCGTGGGCTACTGCACGCTTTACGGCGACACCGCCGGCGCGCTGGCCCCGATAGCGGACCTCTTCAAGACCGAGGTCTACCGCCTCGCCGACTACCTCAACAGGGACGGGGAGTTGATACCGCGGGCCATCATAAAGCGCCCGCCCACCGCGGAGCTCAAGCCCGGCCAGAAGGACCAGGACGACCTGCCCCCTTACAAAACTCTCGACGAGATCCTGCGGCTCTACCTGGAAGAGAACCGCACGCCCGCGGAGATAGCCGCCCGCGGCTTCAAGCCCGCGCTGGTCCGCTCCATCCTGCGCCGCCTGGAGCTCAACGAATACAAGCGCAAGCAGCTGCCGATAGCCCTGAAGGTCACGGAAAAGTCCTTCGGCTACGGCCGGAAGATGCCCATAGTAAAAGCCCTCGGCTTCACCGATTAAGATGTTCAAGCGCGCCGCCCTTATCTCCCTGGCCTTCTCGCTGCTGCTCACCGCGGCCGCCTCCGCCCAGGCCCCCAAAAAAAAGAAACGGGCGCTGGTAAAGCCCGGCCCGAAAGCCAAGCAGGAGCTGGTCAAGCCGGAACCCAAGACCAAAGAGGACATCCTCAAGACCGTCGAGCGGCCCGTCCCGCCCAGGGAGGGTCTCATCGGCCGCGTGCTCAACGCCATCACCATCGATACCGCCCGCGGGCCCGTGATCCCTTTCCCGGTGGCGGACTCGAGCAAGGACCTGGGGCCCAGCGTCGGCATCATGCCGGTCCTGGCGCTCAAGAAGAAAAAGACCGGCGAGATAAAATCCGTGCTGGTCCCGTCCATCACCTACAACAAGAACCTGCGCACCACCCTGACCTACCGCCACTACATCTTCCCCGACGAGAAGCGCTACTTCATACTGCGGGCCTCCAAGTCGGAGCGCGTGGAGCGCGAGCTGATGGCGTACTATTACACCCCGGGCCTGTTCCGGTCCAACATCCGCCTGAGCGTGGAAGCCAAGCACTGGATAACCGGCAAGCCGTCCTTCTACGGCTACGGCATAAACTCGGAGCACGGGGACAAGGCCAACTATGCGCTCAGGATGACCGGCGAGGAGATCATAGCCGACATCCCGCTGATAAAGAACCTCTTCTTCAATTTCAACCATTCCTATTTCGACAAGCGCATCGGGGTGGGCCCGGTGGACAACGGCCAGGTGAAAGAGGACTTCCCGGCCGACTACGCGGCGGCCTCGGAGATGGCCGCCTTCCACACCAACCGCTTCTCCCTGGTCTACGACGACACCGACCACCCCTTCCTCCCCAAGATCGGCACCTACGCCAGCGCTTCCGTGCTCTATTCCAACAAGCGGCTGGGCTCGGATTACGAGTACCGCACCTACGCGCTGCAGGTCAAGCATTACTATAACTATAAGGAAGAAGGGCGCTTCGTCACGGCCGCGCATTACCTGCTGCAGTTCCAGCGGGGCGACACGCTGCCGTTCTACGCCATGCCCCAGCTGGGCGAAAGCACCGGCCTGCGGATGACCGGCGACGGCCGCTTCACCGACCGCGGCAAGTTCGTCTTCACGATAGAGGAACGGATAACCCTTTCCAAGACGCCTTTCTACAAGTTCATAAGCGAGACCGAGATCGCGCCTTTCCTCGACGTGGGCACCGTCTTCTCCAAGGTTTCCGGCTTCCGCGCGCGGGACCTTAAATACGGCCCCGGCGTCTCGGCCCGCCTGGTGATAAGGCCGCAGCTGGTGGCCACGGTGGACTTCGCCTACGGGTCGGAAGGCACCAACGCCATCATCAAGATAGGCTACCCTTTCTAGGCCGTTATGCTTACCCGGGACAAAAAAGTGCGTGTTTCCGCCAAGGCCATAGTGATCCGCGGCGGGCGGTTGCTCCTGATGCGCGCCCGCGACGCCGCGGGGACCTACTACCTGCTGCCGGGCGGGGGGGCTAAGAACGGCGAGACGCTGCACGGCGCCGTGGAGCGGGAATGCCTGGAGGAGACCGGGATCCTGGTGCGCCCGGGCGAGGCGCGCTATATACGCGACTATATCGCCGCCAACCACGAATTCTCGGGCGCCAACCGCGGCTTCCACCAGGTGGAGATCATGTTCGAATGCGCTTTCGTAAAGAAGGCCGGCCGCGCCCACGCCCCCGACCAGAGCCAGACCGGCTCGGCCTGGGTCCCCCTGTCCCGCCTCGGCCGGATCCGCCTCTACCCCTCGCTCCTCAAGATCCTCATAACCCCCGCAGGCAAACTGCGCGGCCCCGTCTACCTCGGAGATAGCAACTAATCCAATACACATCCGCTAACGGGTCGGAACGCAAAAACGGCGTCTCGCACACCGTGCTCGCGCCTCCCCGCCTCGGTCCTCGCGCTTACGCAAGCTCGGACCTCCGGCAGGGTTTTGCTAACCCGACCCGTTAGTGGATGTGATCGCTATTTGTATTGAGTTGTAAGAATTGATTCGAGGGCGGCGCGGAAGCCGTCCTCCACGTTGCGCTGGCCCTTGGAAACACCGTCGCGGAAAGCCGCAAAGTAGGGCTGCAACCGGCCGTCGTCGTCGGAAACAGGGAAGAACATCAGCGAGCGAAGTGCTCCCCGCAGCCGCTCCGGCGGCAGAGCCAGGAATTCCTGCGCGAAGCCCGAGATTACCGGCACCGGGTACTCGGCGCAATAAAGGGCCTCGCGCAGAGTCTCCTCGTGCGCTTCCACGCCCAGCCGCATGCGCCGCGAGGCGGCTTCCAGCGCGGCCCTCATGGCCTCCAGGCGGCCGGCTTCCTTCACCAGCACCGAGGCGTGCTCCAGCGCCTTAAAATATCTCTCGGCCGACGGCAGCGTCAGCCGCTTCGGGCCCAAAGACTCATGGCCTTCAGTGGCACGACCGGCTTTCAGCCCGGCCGCCGTAAAAGGAACCAGCCGGTCCCCGTACAGCGCCAGCAGACCGCACACCGGCCTGGGGAAACTGAAGCCCGAAGGCTCCCAGGACCGGGCCTGCTGTAACTCCACCCGGCCCAGAAGGCGGGGGAAAATTTCGGAAAGGATCTTAACCGGCTGGCTGCCGGTAACCCCGGCGGCGTAAAGGACGAGGCGCCGGCACGTGCCGTAAGCCTCTATCGAGGTACAGGCCAGACCGGCCGCTGCGAATTCTTCGGAGGCCAGGCGCTTGAGCTGCTCGGCGGCGGAGGGGACGCAGCCGGCGGGCAGTGGTTCGGCGAGCAGTTCCAGCACGACGTCGCGCGGAGTCATCGGGCCTCCCCGTGCAGTTCGCCGTAGGTCAGGCCGCGGGCCCAGCAGAGGTCGGAGGCCTTCTTTTTGCGCTGGGAAGCCAGGGCGAGGCGTTCGAGGCCGGTCACTATCTCCGCGGCGGCAGGCCGGAAGGCCGCGCCCGCCGGAGAGGGTAGGTAGACGAACCTGGCCAGGGGCAGGCCGTCCAGCAGGATCTCCCAGCCGGTGCCGACTTCCCCGTCGAAAGCCGCCCAGCGGACGTCGTGCTCGGACCTGTCTATGCCGGCCGCCCGCAACGAAGCCAGAAAAAGTGTCCGGACGCCGGCCGGGGCTGGGTCCAGCACCACCCGGTAGCGGTAGCGCCCCTCCAGGCCGTCGGGGGGGAGGCCGGCGCGGCCGGCGGCTCCGGCCAGCCACACTTGGCCGCCCGGGCCGTGACTGACGGCGCCGCCGGGCGGCAGCAGGGCGCAGCCCTGCCTGGCCCAGTAGCGGTCGAGTTTGAAAATTATATCCTGAAGGTCCACAGAGTCTCCGCCGCGGCCACCCGCCGGCACCGATATTGTACCTTTTACCCGCGGGTCACTTCACGAAAGGCAGCGTCCGCAGGTCCACGCCTATGCTTTCGCTGAAGAACCGGGCGAACAGGCCGTCTATGAAATCCGCCTGCGCCTGGTCCTCGCCGAGCGCGCGGACCTGGAGCCAGGAGCCGGCGTGCAGGGTCTCCCAGAACTCGGCCTCCGGGCCGGCCGCGGTCTCCCTGAAACCAAAACCGGCCACCTCCAGAGCGCGCAGCGTGAAGGCGCGGCGCAGCCAGAAGGCGGGGCCGTAGGCTTCCAGGTCGTGCAGCGCGCCGAGCAGCAGCTCGTATTTCTCGGGCGAGGGGCTTTGAGCCGGGGTGAGGCGGTTGACGACCTCGCAGTAATGCATGGCGAGGTAGAGGCGCTCCAGGTCCCGGCGGATCTCCGGAAAAACGCTCAGCGAGCTGCCCCCGGTGCAGACCGGGAAGTTGGAACCTTTCTTCAGGAAAAAGCGGTAGTCGCCCCAGGTGACGGCTTCGCTGAGCGCGCGCAGCTTTCCCTTGGCCAGCCTCACGCCCTTGAAGTTGACCTCCAGCTTGCCGTGCTCCAGCGTGAAGACGGTCACTATCCGGTCGCTCTCCCTGAGCGGCCGCCGCTGCAGCACTATACCGTAATCGCAGAAAATCACCGCAGTATTCTACAAAATGCGGGGGCGCGCGGCCGGACCTACGGCGGACAATATGCTAAAATCAGTATCCGGCCGCCTTTTGCGGCAGGCTTATATTTTAGGAGACAAAATGTCCGCGAAAACAATGGATTCACTGGTCAACCTCTGCAAAAGGCGGGGGTTCATCTTCCAGAGCTCAGACATCTACGGCGGCCTGCAGGGCGTGTACGACTACGGCCCCCTGGGCGTGGAGCTCAAGAACAACCTGAAGGCGGCCTGGTGGCGCGCCATGGTCTACGAGCGCGACGACATAGAGGGGCTGGACTCCGCCATCCTCACCCACCGCTCGGTGCTGAAGCATTCCGGCCACGAAGCCACCTTCTCCGACCCCATGGTGGACTGCCGCAAGTGCAAGAGCCGCTGGCGCGCCGACCAGATCAAGGACGGCAAGTGCGAGAAATGCGGCGCGACCGACCTCACCGAGCCGCGCCCCTTCAACCTGATGTTCAAGACCACCGTGGGCCCGATCGCCGACGACGAACATTTCGCCTACCTGCGGCCCGAGACCGCGCAGGGCATCTTCTGCAACTTCAAGAACGTCCTGGACTCCACGTCCAACAAGCTGCCCTTCGGCATAGCGCAGATCGGCAAATCCTTCCGCAACGAGATCACGCCCAAGAACTTCGTGTTCCGCGTGCGCGAGTTCGAGCAGATGGAGCTGGAATTCTTCGTGCTGCCCGGCACCGACGAGGACTGGCACACGAAGTGGGTGGAGGCGCGCGTGGCCTGGTGGAAGGCGCAGGGGCTCGAGAGCGACAACCTGCAGCAGTTCCACCAGCCCAAGGAAGAGCTCGCTCATTACTCCAAGGCCACCGTTGACATCCTCTACCGGTTCCCGCACGGCATGGAAGAGCTGGAAGGCGTGGCCAACCGCACCGACTTCGACCTGGGCTCGCATTCCAAGAACCCGCAGGAACTCGGCCTGAAGTCCCGCGTTGAGGAGAACATCGATTCCGTGGTGAAGCTCACGGCCCCCGACCCGGTGACGCAGAAGCCGCTGGTGCCTTTCGTGATAGAGCCGTCGGCCGGCGTGGACCGGGGCATCCTGGCCGTGCTGACCGAGGCCTACACCGAGGAGAAGCTGGAGAACGGCACGGACCGCATCGTCCTCAAGCTCAAGCCGCACCTCTCCCCGATCAAGGTGGCCGTTATCCCGCTCGCCCGCAACAAGCCGGAGATAGTGGAGAAAGCCAAAGAGATCAAGGACGCCCTGCTGAAGCTGGGCATAGGCCGCATCTATTACGAGAATTCCGGCAACATCGGCAAGAGCTACCGCAGGCACGACGAAGTGGGCACCCCGCTGTGCGTCACGGTGGACTTCGACACCATAGGGAAGGGGGAAACCCCGGAGAACGCGGGCATGGTGACCATCCGCGACCGCGACACCATGAAGCAGATACGCGTCCACGCCGACAAGCTCGCCGAGCACATCACCGGCTTCTTCAGGACGGCGCGGTAGCCCCCGGCGGCCTGATTTGATTTAGCACCATATTACTTTATATAATTGAAACACTATGCTACCTACATACAGACCTAATGTTTCCAAGCGCAAGAAGCACATCGGCTTCCGCGCCAAGATGAAGACGAAGGGCGGCAGGGCCACCCTCGCCCGCCGGCGCGCCAAGGGCCGCTGGGAACTCATCCCCGACATAAAGAAATAATTCTTTAGCGGGCCCAAGTGAAAAAGTTCGCCTTTTCAAGAGCTTCACGGCTGCGCCTCAAGCGGGAATTCGAGGCAGTTTTCGACGGAGGAAGGAAGACGGTTACCAGCGACCTGGTAGCCTGGCATCTCCCGGTCGGCGACAAGGAAAAAAAGATAGGCCTCATGGTCTCCAAAAAGACCGGCGGCGCCGTGAAGCGGAACAGGTTAAAGAGGCTTCTTAGAGAAGCGTTCAGGCTGACAAGCAGAGAGTTAAAGGAAGGCACGCGCCTTATAATTTACCCGAAAGCGGGCTGCGCCATGGACAACCTGGCCCAGGCCCGGAACGCGCTGGATACCCTCCGGCGCAAGGCGCGCCTTGAAGATGACGGCAAATAAGACCGGCACTAAAAATCTTAAATCACTGGCGCTTATTACGCTGCGCTCGGCATACAGGACCATACGGCCCGTGCTGGGACCGGGGACCTGCAGGTTCCATCCCAGCTGCTCCGAGTACGCGTTCCAGGCGCTGGATAAACACGGGATTTTAAAGGGGACGAGGCTGGCCGCAGGCCGCCTCTCCCGCTGTCGTCCTTTCTCTCCTGGCGGTTACGACCCCGTCCCTGACCTTCGGTAAGAAGCCTTCCGCACGTTAGCGGGAGGTTAAATGCAGAAAAATCTGATACTCGCGGTAGTGCTCTCTTCGCTGGTCTATATCGGCTGGTACTCTTTCATAGAGAAAAAGCTGCCGAAGCCGGCCCCGGCCGCCCAGCAGCAGTCCGCCGCGCAGCCCGCGCCGGCGCCCCGGCCGGCAGCCCCGGCGGCCTCCAGCGACCTGCTTAAGGAAGCCCAGGCCCTCCTCAAAGAGGCCAACGCCCAGGCCGCCGAAAGCGACAAAGCCCTCGAACGCGCCAAATCCGGCGCCTACCCCGCGGCAACGGCCTCGGCAGAAGCCGGCAAAGCCCGGTACACCTTCTTCATCCCCAACGCCTCCCTGGCCAGCGCCGTCTACCAGGGCCCCGTCGCGCCGGTGGAGCTGCTCCCCGTCAGCGGACAGGGCTTCTTTACCTCCACCCTGCCCGGTGACTTCACGCTTAGATCCAACAATGGCAAGACCCTGGAGTTCGTCGCCCAGCAGGGCGGGCTCCGCATCACCAAGAAGTTCGTCCTGGACCCCGACAACGGCATGAACGCCCTGGAGATAGAAGCGGTCAACACCTCCGCCGCGCACCAGGCCCTTGCCCCCTGGGAACTGCGCCTGGGCCCCGGCCTGGACACGGTGGCCAGCGAGATGAAGGAGAACGAGAGCGAGCTCAAGGCCGTCTACACCCATAAGCAGGAAGGCCGCAAGCACCCGACGCTCAAAGAGATAGAGGCCGACGAACCCGCCGACAAGGACTGGGTCTGGACCGGCCTCAACAACCGCTATTTCCTGGCCGCCCTGGCCGACTCCAACTTCGGCAACACGCGCCCCTTCAGGCGTGACGAGACCGTCGGCGACCAGAAGAAAGTCCCCGCGCTGGTAGTCCCCATGCCCGGCGCGCAGCTGGCCCCGGGGCAGAAGGTCACCTGGAATTCCCGCTTCTACATCGGGCCCAAAGATTACGAAGGCCTCAAGAAACTGGGCTTCGGCCTGGACCGGGCCGTGGATTTCGGCTTCTTCGCGCCTATCGCCAAGCTCGCCAACTCATCCCTGGCCTACTTCTACAAGCTCACCGGCAACTACGGCGTGGCCATCATCATCCTCAGCGTGCTGATCCAGCTGCTCCTGACCCCGCTCAGCTACAAGAGCTATAAGGCCATGGCGGTGATGAAGAAGATCCAGCCCGAGATGCAGGCCATACAGAAGCGCTACAAGGAAGACCCGAAGCGCATGAACCAGGAGGTCATGGACCTCTACAAGCGCCACGGCACCAACCCGCTGGGCGGCTGCCTGCCGATGCTGCTGCAGATCCCCGTCTTCTTCGCGCTGTTCACCGCGCTCAAGAATTCCTGGAGCCTGCACGGCGCCAACTTCGTTTTCTGGATAAAGGACCTCTCCGCGAAAGACCCGTACTACGTCCTCCCGCTCATAATGGGAGGCATCATGTTCCTGCAGCAGCACCTGAGCCCTCAGACTTCTGACCCGGCCCAGGCTGCCATGATGAAATGGATGCCGGTTATCTTCACCTTCATGTTCCTGACGTTCCCGTCGGGACTGGTGCTGTACTGGCTGATCAACAGCACGTGGGGCTTCGCCCAGAGCATGTACCTTCAGAAAAAAATGGCGTGACATCGCTCACGCACATTCAGAGGAGAAAAAAATGAGAGAGACAAAGACAGAAGCTAAAACGATACAGGACGCCGTTGAAAAAGGCCTTGCTGAAATGGGCCTCCGGCGCGACCAGGTTGAAGTTGTAGTGGTGAGCGAAGGCAAAAGCGGCTTCCTCGGCTTTGGCGCCAAGAAAGCCTGCGTTATTTTAAGGGAAAAGCGCTGGGGAGCCAGCAGGCCCGAAGAAGGCCGCGAACACCGCGGCGGCAGCCGCGGCGGGCGCGGCGGTGACCGCGGCGGGCGCGGCGGCCGCGGTGGTGACCGTGGCGGGCGCGGCGGTGACCGCGGGGGTCGCGGCGGTGGCGGCGGCGAAAGCCGTTCCTCCGCCCCCAGGCGGCCCGGCCGTTACGGCTACGAAGACGCCCGGCTGCCCCCGGCGACGGAAGGCAACCGCGACGAACGCCCCTCCCGCGAGGAACACCGCGAGCGCGGCCCCAGGGTGGACCGGGTCTACGCCGAGGAGCCCCTTAGCGCGGACTATCTGGCCATACAGCCGGCCCAGGACCCCGTAGAGCAGGCCAAGACCGTGCTGCTCAAGCTGGTCTCGCTGATGGGTATGGAAGCCACCGTCACCGAAGCCAAGCTCGACACCGCGGAGAACCTGCTCTTCATAAGGTTCGAATGCCCCAACTCCGACGCCTTCACCGGCGATAACGGCCGCGGCCTGCAGTCGCTGCAGTTCGTCCTGAACTCCATAGTCAGCCGCAAGCGCGAGCCGCACCTGGCCCTGCGCCTGGACACCGGCGGCTACTGGGACAGCAAGGAGAAAGAGATCTCCAAGCGCGTAGAAGAAGGCGTGGCCGAAGCCAAGGCCCAGAGCAAGCCCTTCCGCATGGACCCGATGCCCGCGTCGATGCGCAAGATCGTACACAACCTGGTCAAGACCTCCTACCCCGACATGGAAACCGTGTCCGAGGGCGAAGGCCGCTGGCGCAAGGTCGTGATCCGCAAGATCGAGACCAGCCAGCCGGAGGCCCTGCAGGCCGCTGAGCCGGTCGCCGAACCGGTCGCCGCGCAGGCCGCCGAGCCGGTCGCCGCGCCGGCAGCAGAACAGCCCGCCGAAGCCGCCCAGCCGGCCGAGCAGGCTACCGAGCAGAAGTAAGCCTGCCCGGAGCAACCGGCGTGACGGCGCATGCGCTGTCACGCCGTTCTTTTTTCAGGAGCCGAAGATGAAACTCCCGGACCCCAGCGACACCATCGCGGCCCAGGCCACCCCGCCGGGAGCCGGGGCCATTGCCGTCATACGGCTGACCGGCCCCGCGGCCTTCTCCGCGGCCGCGGCCTTCCTTTCTCCGCCGGCAAAGAAACCGGCCCACCGCCGGGCTTACGTGCTGGCGGTCAGGGACGGGCGCCGCCTGATAGACAGGGTGGTCGCCGTTTTTTTCAGGGGCCCGGCCAGCTATACCGGCCAGGATACCGTGGAGATCTCCTGCCACGGCTCGCCCTACATAATCCGCACCATCCTCAACCTCGCCGTAAAGAACGGGGCGCGCATAGCGGGCCCCGGGGAATTCACGCTGCGCGCCTTCCTCAACGGCAAGCTCGACCTCGCCCAGGCCGAGGCAGTGGGGGAGCTCATCGCCGCCTCCTCCGCCGGCGCCCACCGCGCCGCCCTCACCCAGGCGGAGGGGGAGATCTCGGCCCGGGTATGGGAGACAAGGACCGCGCTGGTAGAACTTCTGTCCGAAATTGAGGCCCGCCTCGACGATTCCTACGAGGAGATCCCGGCCCTCGACCGGCGCGCCTTCGGCCGGCGCGCCGCGGCCGCGCACAAAAAGGTAATGGAGCTGGCGGCCGGCTTCGAAGCCGGCAGGGGAATACGGGAAGGCCTGAACGTGGTGATCGCCGGCGCCCCGAATTCGGGCAAGTCCTCGCTGCTCAACGCCCTGCTCGGCTACGACCGCGCGCTGGTATCGCGCGAGGCGGGCACCACGCGCGACATGCTGGAAGCCTCGCTGGAGATAGACGGCTTCACCGTCAGGTTCTCGGACACGGCGGGCCTTAACGCCGGGCGCGCCTCCCGCCTGGAGCTGGCCGGCATGGCGCGAGCGCGCAAGGCGCTGGCCGCGGCCGAACTGGTGCTGCTGGTAAAAGATTCCTCCATCCGCGGCAGCGCCAGCGATCTGCGCGCAGAAAAAGAGGTCTCCGCGGCAGCGGCCGGGGCCGAAGTGCTGCGCGTGTTCAACAAGACCGACCTGCCCGCCCGCCGCCCCTGCGCAGGCGGCCTGCCGGTCTCCTGCCGCAGCGGCCGGGGGCTCGGGCGCCTGCGGGCGGCCCTGGTGGCGCGGCAGAAAAAGACGTTCTCCGACGGGGCGCAGGCCGTGGTCACCTCGGCCCGGCATTTCGAGGCCCTCTCCGGCGCCGGGCGCGAGCTGGCCGCGCTGCGCGCCCTGCTGCGGGCCAAGAACCCACTCCTGGAACTGGCGGCGGAACGCCTGCGCCTCGCGCTCGGCGAGCTGGCGCTGATACTGGGGGAAACCGCGCCGGAAGAAGTGCTGGCCGGCATCTTCAGCAGTTTCTGCGTCGGAAAATGACCATGACAAAAGATTTTTTTCCTCTGAAGCTGCTGCTCAGGCCGTCCGAGTGTTTTTCCGGACTGGCCGCCGGCCGCGCCGGCTGGGGCTGGCCGCTGGGCCTTTACGCGGCCGCCGCCGCCGCCTCCGCGCTGCTGATCACCTCCCTGTCCCCGGATTTCCTGGCGCGCGCGTCCTCCGACCTGCCGGCCGCGGCCGACAGCAGTTTCGCCTCCGCGCTGGCCGTGGGCCTGCCGGGCGGGCTGGCCTTCAACGCTTTTTTCTGCGCCCTGGCCGTGGGTTTCGCCGTTTTTGTCGGTACGGGGCGGCTTATGTTCCGCCTGCCCCTGCCGTTCGCCGCGGTTGCCGGTTACGCCTTCTTTTTTATCCTCCGGCTCGACGAGAGAGCGGGCGGGGCCGCCGGCTGGGCCGCCGCGGGCGCGGCGCTGGCCTTCGCCGCCTGGGCGGCGTGGCGGAGCCGGGCCGTCTTCGCGGCGCTGCTAAAGCTGATCCTGGCTCTCTCCATCTTCGCGCTTTGCTCGGACCTGGCCTGTGCCGCGGCCGCGCTGGCCGACGCGCCCCGCGCCTACAAGGCCTCCGAATTTTTCTTCGCCTTCCTTTCGCTGGGCTGGCTGGTACGCGGGACGGCGAGCGCGGCCGGGATACCGGCCGCCAGGGCCTTCGCGGCCGTACTGCCCGCCCTGCTGGGCGCGGCGGCTTTCGCGTTTTCGCTGCACACCCTCGGCCTGCTGAGCGCTAAAGTATTCGAGATGCTGCTGCTGATATGACGGCTTTCAACCACCCCGAAGGTTTCGACGTCGCCGTGATAGGCGGCGGGCACGCCGGCTGCGAGGCCGCGCTGGCCGCGGCGCGCCTGGGGGCCCGGACGCTGCTGCTGACCCAGGACCTCGACACCGTGGCGCAGATGTCCTGCAACCCGTCCATCGGCGGCGTGGGCAAGGGCCAGCTGGTGCGCGAGATAGACGCGCTCGGCGGGGCTATGGCCAGGACGGCCGACCACTCCATGCTCTGCGGGCATATGCTCAACACCTCCAAGGGCGCCGCGGTGCGCTCCGGCCGCGCCCAGTGCGACAAGAAAATGTACCAGTTCGCCATGAAGGCTACCCTGGAGGCCCAAGCCGGGCTGCTCCTGGTGCAGGACGAGGCCTCGGAGATCCTGACCAAGAACGGCCGCGCCTGCGGCGTACGCACCGCGCGGCATACCATCTACCGCGCCAAAACCGTAGTGATAACCGCGGGCACCTTCCTGCGCGGGATCATACACATAGGCCTGGATTCGTTCCCCGGCGGCAGATATAACCACCCGCCCAGCGGGCAGCTCTCGGCGAGCCTCAAGGAGCTGGGCTTTAAACTCGGGCGCATGAAGACCGGCACGCCCATGCGCCTCCACGCCCGGGGCATCGATTTCGACAAGTGCGAACGGCAGGACCCGGACTCTCCGCCGGAGCCTTTTTCCCATTTCACGCCGGCCATAAAAAATCCGCAGCTGCCCTGCTGGATAACGCGCACCAACGCCCGGACGGCCGCCATCATCAACCGCAGCCTCCACCGTTCCCCGCTCTACAGCGGCAAGATAAAATCCACCGGCCCCCGGTATTGCCCGTCGATAGAGGACAAAGTGGTCAAGTTCCCGCATCACGGCGAGCACCACCTTTTCCTGGAGCCGGAAGGCTTCGACACGGCCGAATACTACGTCAACGGCCTGTCCACCAGCCTGCCCGAGGAGACGCAGATAGAGATCGTGCGCTCCGTGCCCGGGCTGGAGCGGGCGGAGATCATGCGGGCCGGCTACGCCATCGAATACGATTATTCCGACCCCGGCCAGCTGGACTACACGCTGGAGACCCGGGTGGTGCCCGGCCTTTTTACCGCCGGGCAGGTCAACGGCACCACCGGCTACGAGGAGGCGGCGGCCCAGGGGCTGGTCGCCGGCATAAACGCCGCGCGCCTGGCGCTGGGCGGGGAACCGCTGATCCTGCGCAGGGACGAAGCTTATATCGGCGTGATGATAGACGACCTGGTCTCCAAAGGCGTCGACGAACCCTACCGCATCTTCACCTCCAGGGCCGAGTACCGCCTGCTGCTGCGCCAGGACAACGCCGACCTGCGCCTCGCGCCCCGCGGTTTCGCCCTCGGCCTGCTGCCCCAGGAGCTGAAAGCTAATTTTGAAGCCTACCGCCTAGCCGTGCAAACCCTCAAGGACGGGGGAAAACCGCATAAAGTGCAGGGCGGGCCGTGGACCCTTGAAAAGGCCCGCGCCGAAGCCGCGATAGAAAAGACCTACGGCATCTACGTCGAGCGCAACCGCAGGGAAGCGGAGAAGATGAAAAAGATAGACACGCTCCGCATCCCGGCCGATTTCAGCTACGCCGCCATTAAGGCCCTGCCCAACGAGGCGCGCCACAAGCTGGAGAAGAACCGCCCGCTCACCCTGGCCCAGGCCGGGCGCATACCGGGCGTCACGCCCGCCGACGTGCAGCTGCTCTGGGTGCTGCTCGGCAAGCGCAGGGGGGAAAAGAAATGAAAGAAGAATTCAGATCCGTGCTGGCGGCCTGGGGCGTGCAGCTGCCGGCAGAAAGCCTGGCCAGGGTGGAGGCCTTCGAGGCCGCGCTGCGGGAAAAGAACGCCGTGCAGAACCTGGTCTCCAGGAACGACGAGCCGCTGCTCTGGGAGCGGCACATCCTCGATTCCCTCGCCGCCGTCCCGCTGCTGAAGCGCCTGCTCAAGCCCGGCGGCAACGCAGCCGACGCCGGCTCCGGCGCCGGCTTCCCCGGCCTGGTCCTCGCGGCCGTCCTGCCGGAAT
Organism: uncultured Elusimicrobiaceae bacterium; assembly: GCA_964417965.1. Lineage (GTDB taxonomy): Bacteria > Elusimicrobiota > Elusimicrobia > Elusimicrobiales > UBA9959 > UBA9959. The sequence goes on from CAYQJX010000001.1 coordinate 113,923, forward strand.
TTAAGTTCGACCTGCTGGATTCCAGGAGCAAGCGCTGCGAATTCCTCACCAGCGCCGCCGCCGCCATGCCCTGCCCCAACGTCGAGGTAGCCTGGCGCCGCGTAGGCGAAGGCGGCCCCGGCTCCGAGCGCAGATACGCCGCTGTGACCGAAAGGGCCATGGGACACCTTGAAAACATCCTGCCCCAATGCTTAAATATACTGTCCGGGGGTGGAAGCTTCCTGGCCTGGCAGAGCGCCGCCCAGCTGGCCGGGAGCCGCCCCGACGTGGAAGCCGCCCTGGCCAAGGCCCGCGGCGAACAGGTAGAAGACTACCGCTACCGCCTCCCCGGAGAAACAGAAGACAGGCACATATTAGTTTTCAGGAAGAAAGCGCAGAGAAAGTAAAGTAGCTTCAGGCCTCCCGGGACTTTGTCCCGAGAACCCTTTGGGGAAAGGGGGGCCCCGCCATAAGTTCCGAAAGGCGGGGGGGAAACCGCGCAACGGTTTCCCTGCGGCAAGCCAGGGTTCTCGGGACAAAGTCCCGGGAGGCCCACAAGTAACGAGAGACAACTATGCACATATTAAACTACTACTTCACACCGTTCGCCGTCATCCTCATCCTGTTCGCCATCTACTTCTCCGAGCCCGAGAAGCAGGTCACCTACCTCTCCTTCGGCGTCCTCGCCGCCGCCTTCTTCGCCAACTGGTGGCTCGGCCGCAACACCTACAAATTCCTCCGCTGGAGCCGCCACATCCGCGCCCTCACCGTCTGGATGAACATGGCCGTCAGCGGCGCCCTCTTCTACCTGCTCTCGCCTTACTGGTCGCCGATGTGGCTCCTGTTCCTCACCGCCCCCGCCGCCAGCGCCATGTACATGAAGAAATGGCAGGTCTTCCTCACCGCCCTTTTCTCGTCGGGCATAATGATAGCCCTGTACTACGTCCGCAGCCTCGCCTACGGCGAAGGCGGCGGCATGGGCGCCCAGCTCTGGGGCATGGCCGTCACCCAGGCCGTGTTCATAATCTTCTTCTCCATGTTCACGGCCGCCATGGCCGAGATGGTGGTAAAAGTGCGCGACTCGATGAGGTAAAAGCGGCCGGGGCGGGTTGCCGTCCTTAACGATGGACATAATAGCCAAACTGCGTATAGTCTTCTGGGGCCTGGTCATAGGGCTCTGGGGGCTTTTTATGTACCAGTACGTCAGCGAGGACATGTCCGCCCTCAAAAGGTTCAAGATAGTCAGCAACCCCTTCAGTTCCAACAGGCCGTCCCATCCGCCGGTACTCAAGCACACCGCGCCGCCGACGCCCCCGCCGGACCCCCGCAACTACACGGTTGCCTCCTCCACCCGCCCCGTCTCCGGGCAAGGCTCCCTCGCCCTGGTCACCAACACCGGCGGGCACGTCAAGGATGTCGCTCCCACGGCCATGATGCCGGTGCACTCCCAGCAGGACAAGACCCGCATAGTCACCACGGGCGAAGAAGGGGATTACCCCGACGCGCCAGGCGGCTTCGCCAGGAAAGTGACCCGCCACTTCGTGCTCTACGAGGAAGGCGCCGCGGTCTCGGACGAACTGGAGAACCAGCTGGAATCCCTGCACGGCAACATCATGCTCGACCTGGTGGCCTTTTCCCCGTGGACGCGGGAGAAGAAAGTCTTCATCTACTACTCCAGCTCCCCGGAAACCTACCGCAAGCTCACCGGGCGGCCGTCCTGGTCCGGCGGCGCCGCGTCGCTTTCCGAGCGCAAGATCTACGTCTACAAGAGCGACGAGGCCTTCGGCATCCTGGCGCACGAGCTCACGCACATTTATTTCGACAGCTTCTTCCCGTCCACCAACCCCAGCCCGCTCTGGCTGAGCGAAGGCGTGGCCACCTACATACAGGCCGAGCGCGGCTTCTCCACCCCGAACTGGCTGGCGCTGAACCTGAAACTCCTGGAGGGGGGCAGCGGGTTCAAACTGGGCGACCTGGTGCGCATAGAGAACCTGCAGGGCGCCGACGAGGACAATGTCCGCCTCTGGTACGCCCAGGCCTACAGCGTGGTGCGCTTCCTGATGAAGCTCAAGGCCGGCGACGCCTTCTACGTTTTCTGCAAGGGGATACGCGACGGGCGGCCGCCGGCGCAGTCCCTCTACCAGGCCTACGGCATGCCCTACAACAAGCTTTCCTCGCTGGAGTACGCCTGGCGCTACGACCTCAAGACCGGCAAGATCTCCGGCGTCAACAGATAGCCTTCCCGTATTAATATATATTCCTATATATAGGGGTTGACCGAAATCAACCCCTATTTTCACGCTTTCCCTCCTCCTCTTTAACGCAAAAAGTATAACTAAAACAACCTCTTTTTTTCCCTGCTATTGACAAGGGGGGGGGCATGCTATATACTAATAACTCAAGTGGTGGAAAGTGGTGAACAGTGTTTTTTTGTGGTTAATAATGTTGTATACTGGATAAGCGCAAAGAAAAAGTTTTTATTATGAGCTCACTGTACGGAGAATATTCATACGCGATGGACGCCAAAGGGCGCGTCTTCATTCCGTCGCGTTTCCGCGAGGAGCTCCGCAAGGAAGACAAGAACTATTTCATGCTCAGCATCGGCCTGGACCGCTGCCTCTACATTTTTCTGCCGTCCAAATGGGAAGAACTGATCGCCAATAACATGGAGATCTTCAAGTCCGAGAACAAAGAAGAAGAGCGGGCCTTCAAGCGCTACTTCTTCGGCAACGCGGCTGACGCCCAGCTGGACGAACAGGGCAGGATACTGATACCCCAGAATCAGAAGATTTACGCCTCACTGAAAAAAGACGTACTGATAAGGGGAGTGGGGAACAAGGCGGAAATATGGGATGCGCAGGCTTGGTCCAAATACAAAAAAGACACCATGGAACCTTCTTTAGAGAAGTTCAGCAAGATCTTCGACCTATGACCGAATATACGCACGTTTCGGTGCTGGCCGAAGAAGTAGTGAACCTGCTGATAACCGAAAAGAAAGGGACCTACGTTGACGCCACGCTGGGCATGGGCGGCCATACCGCGCGCCTGCTGGAGGCCCTGCCGCCGGAGGCCAGCGTCCTCGGCATAGACTGGGACCCGGAAATGGCCGGCGTCGCCGCCAACAATCTCAAGCCCTTCGGCGACCGCGTGAAGATCGCCCAGGGCAACTTCGCCAACATCGACGAGATCACCGCCCGCGAGGGCATCCGCTCCATCTCCGGCGCGCTGTTCGACCTGGGCATCTCCTCGCTGCATTTCGACAAGCCGTCGCGCGGCTTCAGCCTCAAGCACGACGGGCCGCTGGACATGCGCATCAACCCGGACAACCCGCTGACGGCCTACACGATCATCAACCAGTGGCCTTACGAGCAGATAGAGCACCTCATCCGCGTCTGCGGCGAGCGCCACTCCGGCCGCATCACGCGCGCCATCCTCGAGGACCGCAGGGTGAAGCCCTTCGAGACCACCGCCGAACTGAGCTCGCTCATCGAGCGGGTGGCCCCGGCCCGGGGGGAGAAGATCCACCCCGCCACCAAGACCTTCCTCGCGCTGCGCGTGGCGGTCAACTACGAATTCGACAATCTCACCCGCGGCATCCAGAAGATCATGCCGCTGCTTAAACCCGGGGCGCGGATGGGCATCATCACCTTCCACTCCCTGGAGGACCGCATAGTAAAAGAGACTTTCCGCATCATGGCCAAGATGGGCGGTTGGGAACCCGTGACGCGGAAGCCTGTGAAGCCTTCCGACGAGGAGATAGCCTCGAACAAGAGGGCGCGCAGCGCGAAACTGAGGGTAATAGAGAAGCTGTGAGTTAAGGAGGGCATATGTATCCCGAGAACATCCTGAAAGTGGGGGCGAAGTTCAACAAGATGCTGCACGGCCGGACCGCGCGCAGCAAGTTCAACGGTCTTAAGTCGGCCATGTCTCCGACCAAGATCTTCTACCTGTGGGAGAAGCACGGCATCAAGAGGATAGAGCTGTTCAGCATGGAATAACCGCGGGTAAGGGGCTACTGCAATGCTTAAGAGGACGAGGAACTACAGGCTTGGTATAATCGGCGGCTTATGCGCGGTTTTCTTCCTGTTCGCCTGGGAGAACGTGCAGGCCGTCAAGCTGGGCTACAACATCGAAAAACTCCGGCGTGAGATCAAGGATCTCGAAAGCGCCAATACCTACCTGAAGAAGGAAATACGCATCTCCTTGTCCCCGGAGAAACTGGAAGCCGAGGCCGTAAAGCTCGGCATGGTTTATCCGGAACCGGGCGCGGTCGTCATGCTTGACGGCACGCCCGCCGCTAAAACTGCGGGCAGGGGCTGGCTGGCCAGGCTGTTCAGGCTGAATAAGGCTTCGTAACCGGCCCGGACCCGCGGGGCCGAAGGCGGCCCGGGGGAGACGGATGTCTGAGATAAGCAGCTTCAAAGAACTGTTCGACAGGATCCCCGTCCTTGGGGAGACCGGCTTTGCCGCGGTGGCGGCCGCCCATGATAGCAAAAACCTTAATTACAAGAATTCACACCTGCGCCCTCATAGCCGGCCTTCCGGTTTTGATGATTGGCGCCAGACTTTTCTGGCTGCAGACCGTACGGCACGAAAATCTTTCAGAGACCGCTTCTAAGGAATTCAACCGTACCGTTTCGGAGATCGGCCCCAGGGGCCGGATCTTCGGCGCCGGCGGGGAACTGCTGGCGGAATCCATAGTCACCTGGGAAGCCGGTCTTTTCAAGAAGGACCTGGACGAACCCGAACGCGCGGTGGCCGAACTCACCCGCGTGCTCTCCCTGCCGCGCTCCTTCCGCGACAAATTCCGCAAAGGCAAGAACTTCGTCCCCGTCAAGAAGGGGCTGGACCGCGACGCCTTTGAGGCCGTAAAGGCCCTTAAACTCAAGGGCGTCACCCTTGAGCCGTCGCAGAGCCGCTACTATCCCGCCGGCGACATCGCCCGCCAGCTTATCGGCGTCACCCGCTCGGACAAGGGCCTCACCGGCCTGGAACTTCTCTACGACAAAGTGCTCAGCGGCAAGGTAAGCAAACGCGAAGTGGTGCGCGACGCCGCCGGGCGCGTCATCTTTGAGGACAGGCGCGAGAAGGAAGCCAAGCCGCGCGACCTGCACCTCACCATAGACAAGAATATCCAGTACTTCACCCAGGAGGCGATACAGCGGATCACGGAAAAGAGCAGGGCGGAGCTGGGGATGGCGCTGGTGCAGGACCCGCAAAGCGGCCGCATCCTGGCCATGGCCTCCTGGCCGATGGACGTGGAAAAAATAGAAACCGTGGAATGGGTCTACGAGCCCGGCTCCACCTTTAAAGCCATAACCCTGGCAGCGGCCCTGGACACCGGCATAGCCAGCGAGCGGGACACCTACTACTGCGAGAAGGGCGCCTGGGCCTTCAACAGCCTGGTCACCCTGCACGACCATGAGCCGGAGAGCACGCTGACCCTTTCCGAAGTGATAGAGCGCTCCTCTAACATCGGCACCGCCAAGATCGGCCTCAAGCTCGGCGTCAAAGACTTCTACCTCTACACCAAGGCCTTCGGCTTCGGTTCCAAGTCCGGCCTGGGCTTCTACGGCGAATCCGCCGGCCTGCTGCGGCCGCTGGAGCGCTTTAAACAGATAGACCTGGCCGTGGGCTCCTACGGCCACGGCATCGCGGCCACCCCGCTGCAGGTGCTCAACGCCTACTCCGCGCTGGCCAACGGCGGCAAGCTCTATGAGCCGCGCCTCGTGGAGAGCATAACCGATTACGAGGGGGAGGAGATCTTCAACCACGCGCCGGCCGTAATACGCCAGGCCATACCCCCGGGGATCTCCGGCCGGGTGAAGCGGATCCTGCGCAGCGTGGTGGAGAAGGGCACCGGCAAGAACGCCGCCGTGCCCGGCTATTCCATAGCCGGCAAGACCGGCACCTCTAAAAAGATAGACCCGCGCACCGGCAAGTACCTCACCGGCAAGAACGTGGCCTCTTTCGCCGGCTTCTTCCCGGTCCCCGATCCGCAGTACACCATCCTCGTGGTGCTCGACAACCCCAAGGGCCTCACCTACGGCGGCGAGACCGCCGCCCCCGCTTTCCAGGAGATCGCCAAGAAGATCATCACCCTCAAGGGCATCAAGCCAGACGCTCCCCTGCCCCAGAAAAGCGCGCCGCAGGCCGCGCGCGTTTCCGACTGACCCGCCTTGCGGAGCAAGCCGCCTAATTTACTATTATTTAGAGGATGAAACTTTCAAAGGTACTCGAAGGCTCCGGAACGGCCGCCGAAGGCCGCGACCCGGTGATCTCCGCCGTTGTGAACGACTCGCGCCTGGCCGGCCCAGGCGCGCTGTTCTTCGCGCTGCCCGGCGCCCGTACCGACGGCAGCCTGTTCATCCGCCAGGCCCTGGAGCGGGGCGCGGCGGCGGTAATAACGGCCGCGCCGGTGCCCCCGGAGACGGCGTTCGCTTTCCCGCACGCGGCGTTCCTGACGGCGCCCGACCTGAACCGCGCCCTCTCTAAAGCGGCCGCCAATTTTTACGGGCATCCTTCCAACAGGCTGAAGGTTTACGGCATCACCGGCACCAAGGGTAAAACCACCACCGCCTACCTGCTGGAGAACATCCTGCTGGGAGAAAAGCTGTCTCCCGGGGTGATAGGCACCATAGATTACCGCGTCGGAGGAAAGGTCATAGCCGCCGCCGCCAACACTACGCCGCTGGCCCATACCCTCCAGGAACTCCTGGCCGGGATGGCGGCCGCGGGGGCCTCGTCGGTGGTGATGGAGGTTTCTTCCCACGCGCTGGCCCTCGGCCGCGTGGAGGACGTGGACTTTGACTGCGCGGTCTTCACCAACCTGCAGCGCGACCACCTGGATTTCCACAAGGACAGGGAAAGCTACTTCCTGGCCAAGGCCCGCCTTTTCGACCTGCTGGAGCGCTCGCCCAAGAAGGACAAATACGCCGTAGTCAACGCCGACGACGAGCGCGCGCCGTGGATACTTACGAAGCTGGCGGGCAGGATCCGGGCCGTCACCTTCGGCATAGAGAACGACGCAGATTTCCGCGCCGGAGACCTGGAAATACTCGCCACCATGACCCGCTTTACGCTTAAGACCCCGGCCGGCGAGATCCCGGTAAGGCTGAACCTGCTCGGCCGGCATAACGTCTACAACGCGCTGGCCGCCATAGCGGCGGCGGCCGGCGGCGGCGTGGACGCGCGGGCCGCTGCCGCCGGGGCCGGGGCCCTGGCCAACGTGCCGGGGCGCCTGCAGCGCGTGGACGCCGGCCAGGATTTCACCGTCTTCGTGGACTACGCGCATACCGACGCCGCCCTGGAGAGCGTGCTGTCCGGCCTGGGGCTGATGCCGCATAACCGCATCATCACGGTGTTCGGCTGCGGCGGGGACCGGGACCGCACCAAGCGCGCGCCGATGGGCGCCGTGGCCTGCGCGCTCAGCGACCTGGCCATAGTCACCAGCGACAACCCGCGCAGCGAGGACCCGCTGGCCATCATCGACGACATAGAGAAAGGCATCGTCGACAAGTTCACCAACTTCGAAATTATCCCCGACCGGCGGCACGCCATAGAAGCCGCGGTGGCGCAGGCCGCCAAGGGCGACATCGTGCTGATAGCCGGCAAGGGACATGAGACTTACCAGATCCTCAAGGACAGCACCATACATTTCAGCGACGCGGAAACCGCCGCCGCCGCGATAAGGAAGAAGACCGCATGAAACTAGGCATAGACCTCGGCACGCTCGCCAAGGCCGTCAACGGCCGGCTCCTCAAAGGAAACCCCGCCGCCCGGTTCGACGAATTCGTAACCGACACCCGCCGGCTGAGGACAGGGGACTTTTTCTGGGCCCTCAAGGGGGCCTCCTACGACGCTCACGACTTCCTGCCGCAGACCGTGCCGGTGGGCGTGAGCGGCTGGCTGGCCCGCGAGGACGCCGCCGGAGCCGCGAAAGAATCGCCGCCGGCGGTAGTGGGCGTCAAGGATACGCTTAAAGCCCTCCAGGACCTGGCCGCCTGGCACCGCCAGCGCTGGCAGATACCGCTGGTCGCCATCACCGGCTCCAACGGCAAGAGCACCACCAAGGAAATGCTCAGGAGCATCTTCTCGGCGGCGGGGGAAACCTGCTCCAACGCCGGCAATCTCAATAACCAGTTCGGCCTGCCCCTTTCGCTGCTGGAGCTCGGAAGCGCGCATAAATTCGGCGTCTTCGAGCTCGGCGCCTCGCGCCGGGGGGACATAAAGGAGATAGGAGAGGTGGCCAGGCCCACCGTCGGCATTATCACGAACATCGGCCCGTCGCATCTGCAGTATTTCGGCAGCCTCGAAACTATCTTCGACACCAAGACCGAGCTGGCCGCCTGCCTGGCCCCCGGCGGCACCCTGGTCTACAATTACGACGACCGCTACCTCTCGCGCCTCAACGGCCGCGACCTGAAGAAATTGACTTTCGGCCGCGACCCCGGGGCGGACCTGCGCATAATGGACAGCGACCACCTGCGCCTGGAGTACGGCGACAAACTGCACGAGATCCGCCTGCCCCACGCCGGCGGGCACAACTACTACAACGCCGCGGCCGCCGCCGCAGCAGCCCTGGCCTCGGGCCTGGACTTCCGCGTTATAACCCAGGGCCTGGAGAACTACACGCCCCCGCCCATGCGCCTGCAGGAGCTGAAGCTCGGCGGCGCGCTGGTCATCCTGGACGCCTACAACGCCAACCCCCAGTCCATGGGCTCGGCGCTCAAGGAACTGTGCGCAAAGGACAAGCCCCTCTACGTCATGCTGGGCGACATGAAGGAGCTGGGCCAGCATTCCGCCCATTACCACAGGGACCTGGGCGCCGCCCTGGTCCATACCTGCGCCGAACGGGTCTTTCTCGCCGGCCCGGAGATGAAGCCGGCCGTGGAGGCTTACCTGGCCGCCGGCGGGACCGCCGTGGTCTACGCCGAAACCCTGGACGGCTGGCTGGACGAAGCCCGGGACCTCATCAAGGCCGGCCGCGGCTCTTTCCTGATAAAGGCCTCCCGCTCCATGAAATTCGAGCGCATCCTCGAAGGCCTGCAGTAAAGCGCTAACGCCATAAAACAGAACCGCCGGGCAAGCCCGGCGGTTCTGTTTTCAGGAACGGAGCTGGTTACTTCTTGGATTCCACCACGGCTTTCACCATTTCGTCCCAGTAGGTGGCGCGGGAGAAAGTGAGGGATTCGTACTTCGGCTTGTAGTTCATGTAGAAGACCGGGAAATACGCCGAGATCCCGTTGGCGTCTTTGGACTTGTAGCCCACCGCGTCGTTGCGGAGCACGAATTTCTCCGCCAGGAACACTATCACGTCCTTCGCCGCCTCCCGCACTCCGGGCGTGGGGGAATTGTCGAAATACAGCTTCATCAGCTGGTACAGGTCGCGGGCGTCCTCGTCGTCGAAGGAGCGCAGGCCCCACTTCTTCTCGTGGTAGAGCTTCATGTCCTCGGGAGAGGCGGCCACCAGCCGCGCGAACTTATCCATCCTGGCCGCCAGCTCCGCGGCCATGGCGGGCCGCACTATCGACATGGTCACCGACTGCTTCTGCGCGCCGTAAAACTCCGAAAAGCCTTTCATTATGGCCTGCGCCGCCGAGAACGAGTCGCCGGGGCTGGCCGCCAGCGCCTTCAGGAAAACCTCGTAATTCCAGCCGCTGCCCGGAGTGGTCTCCTGCGAACCCACCACATATTCCGCCGAGTCTTTCAGATCGTAGACTACCTCCACCGTCTGCATCAGGCAGGCGTCGGAGGCGTAAACGTTGACGCCGCCGCCGGCCTTTATGGCCCGCGCCAGCTCCTCCGGGGAGATATGGTTGCCGGAAGGCTCGTCGTAGGAAATGCCTTTTGCTCCGGCCGGGGGCTTAACGCCCCGCCAGCCGCTGCCGTGCCCGCCCACCACCAGCAGGTATTTTCTCGCCGGGTAATTAGCCTTGCCCCAGGCGATAAAATCAGCGAGGTGCCGCCAGTCGCCCATGTCCGCGTCGGGGAAATGCGCCAGCACCGGGGAGGTGATGGCCAGCGCGTCCGCGTCCTTTTTTATCAGGAAACGGCGCGACCCCGTCCAGTCCGCCTGAGGCGGGACGGGTTCCTGCACGGAAGAGAAAGGGTTGAACGGCGGCGCCGTTACTATGCGGGCCATCTCCACCACCACGTTCACCTTGTCGGTGGAACCGGCCGCCTCCATCTCGTTGACGTCCTTGATAGCCTCCAGCCCCAGGTTGTTGCGGGCGCTGACGTAAATGAGCACGGTCCACTCTTTAACGGGGGCGCGGTCCGGGGCCGGGGCCGCCGGGAGTTCGGCCGAGGGCAGGTCAGCCGCGCCGAGCCGCTCAAGCTTTTGAGCGCGCGCGGGCCAGGCGGCCAACAGGAAAGAAAGGACCAGGAGGGGGGCGAAGCGGGAGTTGTTCACCCCTATATTATAATCGCCTTGGCGGAACGGCGCATGAGCAAAAAGGGCCTTTACCCGGTAGGCCTTTGGGGAAACCGCACAACCCCCTATAAAAATAATAAAATATAAATACAGCGGGACCGGCCCAGGAGCCGGCTGGCCGCAAAACAAGGAGACTATGCTTTACTACGCGCATTACCTCAAGGATTTTTTCAGCCCCCTCAACGTTTTCCAGTACATCACCTTCCGCGCCGGCGGCGCGGTAATAACCTCTTTCCTGCTGAGCCTGCTCATCGGCCCCTGGCTGATCGCCAAGCTGCGCACCTACAAGATAGGCCAGATCCAGCGCACCGACGGCCCCCAGAGCCACCTCGCCAAGCAGGGCACCACCACCATGGGCGGCCTGCTTATCTTCCTGACGCTGGTCGTCACCACCGCCCTCTGGGCGCAGATGGACAACCGCTTCATCCTCCTGCTGCTGTTCACCACCGTGGTCCTGGCCTTCACCGGCTGGATGGACGACTACACCAAGCTCGTCAGGAAGAACCCCAAGGGGGCCTCCTCCGTCTTCAAGTTCACGCTGCAGATCTTCACCGCCATCGTGGTGGTCGGCTACCTGGCCGCCTACCCGCCCAACGCCCAGTTCACCAACGCCATCTCCATCCCCTACACCAAGGAGATCTTTCTCAACCTGGGCGTCCTCTACGCCGCGCTGGCCATGGTGGTCATCATAGGCTCCTCCAACGCGGTCAACCTTACCGACGGGCTAGACGGCCTGGCGGCCGGCTCCATCGTCTTCACGGCGCTGACCTTCGCCATCTTCGCCTACTCGGCCGGCAACGTAAAATGGGCCTCCTACCTCAAGCTCATCTACGTGGAGGGCGCGGGCGAGATCGCCGTGTTCCTGGCCGCGATGATGGGCTCCTGCCTGGGGTTCCTGTGGTACAACGCGCATCCGGCGGAAGTGTTCATGGGCGACACCAGTTCCCTGTTCCTCGGCGGCACCATCGGCACGGCGGCCATCTGCGTCAAGCAGGAACTGCTGCTGCCGGTAGCCGGCGGCATCTTCCTGCTGGAGACGCTGTCCGTCATCCTGCAGATGGGCTCCTTCAAGCTGCGCAACAAGCGGCGCATCTTCCTGATGGCCCCGATCCACCACCATTTCGAGCTCAAGGGCATAGCCGAGTCCAAGGTGACCGTGCGCTTCTGGATAGCGGGCATCATGCTGATGCTCATAGCGCTGGCCTCGCTGAAGATCCGCTAAGGAAGGACCATGTTCACACCTGAAAGTTTTAAAGGAAAACGGGCGCTCGTCATAGGCGCCGGCAAATCCGGCGTGGCGTGCGCCAACCTGCTGACGGCCAAAGGCTTCGACGTGCTGCTGACCGAGGCCAGGAGCGCGGCCGAAGTTAAAGACCGCCTGAAGTCCCTCTCGCGTAAAGTGAAGGTAGAGACCGGCGGGCACGGCAAGGCCGCCTTCGCCTGCGGCTTCGCGGTAAAGAGCCCGGGTCTGTCCCAGGCCAACCCGCTCATCAAAGCCCTCAGGAAGAAAAAGATACCGGTTTTCAGCGAGATAGAGACGGCCCTGGCCTTCTCCGGCGGCAGGCTGCTGGCCGTCACCGGCACCAACGGCAAGACCACCACCACCATGCTGCTCGGCGAGATAATGAAGGCGGCCCTGCGCGGCAAAGGCCGCGCGCTGGTCTGCGGCAACGTCGGCACGCCGGCGGCCGAAGTAGCGGCCAGGGCGGGCAAGAGCGACGCCGTGGTGATGGAAGTCTCCAGCTACCAGCTCGAGGACAGCGTCCACCTCAAACCGGCAGCCGCGTGCATCCTCAATATAACCCCCGACCACCTGGACCACCACGGGAGCATGCCCGCCTACGTAAAGGCCAAGGAAAGGGTATTCAAGTTCCAGGACAAGGCCGCCTGCTGCGTCTTCAACTATGAAGACAAGTATTGCCGCGACCTGGCCGCGCGCTGCCCGTCTCAGGTCCTCTTCTTCTCTTCCGCCCGCAAGGGGGGGAAGCTTTCGGCCTGGGCCGAGGGCGGGAAGCTCGTCCTCCGCAAAGGCAAGGGCAAGGTCGCGCTGAAGCCGCCGGCCCTGCCCGGGGCGCACAACCTGGAGAACGCCATGTGCGCGGCCCTGATGGCGCTCGAGAGCGGCGCAAGTCCCGCCGACGTCAGAAAGGCCTTCGCCGCGTTTAAAGGCGTGGAACACCGCATAGAACCGGCCGGCTCCGTCCGGGGCATAGCTTTCGTCAACGATTCAAAAGGCACCAATGTGGATTCCACGGTGGTGGCCCTCAAGGCCCTCGGCAAAAAAAGGAACATCTGGCTCATCCTCGGCGGCCAGGGCAAAGGGCTGCCGTACGCCCCGCTGCTCCCGCTGATCCGGCGGAGCGTGAAGGGCGTGCTGACCATAGGTTCGGACGCGCAGAAGATAGAGCAGGAGCTCGTCGGCGCCGCCCCGCTGATCACGGCCCTCACCATGGAGAACGCCTGCCGCGAGATCCTTGAACTCGCCGAAAAAGGCGACCTCGCCCTCTTCTCCCCGGCCTGCGCTTCCTTCGACCAGTTCAAGGATTTCGAGGACCGCGGCCGCAAGTTCAAGGCTTTCGTTAAAACGCTCAAGGGCTGGAAGAAGGCCTGAACCCACCCATGGACTTTTCCTCCAAGCGCCAGAAACTGGCCTATAACGTGATAGCCAACCGCAGCCTCAAGTTCGTGGACTATCCGCTCTTCTTCACCGTGGTCTTCCTGCTGATGATAGGCCTGGTCTCGATGTTCTCGGCCAGCGCGCTCTATGCCGTCAACAAGGGCCTGGCCTCGTCGTTCTACGCCAAGAAACAGGCGCTCTACATCATCACCGGCTTCGGCCTGATGGCCCTGGCCGCCAGGCTGGACCTGGAGAAGCTGCGGCCCTATATCAAACCCCTGTTCCTGGGAACGCTGGTGCTGCTCGGAGTCACGCTGCTGATGCCGCCGGTCGCCCACGTGCGCCGCTGGATCCCGCTCGGCTTCATGAAGCTGCAGATGAGCGAGTTCGCCAAGCCGGTGCTGATACTCTACCTCGCCGATTTCTTCGACCGCAACGCCAGCGTAATACATACGGACTGGCGGCAGCTGCTCAAACCCTTCGTCGCGGCGCTGTTCATGTTCGCCCTCATCGGGGTGGAGCCGGACCTCGGAACCCCCGCGCTGCTGTTCGGCGTCCTGATCATGATGTTTTTCGCGGCCGGAGTCAAGCTGCGCTACATACTGGCGCCGTTAGTACTGGGGATCCTGACGGTATTCATGCTGATCGTCACCTCATCCTACCGCCTGGCGCGGCTCAAGACTTTTCTCGAGCCGCAGGCCAACTCCGCCGGAACCGGCTTCCAGCTGTGGCAATCCCTGCTGGCCGTCGGCTCCGGCGGCTGGCTCGGCAAAGGCCCCGGCGCCTCCAAGCTTAAACTGTACATCCCGGAGCCGCACACCGACTTCATCTTCCCGGTGGTCGCCGAAGAGCTGGGCTTGATAGGCGGCCTGATAGTCCTGGGGCTCTTCACGGCGCTGCTGGTGAAAGGCGCGCGCATAGCCCGCAACGCCCCCAGCATGTACACGGCGCTGGCGGCGCTGGGCCTTACGCTCGCGATAGCCCTGCAGGCCTTTTTCAACATGGCCATGTCCACGGGACTTATCCCGACCAAGGGCATACCGCTGCCGTTCTTTTCCTACGGCGGCTCTTCGATCTGGGCTTCCATGATAATGGTAGGCCTGATACTCAATATCTCGGCCCACAGGAGCACCCAGAAATGGTAGAGAACAAACGCGCGGTCATAGCCTCCGGCGGCACGGGGGGGCATTTTTACCCCGGTTTCGCGCTGGCGGAGGAATTGCGCGCGCGCGGCTGGCAGACTCTCTTCCTGGTAAAGAAAGAGGATATCGCCCGGCCCGCCCTGGAGGACGCGGACTTCCCCTACGCCGAACTGGATATGGTCTCCCTGCCCCGGACGCTTAACCCGCTGGCCCACCTGGCGTTCTGGTTCAAGTTCTTCGCCTCGCTCTCCCTGGCCCGCCGGGTCATGAAGGATTTCCGCCCCGACGCGGTAGTAGGCACCGGCAGCTATGTGGCCTTCCCGGCCATCCTGGCCGCGCGCCTGGCCGGAGTCCCGGTCTACATCCACGAATCCAACGCCAAGTTCGGGCTGGGCAATTACCTGGCCGGTTTCTTCTGCCGCCGGGCGGCGCTGGGCCTGCCGGTGCCCGGCAACCCTTTCCCCGGCAAATCCGTGCTGGCCGGCACGCCGGTGCGCGGCAGCTTCGCCGCGCCGCCTGACAAGAGAGCCGCGCGCCGGGCGCTGGGCCTGCAGGAAGACCGATTCACGGTGCTGGCGTTCGGCGGCAGCCAGGGCGCGAGGCGCCTCAACGGCGCCTTCACCAACGCCCTGAAGGCGCTGAAGGGGGACATCCAATCCCTGCACATAGCCGGCCGGAAGAATTTTGGCGAGGTGAAGGCCGCCTACGCCGCGGCCGGGCTGGAGGGCGCGCCCGGAGTCGCCCTCTTCGACTACCGCGAGGACATGCCGCTCCTGTACGCCGCGGCGGACCTGGTTATCTCCCGCTCCGGCGCGAGCACCGTGGCCGAATTGGCGCAGCTTAAAAAACCCTCTATCCTGGTCCCGCTGCCGTCTTCGGCGGGCGACCACCAGCGCTTCAACGCCCTGGCGCTGGCCGCTCACGGGGCGGCCCTTTGCCTGGAGGAAGGCCACGATTTCGACGCCCGCCTGGCGGCGGCGCTGCGGGACCTGGCCGGCGAACCGGAGAAGGCCGCCGCCATGGCCGACGGGTTCGGCAAAGCCGCCATCCCCGAAGGGCTGGGCGCCGCGGCCGCGCTGGCCGGCCTGCTGGAAACGGACCTGGCGGAAGTCAGGCGCGCATAACTTTACGGAGGAAAACAAAAATGGAAATAGAGAAAGGTGCGAAGTGGGTAAAGTTCGACGTGATGGAGCGCTTCATGCGCGACGTCTTCAAGGGCATAGGCGTGCCGGCGGCCGAAGCCGCGGTCTGCGCCGAGGTGCTGATAACCGCGGACAAGCTGGGCATAGACTCGCACGGCGCCTCGCGCCTGAAGCCGATCTACTACGACCGGATCAAGCAGGGCGTACAGCTGCCCAGGACGAAGTTCGAAGTGGTCCGCGAGACCCCGACCACGGCGGTCATCGACGGGCATAACGGCATGGGCCACTACATCGCCAAGCGCGCCATGGAGCTGGCCGTGAAGAAGGCCAAAAAGTTCGGCCTCGGCATGACGGCCGTGCGCAACTCCACCCATTACGGCATAGCCGGCTACCACGCCATGCTGGCTTCCAAGGCCGGCATGATCGGCATCACCGGCACCAACGCCAGGCCTTCGGTGGCGCCCACCTTCGGCGTGGAGAACATGATGGGCACCAACCCGCTCACGTTCGCCATCCCGACCGACGAGAAATTTCCGTTCCTGCTCGACTGCGCCACGCCCATCACGCAGCGCGGCAAGATAGAGGTCTACGCCAAGCTCGGCAAGAAGATGCCCAAGGGCTGGGTGATCGACGAGAAGGGCAACTCCAAGACCGACTCCAGGGCCGTGCTCAAGGACCTGGTGGCGGGCACCGCCGCCCTGGTACCGCTGGGCGGCATCGGCGAGGAGCTGGCCGGCTACAAAGGCTACGGCTACTGCACGGTAGTGGAGATCCTGTCGGCCGCCCTGCAGCAGGGCGCCTACATGAAGGCGCTGCTCGGCGTGGACAAGAAGGGGAAGAAGATCCCTTACCCGCTCGGCCATTTCTTCCTGGCCATCGACATCGGGCACTTCGTACCGCTGGCCTCTTTCAAGAAGACCGCCGGCAACATCCTGCGCGAGCTGCGCGCCTCTAAAAAGATGCCCGGCGCCAAGCGCATCTATACCGCCGGGGAGAAAGAGCACCTGGCCTGGCTGTACCGCCGGAACAAGGGCGTGCCGCTCAATAAGGAAACCCAGGGCGAAATGCTGGCCATGCGCAACGAGCTGGGCCTGAAAGGCTACAAGTTCGACTTCTGAACGGAGGGAGGGCCGCCGGATGCGCTCTGCGTTTTCGGCGGCCCTCCGTTTGCTATCATTCTCTATATGTTCGGAGAAGATTCAAAACTGAAGCTGTTCCTTTATACGGCCGTTCTCCTGACGCTGTTCGGCTACTCCGGCAGGTACCTGGCGCTGGAGCCGCTGCATAACCAGTTCTTCGCCTTCGCCGCCTGGGCCTACATACTTTTCGTGGACAACGCAATCTACCGCTTCAGCGGCTCCTCCCCGGCGGTGTCGCGCACCGGGCAGTTCGCGGCGCTGGCCCTCTGGTCCCTGGCCTTCAGCTGCCTGTTCGAACTCCTCAACCTCAGGCTCGGCGCCTGGTACTACATCAACCAGCCCTCTACCCTCTCCACCCGCTGGACGGGCTTCGCTTTCGCCTGGGCCGCCTTCCTGCCCTCGCTCTTCGTCACCGCCGAGCTGCTGCGGGTCGCCGGCCTGTTCCGCGGCCTCAGGACCAAGCCCCTCAAAGTCACGCCGCGCCTGCTCAGGACTTTCCTGGCCGTCGGCGCCCTGCTCCTGCTGCTGCCGCTGGCCGCGCCAGGGACCTTCTGGCCCCTGGTCTGGGCCGCCTTCTTTTTTCTGACCGAACCTTTCACCTACAGCCTGGGCCTGCCCTCGCTGCTGCGCGAGTGGGAGGGGGGGCTGCCTGGAAAAACCCTTCGCCTCGCGCTGGCCGGCCCGCTGGCCGGTCTGCTCTGGAGCCTCTGGAACAGCGCCGCCGGGGCGCAATGGGGCTATCACGCTAAAGTCAGCGCCGGGCCGCAGCTTTTCGGCCTGCCCGTGTTCGCCTACGCTTTCTTTTCAGTCTTCGCCCTGCAGGCTTACTCCCTCTACAGCCTCTCGGCCGCCCTCAGGGGCGGGGCTACGTGGGAAGAAGGCTCCTGGCCCATGCCCGGCAAGGCCCCCGGCCTGCCTTTCCGGTACGCCGCGGTCCTTCTAATTATAATTACTTCCTATCTAACCTTCCGCGCCGTAGACGCGCACACGGTGCAGCTCTACCTGGCCTGGATTTAGTTTTACCCGAAAGGCCCACAATACTCCTGGGCCTTATGGGTCCAAAGATCTAGGCCTACTGGCTATTGACATTCGTCAACCCGTACGGTATAACATAGCGGAAGTTAATCGCGGTTTACTGGAGGAGTTATGAAAAATCTCATGAAGACCACATTGAACGCGGCGGCCGCCCTGCTGATACTGCCCGCGCTCTCCTTCGCGTCCGACGGCAAGAGCATCTACGGCGACGACAACCGCCTGGACTTTTTCGCCGCCTCCGCGGAGATGCAGACCATTTCCGACTCGGTGGTCTCCCTCTGGAAATCCGCCTCGGTAGAAACCGCGGCGCCCGGGGGCGTAAAGCTGAAGACCATGAACTTCGGCGACCGCCTCAACCTCTGCCCCGGGGAAAAGTTCCGCGAGCAGCCCATCGGGGCCTTCTGCTCCGGCTCCCTTGTGGGAGAGGACGTCGTAATGACCGCCGGCCACTGCGTTAAGAACGAGACGCAGTGCAAAGACACCAAGTTCATCTTCGGCTACGCCGTCAAGAAGGAAGGCGGCGAGGCCGTGACCTCCATGCCCGCCAGCGAGGTCTACGGCTGCGCCAAGATCATAAAGCGCTTCCTGGGCGGCGAGCCCGGCTCGGCCAATCCCGCCGGCCAGAACCTCGGCGCGGACTACGCCCTGGTACAGCTGGACCGCAAGGTGAGCGGCCACAAGCCCCTGGCCATCAGCCGCGGCAGCACCCTTAAGAACGGCGACGGCATCTTTGTGATCGGGCACCCCGTGGGGCTGCCCCTCAAGGTAGCCGGCGGCGCCACCGTGCGCGACTACTCCAAGGTGGGCTACTTCGTGGCCAACCTGGACACCTTCGGCGGCAACTCCGGTTCCCCGGTCTTCAACGCCAGCACAAAGAAGATCGAGGGCATCCTGGTGCGCGGCGACGAGGACTTCGCCGACAGCCCCGCCGGCTGCACCACCATGGCCACCTACGAGCAGACCGGCGGCCGCGGCGAGGACGTGACCAAGATCGGCACCCTCTCGTCCTTCATCACCAAGCAGGGCTTCCTGGACAGCGTGTTGCTGTTCCTGGGGATAGGCGAGAAGGGCGCGACGCAGGCAAAGGACGTGGATTCCAGCGCTATACAGCCCGTAGAGGCGATGCCCGGCAGGGGCATGACCTTCGACTGAGCGCTTAACAGCCAGGGCTTATGATCCGGGCCCGGGGAGAACTCCCCGGGCCCGTTTTTTTATCGACAAAGTCCGGGAGCGAAACCGCCTGAAAAAGTTGTATATTTACACCGTGAGAAACCGCACCGCTCCCTTGCCGCCTTTCCTCGCGGCCCTGCTGCCGGCCGCGCTGCTGCTGCTCTCGGCCTGCGCCGGCATTTCCGGCCGCCTGGCGGCCGACGACCCGCAGGTGCGGGCCATGGCCCTCGAAGAAGTCCTCAGGTCCGGCGAGCGCGGCCGCAGGGCGGCCGCCCAGAAAATGAAGAAGGTGCTGGCCAAAGGCAGAACGCCCTACAACCTCTACGCGGCTTCCGCCCTGGAGGACCTGGGCCAGTCCGCGGCCCCGGCGGTGCCGGAACTCATGGCCGCCCTGACCGGGGCGGACACGACGGTAGCTTTCACCGCTGCCCGGGCGCTGGCCAGGACTGACGCCGCGATCCCCGCCCTGGCCGAGGCGCTTAAGAGCGGGACTCCCGCGCTGCGGCGCGAGGCGGCAGGGATACTGGCCGCGCACGGCGCAAAGGCCGTCCCGGCCCTGCAGAAGAACCTCTCCGGAGGAGACCGTGACCTGGCCGAGCGCTCGGCGTGGATACTTGCGGAGATAGGCCCGGGGGCGGAGGGCGCGGTGCCTGCCCTGGCCAAAGCCGTCCACACCTCCACGGACGCTCTCAAGCACGCCGCGTCGGGCGCCTTGGTACGCATAGGACCGCCGGCCGGCCGCTGGCTGGGGTCGGCGTTGAGGGCGCCAGATCCCAAAGTACGGGGCGCCGCCGCCGGCGTGCTGGCCGACATGGTCCCGCCTTCGCCTGAAGCGGCCATCCCGCTCTCCTCCGCCCTGGACGACGCCGAACCGGGAGTGCGCGCCGGCGCCGCGCGCGCCCTCGCCTCCTACCCTGCAGAGACCCAGGCGCTGTTCCCTGAAAATTTTATCTCCGCCCTGTTCAGGGCCGCGCAGGCGCCCGACAGCGAAACAAGAGGCTGGGCCTGCATCACCCTGGTAAAGACCGGCGCCGCCGGGGGGAACTGGCTCGCCAACGCCTTTAAGGCCCCGGACCCGGGAGTGCGCGCCGGCGCGGCCCGGGTGGTCTCCCGGATGTTCCCGCCTCCCGCAGAAACGGCGGAGCCGGCGCTGGACGCGCTTAAAGACCAGGACGCCGGCGTGCGGGCCGCGGCGGCCGAAGCGCTCGCCAATTACGCCCTCTCCGCCCCCGGCGCGCTCCCGCCGCAGGCCGTCGCCCGCCTGGCCGAAGCCCTCAGGGACAAGGACCCCGCGCTCAGGGCGGCGCTGATCTTTCCGCTGCAGCGCCTGTCCCGCCGCAGCAGGCCCGGAGTTAACGCGATAACAGAAGCGCTGGAAGATCCGTCTCCGGAAGTCAGAAAGTCCGCGGCTTCCGCCCTGGGGACCCTCGGCCCGGCGGCGCGCAGGGCCATCCCCGCCCTGAAGGAGGCGCTCCGGAGCCGCGATTGCCCAATGCGCGCCCTGGCGGCGAACGCGCTGATCAGGATAGACCCGGCTTTTAAAAAGAACGCCGCCGCGGCCAGGGCGGCCGCGGCCGTCTGCCCCGGAGTCAGGCGCAATCCCCGCCTCAAGCCGGTTCTTACTCCCGTACTGGCCCCCGCTGCCACCTCCCAGGTCCTCAACCCGGTCTTCTCTCCCGACGTTTCCAACGCGTACAGCACGCTGCTGCCGGTCACGCAGCCGTCCTCCACGGCTCCGGCGGCCGGCCAATAAAAAAGGCCGGCACCCGCCGGCCTTTCCCGCGCTCCGGAAAGTTCAGTTCCCGCAGGCCTCCGCCGCCGTCACTCCGGGCAGCATATAGGTATCGCGGAACCAAGTCTGGTAATCTATCGCCTCCGACTCAAGGTATTCCCCGTTATAGCCGTCGAAAGTATCTCCCCGGTACTGCACCTGGAAATAATGTACGAATTCGTGGAAGATTGAATCATCCACGAAGCGGCCCATCTTGTCGTAATACTCTTTCTCGTCGAGGATGTAGATCCGGTTGAGCGCGAAGACGTAGGCGTTAAGCACAAAGTCCGGGCGCAGGCCCCACTGCGGCTCTATCGCGTCCTGGAATTCCTTCAGCGGGGTTTCGCTGCCGTAGCGCACGGGGGGGACGGAGATCTCGTCGCGCAGCTCCAGCCGCATTTTTTTAGCGGTCAGCTTCATCAGGCAGGCTTCCGGGTAGGCGGGGCGGGCTATGGCGCCTCCGCGGAACTGCGCGGCCTGGGAATTGGCTGCCCGGGCCGAAGCCGGCCCCGAGGCGTTGGCGAGACCGGGCAGGAGCAGGGCCGAAGAGAAGAGCGGGAGCAGGAGACAGCGTAGAGTCATAAGGTAAGGATCCCGGGGTTCAATAGGGTTTCTTGGTCTCGCCGTCGCGCCGGACCGTCTCAAAAGAAAAAGCGGGCAGGCAGATGGCTATATACTCCGCGCCCTCGGGGTCCGGGGTGGAATACCTCACCCGCTCGCCCGGCTCCATTATGATCGCCTGTTTCGCCTTTACGTCGAAAGTGCCGTTCTGGGTCTCCACTTTGAGCGTGCCCTTAAGGACGAGGGTATACTCCGTGAAGCGGGGCTCCTGCTGCGGCTCCACCCAGCCGCCGGGGCTTACCATGCGCGCCACGCTGATGGTAGTGGTCCCGGAATTAGCCCGGCCGATATATTCCTCTATGATCTTCGGCCTGTTGCCGGAGGCCGGCACTAGTTTAGGTTTTTCGATGAATATAGCCATATGTTCGTTCCCGTTAAATTTACCCCTACCTGATTTTATCAAAAAGAAAGGCCCCGGGCGATGCGGTCGGGCGCTGCCGGGGCCTTGGGCATTTAGCCGGGAATAAATCGGGGCGGGCCGCACTGGCCCGCCCTCGCACCATGGACCTCAACTGTCCGTCCTGCTCCGCTCGGGGAGAGGTCCCGTCCCCAATCATAGTCTAGCTCCTGAAACGCAGTTTTTCAAGGGCCTTTTGGGCACTAGGCCCTGTGTATCCTGCCGTCGCGTATCTCCAGCAGGCGGTCGGCCGAACGCGCGAGGTCCAGGTTATGGGTCACCATGACCACAGTTATCCCCTGCCGCGTCAGGTCCCGCAGGATCCCCTTTATTTCTTCCGTGCGGCGGCTGTCCAGGCTGCCGGTAGGCTCGTCGGCCAGCACCACTTTCGGGTTGTTTATCAGGGCCCGGGCCACGGCGACGCGCTGCATCTCGCCGCCGGAGAGCTCGCCGGGAAGATGGGCAGAACGCCGCTCTATGCCGAGCAGCTTCATCACGTCCCGGGCTTCTTTGGCCGACGGAGACCGGTAAAAAGCACCCGGCAGCAGGATATTCTCTTCCACCGTCAGGGTGGGGATCAGGTAGAACTTCTGGAACACGTAACCGAACAGCTCGCGGCGGATCAGCGTCAGCTCCCTTTCCGAAAGCTCCTTGCGCCCGCCGAAGACCTGCCGCCCGCCGACTTCCAGAGACCCCGACGTGGGATTGTCCAGGCAGCCGATCATGTTGAGCAGCGTGGTCTTGCCGGAGCCCGACGGGCCGATGATGGCGACCATCTCCCCGGCGGCGGCCTCGAAGCTGACGCCGTCCACGGCCCGCACCTCTTCCGAGCCGCGCCGGTAGATCTTGCTGAGGTCCCTGGCTGTGATCAAAGGTTTGCCGGCCATGTTATTGTTCTCCTTCTATGCGTATGGCTTCCAGCGGCCGCACCCGCGCGGCGCGCCAGGCCGGGTAGACGCCGCTGAGCAGCCCGCCGGCCACTATGAGCAGGAAAGCGAACCCGGTTATCCGGCCGTCGAGCGCGACCAGCGCCCCGTTGGGGGCGTAGGGGAGGAAATACCGCACGGCCGCTTCGGAGAGCCGCGCCGTCACGAAAGCCAGGCCTATGCCGGCCCCGCCGCCCAGGCCGCACAGGATGGCCGTCTCCAGCCAGATCATCTTGAACACGTCCAGCGGCATGGCGCCCATGCTCTTGAGGATGCCTATCTCGGCGTAGCGCTCCATGACCGACATGAGGATGGTATTGATCACGCCGGCCATCGCTATGATGAGCGCTATGCCGGCTATGCCCAGCACGATGACCCTGGCGCTGTTGACCAGGTTCATGATGGTGGTCTTGACCTGGGCCATGGACACCACCTGCACGTCGGGCAGGTCGTAGAGCCGGCTCTCGAGCGCCGAGATATCGGCGTCCTTTTTAACTTTTATCCCCAGGCCGGTCAGCATGCCTTTGCGGTTAAACAGGTTCTGTACCGTGGTTATCGGCAGGAAGATGGTGCCGTCGTCCTGGGTGCCGGAGCGCTTGAGCACGCCCACCACGGTTATTTCCTGGTCGAGGCCGGGGATGAGCAGCTTGTCGCCGACCTCGCGGGTCTCCAGCTCGGCCGCCTCGTAGCCCAGCACGGCCTCGAGCGCGCTATTGTCCTTGAACCAGCCTCCCTGCTTGAATTCGAGGTACTGCTTCATGGGGGGATAGCTGGCCGCGTCCACGCCCAGGTAGGCCGCCACCGCGCCGTTCTCGCCCTTGTTAGGGTCGAAGACGCCGTGCATCAGCATCGGCGTGACCTTTTCCACTTCGGGGTTCTGGAACACGGTCTTCACTACCGACTCCGGCATGTAGCGCAGGCCGGTGCCGCCCTTGAGCATCAGCGTCGCGGCCTCATAGGGGCAGCCCTTCGCCGTCAGCAGCACCTGGAAGCCCATGTTGTCTATGTCGCGGTTGAGCCCCTGCTGGTAGCCCTTGTTGAAGCCCAGCAGCGTGGCCAGCACCCAGGCCGAGAGCATGATGCCCCCGGCGGTGAGCGCGGTACGGACTTTTTTGCGCAGGAGGTTCTTGTAAGCTATGGCGTATACGTTCATTTTTCCTTCTTCGAGAAGACGAACTCGTCGAGCAGTATCAGGTTCTTCTTGACGGCGCGCAGCACGGCGGCAAAGTCCTTGCCGGCCTTCGCCGGGGCTTTCAGCCTGGCCGCGGGGGAATCTTTGGCGGCGCGGGCGGCGGCTGGGTCATAGTCCTCAAAATCCTTGAGCGCGAGACCCGGGAACTGCGCGGCAAAATCTTTAGAGCGCAGGTCCTTGGCGGCGCGCGAGGTGAGTTTCTGTATGTAGAAGGCTTTTATCACCCCGGCCTTGTCCAGCGCGAGGAAGACCTGTATGCCGCCGTACTCGCCTTTCTGGTTCACGCCGTGTATGTAGCCTATCACCTCTTTAGCCTTGTAGATGTCGTAGAGGGTATAGGGCACGTCCATAGTTTCGTACAACCCCTTGAACTTGTCGCCGAGGCGCCCCTCCACGCGCTCCAGCAGGGGCTGGCCGCCGGAAGTCTTTATGGAGAGGTAGCGGGTCTTGTAGCCGGTGGAGCCGGGGAACAGGCGGGCCACATCCCGGTCCGGATCGTTGAGGTCGCAGCCTACCGCGGCGAAGGAGGGGAGGGACAGCGACAGAAAGGCGAGGGTCAGGAGTATTTTTTTCATATCGGGAAATAATAATAGAGCTGCGTCACCAGGCGCTTGTCGCTCATGCCGTCCTCATATTCGAACATGCCGCGCCAGGTCAGGGAGGAAGTGACCGCAAAAGAGACCCCGGAAGCCAGCGCCCAGCCTTCCATCCCTTCCAGGCCGGAGTAGACGACCTGGGCCTCAAGTTTAAGACGGTTCTCGTCGAGCAGGTTCAGGCCGAGCCGGCCCAGCCCGGCCAGGTAATGCAGCTCCGACTTTTTGCCGGCGCGCAGGTCGGCGCGGAATTCCCAGCGGTCCCAGAGCAGGGCGTAGTCGGCCCCGGCGGCGCTGTAAGCTCTCTCTTGCCCGTCCAGCACCTTATAGCCGGAGATCTCGGGGACCTTGCCGGCCGCGGCGTAAAGGCCGGCGGCGTAATTATCCCGGGCCAGCACGCCCCGGGCCAGGCGGGCCGATAGCAGGTAATTGCCGGCGGCGCGGGGGCGCATGCCGGAACCGGAGGTAAAGGAGACGGCTCCGTCACCCCAGCTGAAGTCGCGGGAGGCGCCGAGCCCCCAGTCCCTGTCGAAACCGTAGCCGTACATGGGCAGCGCCTGCAGCAGCGCGCCGTGCGTGTCGAAGTAGGACTCCAGCCCGGCGGCGGCGCGGCTGTGCCCGGCCCAGGCGTAGCCGAAAGGGGTCCGGCCTCTGTAATAAGCGTTATACAATTGCGGCTCCAGGCGGTTAGGGGCGTCGGGGTCCCAGGCCAGGCGGCCCTGCAGCGCCAGCGTGCCCGTGTCGCCGGAGGTCCCGGAGAACTTCTTGAGGAGATCGAAGCCGACCGAGGATTTTTGCATGGGCTCCGGGGCGGCCATGGAGTGATGGATAACGGCTTTCTCCATGGAAGAATACCCAGCTACGCCCTGCGCCTCGATGAAAATCAGGCTCTCCCCGGCGGCGACCGCGGGAGGGAGCAGCAGGAAACTAAAGAGTAAAGAGTACCTGGCCCGCATAGATCTCCTCCTTGCCGGACTTCACGCGTACCAGCACCGACCATTCCCCGGGCATCACCAGCTCCACCGGCAGCAGGTAATCGCCCTTCTTGTTAAGCTGGAACTTCACCGGGCCTGAGTCGTGGTAGCGCATCGAGGGCATGCCGTACTCGCCGATTATCTCGCGGGTTGTAACCCGGGCCCCGGATTTATCGAAAACCTGCACCTTTATGATGGCGGTTCCAAGCTTGGGCTTTTCAACGAACCCACAGGTGAACCAGCCGCCGTCGGGCAGGGTGTTCTTCTCTCCAGGGTCCGCCAGCAGGGCCGGCCCGGCCGGCGCCGGAGAGGCCGCCACCTGCTCACGGCCGGAAGGCGCCTGAGGGTCCTGCCCGCCGCAGCCGGCCAGCAGCGGAAGCACCAACAGAGCCAGGAGGGTCACTTTGGAAGACAGTATTTTCATCTTTTGAACTTTCCTTTTTGCGCGCAGGCGTAGCAGAGACCTCGCAGTTCCAGAGAGCCGGAGGGGGAGAACCCGGCACCGGCGGAAAGGCGCGAGCAAAGTTTAACAAGCATTGGCGAGGGGGCCTCGGCCACGCTGCCGCAGGCCGAACAGACCAGATGCGCATGGGCCAGGGGATTGCCGGCGCCGGCCGCCTCGTAAACGGCCGCCCCGTCCCCCAGCTTTATTTCAACGGCCTTGCCGCAGCCGCAGAGACACTTAAGCGAGCGGTACACCGTGGCGATACCTATGCCGGGGCTGAGCCTGCGCGCCAGGCGGTGCGTCTCTTCTGCGCTGACGTGCTTTCCCGCCGCGGACAGGGCTTCCGCCACCGCGGCGCGTCTGTTGCTGCAGCGCTTGCCCGAGACACAGGAACAGTTGCACGATTTTTTCTCTTTATTGGCCATATGATAATGATTATCATTATCCTAAGAAGAGCCGCCACTTGTCAAGCATTTACTTCAGGAGTGAGCGGGGCCCTTAAAATTTATATAATTACGCGTAGTATTATTATTCGGTAAAAACAGGAGACATCACCATGAAAAAAAATATTTCCATTTTTGCGGCGATACTGGCGCTGTGCGCCGGCACGGCCCTGGCCAGTTGCGGCAAGTGCCCCGGCGACAAGAAGGCCGAGCCGGCCAAGACCGAGATGCAGGGCGCCAAGGCGCGCGACTGCGGCGACTGCCCGATGCACAAGAAGCAGACAGGCAAAAAATGCGGCGGCATGACCTGCCCGGAAAAGATGAAGGGCGCCGAGACCGTTTCCAAAAATATCGAGGGCGGCGTGGAAGTGACCATAACCGCCAAGGACGCCGAAACCGCCGCCAAGATACAGGAACTCGCGGTAGTCCACTACAGCCCCAAGGCCGAGAAATGCCCCGGCTGCCCCACCACGGTGCCCGGCGCCGAAACCCGGATGGAAAATATCCAGAACGGCGTGAAGGTGACCATAACCGGCAAGACCCCGGAAGCGGCAAAAAAGATACAGGCGGCCTCCGCTGCCGAGCATAAAGGCCAGGCCGCCGGGATGAAGAAGGAAGGGAAGAACGAGGCCAAGGCCGCCAGGAAATATATGTGCGCCATGAAATGCGTGGAAGCCGCCAAGCCCGGCAAATGTCCCAAGTGCGGCATGCCCATGCAGGAGATCAAATAAATGACCGTCAGCATACTCAAGCAGGTCCCTTTCTTCAGCGGGCTCAACAAGACGGAGCTGAACAAGATCCTGGCTATCGCCGGGATCAAGAAGTACGCCTCGGACCAGATGGTCTTCGCCAAAGAAGACCTCGGCAACAACTTCTTCGTCGTTAAGTCCGGCCGCATCAAGATCTTCACCACCGTCGGGGCCGACAAGAAAAAGACCTTCGCTTTCCTGAAAAAAGGCGACTTCTTCGGCGAGATGTCGCTGCTGGGCTGCAGGACCCGCTCGGCCTCGGCCCAGGCGGTCGAGGACAGCGAGCTGTTCGTGATCTCCAAGAAGAACTTCAAGCGCCTCATCCTGGAGAACCCGGAATTCACGCTGAAGGTGCTGCACACGCTGGCCGAGCGGCTCAGCAAGTGCAACAAAGATATCGAATCCATGCTGTTCCACAATATCCTGGGCCGCCTGGCCGACGCCATCCTGGAGCTTTCCAAGGACAAGCACACCAGCCCGGTGAAGATGGCCATCGACCAGAACGAGCTGGCCCAGTACCTGGGCACCACGCGCGTGCCGGTCTGCCGCGCCATCAACACCTTGAAGCGCAGCGGCGTGATAGACTACCACCGCGGGGAACTGATAATCCTCAACGCGGCGCGCCTGCGCTCCATCTCCGGCAAAACCAACTAGGACGCCATGATAAACTCCCTGCGCGGCTTCCGCGACCTGCTGCCGCCCGAATCCGACCTCTTCGCCAGGATTGAAGCCGCCGCGAGGGAAGTGTTCGGCCTTTACGGCTACCAGGAGCTCCGCATCCCGACCATAGAGAAGAAAGAGCTCTTCGTGAAGTCCACCGGGGACACCACCGACATAGTGGAGAAGGAGATGTACGCCTTCACCGACGGCGGCGGGCGGGAAGTGGCGGTACGCCCGGAAGGCACCCCGGGCATGGTGCGCGCCTTCATAGAGCACAACCTGGGCCAGACCGGCCGCAACGCCAAGTACTTCTATATCGGCAACATGTTCCGCGCCGAGCGCCCCCAGGCCGGCCGCTACCGGGAATTCACCCAGATCGACGCCGAATACATAGGCAACCCGTCCCCTGCCGCCGACGCCGAGACCATCTCGATGCTGCTGGCGCTCCTGAACAAGCTGGGCGTGGAAGGCTGCACGGTGGAGCTGAATTCGCTGGGCTGCGGAGACTGCCGCAAGAACTACCGCGAGATCCTGCTCGGCTACCTGCGCGGCCGCGCCGAGCGCCTCTGCGAGCCCTGCCGCGGCCGCATAGAGCGCAACCCGCTGCGCGCGCTGGACTGCAAGCTGGACGGCCCGTGGCTGGCGGGGGAAGCCCCCAAGCTGCAGCTCTGCCCCGACTGCGCCGCCCACTTCGCCGACACGCAGCGCCTGCTCGGCGCCGCCGGCGTCCCGCACAACGTCAACCTCAACCTGGTCCGCGGGCTGGACTACTACAGCCGCACCGTCTTCGAAGTGCGCAGCACCCTGCTCGGCAGCCAGGACGCGGTGGCCGGCGGCGGCCGCTACGACGACCTGGTGAAATCCATGGGCGGCCCCGCCGCGCCGGCCATAGGCTGGGGCATGGGCGTAGACCGCCTGGCCATGCTGCTCAAGGACAAACCCGCCCCTGACAACGCGCCCGTGACCTTCGTCATCGCCGCCTCCAAAGAGGCGGGGGACAGGGCCTTCGAGCTGATGACCGCCCTGCGCGCCGCCGGGGTAAGCTCTGATTTCTCCAATTTCACCGCGAGCATGCGCTCCCAGCTGCGCTCCGCCGACAAGAGCGGCGCCGCCTTCGCGCTGATCATCGGCGAGGACGAGCTGAAGGCCGGCACCGCCGCCATAAAGCCCCTCAAAACCCCCGGCGACCAGACCCTCGTCCCCTTCGCCGACGCCCCAACCCAGATCAAGAAGCTTTTGCAGGGTTGATTACGCAGGGGCGCGCGGGGCGTTCCCCTGCGAACCCTTTGCGGAAGGGGGGACCCCGCCATCAATTATCAGGGCGGGGGGAAACCGACGCAAGGGTTTCCATCTTCCAGGGTTCGCAGGGGAATGCCCCGTGCGACCCGGAACAGATCAAAGTATCGAGAGAATATCTAATATGACCAACAACAACACCTCAAAAGCCACAGCGATGCGCACCCACACCTGCGGCGAACTCAACGCCTCCCACGCCGGGCAGACCGTGACCCTCGCCGGCTGGACCGACAGCAAGCGCAACCATGGCGGCGTCCTCTTCATCAACCTGCGCGACCTCTACGGCGTCACCCAGGTAGTAGCCGCCCCCGGCAGCCCCGTCTTCCCCGTCGCCGAGGAAGCCAAGAGCGAATACGCCCTGCAGGTCACCGGCAAGGTCACCCTGCGCCCCGGCGCCAACGCCAACAAGAACATGCCCACCGGAGAAATAGAACTCGAGGCCTCCGAAATAAAGGTCCTCAACGCCTCCCAGCCCCTGCCCTTCGACCTCGGCGAACACGCCGGCGTCTCCGAAGAGACCCGCCTCAAGTACCGCTTCCTCGACCTGCGCCGCCCCCGCATGGCCAAGAACCTCGTCCTGCGCAGCCGCCTCTCCCAGGTGGTCCGCAACTACCTCTACGCCCTCGACTTCAACGAAGTAGAGACGCCCCTGCTCACCCGCTCCACCCCCGAGGGCGCGCGCGACTTCGTAGTGCCGTCCCGCAACAACCCCGGCGAGTTCTACGCCCTGCCCCAGTCGCCCCAGCAGTTCAAGCAGGTGCTCATGATGAGCGGCATGGACCGCTACTTCCAGCTCGCCCGCAATTTCCGCGACGAGGAGCTCCGCTCCGACCGCCAGCCCGAGCACACCCAGATCGACCTCGAGATGTCCTTCGTGGACGAGCAGGACGTCGCCCGCGTCGTGGAGGGGATGATGAAGGCCGTCTTCGCCAGCCTCGGCGAGGAAGTAGTCCCGCCCTTCCGGGAGATGGAGTACACCGAGGCCATGCTGAAGTACGGCATCGACAAGCCCGACCTGCGCTACGCCCTGGAGATCAAGGACTGCTCCGACATCTTCAAGGCCTCCGAGTTTAAAGTTTTCTCAGGCGCCCTCGCCGAAGGCGGCGTAGTGCGCGCCCTTAAAGGCGAAGGCGCCGCCGCGTTCAGCCGCGGCGACATGGACAAACTCACCGAGCTGGTCAAGAAGCTCGGCGCCAAGGGCCTCGTCTGGCTGCGCTTCAAGGACGGCAAGTGGGAATCGCCCACGCTAAAATTCATCAGCGACGCCGAGCAGGCCGCCCTGAAGGAGCGGCTGGAAGTAAAGGACGGCGACGCCGTCTTCATAGCCGCCGACAAGGCCGCCGTGGCCGCCCCGTGCCTCGGGGGCCTGCGCAGCGAGCTGATCGCCAGGCTCAAGCCCGCCCAGCTCACCAAGTGGGCCTTCCTCTGGGTCCGCCACTTCCCGCTCCTCGAGAAGGACGCCGAGAGCGGCAATTGGACCTTCACCCATAACCCCTTCACCGCCCCGCTCCCCGAAGAGGCGCACAAGCTCGACACCGACCCCGGCAACATCCGCTCCTGCCAGTACGACCTGGTGCTCAACGGCGTGGAGCTGGGCTCCGGCTCGGTGCGCAACCACAGCCGGGCCATGCAGGAGAAGATCTTCGCCCTGATGGGCTACGACAAGGAACAGGTCCAGAAACGCTTCGGCATGATAGTCAACGCCATGGACTTCGGCGCGCCCCCGCACGGCGGCATAGGCATCGGCTACGACCGCCTCATCGGCATCATCTGCGGCACCGACTCCATCCGCGACGTGATCGCTTTCCCCAAGACCACCAGCGGCGCCTGCCTGATGAGCGAAGCTCCGTCGGTGATAGACGACCGGCAGCTCAAAGAGCTGCACCTGAAGATCACGGAATAATGCCCACGTACCCGGACTGGATAGTAAAGGCCGTCCGCCGCAACAAGGCGGACCTGCGCGGCACCGCCGCGTGCGGCACCGCCGCCGAGCTGGCCGCGCGCTCCCTGCACACGGTCTGCGACGAAGCCCGCTGCCCCAACAAGGGCCAGTGCTTCTCCGAGGGAGAGGCCACCTTCCTGATCCTCGGGGACATCTGCACCCGCAACTGCGGCTTCTGCGCCGTCACCAAGGCCAAGCCGCTGCCGCCGGACCCCGGCGAACCCCTCCGCGCGGCGGAACTCTGCGCTAAGTGGCGGCTCAAGTACGTAGTGTTCACTTCGCCCACCCGGGACGACCTGCCAGACGGCGGCGCGGCGCATTTCGCCGAAACCAACCGCCGCATAAAGGAACTTTCTCCCGGCATAAAGACCGAGCCGCTCATCCCGGATTTCAAGGGCGACGCCAAGGCGCTGGAGACCGTGCTGGCCTCCGCGCCCGACGTGCTCGGCCACAACCTGGAGATGGTCGCCGGCCTCTACGCCCAGGCGCGGACCGGAGCCGACTACGGCCGCTCGCTCTCCGTGATCGCCAACGCCAAGAGGCTGCGCCCGGCCACCCTCACCAAGTCGGGGATAATCCTGGGCCTGGGAGAGACCGCCCCCGAGCTGGAAACGGCGCTCGGCGACCTGGTGGAGCACGGCTGCGACCTGCTGACGCTGGGCCAGTACCTCGCCCCCACCAAGTCCCACAGACCCGTGCAAAAATACTATACGGAAGAAGAGTTCGCCCGCTGGGGGGAGAAGGCCAGGGCAGCAGGCTTCAAGGCCGTCCTCTCGGGCCCGCTGGTGCGCAGCTCCTACAGGGCCAGCGCCCTCTACCGCGAAGCCGCGGCCAGGCCATGATGGATACTTTCGAAAAGGACCGGGCCGCACTGGGCTGGATAAAAGGCGCCTGGGACGATTATATCGACGGGCTGCCGGTGCTGCTGCCCGTGCTGCTGGCCGTCGGCGCGGCCTCCGTGCCGTCGCTGTGGCTGATCCGCGAATACCATTCCTACCTGCCCGCCGCCGCCTACATGCTCCTCGTACTGCTGCCGCTGGACATAGGCGCCAACCTGGTCTACATACGCATAGCCCGCGGCGAAAAAGCCTCGTTCAGGGACCTGTTCAGCGCCTTCCCGCTGTATCCGCGCGCGCTGGCGGCAGGCCTCGGCCTCGGGCTGCTGACCCTCGGCGGCGTGATAGCTTTCGTCGTGCCAGGGATCATCCTGTACCTGACCTACGGCTTTGCCACCTACGCGCTGGTGGACAAGCGCTGCGGGCTGAAAGAATCCTTCACGGCCAGCAGGGAGCTGACGGAGGGCTGGCGCACCCGCCTGTTCGTCCTGCTGTCGCTGACCATGGCGGTCAACTTCTTCGCTCCGGAGGCCGTCTACGTGGGCGGCTCGCTGAAGAGCCCCGAGCTGGCCTTTACCCTCACCCCGTGGGCCATAATCTCTACCCTCCTCAAGGCCTTCGTCTTCGCGCCCTGGCTGGAAATGGCCATGGCCCGCGCCTACGTCTTCCTGCTGGCGCCGCGCCCCCTGCCTGAACCTCCCGCCGAAAGCGAGCCGACCGAAGAAGAATGAAGTCCCCGGTCTTCCGCTGACTTGACGAATGTCATAGGCCCTATGACCCAGACGCCGCGGGGGTCCTTAAGCCCTGTGTTTACGACGGGCGATAAGGTAGAATTATTCCAGCAACAAAAGTGCCAGGAGGACGATAGATGAAAAAATTAGCCATAGCAGCCGCAGTTATATTTTCAGTCTCCGCCGTTAACGCCGCCGAGCTCGCGAATATTTCCGCCAGCGACGCAAAAGCTTCCAAGATAGCGATCCCCGCCCCGGTCCTCGAGACCCAGGGCCAGAAATGCGACCATGTCTCCGGGGAGATCACCAAGCTGAACCTTCTCGCCCAGGCCTCCAAGAGCCAGCTCTTCACCTACGCCAAGACCGAAGCCGAATTCAAGGAATTCGTCGCGATGTGGACCCCGATACTCGGCAAGTTCAACATCAAGGTCACCGGCACCGAATACAAGAACGAGTTCGGCATCCTCAAGTACGAATCCCCCGACGGCCGCGTGATCCGCGAATTCATGGGCGAGAAGATGACCTACGACGCGCTGAGCGCCGCGGCCATGCAGAAAGAGCAGCACCTGCTGCTTGAATCCCTTGAGAAGACCGGCCTGACCCCCGTGGCCGCCTTCATGATCAAGAACGAGATCTTCAGGCCCACCTTCAACGTCTACTACCTGACCAAGCCCGAAGAGAACATGGACCACGAGGTCCAGCTCCGCCAGCTCAAGGGCGACGAGATAGACTTCGACCTGCTGACCGGCGCGGTCACCCTGGTCAAGAAAGACGCCTCTTTCTCCATGGTCTACATAGGCAAGCTGCTCGGTTTCAAGGGCAAGCTGGCCGCGGACGAGGCCGGCATAGCCGCCAAGCTGGCCGACTACAAGAAGTTCCTGACCGAGAACAAGAAAGAGTTCATCGCCGCCAAGACCACCAAGCTCGACGAGCCTTTTGTGGTGGGCGAGACCACCTACCGCTACTACGCCGCCATCTACTTCTTCCAGTAAAGTCCGGAGCCGTACTAAAAGGACCCGCCGCTAAAACGGCGGGTCTTTTTTTGTATCAGGAGTAACAGGCGCAGATGTTTGACACGGCCCATTTGTATTTAATAACGTATAAGAACATCCTAAGGGGTTAGGGTCAGTGCGAATAATTTAAAGCAGTGCACCGGGAAGGGCCCGGCAGGACCGCGTGCCGGTCCTCCGTCCCTTTTGCAGCCGCCGTTTTCGCCGTACACAGGGGGGGGGCATGTCTGTCAGAAAAAAAAGCTGGGTTCCGTTCCGCCTGCGTCTGCTGCTGGCGCTTATCTGCGCGGCCGGGGCCGGCGTATATCTCACCTATTCCGGAATAGCCCGCAACGCGGCGCCGTTTATCGGCGCCGAGGCCGGGGACCGGCTTTTCTCGCGCCTGAGCCTGTCCGCTTCCCTCATAGAGAGCGAAGTGAACTCCGGCATAGAAAAAACGCGCCTGACCGCCGCCAGGGTCGGCCTGAGGGAGCTCCTGGCCCGCACAAAAGAAGCTGACCTCTCCCAGCCGGACCAGTCGGGCCTCCTGCGCCGCCTTCAGGACGCCGCCGCGACCTCTCCCTCCATCGCGGCCATAGATCTCATGGATTCGCGCGGCAAGGCCGTCGCGGCCATACCGCACAAGAACACCGGCAGAGACCTCTCCGGCAGCCCGGACTTCAAGGCCGGCATTGAGGGCGTATATGTCAGCGCTCCCCGCGGGGGGCGGGGCGCAATGGAGTATGACATAACGGTCCCGGTCCACGCTCCGGACAACAAGCCCGGGCAGGCTCCGATAGGGGCACTCCGGTTCCGGCTGAAAAGCTCTTCCCTGCCCTGGGAGACGCCGGACGGGGAGAATATCGTCGTTTCTCTCGGGCGCCGGCAGGGCAACAGCCTCAATATCACCGGGGGCGCCGGCGGGGACAGGGAGATCTCCCTTAAATCCCCGGAAGCGGCGCCGTTCCTGCCGGCCCTGGAAGGCAAGGAGGGATTTACAACCCTGGGCACTGACGCGAACAAGGCCATCTACGCCTACCGCCGCCTGGCCGCCCCGGACTGGGTAATGACCGCGGGAATGCCTTACTCCGAAGCCTCCGGCAGGGGCGCGGACATGCTCAAGAAGGCCCGGCTCAACGCCGCCCTGGCCTTCGCCCTGCTCGCGATCACCGCCTTCTTCATAATCAACGTGATAATCTACCCGCTGACGGAAACTGCGCGGTCCGCCGCCGTTCTGCTGGAGGACTGCGGGAAACCGCGGCCGGAGAACGACGCCAAGCCGCAGCCGGAACTGATAGACGAAGCGCTTGAGGCGGCCTCGGAGCGCCTAAGGGCCGGCGCGTACCGGGGCGCGGAGCTGGAGAATGAAACCGAAACGCTGCGCGAAGAGGACGCGGACCTGAAACACCAGAACGCGGAACTGGCAAAGCTTAACAAATACCTCTCCGAGCGCGAAACCAAGATCTCGGAACTGAAGGAAGAGATCGCGGCGCTTAAGGAAAGGTTCGGCGCGGGGGCGAGGGAGTAGGAGTGAAACATTTCGAGCGGAAGACCAAGATCTTTTCCGGGCTGAAGATAGCGGTGCTTTTCTTCGGCCTGGCAGGAGCCTATTCGGTCTATGACCGCTTCGAAAAACTGGCGGACGACGGAAGTTTTATCCTGGCCTCGGCGGCCGAATCGGCCGAGTTCCTGGCGTTCCTGCACCGGCCCGGCACCCTGCGGGGCGCTACGGCCCCGGAACAATTCAGGGCGGCGTACTATTCGCTCGGCAGGACCATAGGTTCCCGCACCCCGTACGAAAAGGTCACCGGGGCCGCCTGGAGGGCCGTGACTTCGGAATACTACGCGATACTCCCGCTGGCCGAAGCCTATTTCCTCAAGCCGCGCTCCGCCGCGGCAAAGGCCGACCGGGAACTGGCGCCGATACTCGGCCGCGCGGTACGGCTGCACGCGCTTTGCCTGACTTCCGCCTCGAGGAACCTTGAGGTCAGGAAACTGCTGCTGATACAGACGGTGCTGGCCTATTTTTCGCTTTTCATACTGATGCTGGCCGGCGAAACGGCCGGGTACTACCTGCTCAACGAGCCCTTCTTCGAAAACCTGGAGCTGCTGCGCCGCAAGGTGCGCCGCTCGGCCGGGCCTTTCCTGGGAGGCGAGGCCTTCAACGGCTCCATAGCCGGGATACACAGGGCCGTGGACGCCGTGGAGAACGCCCTGCAAAGGTCCATGCTCGACCGGATACGGATGGCCCGGGAGGCGGAAGCGCGCCAGCGGCGAATTAAAGCGCAAAGCCACGAGCTGGAACTGACCGGCAGGAAAGTGGTGCGGCTGGTGGAAGACCTGGAAGAAACCCGCCTTGACCTGCAGAAGGAAAAGAAGGCCCTTAAGCTCAGCGGGGAAAGACTGGCCCGGTCCAACAAAGAGCTGGAGCAGTTCGCCTACGTCGCGTCCCACGATCTCAAAGAGCCCCTGCGGATAGTGTCCACCTTCTCCGAGATGCTGGCCAAACGCTGCGCGGGCCGCCTGGACAAGGAAGCCGAGGAGTTTATCGGTTTCATAACCGACGGGGCCAAGAGGGGAACGGAACTGGTGACCGCGCTTTTCAACTATTCGCGCGCCGCCTATTCCGCCAAGGATTTTAAAACCGTGTCCTGTCAGAAAGCCCTGGAGAAAGCCGTCTTCAGCCTGAAGATCTCGCTGGAAGAAAAGCAGGCGAAGGTCACCTGGGCCCCGCTGCCGGAAATAACCGGCGACGAGGCCCAGCTGGTGCAGCTCTTCCAGAACCTGCTGTCCAACGCCCTCAAGTTCAACGCCTCCCCGGAGCCCCGATTCCGCGTCGCCTGCCGTGAAACGGAAGGGGCGTGGCTGCTGGAGTTCTCGGACAACGGCATCGGCATACCGACCGAGCAATATGAGCGGATCTTCCTGATCTTCCAGCGGCTGCATTCCCAGGATAAATACCCCGGCGCCGGCATCGGCCTGGCGCTGTGCAAAAAAATAGCGGAGAACCACGGCGGCAGGATCTGGGTCAGCTCAAAGCCGGGAGAGGGCAGCGTCTTTTCGGTGGAACTTCCCAAGGCGCCCCTGGAAAAAGTTCCGGCGGCCGTCCCCGGAACTGCGGGAGGGCGGAATGCTTGACCGGGAGACGCCCATAAAGGTCCTCATCGTGGAGGACAACCGCGGGGACGCCAAGATCATAGAAGGACTTTTCAAGGAACTCAAAGGCGGGGGCGGCTTCCTGCTGCTCTTCGCCGAAACCCTCGGGAGCGGGGCGGAGGTCTCCGCCAGGGAAAACCCCGACATAATACTGCTGGACCTTAACCTGCCCGATTCCTACGGGCCGCAGACGCTGGTAAACGCCGAGGACATGTTCCCCGACAAGCCCATCATAATCATGACCGGTTTTTACGAGGAGCACCTCGGGCTGGACCTGATAAAAAAAGGCGCGCAGGACTACCTGGTAAAAGGGAAGATCACCGGGGACTGGCTGGCCTACTCGATAAAGTACTCCATCGAGAGGGCGAAGATAGAGCAGCGCATGAAGCTGAGAGAGGGCCACCTGCGGGAAATACTGGAAAAAAACCCGGACGGGGTAATGGTGGTCAGGAGCGACGGGCGGGTGCTCTTCGCCAACCACGGCGCGGAACTCATCTTCGGCCATAGCCGCGAAGACCTGCTGAAGCACCCTTTTACCCTCGAGACGGACACGGAAAAAACCCGGGAGACGGAACTGCGCCGCCTGGACGGCAAGAAGATCCCGCTGGAAGTGCGGGCCGTAGAGATCCACTGGGACGCGGCGCCCTCCCGCCTCGTACTGCTGCGCGACC
The DNA here is from genome assembly GCA_964417965.1 of uncultured Elusimicrobiaceae bacterium. Classification (GTDB taxonomy): domain Bacteria; phylum Elusimicrobiota; class Elusimicrobia; order Elusimicrobiales; family UBA9959; genus UBA9959. The sequence continues at coordinate 150,974 of CAYQJX010000001.1, forward strand.
TCAGCCCGGTGCGCATGCTGGAGCGCAGCCGGGACGAATTTATCTCCATGGTGTCGCACGAGCTCCGCTCGCCGCTGACGGTCGTTAAAGAATCCATGGAGCTGGTGTCGGACGGCACCGCCGGAAACGTGACGGGGCGCCAGAAGGAAATCCTCAGGATCGGCCTGGATAACGCCGCCAGGCTCAACCGCCTTATAGACGCGCTGCTCGACATCACCAAGATAGAGGCCGGGGTAATGCCCATGTTCCTGAGCAGGGCGGACCTGGGGGGCATGCTCTCCAGGCTGGCCCAGGACTACGCCCTGCTGGCCGGGGAAAAGAAGATCTCTCTGCGCCGGGACCTGCCGGAGGCTCCGATGGCTTCCTACTGCGACGCGGAAAAGATAGGGCAGGTCCTGGTGAACCTGCTTTCCAACGCCCTGAAGTTCACGCCGGAGAACGGGGAGATAAAGCTCACCCTCAGGCCCTGGGAAGGAGAGGCGCTGATCTGCGTGGAGAACTCCGGCCCCGGCATAGACCCGGAGGACATCCCGCGGCTTTTCGGCAAATTCTCGCAGTTGGGAGGCAAGGCCGCCGCCGGGCAGCGCGGCACCGGGCTGGGGCTGGCGATCAGCAAGGGCATAGTCGAAATGCACCGGGGGCGCATCTGGGTGGAGAGCCAGCCGGGAAAGGGCTGCAAGTTCTACATCCTGATGCCCGTACTTCCTTTCGAGGGGGCCATAAGGGAAATGGTCCGCCGTGAGATCGAGCTGTCCGGCGCCGGGAAAAAAGATTTCTGCACCGTTACGCTGGCTTTGCCGGCCAAGTTGTGCGCCGCCGCCGGCAGGACGGCGGAACTGGCGGACAGGGCGGAGGCGTTCATCAAGGCGGGCATGCGCAACGCCCACGCAATCGTAAAACGGGGGGAAGGGGAGTACACCCTGATACTTTCCGGCGCAGGCGGCAGGGAGGGCGGCCGCGCCGGCGCCTTCCTGGAGAAGGGCATGAGGGAGATCTTCATCGCCGAGGCCGAAGACTGCGGGGGGACCACGTTCCTGCTTTCCTACCCGGCGGATTTCGCGGACGAGGAATCCTTCATTAAAAAACTTTCGGCGGAACGGGCTAAACTGACGGCCTGAACGGCGGCTGCCGGCGCCGGCTACAGCCCCAGTTCCCCGGAGACGCCCCGCATGGCCGCCAGGGAAAGCTCCACGAACTCTTCCAGTTTCAGCCCCAGCGACTCGCACTCCATTATTATCCCGCGGTCCACCGAGGCCGCGAAGCGCTTATCCTTCATCCGCTTCGTCACGGACGAGGGCTTCACGCTGACCAGCCGGCGGTCCGGGTAGACCAGCGCCGTAGCCGTTATCAGCCCCGTTACGGTCTCGCCCGCGGCCAGGGCCCGGTGAAAAACGGCGGAACGCTTTTTGCCGGCGTGCGCCGCTTCGTTGTGAAGCTTGACGGCCTCTATCAGGTCCTCCGGCAGGCCGTTCTCCCTGAGGATGAGTTCGGCCTCATGGGTGTGCCTCGAAAGGTCTCCGGCGGTCAGTTCCACGTCGATATCGTGCAGCAGGCCGGCCAGGCCCCAGAGCTCAGCGTCCCCGCCCAGCCGGGCGGCGAGGGCCCGCATTACTGCCTCCGAGGCGAGGCAGTGCTTTACCAGGTTCTCGTTCTTTACGTGGGTTTTAAGAAGTTCAAGGGCTTTTTCGCGTTGCATGGGTTTTCTCCGTTCCAGCGGGCCGGTCCCGGCCTCGCCATAAATTATAGAATATCGCCATGGTGAACCCGAACACCGTCCTGTTGATAACGGTACTGGCGTCTTTTTCCACGCCCTTCACGCTTTCCTCCATAAACATAGCCCTCCCGTCCATGGCGCCGGAACTGGGACTGGACGCCATGGGCATGGGCTGGGTGTCCCTTTCCTTCCTGCTGGCCTCCGCCGCGCTGCTGGTGCCGATGGGGCGGGCGGCCGATATCTTCGGGCGCAAGAAGGTCTTCACCCTCGGTTTCGTGATCTTTACGGCCGCGTCCCTTTTCTGCGGGCTGGCGGCCACCCAGGCCCAGCTCCTTTCCGCCAGGTTCCTGCAGGGCGTAGGGTCCTCCATGATCTTCGGCACCTCGGTGGCGATACTCACCTCGGTCTTTCCTCCGGAGCGGCGGGGGCGGGCCATCGGCTACGTTTCCGCCGCCGTCTATACCGGGCTCTCCCTCGGGCCGCCCCTGGGCGGCCTGCTGGTGCAGCATTTTTCCTGGCGGGCCATTTTTTTACTGAACGTGCCGCTGGGGCTGACGGTACTCTACATAGTAAAGCGCTCGCTGGCGGGCGCTGAATGGAAAGGCGCCGACGGGGAGCCGTTCGACGCTGCCGGCGCGGCGCTTTACGCCGCTTCCCTCACGGCCCTGATGTACGGGCTTTCGGCCGTAACGGAGAGCCGCGGCCTGGCGTCGGCGGCGGCCGGGGCCGCCGGGGTGCTGCTCTTCCTCCGACGCGAGACCCGCGTAAGCCACCCGATACTTAACGCCCGCCTGTTCCTGGCCAACAGGGTCTTCGCCTTCTCCAACCTGGCGGCTTTCCTGAGCTACAGCGCCAGCTTCGCCTCCGCCTTCCTGCTCAGCCTGTACCTGCAGTATTCCATGGGCTTGTCGCCCAAGGCGGCCGGCTTCATCCTGGTCTGCCAGCCGCTTTTCATGGTAGCTTTCTCGCCGTGGGCGGGACGCCTCTCGGACCGCAGGGACCCGGGGGTGATAGCCTCGCTGGGCATGGCCCTGACCGCGGCCGGCATACTGCTGTTCTCCGGGCCGCAGTACGGCCTGCCGCTGTGGCGCGTCATAGCGGGCCTTTGCGTCATGGGCCTGGGTCTGGCCTTGTTCGCCTCTCCGAACACCAACGCCGTGATGGGCGCCGTGGAAAAGCGCTACTACAGCGTGGCCTCGGCGACGCTGGCCACGATGCGCATTACCGGGCAGATGTTCAGCATGGCCGTGGTGATGCTGCTGTTCTCGCTCTTCATAGGGAAGATCCGGCTGGGCCCGGAGAACCAGGCCGCCCTGGGGCTGGCTTTTTCGGCCGGGGTCTGGGTCTTCGCGGGGCTGGCGGCGGCTGGGATCTTCGCTTCGCTTAAACGCCGCCGAGCCTGAAAAATTATAGAATGGTTAGGAGCGGGAGGGCTTAAATGATAAAAATATATTTACGGACGTTCGTCATTATGGCGGGGTTGTTCTTCCTGTGGCTGCTGTTCCAGAACCTGACTAACATGGGGCTGCGCCTCGCCGTGGCCGACGCGCTGGTAAAGGGCGCCTTGTTCGGCATAACCCTGTCGGCCATAATAGGCACGCTGCACCTGGTGAAGGCCAGGCAGGCGGCCGGACCCGATTCCGGACCGGACATCTACGCTCTAAAGCAGGTCCGTGAGCTCCGCAGCGCCCTGCCGAAAGACCGGGTGTTCGAGCTGATGCGGCATTACCTGGAACAGGTCGCCCGGCTGACGGTGACCAGCGTGGACACCGAAGGCGGCCGCCTGGAAAGCCGCTCCGGCCTGAATTTCAAGACCTTCGGCAACAAGCTCTCGGTCACGGTGCGCGCGGCCGGCAGCGGCGGCTCCGAGCTGACCATCGTCGCCAGGCCCCTGGTCATGACGACCCTGGCCGACTTCGGGGAAAGCCTCCGGGCCGCGGACGGCGCGGCGGCCTTCCTGCGGGCCAGCGAACACGGCTGAAGCGGGAGGGGGAAAAGAAAAAGGCCGGAAAGCTCCGGCCTTTTTCTTTTCAGGGCTAAGCGCTAGAACTCGGCGTAGCCCGGGACGCGGGGGAAGGCGGTCACGTCGCGGATGTTGGCGATGCCGGTGATCAGCATCATCATCCGCTCGAAGCCGAGGCCGAAACCCGAGTGGGGGACGGAACCGAAGCGGCGCAGGTCCAGGAACCACTGGTAGTCGTCGAGCGTCATCTTAAGGTCGCGCATGCGGCCTTCCAGCACGTCCAGCCTGTTCTCGCGCTCGCTGCCGCCCACCAGCTCTCCGATGCGGGGCACCAGCACGTCCATGCCGCGCACGGTGCGGCCGTCGTCGTTGAGCTTCATGTAGAACGAGGCCACTTCCTTGGGCTTGTTGTAGAGGATGACCGGCTTTTTAAAATGCTGCTCCACCAGGAAGCGCTCGTGCTCGCTGGCCAGGTCCACGCCCCATTTAACCTTGACCTCGAAGCGGTCGTTGACCGGTTCCAGGATCTTCACGGCGTCGGCGTAGGCCAGCCGCTCGAACTTATTCTCCGTGATGTTCTTCAGGTTGTCCATCAGCGCCGGCTCGACGAACTTGCCGAACAGCTCCAGGTCGGACGGGCATTTCTGCAGCACGTCCTTCGTGATGGTCTTTATGAAATCCTCGGACAGGTCCATGTCGTCGGCCAGTTCGTAGAAAGCCATCTCCGGCTCTATCTGCCAGAACTCGGCGCAATGCCGGTAGGTGTTGGAGTTCTCGGCGCGGAACGTCGGGCCGAAGGTGTAGATCTTGCCCAGCGCCAGCGCCAGGGCCTCGCCTTCCATCTGCCCGGAAACGGTCAGGCCGACCTTCTTGCCGAAAAGGTCTTTGGAGAAATCTATCTCGCCGGCCTCGGTCTTCGGGATGCCGGCCAACCGGGTCAGGTCGAAGGAGGTGGCCGTGAACATCTGGCCGGCGCCCTCGGCGTCCGAGGCCGTGAAGATCGGCGTATGCACGTAGGTAAAGCCGTTGTTGCGGAAATAGGAGTGTATCGCGAAGGAGAGCTCCGAGCGGACCCGCAGCATGGCGGCGTACTTGTTGGTGCGCGGCCGGAGGTGCGCCACGGTGCGCAGGAATTCGTCGGAGGTCTTCTTCTTCTGTATCGGGTATTTCTCGGCGTCGCAGCCGCCGTGGACCTTTACTTCCCGGGCCTGCAGCTCGAACTTCTGGCCGGCGGCGGGGGAGGCCACGAGGTCGCCCTTGATCTCCACGGCCGCGCCGGTGACCAGCGAGGGGAGGACGGCGGAGAAATCGCCGTTCTCCTGGGAGAAGACCACCTGCAGGCTCTCGCGGCAGGAGCCGTCGTTGAGCTCGGCGAAAGAGAGGACCTTGGAGTCGCGGCGCGTCTTTATCCAGCCGCGCGCGACGGCGCCCTGGGCGGGGCCGGCGCTCTGGAGGAGTTCTTTTATCGTGGGGAGAGACATGTTGCCGTCCTAACCGGAAGCGTCAGGCTACTTCTTGGACTTTTTCTTTTCTTCCGGGACTTTCGTGATCGCGACCAGCTCGAGTTCGCAGGTCTTGTCCTCACCGTTGTAGTCTTCGAGGATATAGCCCACGCCCGGCGCGTAGTAGCGCACGGACTTGCCGCCGTCGCCGCCGGCCAGCAGGGTGACGACCTTCATGCATTTGGCGAACTTGCCGGCCTTTATGGAAACCTTGTCGGAAAGGGAAACGACCTCGCTGTTGTCGGGGTACTCGTCCCACTTGGCGCCCTCTTTGGGCGGCAGGGGGAATTCGCGGCGCCCGCCCGTCATCACGCCGTCGGCCGTGGTGAGCCACTTGGCGTCGCGGGTGATAAGGTACTCCGTGGTGTGGGAATCGCGCAGTTCGAAGATCATCCGGGCCTGCGCTACGGTCTTGGCGGCCTTCTTGCCCACCGCAAGGATGTCGATATAGACCTTTGCCACGCCTTCGAACTCGGTGCTGGTGAACTTATATTCGAAGCGGGTCTTTTCTTTGAGCGGGAAATAATCTGTAGCCATGAGGCCCCCCGGGCTTGTGAATGGATGCTAAATCTGGTGGACGTGAGGACCGCCTCCTGAGCGAAGCATAATCATGCTTCGCGTGCGGTCCGCAAGGGCGGAGGCGATTTCCTGCGTAGCGAAATCGCCGAGCCGGGGTCGCGAAAAACCGCTATGCGGTTTATTCGTGACACAGGGATCGAACCACCCTGCCGTCAAACTGCTAGTTTTCCAAATCTGGTGGACGTGACAGGGATCGAACCTGCGACCTCCTCGTTGCGAACGAGGCGCTCTCCCAACTGAGCTACACGCCCAAATTTTACTGCCGATGTTACTGAGGGGATCGAACCTGCGACCTCCTCGTTGCTCACTCGGGCTCGGCGGCTGCTGCCGCCAGCGCCCTGCGGGCGCTCTCCCAACTGAGCTACACGCCCAAAACTATTATTTGCCGCTTTCGGCTTTAGCGGCCTGCTCCACGCGCTTCTTGGCTTTCAGGTGCTCCTTGAAGCTGGAGTTAAAAATGTGTTTCCCTTTCCGGTCCGCCACGAAGTACAGCGCGTCCAGGTTGGCGGGGGACATCGCACCGGAGATAGAACTATAACCCGGGTTGCAGATCGGGCCCGGCGGCAGGCCGCCCACCACGTAGGTGTTATAGGGCGACTTGAACTTCAGGTCCTTGTACGTAAGGGCTTTTTTCCAGTAGCCCAGCGCGTATTGCGTGGTCGGGTCCGCTTCCAGCGGCATCCTCCTGCGGTAGCGGTTCACATAGACCGCGGCTATCAGGGGACGCTCGTTATCGTCCACCGCTTCGCGCTCCACTATGGAGGCGATGATGAGCACTTTATGCTCGTCCAGACCGTCCGGGAAACCTTTAGAGAACAAAGGCCTTATTTGCCTCTCAAATTCAGATTTTAGCAAATTAATAACTTCCTGTGGCGGAGTATTTTTTTTAAGGTGGTAGGTGGAGGGGAAAAGATAGCCCTCGGCCTTCTGCGCCCTGGCCAGTTCCAGGAAAGGAGCGGCCTTGGTGACCTCGTTGGCCTCCAGGCGTTCCGCGATCTGCTCCATCCGCCAGCCCTCCGGGATCACCACCCGTATGCTGCTGACGTAGGTGCTGTGGGTAAGCTGCCAGAGGGCTTCTTCCGCCGACATCCGCTCGCGCAGCGTATAATCTCCGGGCATGAGTTTCCTGCCGGTACCGGTCAGCTTCACGAGGACCCTGAACCAGGTGGAGCTCACTATCACGCCCTCGCGCTTGAGTACCGCGGCCACCTGCCCGGCCCCCGCCCCTTCCGGGACGGTCACCTTCAGCGGGCGGCCCGGCCAGAAGAAATAAAGCGACAGCAGCAGCAGCGCCCCCGTCGTGACATAAACGAAGATCTTAAGTAGTCTCATAAAAGCTTTTTGGAATAGACCTGCCTGTACTCCGGGCCTTCGCGCGAGAGCCGGCTCTCCATAAGTTCCACCGAGGCCAGCCTCGACAGCGCCCTGCGCCCCTGGGAATAGTCGGAAACCCGCCTGATAAAATTTTCCGGCAGCTGGCCTTTTACCCTGCCGATCGTCACATGCGGCTCGAACCGCTCCTCGAAAACCAGCCCCGCCGCGGCGAGGCCTTCCGAGAGCTTGCGGGCCAGCTCCCGGAGCCCGGCCGCCCCTTCGCCTATGCCCACCCACAGCACCGAAGGATGCCGGACGGAGGGAAAAACCCCGAAACCGCCGAGAGCGATGTTAAAAGCGGCAGCGCCTTCCAGCCCGGCGTCTATCCCTTTCCTGGCCGCGGCCGGGTCCGCCGCGTCCCCGAGAAAAGCGTACGTGATGTGGAAATTGGCCGGGTCCACCCACTTCACGGTATCCCGCCCGGCGTTATCCCGGGCGTAGGAGGCCACTGATTTAAGCCCGTCCGTAAAAGCGGGTTCGAAGGAGGAAGCGATAAAAAGCCGCACTTATTCTCCCTCCGTCTCCCCGGCTTCTTCCTCTTCGGCCTGCCTGGCGCGGGCCCGCTTGGCCGCGGCGGCTTTTGCCTTGGCGCGCGCCTTGGCTTTCACCGCGCGTGAAGCCTTTGAGTTGCCCTTGGGGCCGGCCTTGGGATCGTTAATTTCCCGGCGTATAACGTTGCGCTTCAGCGCCCGGTCACGCAGCGCCGCGCGGCGCTCCTGGGACCTGGGCTTCCAGCCCTTAAGGGCGCCGAGCCGGGTGCGCATGGCGGTAACAGCGCCCCGGTGGCGGGCCATCCGCGCCAGCGGCACGGCCCTGAAACGCCTCACCGAAGGGCCGAAAACTATTTCGGTATTCTTCTCCAGGGTGTATTCCTGGTCGTCTTTGCCGGACTCGTCCGTCTGGGTGACGGCCAGGCGCCCCTCGTCGAAGACCGCGGCCAGGGTCTCCTTGCTGAGCTTGGAATACTCCACCGCGAACTCCGTGCCGCGTACCGCGCAGACCGCGGAGGGCGTGCGCACCTGCATCTTGAACTTGTCGTTGAGGAGGTGTTTTATCTTGGCGGCCAGCGAGCCGAAATTGATGGTAAAGATGGTATCGGACTGCTCGAGGGAGGAGATCTCCAGCTCGGTGTTGCGGCCCACCTGCATCGTGCCTTTGTCGTCGAGATAGATCTCGGCCACGGCGTCGGCGGCGGTCTTCACCATGTCGTTGGGATCGAGCGGGATCTCGCCGGAAACCTGGGACCATTCGTCCTTTTCCACGGTCTTTACCATGACCGTGCCGGATACCACTTTCAGCCGCGCGTCCCAGCTCTCGGCCTGGTTCTGGGAATAGCTGCCGGACTTCATGGCCTGGTCGAGCATCTTGCGGTAGTCCTGCTCGTCCATCTCCTGGGCCCGGGCGCCGGCGGCGCAGGCCAGCAGGCAGGCTGAAAGGATAATGGCTGTTCTGGTTCTGGTATTTGACGGCATAGGGCCCCTTACTTTTCTATCCTGCGGAATTGGCGCCTGCCTACCTGCAGCACGCATTCCCTGGGTTCGAAGACGATGTCCTCGGCCACTTTCTCGCCGTCCAGGCGCACCGCGCCCTGGTCTATCAGGCGGCGCGCCTCGTTCATGCCCTTGGCCAGCCCGGCGGCGACCATCAGGTAGGAGAGCTTGCCGGGCTTTTCGGCGCGGAAGACCTCCATGTTCTCCGGCAGTTCCTTGCGGGAGAAGACCTGCTCAAAATGGGTCCGCGCGGCGGAAGCCTGCTCGGCGCCGTGGTACCGGGCGGTGACCAGGCCGGCGAGCTTTTTCTTGGCCTCCATCGGGTGCTCTGCCTTGACCGCGGCGAGGTCCTCCGAGGTAAGCAGCTCGTAGTAGCCGTACATCACCGAGTCGGAAAGGGACATCAGCTTGCCGAACATGTCGTTGGGGAGATCGTTGAAGGCGATGTAGTTGCCGTAGGACTTGGACATCTTCCTTTCGCCGTCGGTGCCGACCAGCAGCGGCACCGTCATGGCCACCTGGGGTTCCTGGCCGTTGGCCTTCTGCAGGTCGCGGCCCACCAGCAGGTTGAAGATCTGGTCCTGGCCGCCCAGCTCGATGTCGGCCTTGACGGCCACCGAGTCGTAGCCCTGCAGCAGCGGGTAGAGGATCTCCAGCAGGCTGATCGGGGTGCCCGCCTTCATCCGGGCGCGGAAATCCTCGCGCTCGAGCAGCCGGGAAATGGTTACGCCCTTGGCGGTGTTGATGAAATCGGAAACGCCGACGGCGGGGCTGGCGAAGAAAGGCTTGAGCCACTCGGTATTGAAGCGGACCTCCGTCTTGGCCGGGTCCAGGACCTTGAAGGCCTGCTCCGTATAGGTCTTGGCGTTGGCCGCCACGGTCTCGTGGTCCAGGACGGGGCGGGTGGAGTCCTTGCCCGAAGGGTCGCCCACCTGGGCGGTAAAATCGCCTATTATCAGCACGGCGGTATGGCCGAGGTCCTGGAACTTGCGCAGCTTGTCGAGCACCACGCCGTGGCCCAGGTGCAGGTCGCGGCTGGTGGGGTCCACGCCGAGCTTGACCCGCAGGCGCTTGCCCGAGGAAAGCTTTTTGACCAGCTCTTCCCGGCTGACCACGTCCACGGCGCCCCTGGTAATATCCTTAAGGATCTCGTCAGTGTTCATAAGCGATAATTGTATTATTTTTGCTCGCGCGCGCGCGAGGGGGAAAAGCGTCAGTGGAAGCCGTAGGGATCGGCTTCTATGAAATATTTTACGCCGGGGCGGGGGCGCAGGGCCTGCGCCTTCGCCAGGCAAAGGGCGGCGGTCTTTTCGGAGGCGGCCTTCACCAGGTAGTATTCGCTGCTGAATTTACGCTTTTCCTGCCCGGGGGGGATCACCGGGCCCAGGAGCTCGCTGCCGTCGCCGGCGGCCCCGAGGAAAGCCAGGTCCTTGAGGAACTCGGCGGCGGCGGCGTCCATGGCGCGGCGGTCGTAGGAGGCGAAGCGGACCTTCACGATGTGGGAGAAAGGCGGGTAGAAGAAATCCCTGCGGGAAGCCAGCTCCCCGTCGGCGAAAGAGGGGTAGTCCATTTCCGCCAGGCGGGAAAACACGTAATGGCCGGGCTCGCGGGTCTGGATAAAAAGTTCCCCGCTCCCGCCCAGCAGGCGCCAGGCGCCGTAGAAAGACTGGTAAGCCTTCTCGGAGGCCCTGAAATCGGCGCCGGTAAGATCGGAGTCCGCGTCCAGGAAGGCGGTTAGCGCCAGGCGCGGGGCCCCGAGTTCCCGCAGCGCGATGCGGGTGCCCACCAGCACGTCGGCCTCGCCTTTAGTGAAGCTGTCCAGGGCCGCGCGCATGGCCTTGAGCGAACCGCGCAGCACGTCCCCGTCGAAGCGGGCTATCCTGCAGCCGGGAATAAGCCGGGAAACGGCCTCCTGCGTCTTCTGCGTTCCGGCCCCGTAATCCCTGAAAACTTTGCCGCCGCAGGAAGGGCAGAGCTCCGGTTTCGGGGCCTTCTTGCCGCAGCGCCGGCACAGCAGAACCTGGGCCCCGTCCTCGCCCTTGAGCAGGGACATGCCCGGGCCGCAGTCCGGGCAGCGGACCATCCAGCCGCAATTGGCGCAGAAAAGGCGGGAGGCGTAGCCCTTGCGTCCGGCGATTATCAGGGCCTGCCGGCCCGACCCCACCACGGAGCGCAGGCTGTCGGCCAGCGGCCGCGCCAGGATCTCGCCGGGGAAGCCGGCCATGTCCAGCACCCGTACGTCCGGGCCCGGGCCTTTCTGCGGGACCGGGGGGACGGCGTCGAAACGGCGGAGGGCGCCGGCGGCAGCGGCGCCCCAGCTCTCTATGGAAGGGCAGGGGCTGGCCAGCGCCGCCTGGGCGCCGAGGGCCTGCATGCGCCGCAGCAGCACTTCCCTCGTGTGATATAAAGGCTCGGCCTCGGTCTGCCGGTAGATCTCCTCGTGTTCGCCGTCCATCAGGGCGAAACGGAGGTTGCGGAAGGGGAGGAAAACTCCGGTGCGGGTGGCGATCACCACCTTCAGCCCGCCGTGGAGGGCGCCGGCCCAGGCCTCGGCGCGTTTTTTAGGGGTAAGGCGGGAGTGCCAGGCGCCGACGCGGCCGGGGAAAATGGTTTCCAGCGCGGCCGCCAGGGACGGGATAACGTTCAGGTCGGGCACCAGCAGCAGCCCCTGCGCGCCCTCTTCGCCCAGGGCGGCGCTGAAAACCGCCGGGTAAAGGTCCTCGCGGCGTTCCTGCGGGGCGAGGCGCAGCAGGTAGCCGCCTTCTTTCCCCGAAGCCAGGGCCGCAGTGAAACCCCTGATCTCCGGCGCCCCGGTGGGCGGGAAACCCGCCGTGACCGGCGCGGCCGCGGGGGCAGCCGGCAGGGTTTGGGGCGCATGCGCGTAAAAAGCGCCCAGGCACAGCCCGCGCGGCGAGCCCCAGCGGGCGGACATCCACTCCGAGAGGGCCAGGGCGTCCTCGGGGAAAAGCGGTTCCTCGTCGAGCAGGCGTTTTACGGATTTGATCTCTTTAAAACCGGTCAGGTCGGCGTCCTTCTCCGGCAGGACGCGCAGGATGGTCCCGACGGCGTCCCTCTTGCCGAGCGAGGCCAGCACCCTGAGGCCTGGCGCGGCGGCGAGCTCCAGCTCCTCGGGCAGCAGGTAATAGAAGGTCCGCCGTAGCGGGATAGGGAACGAGATTTCAGCCAGCATAACCTCAAAAGCGCCCGCCGCCTGCGGCCGGGCTTAACCTATTTTACTAGTTTCCAGGAAGGACTTCAGCAGCTTCATGTCCTCCCAGGTATCGCGCTTGAGGTTGGGATTGCGCAGCAGGGCCGCGGGATGGTAGGTGGGGATCACTTTTATAGGGTGGCCCGGGCCAAAAAGTTCGACGGGGTAATCGTAGGCGCGGCCGCGCACCAGCGAAATGCCCTTGTCGGTGCCGAGCAGCACTTTCGTGGCCACGGAACCGAGCGTAACGATGCAGAGAGGCTTTATAGACCGCAGCTGTTCGTCGAGGTAAGGGCGGCAGGCCGAGATCTCCTCCGGCGTGGGAGGGCGGTCGTTGCCGTGCGCCTCGGGGGTCTCCGGGTTCTTCATCGGGTGGCACTTCACGATATTGGCGATGTAAACGTCGGAGCGCTTCATGCCCAGCACGGTCTCGAGGATCTTGTCGAGCAGCTGGCCGGAGCGGCCGACGAACGGCTCGCCCTTGTGGTCTTCCTGGAAGCCGGGGCCTTCGCCCACGAAAACGACCTTAGCCTTGCAGGTGCCGACGCCGAAAACGGCGTTGAGGCGGGCGTGGCCCAGGCCGCACTTGCGGCAGGCTTTTACCTGCTCCGCGAGGGCGTCCATATCGGCTGGTTTCTTGTGGGTCATAGCGGGGGTATTGGCTTCGGGGGTGGCGGCGGCCGGGGGGGCGGCGGGAACGGGCCGGGGAACGGCCTTTACGGCCGGAGAACCCGGCGCGGTTTCAGCCAGGTTCTCATCCAGGGATTTGATATAGGCGGCCAGGTCCCTGGCCGCGTCAGCGAGTTCCCGCCTCATCCGGGGTTATTCTTTGGCCGGCTTCTCGGAGGCTTCCTTGCGGGGCTTCCTGGGCTCGTCGGAGCGCTTGGTGGACAGCTTTTCCTCGATCTCCTGGTCCTTCTTGACCGCTTCTTCGATCTCGGGGACCTTTATGGTGCCGCTGACCACGTCGAAGAGGGAGCGGTCGATGAGCTCGGCCATCGGGATGGCCCTGAACTCCTCCTGGCGGCGCAGGTGCCGGGCCCACTGCATGGCGCGCACGATATCGTTGTACTTGGACGGGCCGTAGTCGGAAATAAGCTGCTCGAGGTCGGCCTCGGTCTCTTTCACTATTTTCGCATGCGTCATTTTGAACCTCCGTTAAACTCTAAATCTTTTTCTTCAAAAGCTGGCTGCCGAAAGACTGCACCTTGTCCAGGTTCCGCGCCGTCCGGCGCGTCTCGAGCTCGGCTATCGCCGCGACCTCGCGCACCGCCTCCGGAAGACTGTCGTTAATGACCAGGTAGTCGAAGGTGGCCGCCACCTTCAGTTCCGAGCGCGCGGTCCGCAGCCGCACCGCCACGTTCTCCGGGGCCTCGCCGCGCCCGCGCAGGCGCTGCACCAGCGTCTTCAGGTCCGGCGGCAGCAGGAACACGGTGACCGCGGCCGGGAAAAGCCTTTTGACCGAGCGGGCGCCTTTCACGTCTATGGTCATCACCGGGATGCGGCCCTTCTCGAGCACCGCCATCACCGACTTGACCGGGGTGCCGTAGTAGTTGCCGTGCACCTTGGCCCACTCCAGCAGCTTCCCGTCCTTCCTGAGCCTCTGAAACTGTTCAACCGTTACGAAGAAATAATCCTTGCCGTCCACTTCCCCGGGGCGCCTGGCCCTCGTGGTGCAGGTCACGCTGAAAGCGAACTTCTTGCCCAGCTTCAGCAGGCCAGAACGCACGACGGTTTTTCCGCCCCCGGAGGGGGCGGAAATAACCATCGGGAAGTACCTGTACTTTCTGCGGACCACTTATTTATTCTTTCTCGGGTTCCTGATCTGGGACTGGGCCGAGGACAGGATGGCTATCGGCACGCGGAACGGGGAGCAGGACACGTAGGTCAGGCCCACCTTGTGGCAGAACGCGACCGAGGCCGGTTCGCCGCCCTGCTCGCCGCAGATGCCGATCTTCAGGTCTTTGCGGGTCTTGCGGCCGCGCTCGACGGTGATCTTTATCAGTTCGCCCACGCCGTCCTGGTCGATGGTCTGGAAGGGGTCCACCGGGATAATGCCCTTCTTGACGTAGTCGTTAAGGAACGGACCCGAGTCGTCGCGGGAATAACCGAAGGTCATCTGCGTCAGGTCGTTGGTGCCGAAGGAGAAGAACTCCATGGTCTCGGCGAGCTTGCCGGCCAGCAGGCAGGCGCGGGGGATCTCGATCATGGTGCCGACCATGTACTTTACCTTCACGCCTTTCTGCTTCATTACCTCCGCGTAAACGCGGTGGATGATCTCGGTCTGGTTCTTCACCTCGTTCTCGAGGGAGACCACGGGGATCATGATGTCGGGGAACACCTTCACGCCTTCCTTATGCAGCTCGGCCGCGGCTTCGAAGATGGCGCGGGCCTGCATCTCGGTGATCTCGGGGTACGTGACGCCCAGGCGGACGCCGCGGTGGCCCATCATCGGGTTGCTCTCGCGCAGGGCGGTGGCGCGGGCTTCGAGCTCCTCGTAGGAAATGCCCAGGGCCTTGCCCAGTTCTTCCAGCTTTTCCTTCTGGTGCGGCACGAACTCGTGCAGGGGCGGGTCCATGAGGCGCACGGTCACGTGGAAGCCTTCCATTACCTTGAAGGTGGCCTTCAGGTCGTTCTTCATGTAGGGGAAGAGGTCGTTGAGGGCGGCTTTGCGCTCCTCGAGGTTCTTCGACATGATCATCTTGCGCAGCTGGAACAGCGCCGCGTCGGAGCCTTTGCCGTAGAACATGTGCTCTATGCGGAAGAGGCCGATGCCCTCGGCGCCGTACATGCGGGCCTGGGTGGCGTCCGCGGGGGTGTCGGCGTTGGTCCAAACCTTCAGGGCGCGGACGGAATTGCAGAACTTCAGGAAATCCTGGAGCATCTGCATGGTCACTTCGCCGGGTTCGACGAGGGCCATCTTGCCGGTGTAGATGAAGCCGCGGGAACCGTTGAGGGAGATCCAGTCCCCTTCCTTGAGGGTCGCGCCGCCGAGGTGCAGGGTGCGGGCCTTCAGGTCTATCTTCACGTCGGCGCAGCCTACGACGCAGCACTTGCCCCAGCCGCGGGCCACGAGGGCCGCGTGCGAGGTCATGCCGCCGCGGGCGGTGAGGATGGCTTCCGCCGCCCTCATACCCTCGACGTCCTCGGGGTTGGTCTCTTCGCGGACGAGGATGACGTTCTTGCCTTCCTTCTTCCACTTAACGGCTTCTTCGGCCGTGAAAACTATCATACCGACGGCGCCGCCGGGGCCGGCCGGGAGGCCTTTGCCGAGGGGCTTGGTGCCGAGCTCCATCTTCGGGTCGAGGATGGGGTGCAGCAGCTCGTCGAGCTGGTCGGGGGAGACGCGCATTATCGCCTCTTCCTTGGTGGAGAGCTTCTCCTTCTGCATGTCGAGGGCCATGCGCACGGCGGCGAGGCCGTTGCGCTTGCCGACGCGGCACTGAAGCATCCACAGGCGGCCGGCCTCGATGGTGAACTCGATGTCGAGCATGTCGTGGTAGTGCTTCTCAAGCTTGGCGCGGATGGCGGCGAGCTCTTTGTAGGCCGCGGGCATCAGCTGTTCCAGGGACTTGAGGTTCTTGGACTGCTCGTTGCGGCTGGATTCGTTGATGGGGTGGGGGGTGCGGATGCCGGCCACCACGTCCTCGCCCTGGGCGTTCTCAAGGAACTCGCCGAAGAAGGCGTTCTCGCCGGTGCCGGGGTTGCGGGTAAAGCCCACGCCGGTGGAGGAGTTCTCGCCCATGTTGCCGAACACCATGGCCTGCACGTTGACGGCCGTACCCCACTCGGCGGGGATGCCCTCTATGCGGCGGTAGGACACGGCGCGTTTGCCCATCCAGGAGGCGAACACGGCGCCGATGGAGCCCCACAGCTGGTCCATGTGGTTGTCCGGGAATTCTTTGCCGATGACTTCCTTCACCTTGGCCTTGAAGAGAACGGACAGTTCCTTCAGGTCCTCGGCGGTCAGGTCGGTGTCGGACTTGGCGCCCCTCTTGGTCTTCATGTCGTGCATGATGCGCTCAAGCTGCTTGCGGATGCCCTGGTCGTCGGCGGGCTCTATGCCGGCGGCCTTTTCCATGACGACGTCGGAGTACATCATGATCAGGCGGCGGTACGAGTCGTACACGAAGCGGGGGTTGTTGGTGAGCTTTATCAGGCCCGGGATGGTCTCGGTGGTGAGACCGCAGTTCAGGATGGTCTCCATCATGCCCGGCATGGAGGAGCGGGCGCCGGAGCGCACGGACACGAGCAGGGGGTTGTTGGCGTCGCCGAACTTCTTGCCGGTGATCTCTTCCACCTTGCGGATGTTCTTTTCGACGTCCTGGGTGAGGCCCTTCGGGTAGGAGCGCTTGTTGCCCCAGTAGTAGGTGCAAATTTCGGTGGTCAGCGTGAAGCCCGGGGGAACGGGCAGGCGCAGGTCGGGGTGGCCGGCCATCTCGGCGAGGTTGGCGCCCTTGCCGCCCAGCAGGTTCTTCATGGACGCTTTACCTTCGGCTTTGCCGCCGCCGAAGAAGTATATTACTTTCTTGGAAATTTTAACGGAATTGGACACTTTCGCTTTGGATTTAACGGCCGTCTTGGGCATAATCATTGGCTCCTGTTGTCTTTTACCATCTGGCCCGCGGGTGCGGGCGGAAACCCCTTGGGGAGGTCTTTCATTAATAATACAAAATGGGCGGCCCCATGGGCAATAATATAAAGGAAGGGGGAGACTTGTGACTGATCTTCGTCCGGGGGAAAGGGTTCGGGGCCTGCCGCAGGGGGCAGATCGCAAAATCGGCGTCGGCCACACCGTGGCCGCGCCTGCCGCTCTCGGACTCGGCGCTTACGCAAGCCTCGTCCTCCGAGGGGCTTTTGCTAACCTGCCCCCTGCGGTCTCCCCTCCAAAGAACTCCCCGGCACGCCGCCAGGCACTGCGTTAAAGCATCACAAGACTGAGGGGATGGCCGGGGCATGGTCCCGCGCGACTTTGGGAGAGCGAGTAACCGGGGAGGGCCGGTCGGGGGGTGGTCCTGCGCGACTTTGGGGAAAGGGGGCCCCGCCATAATTTCCGAAAGGCGGGGGGAAACCGCGCAACGGTTTCCCTGCGGTCAGCCAGGAGCGCAGGACCACCCCCCGATCGGCCTGACCTGCAGTTATTTGGTGAACTTGCGTTCGAGGTATTCGAGGAGGATGGGGGAGAGGAAGAACAGCAGGACGAGTACCGCGAACGAGAAGAGCGGGCCGCCGATACCGCGCAGGCGCCCGTCCAGGCCGCCGGCCTGGAAGAGGACGGCCGCTCCCACGATGCCGATCACGCGGTTGCGCCGCTTAACTTCAGAAAGCCTCACTCTTTTATCCCTTCCAGGTCCAGCATGAAAGCCTGCTCCAGCGCCGTCAGTTTAAGCGCCTCGAAGCGCCCCGACTTGCCGCCGTGCCCCGTATCCATGTCGGTCTTCAGCAGCACCAGGTTCTTGTCCGTCTTCAGGTCGCGCAGCTTGGCCGCCCACTTGGCCGGCTCCCAGTACTGCACCTGCGAATCGTTCAAGCCCGTGGTGATCAGCAGGTTGGGGTAGGCTTTCCGCCCCACGTTGTCGTAGGGGGAATAGGAGAGGATGTATTCGAAAGACTCTTTCACGTTGGGGTTGCCCCACTCGTCGTATTCCCCCGTGGTCAGCGGGATATCCGGGTCCAGCATCGTGGTCGCCACGTCCACAAACGGCACCGCCGCTATAATGCCGCGGTAAAGCTCCGGCGCCAGGTTGGCCACCGCGCCCATCAGCAGCCCGCCGGCCGAGCCGCCCTCGGCGTAAACATGGGCGGGGGAAGTATAGCCGTTATCGATAAGATACCTGGTAGCGTCGATGAAATCGTAGAAGGTGTTCTTCTTCTTCAGCTGCCGGCCGTCCTCGTACCAGCGCCGCCCCATCTCGGAGCCGCCGCGGATATGCGGGATGGCGCAGATGAAGCCGCGGTCCAGCAGCGACAGCCGCACCGAGCTGAAATACGGGTCGGAGCTATAGCCGTAGGAGCCGTAGGAATAAATATATACAGGGTTCCTGCCGCTTTTAAGGTCCATGCCTTTTTTATAGACGATAGAGACCGGGACCCTCTCCCCGTCGCGCGCCGTGATCCAGAGCCGCTCGGCCGCATAAGCCGCGGGATCGAAGCCGCCCAGCACCTCCTGTCGCTTCATCAGCGTCTTCCTGCCGCTGACCAGGTCCACGTCGTAGACCGAGTCCGGCGTAGTGAGCGACTCGTAGGTCACGCGCAGCATGCCGGTCCTGTACTCGAAGTTCTCTCCGAGCTCCGCCATGTACGCCGGCTCGTCGAAGTCTATCCAGCTCTCCTTGCCGTCGGCCCGGTTAAAAACGTGGAACCGGCCCAGCGCGTTGGTCCGCTCCTTGAGCACCAGCCAATCCTCAAAAACGTCGAGATACTCCACCAGCGTATCCTCGCGGTGGGGGACCAGGCCGGTCCAGTTCTCCTTCGCGGTAGCGGAGGAAGGGCAGACCGAAACCTTGAAATTTTTGGCCTGGTCGTTATTAAGCACGTAGAATTTGTCGCCGCCGTCCTCGATGTCGTACTCCAGCCCTGGGGTGCGGGGCTGGAACACCTTCGGCGCGCCGGCGGGCCGGTCCGCGTCGATAACGCGGTACTCGGTGGAAAGGGTGGAGCCGGAGCGCAGGAAGATGAACTTGTCCGTATTGGACTTGCCCACGCCCACCTCGAAAGTTTCGTCGGCCTCGAAATAGACTTCCTTATCGGCCGCGTCGCCGAGCAGGTGCGAGAAGACCTTCTCCCAGCGCAGCGTCTCCGGGTTCTGCTTCACGTAGACCAGCGTTTTATTGTCGTTGGCCCAGGCCATATCGCCGGCCGTCTTCTCCAGGCGCTCTTTCAGCGTCTCGCCGGTCTCCAGGTCCTTGAAGTATACGTCGTAAAAACGGCGCCCGCCGGTGTCCATGGCGTAGGCGATCATCTTGTGGTCCGGGCGCACGGCCGGGAACCGTACCGAGCAGAAAGCCCTGCCTTCGGCCAGCACGTTCACGTCGAGCAGGATCTCCTCCTTCCCTTCAGGGGAGCCTTTCCTGCGCGCGAAGATGGGGTACTCGCCGCCGGCCTTGTAGGTCTTGTAATAATAATAGCCGCCGTACCTGAAAGGCACGGTGGAGTCGTCCTCCTTTATGCGGCCCTTCATCTCGGCGAAAAGTTTTTCCTGCAGTTTTTCGGTATGGGCCAGCGCGGCTTGCGCGTAGGCGTTCTCCGCGTTGAGGTGCGCCAGCACCTCCGGGGACTTCCTGTCCTTGAGCCAGTAATAATCGTCCACCCTGACGATGCCGTGCTTCTCCAGGGTGCGCGGGACTTTTCTGGGCTTCGGAGGTTCGGCCGCCGGAGAGATACCGTTAAGGGTCATAAAGCAGGCAAGCACGGCCGCGGAGAACAGGAACCGGTTCATCGGCCCTCCCGGGAAAGAGCTATATCCCCATCCTGGCCAGCACCATGCAGAGCTCGTTGACTACGGAGACGAGCTGCGGGTGCGAAACCTCGAACCCCTTGACGGCGTAGGAGATCCCGGAAATGGAAAGGTTCTTCAGCTGGACGCTGGCGTTCTCGCGGGTAACCTCGTGGGCGGCGACCTCGGTGAAATAGCCGATGCTGCGCGCCTCCTCCACCTTGGATTCGGGCAGGGCGGCCAGCTCCGCCTTCAGCTTGCCCAGCAGGGCGACCAGCTCCGTCTTTTCCTTGGACTCGCCGGCCTTTATCTTGGCGATGGCGGATTCTATCTTGGTAAGAGTGTCTTTTATCACGTTGCCTCCAGGGCTCCCGAAGTCAAAACTACCAAATACGTTCCGAGGTGTCAATCAGGGCGCCATTATGCTAATCTTTAGCTATGAAAGCGGGCAAAGCGGAAATAGTCTGCACCGGCTCGGAACTCCTCTCCGGCAAGCTCAATCTTTATGTGCCGCTGTTCCACGAACGGTTGGCCCCGCTGGGCTTCCGGATAACCCGGGAACAATCCCCGGGGGACAGCCTCGCCGGGATAGCGGACTGCCTGGCCGGGGCGCTGCGGCGCGCCGACCTGGTAATAGCCTGCGGCGGCCTGGGCCCCACTTTCGACGACCTTACCCGCCAGGCCGCGGCCAGGGCGCTCGGGCGCCGGCTCGTCCACTCCAAAGCCTGCGAAAAGATACTCTCCATTAACTACGGCCTTAAAAAGCTCCCGCCCAATTTCCGGGACCAGTGCCTGCTGCTGGAGGGGGCGAAGTCCCTGGAGAACACCAACGGCACCGCCTTCGGCCAGGTTCTCACGCGCGGCCGGAAAATGCTGGTACTGCTGCCGGGCCCGCGCAAAGAATGGGAACCGATGTTCCCCAATTTCCTGGAAGAAGAGCTGCGCGGTTTTTTCCGTTTTCCGCCTGTCAGGCAGGTCAGGCTGCACGCGGCCGGGCTCTGGGAGACGCAGGCGGAAAAGCTGCTGCGCCCGGCCATGGCACGGTTCAAAGGACTGGACTTCACCGTCCTTGCCGGGCCCGGCACCGTAGACTTCCTGATAAGCGGCGACGACAGCCGCGGCTCCGTAGCGGAGGCGGCCGCGGCCTGCCGCCGGCTGCTCGGCCGGCACCTTTACGGCGAGGGCGACGCCACCCTGGCCTCGGCAGCGGGTGAAAAGCTGAAAGCGGCCGGCAAAACCGCCGCCGGCGCCGAATCCTGCACCGGCGGGCTCGCCGCGCAGCTGATCACCGATATCGCCGGCAGCTCCGCCTGGTTCAACGGCAGCGCCGTGGTTTATTCCAACTCCGCGAAGCACAAAGTGCTGGGGGTAAAGGCGGGCACGCTGGAGCGGCACGGGGCCGTATCCGCGGAGTGCGCCCGCGAGATGGCCGCCGGCGCCCGCAGGGTCTTCAGGAGCGACTACGCGTTTTCGGTGACCGGCATCGCCGGGCCCGGCGGCGGCACGCCCGCCAAGCCGGCAGGTCTGGTCCACTTCGGCCTGGCCGGTCCGCGCGGGGTCAGGGTTTTCAGGAGGCAGTTCCGCGGCACCCGGAGTTTTGTCAGGGCCTGCGCGGCCAACTTTATTTTGGACGAGCTCAGAAAAGTAATAAAATAGATACGTAACCCACGATTATGAATAAAACCACAATGACCCTTCTCTCCCTCGCGTATACCGCCGCGTTCGCCTATCTGGGGCCCGTCAAGATAGCGCTGCCGCAGTTGGACGCCCCGCAGGCCGCCGCCGCGCCCGCGATGCAGGTCCCCGCGTTCCGCGTGCCCGGCGCGAAGGGCGGGGAAATCGACCTGTCCGCCTACGCCGGCAAACCCGTCCTGTTCATGTTCTTCACGGAGGGCTGTCCCTACTGCCGCCTGGCCGGCCCCGCCCTTGAAACGCTTTCAAAGAAATACGGCCCCGGCCTCAGCGTCCTGGGCGTAAACCTGGACGACGACAAGCAGGGCGCCCTGAATTTCGCGCGGGACCTGGGCATAACTTTCCCGCTGGCCTACGACGGACGAGAGGCGTTCCGGGCGTACAAGGCGCGGGGCGTTCCCTACATCTACCTTGTCGACCGAGAAAGAAAATTGGTAGACGTCTGGGAAGGTTACGACGAATCCTACGCCCCGATGATGAAGTCCGCGATAGAAGCGCTGCTGGCCGCGAAGTAAAGAAGGCCCGGAGAAAAAATGTCCACCTTTATACAGAAAGGCACCATACTCGTACACAGGGTCTTCGACATAGGCGGCGAGATCTCTCTGCTCCGCGCCGAGCAGCTGATGAGCGCGGACGCCAAAGGCCCGCGCCTGAAGTTCGCCACGGATACGCGCAAGGCTATCATCATAAAGGAATCCCCGCTCAAGGCGGACCTCGGCGAAGAAACGCTGGACCTGCCCTCCGGCAAATTCCCGCTGCGCATCTTCGCCCGCATCTGGAACTACGGCGTCATCTCCGTCACGCTCGAGATCCCCATCCCGCCCGGCTGCGCCTGGGCGGCGCTGGTGAAGACGGCCGCCGAACTGGAAGTGTCCGAAGAAGTGGACCTGCTCTGCGTTTCCCGCAAGGACGCGCTGAAGAAGAAGCTGCTGCCCTGCGTCACCGCCCCGGCCGAGTGGGACATCTACGAGGACTACATCACCTACATCATAGAGAAAGCCGACGGGATAGAGAACCCGAAAGAGTTCATCAGGCAGGTGGACGTGGCCGCGCTCATCCTGGCCGAGTCCCGCGAGAACCTGAGCGAGGAATCGCGCGCTTTCATAACGGAAAGCGCCATCCAGTATTCCAGCTCCGACCTGGCCATCATAGACTGGAACTCCGCCCTGCTCATAGAGCCGGACGGGGAGCGCGACGTGGCCGACGTAATAGAATTTTCGCTGACCCACCTGCTGGAGTTCCGCTACTACGACGAGATGCTGGGGCGCAAGCTCGACGACCTCTACGACACCATGGAGACCAAGCAGGAAAGCGTGGTGCACATCTTCCGCAACTTCTACTCGGACATCGCCGAGGACGCCAGCCGCAAGTACATGGAATTCTCGGACTTCCTGGGCAGGGTGGAGAATTCGCTCAAGACCGTCGGCGACCCCTACCTGGCCGTGGCCTTCAGGGCTTCCGCCCTGGAATTCCACTTCGACGACTGGCGCAAGAGCATCTCGCGCAAGATGGAGACGCTGGCGCAGATAAGCCAAATCCTCCACGGCGAGATCAACACCCGGCGCAGCCACTGGCTGGAAATCATAATCATCGTCCTGATCGCCGTGGAGATGATCCCGATGGCGATAGACCTCTGGAAATTCCTGCGCTGACCCAAGTCAGCGCCCGTCGCCGAGGGCCTTGATGGCCGCGGCCACGGATTGCCTGGCAGTACCGCTCACGCCCCCGCTTGAGCGGTACTTCATTTTAAGGAAATTCAGCGCGGTCCCGTTCAGCTTCACGCGGAAATCCAGGTGAGGCCCGCTGGAAAGCCCCGAAGACCCGACATAGCCTATCACGTCGCCCTGGGCGACGCGCCGGCCCCTTTTCACGCCCCTGGCGAAGCGCGACAGATGCCCGTAAGTAGTGAGGTAGCCGCCGCCGTGCTTGAGCATCACCAGCCTGCCGTTGCCGCCTTTCCAGCCGGAGTAGGTTACCGTGCCGTCGGCCACCGCTGAGACCGGGGTCCCCGTGGGGGCGGCGTAGTCTATGCCCTGGTGCGGCCTGTAATATTTAAGGACCGGGTGGAAGCGGCGGTTGGTGAAATAGGAGGAGATGCGCCTGTACTGCAGGGGGGCGCGCAGGAACATGCTGCGCAGGGACTGGCCTTCCTCGTCGTAATAGCCGTCCTTCCAGGCCGCGGCGGCCTTGCGCCCGGTCTCCTGCCCGTCGTAAAATGCGGCCGTTATCCTTTGCGCCACTACTTTCCCGGCGGGGTCGGTTTTGTAGTCCCAGGCCATCGCCCAGCGGTCGCCGCCGCGGACCTCGGTCAGAAAGTCCACGGACCAGGAGAAGATATCGGCGTAGTCCAGTATCGCCGCCGGGGGTACGCCGGCCGCGCTCATGGAGTCCCAGAGAGAGGTCGTTATCCCGCCGGACAATTTCCCGGAAGTTTCACGCAGCGCGACGGCTTCCACCGAAACGCCGTAACCGCCGCCGTCCAGCGCGGACAGGGAATAGAGCTGCAGGTCCTTGGTTATGGCGAGCGAGCGCAGCGGGCCCCAGGTAGAAAAAACCAGCTCGTAAGAATCCGCCGGGCGAAGCCGGCGCAGGTTGATTTTTTTTGAGAGAGCGGCGGAGATGCGGTACCGCTCCGGGTCGCCCAGGCCTTCCGCTTTAAGCAGCGAATCCAGGCTGCCGCTGAAAGTGCCGCTGGAGATCCTCAGCTCCGGCTCGTCCCAGCCCGAAGAATCCCAGGGCCGCGTAAAGAACAGCCCGGCCGCCGCCAGGAGGGCCGCACCGGCGAACAGGAACCACCGCGTTCTTTCACTTTGAAGATTCATGGGCGGTCAGGCTGCGGCTTCAGCAGTACAGGTATTCGTCCACCAGCCGCTTTATTTCCTCTTCCTTGCCGTAGAGGCGCTCGCTGAGGTTGCGGTCGTCGTAGGCCTTGAGGCGCTTGATCAGGCCGTCTATGACCTGGGGGGTGAAAACGCCGCGGGCCTCGAAAGCCGCCCGGTTCTTCTCGAGAGAATCGGCGGAGGCCCAGCAGGAGGAAGGGAGCTTGGGCAGCTTCTGCTGCAGCGCCGCGTGCTCCTTGTGGTAGATGTTCTTGTCCACGAAATACTTGTCCGCGAAGGCCAGCGCGTCCTTGCGCTCGAAACCCCGGCGGGCGGCCACGCAGAGCGCGGCCATCAGGAAATGCAGGTTGGCGGAACCGTCCGCGGAGCGGAACTCCACCGTCTGGGTGGATTCAATAGCGGGCGCGGCGGAGCCGGGGTTGGCGTCCTTAACCATGCCGGCCGCGTTGATCCAGCCCAGCGGGATGCGCACCAGCGCCGAGCGGTTGCGGTAGGCCCAGCAGACGTTGATGGGGGCTTCCTGGTGGGGCACCAGGCGGAAATAAGAAGTGGGGACCGTATTGCCGAACGCGGTAATCGGGCCGGCGAGTTCAAGGAACCCGGCGACAAGCTTGCGGGCGGACGGGGACAGCCCGGCCTTGTCGAGCATGATGTTCCGGCCGTTCTTGAACAGGCAGGTATGCACGTGCAGGCCGGACCCCGCGTGGCCGATGGAGATCTTCGGGGCGAAAGAGATCACCACGCCGTATTTGTGGCCGATGCCGTTAAGGATCCATTTGGCCACGGCCAGCTGGTCGGCGGCCTCGGAGGCGGGCACCGGCAGGAACTCTATCTCCTGCTGCGCCATCTCCGAATCCTCGGTGCGGATGAAGCCCACTTCGGAATGGCCGTATTTTATCCGGCCGCCGGCCTCGGCGATGGCGGCCATCGCCTCGGTGCGCAGGCCCTCCCACTTGGAGAAGGGGAAAGATTCGTGGTAGCCTTTCTGCGTTCCCGTGGGGTAGAGCAGGTTCTTGGGGGAGATCACGTAATACTCGAGTTCGCCAAGGGCGTGAAAATCGCAGCCGGAAACTTTCTTGAACTCCGCTTCAGACCGGCGCAGCACCTCCGCCGGAGCGCTGGCAAAAGGCTTGCCGTCGGGGGTGTAGAAGGAGCAGAGGATATCCACGGCGGGCACGGCGGAGAACGGGTTAACGAAGGCCGTGCGGTAGCGGGGCATGACGTAGAGGTCGCTGGAACCGGCGTCTATGCTCTTGAAGAGGCTGGAGCCGTCCACCCTTTCCCCGGCGGAAAGGATCCGGTCCAGGTAGCGCTCGTCGTTGATGATGAAATTAAGGGTCTTCAGGCGGCCGTCACCGGCGGCGTACCGGAAATTTATCATCTTGATGCCGTTGGCCTTGACATACTTAACTATGTCCGCGCGGGTAAAATCCCGCGGCTCTTTGTTAAGGAAAGAGGCTATCTTGTTGGCGTAAATCTTATTGTTCTTCATAACGCGGCGGCTCCTTGCCAGCTGTGGTTTGCGTCCTGAAATGATAACAAATTTAACGCCGCCGAAGAATTTGATATCATTGTGCACAGGATGCCAGGGGAGAATAAAATGCAAAAAAAGATCTACTTATGCGCTCTAATATTCATCTCTGTTTTAGCGCGCGCCTCCGCGGGCTGGTGGATCTTCGGACAGGGTGCCAACGAAGTTAAAATAAATTACCTATACGTCTGCGGCGCTTCAATGGACGAGGCCGGGCCAAAAGTAAAGATCCCGCGCTCAACACTTAAAGACGGCCAGGCCCTGGTCAAGGGCCGCGCCTCGGTGCGCAAAGGCAATATCGGGACCGTGCAGATCAGCCTGGCCGAACCGGCCGACTGGCAGAAAGCCAGACTCTCCGCCGACGGGACGTTCGAATACGCCTTCGCGCCGGAAACAGGCAAAGCCTACAAATTATCGGTAAAAGCCATGGACACCGCCGGCAAGACCAACGAGGTGGCGGCCACCGAGCGGGAAATACAGTTCACCGACACGGACGTTCGCGCCGAGATCATAAAAGCGCTGGACGCGATGATAGCCGCCTACCAGGCGGAGACCCCGGCCGCTTTCATGGCCTACGTCAGCCCCGACTTCGCCGGCGACGCAGCTATCCTGGACACGGCGGTGCGCAAGGATTTCTCGGCGCTCAGCGAGATCCGGCTGGCCTACACGCTTTCCGGTCTCGCCTCGGGGCAGGCGGGAAGGACCTCGGTTGTGCTTAACTATAGGCGCCAGGTTATTTCCGCCAAAGACGGCCAGCCCTATTCCGACTCGGGCATAACCGAATTCGTATTCAAGCAGGGGGAAAAAGGCTGGCAGGTTTACAGCATGAAGAACCCGCTGATCTTCGGCCTGAGCCTGGCCTCAGACGTAGGCACCGGCACCGTAACGCAGGGGCCTGACAATGTGGATATAATTGCGATCGGCCCGGTAGGCACGGTCACCACCGTTGCCCCGGAGGACCTGGACGAACCCTCGAACCCGATAACCGCTTCAGGCAGCCGGGTATTAAACCCCGGCGTACCGCCGCAGGGGATATTTTTTGAAACCGATACGATCGTGCTTGCGACTGCGAATCCGGATTTAAAGAACAGCCCTGCAGACAACCAGCTCAACTTCCGGCCCGCAGTTGGCGCCGGCGTGGTAATGTACAAAGCCATTCCCTCCTGTGCCGGAATTTCAAACATAGACTCTGTAGACAGCTACCCCAACGGGTACATAACTCCAATAGGCGCTATCGCCGCTGCATCCGGGGCATGCTATGCCGTTTACCTGCCGAACGGAAAATATGCGGCCCTTGAGGTTACCGCCCTCAGCCCGCTGACCATACGCTACAAGTACCAGCCCAACGGCACCAACCTGTTCTGATGACGAACCGCTTCATAAAACCGCTGTTGCCTGTCCTGCTGCTCTGCGCCGCTGTATCCACTGGGCGCGCCGAAGAGAATAAGATCTCCAAAGCCGCGGATAAAGCCGCCGCCCAGCTCCTGGGCTCCATGAAGGATTACTTCACCGACCTGACCGATGTGCAGGCCATGACGCCGCAGCAGAAAGTGGACTACATCCTGAAGAAAGCCGAAACCCGCATCAAAGAAAAGACCGAGGAAACCGCCAAGGCCGCCCTCCAGCAAAAGCTCGAAGATTACGCCGAGAAAGTCCTCACCGCCCGCGCGGTCAAGGATATCGCCATCCCGCAAATGCTGACCGCCATCCATACCGGCATCCCGTATGACGCCGCCCTGATGGACGCGAAGGTGGCCGACGCCACCGCCAAGAACATGAAGGCCCTGACCACCGGCATAGAAGGCGCCAAGGTGACCTGGGAAGTAATGCGCAAGACGCGGGACGAAGGCCCGCTGGAAGGCTTTAAAGAACTCAGCGCCACCATCTACGACAAAGTCGCCGAAGCCTATATCCCCGGCTACAGCTGGGTGAAGCTGGGCGCGGAACTGACCAAAGCCCTGGTCAGCTACGTGATGGGCTACGCCACCGAAACAGCCAAGATGGCGATGTTCAGCGTGATGTACCCGGAATATGCCGCCAGCCCGGAGAATTTCGGCAAGTGGCTGCTCAAGACCAGCGAGCGCGAGATCGGCCTGGACGTGGCCCGCCGCTGGGACGAGGAAGGCGTGGAGTTCGCCCAGTACCTGTGGGAAGGCAAGGGCACGGATTCCGGCGCGGTGCAGATGCGCGCGCGGCTGCGAGATTTTCTTTTTACCATGCGCCGCGAGATCGACGCGAAAACCAGAAAGCAGCGCGAGGCGCAGGCCAAGATGGAAGAGCGCCTGCAGAAAGCCGCCGACGACGTAAACAAAGCCAAGACCGCGCTGCGCGAAGCCTCCCGCCAGGCCCTGGCCGCTTCCGAAGAAAAGCTGCGCAAGCTGGAAGAGTTTAAAGGAACTTACCTGGGCTACTCCGCCGCCAAAGAGCTGGCGGAAGAAGTGGCGGAAGAGACAGGCAAGGCCCAGGTTTCTGCCCGCGCGTCCTATTTCGAATTCGGCCTGAAGCTCGACGACATGCAGGAGGAGATCCGCGGGAAATATTTCGGCGCCCCGTGGACAGCCACACGGAACCCGGACGTGCAGACCTATTACGACCGCGTGGACGCGGAATGGGAGAATGTAAAAAAACGCTACGCCGCCCAGGGCGAGCAGTTCCGCGGCACCTACGGCAGCAAGAGCGACTCGGTCTCCATGGTCACGCTGGGGGTTTTCAACAATGAGACCATAAAATACCAGGAATTAAGCCATGACGAATACCGCGCCATAACCGCGCAGGTAAAACATTTTATCGGGCTGCTTGACGCCGAAAGCAAGGCCACCGAGCGCCCGCTGGCGACGGAGGTGACCAGGGTAGCCAATGTGCTGCGCAAGATGGTAAACGAAGGCGTCATCCCGGGCTCTTCCTGGGATGTGGAAAAGGCCGCCGATTCGCCGGAGTACGGCGGGATCGGCCGGCTGGACTTCCCGAAAGACGCCCTGCCGGAACCCAGGCTGCGCCCGGGGCAGGCCGCCTACTTTGACCTTTACCGGAACACGCTTAATGACCGGGCGAATGCCATAACGATAAAAGCCGGCGAGCTTAAATACAAGATAGAGGATTTCGACTATGTGCTCAGGCAAGTGGCGAATAGCGCGGCCACAAAAAAAGAACTGGAGGAAAACCTCGCGGATATCGCCGCCATCGAAGCGCGCATAAGCCAGGCCGAGCTGCCGCTCCATCTTATAAAAATTTACCTGTATCCCGACCCCGGTCTGAAAGCGGAGGAGGTCGGCTATGACCAGCTGTTCCGCGCCAGCGCGCTCTCCGGCGCGAAAAGCCAGAATGCATTCCTTACGGCGGAGCTGGCAAAAGCTGTCGCCGTCGGGGACAGGATCAAAGTGAAACGGGATAACTGGCAGGCCGACTTTGAAAGCATGGTGGCTGATATCGCCCGGCTTAGAAAACAGGCGGCACTGCTGACCAGAGGAGAGGCGGCTATCGCCGAGGCGGCCGCAAAACTCAGCAAGAAGCGGACCAGGGACTACACTGAATATTGCTCGCCCCAGGCGCCCAAAGATTACTTCGCCTTTAACAGCGTCAAAGAACCCTCCTGCAGCCAGCTGATGACCGAGTCCGGCGCGCTGATGAACCAGGGGGAAGCGCAAACCGCCAGGAGCGGCCTGGTCGGCGCGGCGCGTGCTTCGGGCCTGTTCGCCCTGGACACGCAGTATAACCTGGGGCTGGAAACTTTTGTGGCGGCCATGGCCGAGGATTACTTCAAGGACGTCTACCTTCCTAAAAATTATATTTTTATTCCCTTTGAGAAAAAGTGCTGTTTCTATACCGCGGATTATTTCACCGGGGAAGCGGCCAAGATGCGGGGGCTTAAAATAGAGTCGGACGACTCGGCCGAAGGCGCGCTGTTCAGAGGCCGGCTGGTAGGGAAGCTGGATAAAAGCGCGGCTTACGATTATGTGGGGATGTGGGGGGAAGACCTGGTCAAGGCCGACACCGCGCGCTTTATAACCCTTACCCGCGGCGCTTTCGATACGACGGTAAAGCAGGGCATACAGGAATTCTGCTCGGCCATAGACGCGCTTAAGGCGGACTATACTGAATACCTGCGCCAGCAGGCGGCGGACGCCGTCTATGACAAGGAAGCCAACGCTCTTTCGGTCAGGATCAGGGCGGCTGAAACCGAAGCCAACACCAAACTCGATACGGCGTCCTGGGAAAAAGTGGCGGCGTTTGAAACCGAAGTTCTGGCGTTTGAAGTTAAATATAAAGCCGCTGATATTTCCGCCGGCATGAAGGTAAACCTCGGCGTGAATGTCGACAGCATGAAGACCAGGATAGCGACGGCAAAGCAGAACACGAAACTCGTTATTTCTGATAAGCCGTCGCTGCCGGACGGGCCCGCCGACAAACCTCAGCCGCAGGGGCCCAGCGACAAGCCCTCGCAGCCGACTGGGCCGGTAGGCAAACCGCCTTTCTGGCCTAAAGACAAGCCCTGGCCGCCCGCCGGCCCGACAGATAAACCTGCACCACCGGAGGCGCCGGTAGAGAAGCCTGTGCCGCCGGTGGACAAGCCCGTGCCGCCGGCAGACAAACCCCTGCCGCCTGTAGATAAACCAATACCTCCGGCGGATAAGCCTGTAACGCCAGCGGATAAACCTATGCCTCCGGCGGACAAGCCAGTGCCCCCGGCAGACAAACCGGTGCCTCCCGCAGACAAGCCCGTGCCGCCCGTGGACAAACCCCTGCCGCCTGTCGATAAACCAATACCTCCTCCGGATAAGCCTGTAACGCCCGTGGATAAACCACTGCCTCCGGCAGATAAGCCTGTCCCTCCTGCTGACAAACCCGCATTGCCCGTGGACAAGCCTCAACCTCCGGCGGACAAACCTGATGTCCCCGTTAAGCCTGTGAATAAACCCGATATCCCGGTTGCTCCCCCGGCTAAACCGGCCGATAAGCCTATAGGCCCTGAAAAGCCGCGGGTAGTCCCTACCACGATGGACCCTAACATCGGCGCGATCGAAATCATGTACGCGGAGTTCAAGCGCGCTTACGAAGCCAAGAACGAATCGCAGGTCCTGCGCTATATCTCCGCGGACTGGGACGCCGGGGACGGCACGAGCATGAGCGAACTTTCCGGCTACCTCCGCAATATTTTTACCGTCTTCAACGAGGTCCGCTGCACTATCACCGGCCTGCGCGTGATCAAGAAAGCAGACGGGGCATACAAGACGACCTACACCATGACCATCACCGGCCGGATCTTCGATCAGAATATAAAGCACGAGGAAAAATCCTCTGTCGAAGAAGAAGTTTCGATTAACGAGCGCGGGAAGCCCGTAATCGCTAAAACGATGAAAGGCAATTTCTGGTATTTTGAATAGTTAAAAATATTATAATAGCGGAATAGTTAGGGAGGAATTAATGAAACTCAGCGCTACATACACAGCTATGCTATTAGCTTTGACGGTCACGGCTTTCGCGCAGGACGCCGCGCAGCCGGCCCCGGCCAACACCAGTGAATTCCACGCCTCTAACGAATTCTCCGTAGTCAACAACGAGATCAAAGGCGCCGGCAAAGCGTCCTCCTCCCTGACCAAAGGGTTAAACTACCTGGAAGTCCTAAACCTTTACGGCAGCGGGACCAGGGGGGAGTGGGAGTACAACTACACCGCCGGGGCCAAAGCCACCGACGACGAGCGCGCCGACGCCAAAACGGTCTCCCTGACCAACATACAGGGCCGCGCCACCAATAAGGCCCACACCCTTACGGTAGGCGACGTCTTTGAATCTTTCTCCCAGTACGCGCTGGCGACTTCCCTGAAGGGCGGCTCCTACCGCTATTATAAGGAAGGGACGCGGCTGCCGGAGGTCACGGGCGTATTCGGCTGGGCGTACCCGCGCTGGGACTCGGTCTGGAAAGATCCGCTCACGCGCACCGTCAACCGCCAGGCGGCGGGACTGAGGGTGAAAGAGACTTTCAACGGCGACCTCTGGGCCGGCCTCAGCGCGGTAGCGGCCAAGGACACCGGCCGGATAACCGCCGGGGACGCTCTCTACGACGCGAAGAACTACACCTTCGACTTCGGCTATGTCCCGATGCCGGGGCTGACCGCGGCCGGGGAATATTCCGCGTCCGACTCCGACCTTTCCGCCTCGGCCGGGGCCGCAAAAACCTCCGCCAAAGGGAACGCCGCCCGCCTGGAACTGGTCGGCGACGCCGACCCCAGCCGCGTCTCGCTGGAATACGAGAACGTGGAGCCGGACTTCTACTCCGCCCTCGGCTCGGCCAGCCCGGACCGCCGCAAGTTCAAGGCCAAGTGGCGCTACAAGTACACCAAACAGGTTACGGTCACCTCCGGCCTGCTCTGGTACCGCAACAACCTCGACGACCAGCTGGCCGGCACCACGCGCAACTGGAAGCCGGAACTCTCGGCGGCCATAAAGAAGCCTTTCGCCTCCCGGCCTTATTCTTTCGCCGACCTGTCCTACAAGTTCGACCGCAGGTACGGTTCCGGCTCGAGCGGCGCGGACCATTACCTCAACGCCAACTACCGCGACCGTTTCGGAGAGCTGGACTCCGACACCAACCTGGGCTACACGCTCTACAAGACCAAGACGGACGTGCGCGACGCGAAGGAAGTTAACTTCAATACCTCGCTTAATTCCAGGCACGAGGCGGGCTCCGTGGTGCTGAAACCTTCGGTAAACCTCGGCACCTGGTATTCCAAGGACGAACTGGCCGACGAGACCGACAAACTCTACGAGTACTCGCTGGGCCTGGGCGTCGACGCCCCGGGAGCCAACCTCACCAGCGACCTGCGCCTCGGGTCCAACATGCTGCGCAAATCCGCGGCGGGGGCGGACGACTCGGACAAGTTCTTCGCCACGCTGGCCGCCTACTGGCGCCCTAAGCTGATGGCGAAGCTCAACGACTCCACTATCTACCTGCGCGCGGGGTTCAACGATTACTCCTTCAGCACGGCTAACCGCAACTTCCGCGAGAAAAGCGTTACGCTGGGGCTCAACACTTCGTTCTGACCAGGGGGAAAAACATTATGAAGAAATTACTGATACTAGCGGCGGCAATACTGATCTCGGCCGGGACGGCCGACGCCAAGTGGTGGATCTTCGGCAAGTCCAAAGCCGAGGTAGGCCTGAAGTACCTGCACATCAACAAGATCTCCGCCGACGAGACCGGCCCGAAGATTAAGCTCTTCCGGGAAATGCTGGGGGCCGACGGCCTGGTAAAGATATCCGGCCGGACCGCCGGCGGCCAGACCGGCTCCGTGCGCATCACGCTCGACGACAAGGCCACCTGGGCTGACGTTAAATTCTCCGAGAACGGATCTTTCGAGCATTCGTTCAAGCCCGAACCGGGCAAAACCTACGCCCTGCTCATAGAGGTCACGGACACCGCCGGCAAGACCAATAAACCCGAGGAAACGCGCAAAGAGTTAGCCCTCTCCGAAGAGAACGTGCAGGCTAAGGTCAAAGAGACCCTGGACGCGCTGTTCGCCGCCTACAACCGGGAGGACCTGCAGAAATTCCTGGCCGGCGTGGGGGAGAACTTCGCTGGCGATAAAGCCATACTGGAACGGGCCGTAAAGCGCGACTTCGACGCCCTCAGCTCGATCAACCTGCGCTACACGCTCAACAACGTCGCGGCCGGAGCGCAGGGCCGGGTCTTCGTCGCCGTCACTTTCAACCGCACGGTGATAGTGAACAAGACCGGCACCACCAGCACCGACAGCGGCGCTACCGAATTCGTCTTCGACTCCAGGGAAGGCAAGCTCTCGCTCTTCAGCATGAAGCAGCCGCTGATGTTCGGCCTGTCCGACGCGGAGAACGTGGCCACCGGCGAAGTGCTGGGCAATACCGCCGTGAACCTTACGCTGGACGAGACCGGCACCCTGGGCGGCGGAGAGACGGTTACGATAGACTGCCGCACCGACGCTTGCACCGTTGGGAATTGTGTGATGCAATACGTTTTCACTGCAGAATCACAGACCTGCTCCACGTCTGGCGGCGGCGACATCTGGTTCTACGAATCGGCAAACGATATCGGCTATGGCGGAGTGACCCGGCACAAGAACATGGGCAAATCACTCGCCACTCTGACTTCCGCGGAGGTCAAAAGCCTTTCAGGCTACGCCGCCCTTGGCAGTGTGACCGGTATCTCCACCGGCCTCGCCTATTGCTTCGAGCTTAGCGGCAGTTTCTATTGCGTGGAACCGGTCACAATACCTGCCGCAGGGAACGAAGTTGCTAAGTTCAAAACAAAACAGTTCTAAGACAGAACAGCTTGGCTCCGGGAGGTCCCGGCACCGGCTTTTACTGGGACAATATGAAACACCTGCTCCTTGCCATCCTGCTGCTGGCGGCCTCCGGGCCAGCCCGCGCCGACGCGCCCAAGACCTACGGCGAAGCCCAGAACGAGCTTGTCTGGCTTTCCCATGACGCCGCCGGGTTCCGCAAGAACCTCCGTGAGGGCATCAAAACGCAGACCGCGAACCTGGAGGTGCGCAGGCGCCTGGAGCACGCCAAGGCTACCGTCGAGGAGATGATACAGCGCGACAACATAACCAAGGCCTGCAAGGTGGTGGAAGTCACCGCTACGGTGGCCACGGTAGGCGTAGGCGGCATAGCCTTGGCGGCCAAAGAAGGTGTCAGCGTCCTCACCAAGGAAGGCCTTAAGATCGCCGGCAAGTACATCGCCGAGAAAGGGGCGGTGGAGGTCGGCAAGGAATCCTTAGGTGTGCCCGGCTACAGCGACGCCGTAAAAGCCGGCGTCTTCGTCTTCAACAAGTTCGACCAGAACGAAATGCAGGGCCAGTTGTCCAGGGACAATATGGAGCTGCTGCTCAAGGCCAAGCAGCTGCTCGAGGACGATTCTGACGGGCGCACGCTCGATAAGAAGCTGCCGGAGCTGCGCCAGCTATTGTTCGAAGCGGAAGACCGGCTGGAGAAAACCGCGGCGGCCATAGCCGCCTCCGACAAGCTGATAGAGGAGACCAAGGCCAAAGCCGGCACAGTCTACCTGGAAGCCCAGCGGCTCAAGGCAAAAGAGCAGAAGGAAGCCGAGAAGGCCGCCGAAGAGGCCAAGAAAGCCGAACCCAAGGGGCTGAAGCCGCCCGTCGCATCCAAACCGGCGTCGGTGCCGCAGCCGGCCGCCGGGCCCAAGGACACGGAGGAAGAGCGGCGCCGGAAAATGCAGTCGGCCATAGATTCCTACATCGCCTCGCTGCGGGCCGCCATAGAGCGGCAGCAAAAAACCGCCGACGCCGCCTGGAAAGCGATGGAGAAGCCGGAGCGCAGCGGCACCCGCTATTTCGTCGCCGACGAGATAGAGGACCTTTACGCCGGCCTGGCCTACCTAGAAGAGAACCTGACCGGGGTCCGCACCTATCTCTCCATGCAGTCCGCCGAGACCTCGGCCGAGGCCTCGGCCGGGAAGATCGCCGCCATGCGCCTGGCCCTGGAGAAGCACCAGAACGACATAAAAGGCCAGATCGAACCGATAGTCACCGAAGTCTCCGGCCTGCTGGGCCAGTGGCGCTCGGCCTACGACATCTATAAGCCGCAGGGCTATTACGTGCCGCAGCCCGACGACATAAAGGACATGGCCCTCTGGAGCACCTATTACGAAGGCCCGCTTAAATACGCGGAAGGCTACCTGAACGCCACCGGCGGCCTGCCTGAAAAATACAGGTCCCTCGCGGCCAAGGCCGCCGCCATCAAGAACGCCATCTACGCCGAAGCCTCGGAACTCGCCGCCGCTTACGCGTCCAAGCTGCAGGCCTACAAGGATTACAAACCGCAGGTGGTCGGCCAGCTGGAGAAATTCCGGGTGGAAGCCGCCAAGCACTACGAGATACTGAACTCGCTGTCCCACCAGTTCGTGACGGAGTTCGCCTACGACGGGAAATACGACCTGGCGAACCTGGAAGCCAAGGTGACGGCCGCGCGCCCGGCTTTCGCCGCGGCGCAGAAACTCTACGCCGGCGGCAGGCTGCTCTACCTGGACCTGGAGGGCCGTTGCAGGGAACTCTCGCAGCTGCAGCAGTCCCCGCTGATGAACGAGATCTCCTCTATCGCCTATTCGGCGGAGGACAAGGCCCACAAGGCCGCCATAGCCGACGCCTACAAGCGCACCCAGGGGTACTCTCCGGACCTGAACGGGACCGAAGGCTGGCAGTACGACCTGGACGCCGGCGCCGAGAGCATGTTCGGGGCGGAAGAAGCCCTGCGCTACCTGAAAGCCCAGGAGGCCCGCCTGGTCGCGGCCTATGCCAAGGGCGCCTCGGCCTTCAAAGCCAACACCGCAGGAGACCTGTCGGCCCTGGGGACCCTGCCCGACGAGCAGTACGGCGCGGCCATAGAAAAACTTTTCGCTCCGGCCCAAAAGGCGGAGCAGGAGACGGCCGCCGTGATCGCCGAGGTGCGCAAGGCTAAACTTTTCGGCACGCAGCTCCTGGAGCAGACCGGCTTCTGGACCGTGCAGGCCGGCAAGAAGCGCGATGAACTGGAAAAAGCCACCGGCGCCTTCTGGGGCAGCGACAGCGGCAAGGCCATCAGCGAAGCCCGGCGGGTAAGGGAAGTACAGGGGGCGCAGGACAAGCGCGACCCCGGCATGGCGCTGGTGCGCAAGCTCTACGAGGATTTCCCGCGGGCCTATTCCGCCCGCGACGCCGCGCGGGTGCTGGCCCTTGTCTCCCCGGACTGGACAGCCGGCGACGGCACCTCCGTAAGCGAACTGGAGGAGCAGCTGCGCAATGTCTTCCGGATCAATGACGAGGTAACCGCCTCCCTCAGCGGCCTGAGCGTGACCAACGACGGCCCCGGCCGGTATACCGCTTATTACAACCTGGCAATAAAGAGCCGCATCTACAAGAAGAACATCAAACGCGAGGAAACCTCTTCCGTGGTGGAGAAAGTGCTGGTGGAGGGGGGAACGGCAAGGATCCTCAAGACTGACTCCGGCGGCTACTGGGAGATAAAATAAAGCCGGAAAAACAAGCGTTTTTCGGCTAAAAGCCCTCCGGCAGCGGGGGGCTTTTCATTGACTAAAGAGGTAAGTAATTAATATAATAAGAAACGAAAACAAGGACTAAAAACTACAACAAAGAGAGAGAAAAAAATGGCATTAACCAAGAACAAAATCAGAGAAGTAGCGGAAAAATTCTCCGCAAAACCCAACGATACCGGCTCGACCTCCGTGCAGATAGCGCTGGTCACCGAGCGCATACAGTATCTTTCGAAGCACAGCTTAACCAGCCCCAAGGACAACGCGTGCAAGCGCGGCCTGTCCAAGCTGGTCTCCCAGCGCAAACGCCTCCTGACCTACCTTGAAGCGAACAACAGGGAAGAGTACAAGAAGGTCATCAAAGCTTTAGGCTTAAGGAAATAACAAATGACAAATTATCCCAAACCCCTCCGCCTGGAAGAACAGGTCGGAGATAAGACTATTTCGTTCGAGACCGGGGCCATCGCCAAGCAGTCCGGCGGCGCCGTGATCATCCGCATCGGGGACACCATGGTGCTCTCCACCGCGGTGCAGGCCAACAAGCCCAAGGACACCCCGCCCCAGTTCGTGCCGCTCAGCTGCGACTACAAAGAGCGCACCTACGCGGCCGGCAAGATCCCCGGCGGCTTCTTCAAACGCGAGGGCAAAGCCCGCGAGAAAGAAGTGCTCGCCTCCCGCCTGACGGACCGCGCCGTGCGCCCCCTGTTCCCGGATTATTTCAACACCGAGACGCAGGTGGTCAACATGGTGATGTCCTTCGACGGCGCGAACGACGCCGACGTGGTGTCCATCAACTCGGCCTCCGCCGCGCTGATGATCTCCGACATCCCGTGGAACGGCCCCGTGTCCGCGGTCCGCGTCGGCAAGCTCGACGGCAAGTTCATCATGAACCCCACCAACGAGCAGCGCCTGACCTCCGAGATGGAAATGGTCATCTGCGGCACGCTCAACGGCATCCTGATGGTGGAAGGCGGAGCCCACGAGCTCCCCAACACCGACCTGATCGGCGCCATGGAAGCCGCCAAGCCCGTGCTCGAGAATCTCTGCAAACTGCAGATCAAGATGAAAGAGCAGGTGGGTAAAGCCAAGACCGCTATCGCCACCCCCGAGATAAAGGCCGACCTCAAGGCCGCCGTGGAAACGATGGTGAAGGCCGAGATCGAGAGGATCCTCTCCTCCAAGCCCGAGAAGAAAGCCATGGAGAAATCCCTGGAAGAGATCCGGGTAAAAGCCTACACCGCGATGGTGGAGAAGTACCCCGCCGACGCGACGGCTTCCTACCAGGCCAAGACCGTCTTCGAGGACGTCCTCTCCGAAGTCTGGCGCCGCATAACGCTGGACACCAAGATCCGCACCGACGGCCGCAAGACCGAAGAGGTCCGCGAGATCAACATCGACCCCGGCTTCCTGCCCCGCACCCACGGCTCCGCCGTGTTCACCCGCGGCCAGACCCAGGCGCTGGTGGTGGCCACCCTCGGCACCGCCGACGACAAGCAGATGCTCGACGCCCTTGAAGGCAAGACCTTCGACCGCTTCATGCTGCACTACAACTTCCCGAGCTACTCCGTCGGCGAAGTGAAGCCCGACAGGGGCCCCGGCCGCCGCGAAATAGGCCACGGCCATCTCGCCAAGCGCGCGCTGCTCCCGCTCCTTCCCAGCGAAGAAGTGTTCCCCTACACCATCCGCCTCGTGTCCGACATCCTGGAGTCTAACGGCTCCTCGTCGATGGCCACGGTCTGCGGCGGTTCACTCGCGATGTTTAACGCCGGCGTGCCCCTGAAGGCCGCCTGCTCCGGCATAGCGATGGGCCTCGTTACCGACGGTTCCAAGTTCGCGGTGCTCTCCGACATCGCCGGCCTGGAAGACCACTACGGCGACATGGACTTCAAGATCACCGGCACGCGCAAAGGCGTGACGGCGCTGCAGATGGACGTGAAGCTCGCCACCGGCATCCCCATGAACATCATGAAGGAAGCCATCGAGCAGGCCACCCGCGGCCGCCTCCACATCCTTGATATCATGGAAAAGGCCGTGCCGGCGCCCAACGCCGACATCTCCGAGTTCGCCCCGCGCATAGTGAAGCTGATGATCCCCCGCGACAAGATCGGCGCCTTCATAGGGCCCGGCGGCAAGAACATCCGCGGCATCCAGGAGCGCACCGGCGCCGATATCGCCGTAGAGGACGATGGTTCAGTGTTCATCTCCAGCTGCGACAAAGCCAGCCTCGAAGCCGCCAGGACCATGGTAGAGCAGTTCTCCATGGAAGTGGAAGTGGGCAAAACCTACAAGGGCAAAGTCGTGTCCATAGTGGACTTCGGCGCCTTCGTGGAAGTGCTCCCCGGCAAGGAAGGCCTCCTGCACATCTCCGAGATCGACGTGAAGCGCATCAACCGCGTCGACGACGTGCTCAAGATGGGCCAGGAAATAGAAGTAAAGTGCATAGAGGAGAACAACGGTAAGTACCGCCTCTCGCGCCGCGTACTTCTGCAGCAGCCCCCGCAGCCTGTGAAGAAGTAACCAAATATCCTGCCCCCGCGCCCGCGCGGGGGCAGGAATATTACTGATTTTTTTGTGGAGACTAAAAGATGAAAAAAACAGCCAAAGCCCAGTCCGAAACAGCTTTCGACCAGGTCCAGAAGTTCTACCAGTTCATGAACTCCAACAAGCTGGAAGTCATAGAGTTCTCCAAAGACAGCACTTACATAAAGCTGGTGCGCAAACACAATAACGCCGTGCACCAGATCCCGGTTTTCGCGCCCTCAGCCCACGCGCAGCAGGCCCCGAAGGCGGGCTCGCCGCGCCCGCAGGCCCAGGCCGCCGCGGGGGAAACCATAAAAGCCCCCATGTCCGGGATCTTCTACCGCTCGCCCAGCCCCTCCAGCCCGCCCTATGTCCGCGAGGGAGACGCCATAAAGGAAGGCCAGGTTATCTGCGTGATAGAAGCCATGAAGGTCTTCAACGAGATCAAGGCCGAATTCAACTGCGTTATTGAAAAAGTCATGCAGGAGAACGGCAAAGCCCTGGAGCCCAACGCCGACATGTTCCAGGTAAAGAGGTAACATGCAGGACGCCGCTAAATTCACCGACACGGTGGCCCAGACCGCCGGCAACATCCTCGAGGCCCTCAAGGCCGCCGGCGGCGACGCCTCCTCCTGGGACCTGAAGCTCAAGCTTCACCTTTCAAGCTCCGCCCTCTACCTGGCCCTCGGGTGGCTGGCGGCGCAAGGCAAGATAGCCCTCTACCCTAAGGAACTCAACTTCAGGGTGGTCATTACCGACAACAGCCAGGCATAAAGAGTCCCCGCGAGCCCCTGACCGGGCCCCGGCGGCTTGCCCCCATAAAGATCATGCGCGACTTCGCAAAAAACAGGGCTACGGGACAGGGGAAAAAGAAAACCTCGGCCCTGTCCTATGTCTTGTACTGGCTGGGGGCTTTCGCCGTCAACATCTGGCTGATCTGGGTCCTGCTGAGCTCCGGTTCCCACGGCGCGGTGGGCGACACCGTCGCCGGCGCGATGACCAGTTTCCTCGGCTACACCGCGTATCTCTTTCCTTTTATATTCCTTTACGGCCTGGTCGCGATACTCCTTAACGTCAACAAGCCGCATAAGGGAGTGCTGACGCTCACCGCCGGCATCCTGATGATACTCGGCTCCATGTCGGCCCTGCTCAGGCTGATAGCCAACCATTACCAGGGCGAACCTTTCTGGGAGCTGGCCGGCGGCTGGCTGGGCGGCTTCACGGACCAGGTCCTTTCCAGCATGTTCGGCGAGGTCGGCGCGGCGCTGTTCTCCGCGGTGCTCTTCTTCGCCGGCCTGCAGCTGCTTTTCAAGATCTCCTGGCGCAAAGTTTTCAAATACGTTTCCTCCACCGCCATAGACGATTACCGCAACTGGTCCTCCGCCCGCCGCGAGCTGACCGCCAAGCTGAAGCTCATCTCGGAAAAGGAACAGGCCTCAGGCCCCGCCTACGACGCTGCCCCGATCCCGGAACCCCCGCCGGCGGTCATCAGGGTCGAGCCCCGGCAGGCCCCGAAGCCCGAGCCGCAGGTAGTGCGGGCCCAGGCCCCGGCGCCTGAAACCCAAAAACCCCAGGCCGCCCCCAAGCGGTCTCCGGAGGGGGAGAAAGCCCAGCCCGCCGGAGCGGCCGTTCCCAGCGACCCCTACTTCAAGGATTTCAAACTGCCCGGCTCGGACCTGCTCGACAAGCCTTCCGAAACCAAGGTCGTCGGCCCCGACGACGCGGAGATCACCTCCGCCGGCCTGCAGCTGGAAACCACCTTCAAGAGCTTCAACATAGAAGTGCACGTTTCCGGGGTTTACCCCGGCCCCGTGGTCACCCGCTACGAGGTCACGCCGGCCCCCGGCGTAAAGATCAGCTCCATAGTTTCGCTTTGCAACGACGTCGCCCT
This sequence comes from uncultured Elusimicrobiaceae bacterium, assembly GCA_964417965.1. Lineage (GTDB taxonomy): Bacteria > Elusimicrobiota > Elusimicrobia > Elusimicrobiales > UBA9959 > UBA9959. The sequence goes on from CAYQJX010000001.1 coordinate 191,736, forward strand.
CGCCATGAAGTCCGCCGGGGCGATACGCGTGATCGCCCCCATCCCCGGCAAGGCCGCCATAGGCTTCGAGATCCCCAACAACCGCCGCGCCAAGGTTTCGCTGCGCGAACTGATAGAGAGCCCGGTTTTTAACGAGAGCCGCCTCCCGCTGCTGTTCACCCTGGGCCGCTACGCCGAAGGCGCCGTGGCCGTGGCCAACCTGGAGACCATGCCCCACCTGCTCGTCGCCGGCGCCACCGCCAGCGGCAAGAGCGTGTTCATGCAGTCGCTCATCCTTTCCTTCATGTTCCGGAACAAGCCCGACGAGGTCAAGTTCCTGTTCATAGACCCCAAGCGCCTCGAGCTCACCTTCTACGAGGACATCCCCTACCTGTACGACCCCAAGGAAACCCCGGACCGGGTTTCGGTGATAACCGATCCCAAGGACGCGGCCAAGTCCCTGGTGGCGCTGACGAGGGTGATGGAGAAGCGCTACAAGAAATTCGAGAAGGCGAAGGTCAAGAACATCGCTTCCTACAACAAGTGGGCCGACGCCAACGGCCAGCCGCGCGAGTTCTATATCGTGGTGGTTATCGACGAGCTCGCCGACCTGATGCTGCAGACCCGCAACGTGGTCGAGGAATCCATCCAGCGCCTGGCCCAGATGGCCCGCGCGGTAGGCATCCACCTCGTGCTGGCCACCCAGCGCCCGTCGGTGGACGTGATCACCGGCGTCATCAAGGCCAACCTCCCTTCCAGGGTAGCGCTGCAGGTGACCTCCAAAACAGATTCCCGCGTCATCATAGACTGTCCCGGCGCCGAGGCGCTCATCGGCAAGGGCGACCTGCTGTATCTGGCCATCGACGCGCAGAAACCGTCGCGCATCCAGGGCGCCTACGTCAGCGAGGACGAGATCCGCAAAGTGGCCGATTTCGTAAAAGCCCAGGCCCGCCCCAACTACGCCCCGCTCTCCGAGGACGAAGACGAGGCGCAGGCCTCGGGCAAGGGCAGCTCCTCCGAGGAACTGCTGACCGCGCTGCGCCTGGTGATGGAGCGCCGGCGCGTCTCGCAGGACCTGCTGAAAGCCCACTTCGGCTCCTCGGCCAGGGCCACCAACATTTTGAGCATACTTGAGGTACACGGGTTCATCCACAAGCCGGAAGGTTCCAACCGCTGGGAGATCAACTTCGAGAAGATAGAGAACCACCTGAAGACCCAGGCGGCCGCGGCGGCCCAGCCGCAGCTGCAGCTGGAAGAGCCGGTCGGCGTGAAGCGCAAGGGCGCGATCCAGGAAGAGGAGGAATTCTCCAGGAATGAATAAGATCCTTATAGTCACCTTGCTCCTTGCTTTAACCTCCGGCGCTTCGGCGCAGCAGAAACCGGCCGCCAAGAAGGCGGCCCAGCCGGCCAAGAAAGCGGCCGCAGCGGCGGTCCCCGCCAAGCCCGTCCAGGCCCCGCCCGCCGTGAAGCCGCAGGAAGATCCCGCCGCCGCGGTGCTGGAGAAGCTCAAGGCCTGGGACGAAACGCTGCAGACGCTGAAAGCGTCTTTCACCCAGGAGATGAATTTCAAGGAAGCCGGGCTCAAGCAGTCCATCGAAGGCAGCCTCGCCTACGTGAAGCCCAACTTCCTGCGCATCGAGCACGAAAAGCCCGCCCGCCAGGTGGTAGTGACCGACAAGACCGACATCTGGATCTATAAGCCCGAGGACAAGCAGGTGGTGCGCACCACCTGGGACGCCTGGCGCCGGACGCAGGACCAGAATTTTTCCGGCATCCTGGACTTCGGCAATTACTCTTCGCTGACGGAGAAGAACACCGCCACGGTCACCGGGGGGGGAGCGAACGAACCTTACGTGGTCACCCTCACGCCGCGCTCGGGCGCGGCCTACGCCTTAAAGCTCACCCTTTCCGCCACGGATTACTTCCCGCTCGCCGCCGAGCTGGAAGTGGACAGCACCGTAATAACGACGCGCCTCACCTCGACCGAAAAGAACGGGGCGGTGGACAAGGCGCTTTTTAAATTCACCGCGCCCAAGGGCGTGGAAACGCTGGAGTTCAAGAACTAAAAATGACCCTAGCCAACCGCATCACGATGGGCCGCATGGGCCTGAGCCTGATCATCTTCGTCCTGATAATCTCAAAGACGTTCTGGATGGAGGTGGGGGCCCTGGTCCTGCTTACGATAGCCAGCATTTCCGACGGGGTAGACGGCGCCATAGCCCGGCGCACGCAGACCACCACGCCTTTCGGGGCGGTAGCGGACCCCTTCGCCGACAAGATCCTGATAATGGCGGTCTTCCTGGCCTTCGCCTCGCTGCGGGAACTGGCCGTGCCTATCTGGGCCGTCTTCCTGATACTACTGCGCGAGCTGACCATCTCCACCCTGCGCGTGCTGGCGGCGCTGCACGGCGACGTGATGAAGGCGGAGTCTTCGGGCAAGATAAAGACCACCATACAGATGATAGCGGCTTTCACCATCCTGGTGCTGCTGATCCTCCACCTCTGGGAAAAGAAAGGCTCCCTGCCGGACCTCCTGGCCTGGGCGCCGGCCCTGGCCAAACCCGCCACCTGGTGGCTCACCGTGGTAACGGCCTTCTTCACCCTGATCAGCGGCGGCCTCTACCTCTACAACCACCGCACCCTCCTCTATAAATCCTGGAGCGAACGCGGCCACTGATGCCAGCCAAAGATTTCATCGTAAGGTTCCTGGCCAGCGGCGGCTTTGTCAGCTACGTGCCCGCCCGCCTGACAGGCTTCAAAAAATTCACAGGCTCCGGCATGGCCGGCACCCTGGTGGCGCTGGCGCTGGTCCCGTTCCTCCCCGGCGACAGGCTCCCGTTCGCGCTGTTCTGCCTGGCCTTCCTGCCGTTCTCCGTCTGGATCGCCGGCCTGGCTTCGGACAGCTACGGCACGCACGACGACCCGCGCATCGTCATAGACGAGATGATCGGCTACTGGACGGCGGTGGCCTTCATGGACCACGATCTGTTCAACCTGGTAACCGCCTTCGTCCTCTTCCGCGCCCTCGACACGCTCAAGCCCTGGCCGATAAAGAAACTCGAAACCTCCCTGCAGGGAGGTTTTGGTATAATTACAGACGACGTACTGGCCGGGCTGGAAGCCAACCTCCTGACCAGGCTGGCGGCGGCGCTATTCTTATGAGAACCAACCTTTTCATCCTGACGATGCTCCTCGCGGCGCCGCTTTCCGCCCAGGCGGTCGGCGGCGCGGTGGCAGCCAGCACGGCCGCCCCGGAAGCCGTCGCCCAGCCCCAGGCGGCTGCGCTGCCGGGCATGGCGGAAAAACCCGCAGACTCGGCGAAACCTGGCCCGTCCAGGCCCGCCTCCTACGACACGGGCAAAGTGCCGCTCAGCGGCATAGTGCTGATGCCCACGGCCTACAGGGGCCGCGGCGGCAACAACATCGGCCTCGGCCTGGATTTCAACGCCGCCTATTATATCGGCCGCCTCTACGGCAAGAACTCCTACGCCTGGACCGTGGAGAAAAAAAATTACCTGGACCGCGTCGGCCTCTGGCTGCTTTCCGCGGACTCCAAGATGCAGGTGCAGACGGAAGGGAAGTGGCGCCCGGCCATGGCGGCCGGCGTGCAGGGCATACTAAAATTCCGCGACGCCGCCCAGCCCACGCTCAACCAGCCCTCCGTTTCCACCAAGATAGATTCCAAGAACACCGACACCTACGCCAACGCCTACATCGCGCTGACCAAGCGGCTCCATCCCAAGTTCCTGGTCAACGCCGGCTACGCCGACGGGGATATGCCCAAGGTGATCTACAGCCTTTCGGAGTTCCTCTCCAAGGAGGCCATCAACCTCTCGCGGGGCAGCGCCACCACCACCGACGTGCAGATGCCCACGGGCATGCTCTTCGGCGGGTTCATGTGGCTGCCTAAAAGAGATTCCCCGATAGGCCTGGAATTCATGATCCCCCAGGGCGCGCCCCTGAAACCGAAGCTGATCAACCTGCACCTGGGCACCCTGCTCAAGCTGAATTTCGAGCTTTCCTACCTGACCTTCAAAGGCGGCTGGGACCTGATGGGCATGTTCCAGTTCCGCTACAACTACCTGCCGAAGTAAAAGCCGCCGACAGGGCATAAAAAAAAGACCGCCCGACGCGGTCTTTTTTTATTTTGCGGAACCCCTATCTGGCTCGCACCTGCTGCAGGTATTTTCCCGCCGCCGGGTGGGCGGGGTTCAGGCGCAGCGTGGCCTCCAGTTCGGCGCGCACCCTGCTCCAGTCCCGGTTCCAGTAAAGTATCGCCGTATTGTAGTGGGCGTCCGCCAGGGCCGGGTTCAGGCGCAGCGCCAGCCGGTAGGCCTCCTCGGCGGCCGCGAGGTCGCCGGTCTTTTCACAGGCCACGCCGTAGTTGAGCCAGGCGTAGGCGCCGGCGGCGGCAAGGGTGGCCTTAAGGGCCGGGAGGGAATAATACTTGGCGGTCAGCCCCAGCAGCCGGCCATAGGTCTCTCCGGAAGCCCTGAAACAGCGCTTCGCCGAAACCCAGTCGTTGCGGGACGAATGATAAAAACCTTCATACAGCGGCGCGTCCGGGACGTCCGGGTCCAGCAGCGCGGCGAGGCGCAGGGCGCGCAGGTCCTGCGGCCCCAGGCCTCCGGCGGCAGAGCGCTTGGCGGCCGCGGAGACGAAAGCGTTGGAGTAAGAGGTGCCGAGGTCGCGGTCGAAGAAGTCCCGGTAGTCAGGGTCCAGGCGCGGCAGGGCGTAGAACGCCCAAGGGTCCGCGGGGGCCGCGGCGGGACGGCCGGGATACAGCCGGTTGAGCAGGCCGGCCGGCAGGGCCGGCGTCTCCGGGGGCAGGGCGGCGTCCATGGTGGCGTAGACCCCGCCCGGGTTGGCGGCGGCGAAAGAGCGCCATTCGGCCTCGTCGCCGGAGTTAAGGTTGCGCAGCGCCAGCGAAGGAGCGTAGAGCTGTTTGGAAGCCGCGTACCAGGGCGAACCGCTGAGGCCCTGGGCCACTACCTGCACGTCGGGCCGCAGCCCTTTCACGGACTGCAGGTACCAGAGGGAGAACAGCTGCACGTCCTTCTTGGCCACCACGGCCGAGCCGGGGGGAGCGCTCCGCAGCACGTCGGCGGCGTAATCCTCGGCGGCGAAAAGCGACCGCCGGAAAGAGCCCCGCGCTCCGGCGGAAAAGACCAGCAGGGCCGCGGCGAGCGCTCCCAGCGCCAGCGCGGGCCGGGCGCGCGGGAGCGCCGAGAAAGCGAAAGCCAGCCCCGCCGCCGCCCAGAAGGCCACGGCCAGGTCCGGCAGCAGGTAGTAGGGTTCCACTATGGCCAGGGCGTGCGGGTTAGGCGGCATATTGGCCAGGTAGAGGAAGACCGGGCCGCTGAAGGCGAAGAGCGCCGCCAGGGCGGCGAGCCGGCGCGGGCTCGCGCGGAACTCCGCGTAAACGCCCGCCGCCGCAAAGGCCAGCCCCAGGCTGAAATTCTGCCAGAGATGCAGGGCGTAAACTTTCAGGTTAGGCCAGAACAGCTGGCCGGGCGCGTATTCCCTGGAGATCAGGTCCAGCGTGGAGCCGTAGCTTTTGCGCGTGATCACCGCCCAGAAAGTAGCCGGGTCCGCCGGGTGGCTCCAGTCGAAGAGGGGCCAGCCGGAAGAGCGCAGCGGCAGGTAGAGGTAAAGGGAAAAACCCAGGAAGAACAGCCCGGCCGCCTTGAGCAGGCCGAGCGCCCCGCCGGCTTTAACGTCGGGCCAGAGCAGCAGCAGCAGGGCGGGGGCGGCCAGCACGATGTCCATGCGGTTGGTCATGGCCAGCCCCAGCAGGAAGGCGGTCAGGGGCACTGCGGGGCCGGCGTCCGCCCTCCCGGAGGCCCGGGCGGCGGACAGCAGGAGGCAGGCGAAAAAGAAATTAAGGGCGTACATCTCCGGCACACTGGAGACCGTACGCAGCGTGAAGTTAAAGCCCAGCAGCAGCGCCGCGAAGAAAGCGGCGGCGGGGGAAAAAGCCGCGGCGGCCAGACGCCAGAACACCAGAAGCCCCGCGAGCCCGGCGGCGGCGGAGAAAAGGTTCAGCCGCCAGGCGGGATTGCCCAGCGGCAGCAGCGAGGACAGCTTGGCGGAAACCAGGTAGAGCGGGTAGCCCGGCTGGTGCGCCACGCCGAGCGTCCAGGCGGCGCTGGCCATCTCTCCCGAGTCGCGGTAAGGGGGGAGGACGGGGGGAAGACAATAAAGGTAGAGCGGCACCAGTATGAGCGCGAGCAGCGCGGCAAAGATCCTGCCGCGGCCGTCCGGCCCGCTTACGAGAGTGTCCTCCATATACGGGATGTATTTTATAACTTATTGGACGGGGATGTAACGCGGCGCGTCACTTCCGCTTCAGGCGGGCGGCCAGCGCGGCGGCTTCCTCGGCGAGGGAAGGGTCCAGCTCCGACATCCTGGCGAAATCCCGGCGCGCGCCCGCCGCGTCGCCGGCGTCGGCCCGGATGCGCCCGCGCAGACTATAGCCGGCAGGGTCGAGCGGGGCCAGCTTGACCGCGGACTCGGCCGCCTCGGCCCCCGGGCCGAGGTCCCCGGAACGGTACAGCGCGGAACCGAGCAGGTGGTAATAGCTGGCGTAGCCGGACACTTCCCGCCAGCTCATGGCGGAATAGTATTCCCAGGCCTCGCAGGAAAAATCCCCCGCGGCGGCGCAGGAGGCCGCGTGGTCGAGGTGATACTGCGGCCGGCCGCCGCTGAGCTTTACGGCTGCCGCGAATTTTTCTGCGGCCAGCCCGTGCCGCCCCTGGGCGGCGTAGAGACGGCCGAGGCGCCACAGCGCCGGGTGGCTGCGCGGGTCCAGCTTGAGAACCCTGAGGGCGGCGGCTTCGGCGCCGGCGTAATCCCGCAGCTCCCCGAGGCAGAGCAGCCCGTATTCATACCCGTCCTTGTCCCGGGGACGCATCTGCTGGTAGGACCGCGCGTCCGCGGCGCAGGCCTTGTAGTCGCCGAGCTTGTAGGCGGCCTCGGCGCGCAGCAGGTACGGAAAATCGTAAGTGGGATCGTAGGTTATGGCCTTCGAGGCGAGGGCGAGCTGCGCCGCGTAGTCTCCGGAAAGGCGGCCGTGCACCAGGCCCTTGAGGGCGTGGGAAATTTCCTGCGCGTAGCCCAGGCTGATGGCGGCGTCGGCCTCGCGCAGCGCCGCCTCGGCCTTGCCGTCCTCGTAGTAGAGCCGCGCGCGGTAATAATGCAGGAGCGCGTCTTTAGGGTGGGCGGCCAGCCTGGCCTCAAGTTCCGAGACCGCGGCGTCGTAGCCGCGCGTCCCGATGGCGTTCATGATGGTCTGCCAGTCGAAGCGGCCTTCCTCGGCCCGGCTGGCCCTGTTCAGGAAAGAAAAAGCCGCGGCCAGCAGCACGGCCGCGGCCGCGCCCGCGGCGAGTATCAGCTTAATATTGCGTGTCATGGCGGAAGGACTGTCTTATAAAATAAAGGCAGGGCTGCCTTTTGGGGGGTAGGGTGAGGGAGGCAGCCCTGACAGTTTTATTTTAGCACTCGGCCTGATTTTTGTCAAGTGCAGGCTGTGACCAAAGTTACACAGCTCCTTCTGGCTAAACGGAGGAAGCCCCTGCACCGCTTGCGCGGCGCAGAGGCTTCCTTTCAGTACGCCCCCCTAACCCTACTACCCCAAAACTATTCTGTTTCCAGCCCGTGCTGACCGCCCCAGGTCTCGATCCGCTCCACCAGTTCCTGGAATTTGAACGGTTTCACGTAGTACGCGTCGGCCCCGGCGGCGAGGATCTTGCTCTTTATGTCCTCGGAGTCGTAGCCCGTCACGGCGATCACCAGCGTCTTCTTGTTGCTGGCCTTGATGATCTCGCAGACCTTGAAGCCGTTTATGTCCGGCAGCATGATGTCCAGGATCACCACATCGGGTTTCTCGCTGCCCACCAGCGAACCTGCCTGAAAACCGTCGGCCGCGGAAAAAATTTCCCACTTTTTCCTGAAGGTCTTGAAGAACCTTTCCATCAGCTTCAGGAATTTTTCGTCGTCTTCGACAATAAGCACTTTCTTCGGAGCGGTCATTCGGTCTGAAAGTTCCTTCGGCGCGGGGATCTTGTTTTCCTCGAGGAAAGTCCCGAGGTCTTCGGCCTTTATCCGCCTGTGGCCGCCCAGGGTGTTAAAAGCCTTCAGGCGCCCGGCATCCACCCAGTTAGCCACCGTCCCCGGCGACAATTCAAGCATCTTCGCCACTTCAAAAGTGCTAAAAATCTTCTGTCTCATGGTGCACGTCCTTGTTGTGATTTTTACGATTTTTGACCTTTTTGTTATTATAGCATAAATTTGACTTTTGGCAAGCGGGGGAGGCCGGGCGCGCCCGGCCCGGGGCGCCTTCCGGGTCCCCGGTGTTGGGGGGGATGTGGTTGCTTTACTATATATTATGTTTTATAATTATTCCGTAAGGGTTCCGCGTAACGGAGAACCCTGCAGAACCGGGGGAAACCTTGCTGGGAAAAAAAGTGCTCGTGGTGGATGACGACCCTAACGTGGGCCTGCTCATCTCCGCGGTCCTCAAAAAATTCAACTACCACGTCACCACCCTGTACCACGGGGAGGAAGTGATCGCTTTTCTCCGGGAGAACAAGCCCGACCTGATCCTGCTCGACCTGCGCATGCCCGGCATAGACGGCTACGCCCTGTGCAAGCGCATCCGCGAGGCTCCCGCCACGCGCGACATCCCGGTGATCATACTGAGCGGCGTCGCCGAAGTGGACGCCAGGGTGAACACCATAGAGCTCGGCGCCGACGATTTCATAACCAAGCCTTTCGACGTGCGCGAACTGCGGGCCAGGATAAACCGCATCCTCAAGCGCAAAAGCTCCGACACGGCCCTCAACCCCCTCACGCGCCTGCCGGGCAGCCCGGCCATAGAGGAGGAGGTGCTGCGCAGGATAGAGAACGACGAGCCCTACGCCTTCTGCTACATAGACGCGGATAATTTCAAGGCCTACAACGACGTCTATGGCTACGCCAAGGGCGACGAGGTGATAAAGCGCATCGCGGTGCTGCTGGCGGAGAAAGCCAGGAGCGCGGCCGGCGACGACTATTTCGTAGGGCACGTGGGCGGCGACGATTTCGTGATGATAACGTCCCCGGAAGCCTCGGAAGCCGCCTCCAAGGCGATCACCGAGGAGTTCGACAGGATCATCCTGGAGCACTACAGCGAGGCCGACCGCCAGCGCGGGTTCATCACCACGATGGACCGCAAGAACAAGACCAGGGACTTCCCGATCATGTCGCTTACGGTGGCCATAGTAGCCCCCAAATCCCAGCGGCATTACGCCAAGATAGTGGAAAGCGCGGCGGAACTTAAGCGCTACGCCAAGGACCTCCAGTCCAGGCATGGCAGCATCTATGTGAGGGACAGGCGCATATGACAGAACCGGAAAGAGATTTCACCGGCACCATTTTCGCCGGCTGCAAAATAATAGTCAAGCTCGGCCAGGGCGGTATGGGCACGGTCTACAAAGCCCACCAGGAGAACTTGGACAAGTTCGTCTGCGTCAAACTGCTCGCCCCCGAGCTGGCCCGCGAACAGCGCAACATCGAGTTCTTCCTGCGCGAGGCCCGCTCCGCGGCCAAGCTGGACCACCCGAACATCGTCCACGTCTACAATTTCGGCCAGGAGAACGGCTCCTATTTCATCGTGATGTCCTACGTGGAGGGGAAGAGCCTGCAGGATATCGTGGCGGAGAAAGGCCCGATGCCCGTCAAGGAAGCGACCGACATCATGATAGGCATCCTCGAGGGCCTCGGGCACGCGCATTCAAAAACGGTCATCCACCGCGACATCAAGCCGGCCAACATCCTTATCGGCCTCGACGGCGTGCCGCGCATAGTGGACTTCGGCCTGGCCCGCAGCATCAGCGAGGAGAAGCAACTGACGATGGCCGGCGAGATGGTGGGCACCGCCTACTTCATGTCGCCGGAACAGGGCCTGGCCGGCCAGGTGGACGCCCGCGCCGACCTTTACGCCGCCGGGGCGACCTACTTTTACATCCTTTCCGCCAAGTACCCCTTCGACGGCAAATCCTCGATAGAGGTCATCCACAAGCACATCAGCGACCCCGTGCCGAACATCATGCTCATCAGGCCGGACGTCCCGCTCTGGGCGTCGCGGGTCATCGACAACCTGATGCGCAAGAAGCCGGCGGAACGGTATCAGACCGCCGCCGAAGTGGTGACCGACCTGCGCAAATACAATTCCGGCCAGGCCAGCCTGGACGCGCCGATGGAGCGCACCTTCGACATCCCCGAAGTGACGGCCCGCATGAAGATAGAGACGGACGGGCAGGCGGCCCAGGCTTCGCTGGAAAGAGCCGACCCCCAGATCTCGGAGCGGAGCCGCGCCAAGGTGCCGCCGCCCCCGCCGCCGCCCCAGCCGCAGTTCCAGGCGCCCGGCGAAGCCCCGCCCAAACCTACCCTGCAGCTGACCTCCCTGCACAACGGCATAAAGATCGCCACCCACCTGGCGCTGACCCTGGCCGCGACCGGCTGTTTCATCCTGGCCGGCGCCTCGGGCGCGGTCTCGGGCTCGCTCTGGTCCCCGTTCGACACCAATCCCGGAGCCGCCGGCCTGCTGGCGTTCGCCGGCCTGGGCATGTTCGGCTGGGCGCTCTGGCAGAAACCGTACAAGTTCACGCCGCTCTACACCCTCTTCGCCATGCTGGCGGCGGCCGCCGCCTACGCCGGCGGGGCCTACATCCCGGCGCCGGCGGGCGCCGACACGGTGGCCAAGGCTTTCCTCGCCATGAAGATCGGCCTCGAGAACATGTTCTCGGGCGCCAACGTCATCGTTTACGCCCTCTTCCTCTACCTGGCGGCCTCCAAGGCCGTCTTCAAGGACAACTGGGGGATAAAGGGCGCGGCGGTAGCGGCCTACCTCGCCGGCCTCGCCCTGACCTATCTCTATTTCAAAGCCGGGGCCGAGATAACCCCCGAAAAGGTCTGGCTGGCCGCCGGCGGCGCGCTGGCCCTGATGGGCCTGGCCGCGGCTCTTACCCAGAAAGGCTTCGCCCTGTTCTTCAACCCGCAGATGATCTTCCTGGCCGCTAACCTCGCGATGTTCGCCATGTTCACCAGCCCGCAGGTAGAGGCGATCACGGAGCAGAAAGTGCGCATCAACGCCGCGGCCACCGACCAGGTGAACCGCGCCAACAGGATGAAATACCAGCAGGAAGTGGTGCTGGCCCAGGCTGAATTCCTCTATGACGAGGAGGGCCGCCCCATAGAAAAAGCCCCGCCCCAGCCGCCCGTAGAGCTTAAACCCGCCGACCGCGGCAGGCTGCACACGCAGGCGCGCCTGGAGTATTACAAGGCGCTCACTGTGCGCATAAGCGGCGCGCTGGCCGGCTCCGCCGGGATAATCTTTATAGCGTTCTTCCTCGCCCTGATGGCCAACGTCTGCTTCATCGAGGAGCTGCTGGCCGCCTACAGGGAGAGCGACCTAATATGAGCTGCTGGAGGCACGGTGCGTAAATTTATTTTCTCGGACATACTCTGGGGACTCGTCCTCACGCTGGCCGCCCTGTTCTTTTATTTTACGGGGACGGGCCTGGAAACCGCTGAGCTGAAGTTCTACGACTTCCGCGCCAGGATGAGCTCCTCCGCCCCGGTCAAGAGCGACATCGCGATCATCGAGATCAACGACGACAGCATCTCCAAGATAGGGCGCTGGCCCTGGCCCCGCTCCAAAGTGGCCGACATGCTGGTCTGGCTGTCCTCTGAACCGGCGAAGCCGTCGGTCATCGGCCTCAACATACTTTTTTCGGAGCCTGAAAAGAATTCCGGCTACGACCTGGCCGAGACCCTCAAGCTAAAATATACCGAGCTGGTTACGGCCAAGAAGATAAAAGAGACCGGCAAGGACTCCGAATTCCTGTCCGCCCTGGAAGAAGCCAAGAAGGCGATGGACAACGACGCCAAGCTGGCGGGCGCCGCCGCCTCGGCCGGCAACGTGGTGCTGCCGCTCTATTTCGCCACCGGGGCCCCGGTGTCAAAGCCCAAGCCCGAGCCGGAATGGATGAAGCGCCTGGCCCCGGCCATCTCGCACAGCGCCGGCCCGGCCGACGTCAGCGTGGAAGGCTCCGAGATAACGGTCCCGATAGAGGTGCTCGCCTCCTCCGCCGCCGGCGCCGGCCACGTGAACGTTTTCAGCGACATAGACGGCGCGGTGCGCAAGGAATTCCCTTTCATCCCGTACGGGCAGAACTTCTACCCGTCGTTCGCGGCAGAGATCGTGCGCGTGCGGCTGGGCATAGAGCCCGGCAAAGTTACGCTGGCCCCCGGTTCCGCCGCGATCTTCGGAAAAAGCGTGATGCCGCTGGACACGGCCTCCTCCGCCCTCGTCGCGTTCAGCAGCGCCAGGGCGTTCAAGTATTACTCCTTCTACGACGTGATAAACGGCAAGATAGTGCCGGAGGCCTTCAAGGATAAAATAGTCCTCATAGGCCTCACCGCGCAGGGCGTGGGCAGCCTCTACGTCACGCCCACGGACAGCGCCATGTCCGCGGTGGACTTCACCGCCAACGTGGTGGACAATATCCTCTCGGGCCGCTTTATCTCCCGCCCGGAATGGGCCGCCCCGGTGGAGCTGGCCCTGATAGTCATAGCCGGCCTGTTCACGGCCTTCCTGCTGCCGCGCCTCAAGGCGGGCACCGGCGCCGTGCTGGCCGGCGGCATGTTCGCGGCCCTGGTGGCTGCGGGCGTGTTCATGTTCACCTCCAAGGCCCTGTGGCTCAAGATCATGTACCCGTCGGTAGTGCTGGTCGCCGGCTACGTCTTCGTCATCACCAAGCGCTTCTTCCTGACCGAGAAGAAAAAGGAACTCATCGAGGTTTCGCAGATAGAGACCAACAAGATGCTGGGGCTCTCCTTCCAGGGCCAGGGCATGCTGGACCTCGCTTTCGAGAAGTTCCGCCTGTGCCCGCTCGACGACAACATGAAGGACACGCTCTACAACCTGGCGCTGGACTTCGAGCGCAAGCGGCAGTACAACAAGGCCGTGGCGGTTTACGAGCACATCTCCGGCAAGGACCCGGAGTTCAAGGATATCAAGGGCAAGATCGACGTGCTCAAGAAGGCCGCCGACGGCGCCGTGTTCGGCGGCGTGGGCGGCAAGGGCGGCGGCGCAGAGGCCACCATGATGATGGCCGGCTCTTCCGCCACCCCGATGCTGGGCCGCTACGAGATCAAAAAGGAGCTCGGCAAGGGCGCAATGGGCATAGTCTATCTCGGCGTGGACCCCAAGATCAACCGCTCCGTGGCTATAAAGACCATGCGCTTCGAGGAAGGCCTGGAAGAGAAAGCGATGAAGGAATTAAAGGACAGGTTCTTCCGCGAGGCCCAGGCCGCCGGCAACCTGCAGCATCCCAACATCGTCAAGATCTTCGACGCCGGCGAGGAGCAGGATATCGCCTACATAGCGATGGAGCTGCTCAAGGGCGACGACCTGAAGAAATGGGCGAGCAAGGACACCCTGCTGCCCGTGCCCAAGGTGCTGGAATACATTGCGCAATCGGCCGACGCGCTGGGCTACGCCCACAAGAGCGGCATCGTGCACCGCGACGTCAAGCCGGCCAACATCATGCTGCTCGACGACGGCTCGCTGCGGGTCTGCGACTTCGGCATCGCGCGCATAACGGAGTCCTCCAAGACCGCCACCGGCACCGTGCTCGGCACGCCTTACTACATGAGCCCCGAACAGATCGCCGGCAAGAAAGTGGACGGCCGCGCCGACCTGTTCTCGCTGGGCGTAACGCTCTACGAGATGCTCACCGGGGAACGCCCGTGGAAGGGCGGGGAATCCATCGGCACCCTGCTGTTCCAGATCACCAGCGACCCGTATCCGGACCCGATGGTGATAAGGAAAGATCTGCCGCCCGGCATCCTGGCCGTCATCGACAAAGCTCTCAAGAAGAACCCGGAGGAACGCTTCCAGACCGGCATGGAGATGGCCGAAGCCCTGAGGGCGGTCCTGGCCGGCAAGACGCCGGAACTGAAAACCGCTCCCGCCGCCGCCCCGGCCCCCGCGGCCGCCCCGGCGGCACCCCAGCCTAAACCCGCAGTCGCGGCTCCGGCGCCCCAGCCGGCGCAGCCCAAACCCGCGCCCGCTCCGCAGGCGGCCCAGCCAAAGCCGGCTCCGGCGCCGCAGCCGAAGCCCGCGCAGGTCCCGGCAGGCATTGAACTGGCTCCGCGGGCGGGCCTGGAGCTTGCCGCAAAGCCAGATCTTAAACCGGCGCCCGCGACGGCCCCTGCCCAGGCGCCCAAACCGGCGGCCGCACAGCCTGCCCCGCAGCCGGCGGCCCCCAAACCGGCCGGGGGGGACTTCGAGAGCAGTTTGCCTGTAATCTTCCCGGAAGAGGGTAAAAAATGAAATTCAAACTGGAATTCGCCGCGGCCTCGGATAAAGGAAAGGTCCGCAAAAACAACGAAGACAGCTACCTGGTAGAGCCGCTCCTGGAGCTGGCCATGGTGGCCGACGGCATGGGAGGCCACAACTCCGGCGAGGTGGCGAGCTCCCTGGCCGTCAAGGTCACCAAGGACAAATACGACTCGATGCGCCGCACGGGGATGAAACCCAGCCCGTACAACGACAAGTTCTCCCTGGAGTCCAACCAGCTCGGCTTCGCCGTGCAGCTGGCCAACTCCGTGATCTACGAGGCCGGCAACGCCGGCACCGAGAACAAGGGCATGGGCACCACGCTCAGCGCCGCTATGCTCAACGACAACCGCCTCTGCATGGCCCACATCGGCGATTCCCGCATCTACCTGCACCGCGGCGGCATAACCCAGCAGCTTACCGAGGACCATTCGCTGGTGATGGACCACGTGCGCAAAGGCCTGCTGACCCGGGAACAGGCCGAGACCTCCCCGCTGCAGAACATCCTCACCCGCGCGCTCGGGGCGCAGAAGACCCCCGCCGTGGACCTGGTAGAGACCGCGCTGGAGGAGGGGGACCGCGTGCTGCTCTGCAGCGACGGCCTCTTCAAGGCCGTCAAGGAAGCGCGGATGACCGAGATCCTGCACTCCGAGCCGGACGACGCCAAGGCCTGCGCCACCCTGGTTACCGAGACTAACGCCAACGGCGGCCCGGACAACGTGACGGTAGTGATAGGCACGATAAGAAAAAAAACCTTCAAAGAAACCCTAAAGGACATGTTCAGGAAATCATATGCCTAAACTGATGCTCAAATTTGAAGCCGCCTTTATCAAGGAGATAAAGCTGGATAAACCGTCTTTTGCCCTCGGGAGAAAGCCGGATAACGACGTGGTGCTGGACAACGCCGCGGTTTCCGGCCACCACTGCAAGATGTACGAGTCCGGCGGGACCTGGTACGTGGAGGACCTCAACTCCACCAACGGCACCTTCGTCAATAACAAGAAGGTGCTCAAGGCCGGCCTGAAATCCGGGGACACCGTGACCGTGGTAAAATACTCGCTCGTTTACGTGGACGAGAACGCCCCGGCCGTGCGCGCCCCGGCCGAGGCGCCGCTGCCGGCCCAGAAACCCAAAGCCTCGCAGGGCGCCCTCGAAGTGCTGGACAACCCCGCCGACGAGCGCAAGGAGTTCGACCTGACCTCCCTGTCCACCTACATAGGCAAATCCTCGCAGGCGGCGGTGCCATACAAGAGCGGCGGCCTTTTCGGCGGCGGCCCGGAGCTGGCCGTGGTGATCACCATGCGCCCCGAAGGCTACTACCTCAACCCGATAAAGGAAGGCTACGCCAAGTACAACGGCAACCCGCTCAACGAGAAGATAGTGCTCAAGGACGACGACACCATAGAAGTCGGGGCGACCCGCTTCAGGTTCTTCATCAGGAAGTAACCCCGCCGTCCGACGGAAAGACCGGGAGCGATCCCGGTCTTTTCTTTTTTAGCAATCGTGACACAAGACTGCTATTGACACCCAAAACGGGTTTTGCTAAACTAGCAATTGTAGGGATACAGTGCTAAATTTGACAGCCCGCGCAAGGCGGGAAAAAGATTAAAGCAAGAAACAGGAGGCAGTAACATGTCAGACACAGCTACCAAAATAAAGATACAGCCCCTTGGCGACAGGCTCATCATAAAAGTGGCCGAAGCCAAGGAAATAAAGAAGAGCGGCATCATCATCCCCGATTCCGCCAAAGAGAAGCCCCAGGAAGGCGAAGTAGTGGCCGTGGGCAAGGGCAGGCTTACCCCCGAAGGCAAGCTGATCGCCATGGAAATAAAGGCCGGCGACATCGTGCTGTACGGAAAGTACTCCGGCACCGAGATAAAGCTTAACGATGAGGAATACCTCATCATGCGCGAGGAAGACGTCCTCGGCATCGTAAAGTAATATATAAGGAAGGACAAAGAACATGGCTAAACAGATAATTTACTCCGAAGAAGGCAGGATGCGCATAAAGGCCGGCGTGGACAAGCTGGCCAACGCGGTGAAGGTGACCCTCGGCCCGAAAGGCCGCGCCGTCATCCTCTCCAAGAAGTTCGGCTCCCCGATCATCATCGACGACGGCGTGACCATCGCCAAAGAGATCGAGCTCGAAGATCATTTCGAGGACATGGGCGCCCAGCTGGTGCGCGAAGCCGCCTCCAAGACCAACGACGTCGCGGGCGACGGCACCACCACCGCCACCGTGCTCACCCAGGCCATCTACTCCGAGGGCCTCAAGAACATCACCGCCGGCGCCAACTCCACCTACATCAAGAAGGGCATAGACAAAGCCGTCACCGCCCTGGTTGAAGAGCTGAAGAAAATGGCCAAGCCCGTGAAGACCAAGGAAGAGAAGACCCAGATCGCCACCATCTCCGCCAACGACCGCGAGGTCGGCGAGCTCATCGCCAACGCGATGGAGAAAGTGGGCCACGAAGGCGTGATCACCGTCGAAGAGGGCAAGTCCTCCAAGACCGAACTCGACGTCGTGGAAGGCATGCAGTTCGACCGCGGCTACGTGTCCCCTTACTTCGTCACCGACCCGGAGAGGATGGAATGCGTGCTCGAGGACGCCGTCGTCCTGATCACCGACAAGAAGATCTCCGCCATGAACGACCTGCTCCCCGTGCTGGAGAAGATCGTGCAGACCGGCAAGCAGTTCCTGATCCTCGCCGAGGACCTGGAAGGCGAAGCCCTGGCCACCCTGGTGGTCAACAAGCTGCGCGGCACCCTTAAGGGCGCGGCCGTTAAGGCCCCCGGCTTCGGCGACCGCCGCAAGGAAATGCTGGAAGACATCGCCATCCTCACCGGCGGCGAAGTCATCAGCGAAGAGCGCGGCATGAAGCTCGACAAGACCGACGTGAAGCAGCTGGGCAAAGCCAAGCGCATCGTCATCGACAAGGAAAACACCACCATCGTCGACGGCGCCGGCGACAAGAACGCCATCAAGGCCCGCACCTCACAGATCCGCAAGCAGATGGAAGACTCCACCAGCGACTACGACAAGGAAAAGCTGGAAGAGCGCCTGGCCAAGCTGTCCGGCGGCGTAGCCGTGATCCGCGTGGGCGCGGCCACCGAGACCGAGATGAAGGCCAAGAAGTCCAAGATCGAAGACGCCAAGAACGCCACCAAGGCCGGCGTGCAGGAAGGCCTGCTGCCCGGCGGCGGCGTGGCCCTGATCCGCGCCTCCAAGGTGCTCGACAAGGTGAAGACCGACCACGAGGACGAGAAGACCGGCGTCAACATTGTGCGCCGCGCCATCTACGCCCCGCTCCGGATCATCGCCGAGAACGCCGGCGCCGACGGTTCCATAGTGGTGGACAAGATCATGAACTCCGCCACGGACATCGGCTTCGACGCCGACACCCTGCAGTACGTGGACATGCTGAAGGCCGGCATCGTGGACCCGTGCAAAGTTACCCGCACGGCCCTCGAGAACGCCGCCTCCATCGCGAGCACCCTGCTCAACACGGACTGCCTGGTGGCCGACATGCCCGAGAAGAAGCAGCCCGCCATGGCCGGCGGCGGCATGGGCGGCATGCCCCCCGGCGCCGACATGTACTAACGTCAGCGCATAATAATAAAGACCCCCGGGCCTCAAAAGTCCGGGGGTTTTTATTTTATAAGGAGTGGGGAATCCAATTTAGTCTTCACATACCCCAAGGCCTGTCACGGGGACCGGACCGCAAAACCGCGGTCTCGCACACCGTGCTCGCCGCTGCCCGTCTCGGCCCTCGCGCTACGCAAGCTCGGGCCTCCGACAGGCTTTTGCTAACCCGGTCCCCGCGCCAGGCAAATACACCTGCTTGCCTTTACATCATCTTGCTTCTCTGCGATAATATACGTAGAAAAGGGACACAGTGTATAGTTCCCGAAATAACTTCCGTTATGCTATGAATTCCCGACTATGATGTTTTATATCTTAATTATCGGCGGCCCAGCGGTGCTTATTTTCGCCATGATTTATGGACGGAAAACACGAAACTCCAAAACCGGGACAGGAACCATAAAAAAATTCCTACTCGCAGGCATTTCTAAAAGAGCCGAAAACACTTTTAACATCAAAATAGATCGCTTTTTAAATTCCCCCATAGGATTAGTTATCGGTGGCATAACGTTAAGCGTGCTATTCGCCCTGTCTTTGTTCATTTTTAAAAAAGTATTTGCAAGTATACTTATGGGTGGATATAGAGGAGGATAGGAGAGAGACAGGGGACGCTGATGACTATATGACTTTTTGATTCTTTAACAGAAGACTGATATAGTTGATTTGCTGCCGGGGCGATGATACACGTTAAGCGTGTATGCCCCGGCGGCCTTTTTTACGGTTGGATATGAGAGCCGGACTGATTGGCGTAATTGCGGAGCATCATGCCGGTGGCGGGGGACATCTTCAAGCTCTTGTAGAACGGCTGCAGGTCCCGGTCGCAGAGCAGGTCCACCATGTAGGCTTTCTTCAGCTTAGCCAGCAGCCGGCGCACCAGCGCCCGGCCTATACCGCGCCCCTGGTATTCCGGCAGCACCTCCAGAAAGGGGATATAAGCCGCCAGAACACCGTCGGTTATGGCCGTAATGAAACCGACAACGCGGCCGGTCTTGCCGTCCAAGGCCAGCACCTTAAAAGCGCTGCCCCGCAGCAGCCGCAAATGGGCCGCCGGCGCAGGAGGGTTCGGCCACCCGACAAAGAACCCCGCAAGAAGCTCTGCCCTGACACCCTTCAAACTCTCCTGGTATTTAATCATAGCTGTCTCCAGTAAACTTTATTCAGTGGATGTGGCGGTGAAGGATCTCGGTGATGTAGCGCTGGTAGGGGACGCCGTACTTGCGGGCTTTGTTCTTGATGCAGGCGAGGTCATTGCTGTTTATGCGCAGGCTGATCACGGCGTCCTTGCGGTAAGCCGCTACCTGCTCAGCTATTTCCTTGTCCCGCGCCGGTGAGACGGGGACATACTCGCCGCGCTCAAGCTCAGCCTTTATGCGCTGTTCAGATTTAGTAAGTTTAAATCTTTTCATACCAGTTCACCTCTCAGGAACTTCTTTAGATACTTCCGGCTGGGGAACGCCGTCTTCAAGAACGTTTCGCCGCCCTTAACCACGCACGGTATCGCCCAGATGTAGCCTTTGAACAAGACCCGCATTATCTCCTGATTATGCCTGTTGGGGTGCACATACTTGGCTACGATCTCCGCCTGCATCAACTCCTCGAAAGAAACACCCCTTTCCCGCTTAAGGCGCCCGCTTTTCTCCGCATCCCAGCGTACCATGCGCCCTCCTTATATTGTAATACATTTGTATATACAGTCAAGGGCCTTTTGCCCCGCCCCTAGAGATAGATTAGCAGGCGATGCCGACACCGTAGTGTCGGGGTTCCCGCGGGAGAATAATTTGCCTTGGGGGGCGGGTTTTATATATGGTGTGGGGATGGGAGCAGGCTACGGCAGCGGTTACACTCAGGCGCCGCAGGGAGCGGCCAGGACCTCGGGCGGCAATAACGCCTGGCTGTTCTATCTTGCCGCGTTCGCCATGATCATCCTGGGCTACGGCCAGTTAAAAGACTTTCTGCACGCGCGTAAGGCCCAGAGCAGCTGGACCGCCACCTCGGGCGTGGTCTCCGGGCACGACGTGCACCGCGTAGGCAACAAAAGCCCCCACACCTATAACACCTACATCACCTACTCCTACGAGATAGGCGGCTCCTGGAACAGCGCCGGCCCCCTGGAAGTGAACAAGAACACCTTCTACATGAGCGAAGACTCCGCCCGCGGCGACCTAGCCGACAATTTTCCGGAGGGCGGCAGCATAACCGTCTATTACGACCCCTATAACCCGTCGGACTCCAGCCTGGGCACCGGCGCCGCACCCGGCCTGGCCGCCCCCATAATATTCTTCCTGCTCGCCGGCATAGCCGCCTTCGTCGGCCGCGAACAATAGGACATCCCAAAGCAACGCAAAAAAGGACGCCCCACCCTGATGTGCGGCCGGCGTGAGGGTCCGTGCCCCCTTTGGGGAAGGGGGGGCCCCGCCCATAATTTCCCAAGGGCGGGGGGAAACCGCGCAACGGTTTCCATCTTCCAGGGGGCACGGACCCTCACGCCGGTTGCACCGACTAGGCTGTCCTGCATAGATGTTTTTTAAGCGATTTCGGTGGCTTGGACGGGGACGGGGGATACTGCTGAGGCAGGCTGGCCGTCCTGTTCCGGCGTGAGGCGGCGGCCCAGGGAGAGGAACCCCAGGCAGGAAATCACGGCGATACCCGAGACGATGAACCACGGGCCCTGCTGGAACACCGGGCTCACCAGGCCGATGGCGTTGGAACCGATAAAGATGCCGGTGGCGCTGCCCACGTGCTGGAACAACCCCTGCACGCCGAGGTAGCGCCCTTTTTCATGCTTGGGCGCCATGTTGGCGCCCAGCGCCTGCATGCCGGGGGAAACCGCCAGCTCGCCCAGCGTCACCACCACAATAGCCCCCGCCGCGAAATAGTAGGAGGGCGCGTAGCCCAGCCCCAGGTAACCGGCGGCGTAGAGCAGCGCGCCCAGCCCCAACCCCGCCGTTATCCTGCGCCCGTCGAGAAAGCGCGTCATCAGGTACTGCAGGAAAACCACCAGCGTACCGTTAAGCGTGAACAGCAGGCCTATCTGCCGCTCGGAAAAGCCCAGGTAGGTCTTGGAGTAGAGCGAGGTGGACACCACCAGCTGGCTCATCACCGCGCACATCGTAAAAGTGAACACGCAGAAACGCAGGAACTGCCCGTTCTTAAGGGTAGCCGCCGCCGCCGACGGGCTGAAGCTCTCCATGCCGCCGCGCGCCGCGCCTGGCTTGTCTTTTACCACCACGGCGACTATCACGGAGCAGACGGCGTACACCGCCGCGCTCACAAAGAACAGCATGGCGTAGGACCCCTCGGCCAGCAGGCCGCCTACCGCCGGGCCAATGGCCCAGCCCGCGTTAGAGCCGGTGCGCAGCAGGCCGTAGGCCTTCATCCGCTGCGCGGGGGGAGTATAATCGGCCACCCAGGACCGGGCCGCCGGCTGGAAGAAGGACCCCAGCAGCATCCCCAGCGGGTGGAAAACAAAAATGGCCCACAGGCCCGCGCCGGAATAGATCACCCACGCTATCACGCCTATCAGCACCGCCCGCAGCGCCAGGGAAAGCGCCATCACCTTCCTGCGGCCGACGATGTCCGAGATCTCGCCGCCCAGCACCTGCGCCGCCGCGGACACCAGCATGGATAAGGAAAGAAAGAGGCCCACCCAGGCCATGGGCACGCCGCGCTGCCCGCTCAGGTACAGGGCCAGGAAGGGGAAAGAGACCGAATAACCGGCCGTCATGAGCGCTTCAGCCGAGGTGAGAAGCCAGAAGGAAGGAGGCAGCGTCATACCTATATAATAGCATGACCGGGGAGCGGCGGGCCCGTTTTCCCTATGGGAAAGCGCCATTTTTTGCTAGAATATAGGTATCCCAACCATGCCAACTGCTGAAATCACACGCAAGGGCGCGCTTCTTAACAATTTTCAGATCATAAACAGCCGCATTGCGGCCGCCTGCGCCAGGGTTTCCAGGGATCCCGCCAAGGTACAAGTCCTCGCCGTCACCAAGTACGCCGCGGACGAGGACGTAAAACTGCTCATAGAGGCCGGCGCCCTTAAAACGGCCGGCGAGAACAAGGTACAGGACGCCAGGGCCAAGTGGACCACCGGCGTCCTGGCCCCGCTCCGCTCCAGGGTGCAGCTCCATTTCATCGGCCACCTGCAGACCAACAAGGCCAAGGCCGCGGTAGAGACCTTCGACTGGATAGATTGTGTAGACACCGTAAAGATAGCCGCCGAGCTGGACCGCCACGCGGCCGCGGCCGGCAAGACGCTGCCCGTAATGCTGCAGCTCAAGCTCAACAGCTCGCCCACCCAGTCCGGGGTAAGCCCGGAAGCGGCCGGGGAACTGCTGGCCGCCGTGCGGGGCTTCAAGAACCTGCAGCCACGCGGCTACATGGGCATCGCCCCGGCCGACGCCTCGCCGGAAGAACTGCGGGCCGCCTTCGCGCTGGCCAAAAAGCTTTTCGACAGGGATTTCCCGGGGCCGGACAACGTGCTGTCTCTGGGCATGAGCGGCGATTACGAGCTGGCCGTGGAAGCCGGCTCCAGCCTGCCGCGTATCGGCAGTTCTCTTTTCGCTTAGTGCGGGAAAGCCCCCATGCAACGGGGGGAACGTTAGCGCGCAGCCCACAGGACGCGCAACCGGGTGGAGGTAGGGAACATGATAGTAAAAGTCAGAGTTATACCCAACTGTGAAGACAACGAAGTGGTTTCACGCATAGGCAGCGTGCTGCGCGTGAAGATCTGCGCCGCCGCCGCCGATCTGAAGATAAACCTGCTGCTCAGGGATTATCTGTCGGAGTTCTTCGAGGTCCCGTCCCGCATGGTGAACATCATCCGCGGCGCCAAGGGCCGCGAAAAAACCGTGGAGATAACCGGCAAGACCGAAGAAGAGCTGAAGAACCTGCTGGACTCGATCCCATAAGTCCAAGAGCCAGGGACCGGGAGCCGCGGAAACGACCGCGGCTCCTGTCTTCCCGGCCCGCCACTACAGATCCAAACCATGATCCCGCCCCGCCTCATATTCAGCAAAGGCCTTATGAAGGTACTGGACCAGCGCCTGCTGCCCGACAGGATAGTCTACCTACCGGTGCGCGACGCCGCCGGTACGGCCAAGGCCACCAAGGATATGGCGCTGCGCGGGGCGCCGCTCATCGGCTGCGCCGCGGCGTTCGGCTTTGCGCTGGAACTGCGCCGCCTGCGCCCCGGCTCCGGCCCGGAACTTATACGCGCCGCCCAAAAGACCGCGGACCTGCTGAAGGCCGCCCGCCCGACGGCGGTGGCGCTGTTCTACGCGGCCGACCGCCTGCTGGCCAAAGCACTGGCCTTCGCGCGCGCGCACCCCGCGGCCTTCTCTCCCGCCGACAGGAACAAGCTTTTTGAAACGCTGGACCGCGAGGCCCGCCTGGTAACGTCGGAAGACGAGGCCGCCTGCGAGGCCATGGGCCGCTATGGCGCGAAACTGCTTCCGAAGAACTGCGTGATCATGACCCACTGCAACGCCGGCGCGCTGGCCACCATGGGCATCGGCACCGCCGTGGGCGTGATCACCGCAGGCCACAAGGCCGGCAAGGTGCGGCGCGCCTACTCCTGCGAAACGCGCCCCTACCTGCAGGGCGCCCGCCTGACCATCTGGGAGCTCATGCGCGAGGGCGTGCCCTCCGAACTTATCACCGACAACATGGCCGCCCACATCATAAAGACCTGCGGGGTGAACGCCATAGTGGTGGGCGCGGACCGCATAGCCTCCAACGGCGATACCGCCAACAAGATCGGCACCTACGGCCTGGCCGTGCTGGCCAAATACCACAAGATCCCTTTCTACGTGGCGGCGCCCGTCCCCACGATAGACCTGAAAGCCCGGAACGGCGACGCCATAATAATAGAAGAGCGCTCGACCGAGGAAGTCACCTTCATAAAAGGCAGCCGTATCGCCCCGAGGGGGGTAAGGGTCAGGCACCCCGCCTTCGACGTCACCCCCGCGCCCCTCATCACCGGCCTCATCACAGAAAAGGGCGTCATCAGCCCGGTCACCCGGGCCAACATCGCCAAAACTCTCTCCCGCTAAAAACCAGCAGAGGCCCGGATTATTTTAATCTGTAACCTCTTTGTAACACCCCTTTGTTATGATTTAATCATGACAGAACCGATTTTGCGGTATTACGCTTACATGAAAAAGGCCATACGCGGGCCTTTCACGCCCAGGGAGGCCGCCACGCAGGCCGGCTTCAACCGCGCCACGCTGGTCTGCCCCGAAAAGGCGCTGGGCCAGTGGCGCGAAGCGGCCATCGAACCCGCCTTCCAGATGCTGCTCGAAGTCTCGCCCGGGGCGCCGGCCAAGCCCAGGCCGCCCATGACCGCGCAGGCCGCGGAGGAGACCGCCTCCCGTTCCCTGCTCGAGAAAGCCATCACCAAGAACGCCTCCCTCGAGCGCGAAGTCAAGGACCTGCGCAAAGCCTACAATACGGAAAAGCACAATTTCGAGGAAGCTTTGAAAAAGAAAGAGGGGGAAGCCCGCGCCCTCACCGAAAAGCTCAAGCGCTCCATAGAGAACGCCCAGAACATCCGTCCCGAGCACCCTTCCTGGGAAAGCCTCTACAAGACCCTCAAGAAGCGCTCGGAAGAAAAGCTCTCCGAAGCCACCCAGGCCCTCTCCGAAAAAACCTCCGAGATCATCCGCTTCAAGGAACTGGCGCACCAGGCCGAGGAGAACGGCCGCGCGGCCCTGCAGAAGGCCGAGCTCGCCCACGCGGAAAGCGCGGACGCGCTGGAGAACCAGATCAGGGAGCTCAAGAGCCAGCTGGAAGAGAAGGATATGGTCACCCGCTCCTACAGCGACAATATCAACTCGCTGGTGGGCAAGAACGAGGAATTCCAGAGCATCATGCTCGACGAGCGCCGCGACGCGGAAGAGCAGAACCGCAAGTTCTGCGAGGAGATAGGCCGCCTGCGCGCCGACCTCAAGTGGCGCGACCAGGAAGCCGCCAAGATGCGCGAGGAACTCTTCGACGCCGTCAACCGCATAAGGGAATTCGAAGCCACGGACGAGATAAAGTCCCGCGAGCAGGAAGAGCTCTACGGGGTGGTCAGCTCCAAACTGAAGCTGCTCTCCGGCTATTTCGAGAACCTGGAAGCCCGCGTAAAATTCGCCTTCAAAAAAGCCTGAACACCGCAGGTCCCGCCGGCCGGCCGCGCCCCAAGGGCCGGCCTGCCGTCATGCCCCATTCCTCCCGCGTGAATTGCTATAATTTCCCTATATAAAGAGCAGGAGAAACAGCGATGAACATCACTTTCAAGCAGCTCATAATCGCCGGCGGCCCCGTACTTTTCGTCCTGGTGGCCCTGTCGATCTACTCCATAGCCCTCATCTGGGAACGCTGGACCGTCTACCAGAAGACTTTCAAAGGCATGGACGACCTGATCCACAAGATCTACGGCATGCTGCGGGCCGGCGAGATAAAGCAGATCTCGGAGCTCTGCGCCAAGGCCAGGACCCCCGCCGGGGACATAGTGCAGAAGGTCATCGCCCATTACGGCAGCCCGCTCGAAAAGCGCGAGCTGGCCGAGAAGGCCGTGGAATGGCACGTCTCCAGACTCAGCAAAAGCCTGACCGCCATCGCCACCATCGGCAGCATCGCCCCTTTCATCGGCCTGTTCGGCACGGTGATAGGCGTCATCCGCGCCTTCAAGGACCTCTCCATGTACGCCGGGGCCGGGCCGTCGGTGGTAGCCATGGGCATCGCCGAAGCGCTGATCAATACCGCGGCCGGGCTGTTCGTGGCGGTACCGGCCATCGTCGCCTATAACTATTTCGTCCACAAAGCCAACGACTTCTCCAGCGAGATGAACTGGGTCGCCGAGCAGGTCATAGACAAGTCCTCGTCCCGGGAATTCAGCGGAGTGGTTTAAATGCGCGTACATACCAAGAAAAGCGGTATTTTCGCGGAGATCAACATGATCCCGCTGATCGACGTTTCGCTCATCCTGCTCATCATCTTCATGGTGATCACGCCCTTCCTGGTGCAGTCCCAGATCCAGGTGAGCCTGCCCAAAGCGGCCACCGGCACCAAGGGCGCCGACGAAGAAGTCCTCAAGGTGCAGATAGGCGCCGACGGCGAGATCGCCGTGGACGGCAAAAAAGTTAAGTTCCAGCGCCTGGAGAAGGAACTTATCCTGCGCTTCGCCAAGTCCTACAAGAAGACCGTCCTCGTCGAAGCCGACAAATCGGTGGCCGTGGAGAAAGTGGTTACGGTGCTGGATATCGCCAAAAAACTGGGCGCCGGCAAAATAGGCATAGCGGTCAAACCCGAGAACTGACCGGAACACCTCAGATGCGTTCCTACCTGATATACTCCTCCTCCGCGCACTTCCTGCTTCTGGCGGCGCTTTTCCTCGTTTCCCGCAACGTCCTGCAGCCGAGGAACAACCAAGCCTACTACATAGACTTCATAGGCCCCTCCAAGATCGTCACCATGGAAAAGGCCGGAGCGGCCGAAGGCGCCCCCAAGGCGGCGCCGGCCCCCCGGACCAAAAACGCGGCCGCGCCCAGGCCCGCCGACGAGGATGACTTTTCCCAGGGCGCCCTGCCCAAGCCCAGCGTGCTGTCCGGCAGCGCCAAGCTCTTCGACGAGGAGAACAAAGCCGCCGCCGAGAACGGCGCGGCCGGCGAGAACGGCACGCCGCTGATAACCGACTCCGCCAATTTCCCGTACCCGTGGTATATCAGCCAGGTCCGCGAAGCGCTCTGGAACACCTGGACGGGCAAAATGCCTTCCGGCGGCGCCCTGCGCTGCACGGTGCGCTTCACCATCACCCGCTCCGGCGCGGTGAAGGGGATAGCGGTGGAGAAATCCGCCGGCAACAGGCTCTTCGATTACGCCGCCGAAACCACGGTGGAGAGCGCCGCGCCTTTCCCCAGGCTGCCGGACGACTTTTACGAGGACAAGCTCACCGTCCACGTAGAGTTCAAGGCGATGGACTAAACCTATGGCAATACTTATAGCGGCCGCCCTGCTGGTCAACCTGGCCGTCTTCGTCTCCTACCCGATGAGCGGCACCATGGGGTTCACCTTCCTATATATCTCGGCCGTGGTCTGGACGGCCTTCGCCATCCTGCTGGGCAACTCGGTCGCGCGCTTTGCCGCCTGGCCTAAGGCCGTCATCTCGCTCATCTTCGCCCTGGTCTGCGCGTTCTCCGGGCTCTCCTTCCTGCCGCAGGCCGACAAGGTCCCGGCCCTGAGCAAGTTTTCCGACGGGAAATATCCGGACAGGCGCTCCGTCTACCTGGGCCTGCTGCGCCTGGGCATCAACCTCCCGTCGCTGCGGCCGCCGCAGTCGCCGGAAGCGGAGGAACTATGATACTGATCCTGAAGATCATCGCCGTGGGGCTGGTGCATGTCGCGTTCTACGCCGCCTACCCGGAAACGGGCTCTTTCGGCACGTACTACCTCTGGATCTCGCTGCTGCTGTGGACGGTGTTCATCCTGTTCATCAACACCAGCACAAAGCTGCTCAGGCTGGTCAGCGGCATAGCGGGCCTGGCCGTCAACCTGGCCGCCTTCGCCCTTATGGCCCTCGCCATTGCCGCCACCATGCCGCAATACGACAAGACCAGCGTGCTGGAGAAGATCCAGAAAGGCCGCTACCCCGACCGCGACACCATAAATTCCGGGATGCTCCGCTTTGGCGTCAACCTCAACCGCGAAGTTGCGGGCACCGTAAAGGGCATAGACAAAGAGCTGGGCAGGGCGGTAAAAAAGCTTAAAGAAGACTGATATGAAAACTATCGCCGTCACCGGGGGGACAGGGTTCGTAGGCAAGGCGCTGGCGCGCGCGCTGCTGGCGAAAGGCTACGGGGTAAGGGTACTCTCGCGGCGGCCCCCGGCGGACCCGCTGCCGGGAGCCGCCTACGCCGTGGCGGATTTTGCCGACCCGGAAAGCCTTAAGCGGGCGCTCGCCGGCGCGGACGCGGCCGTGCACCTGGCCGCCGCGCTTTTCTGCCGCTCCAGGGAGGCTTTCCTTAAAGCCAACGCCGGCGGCACCGCCAACCTGGTGGCCGCGGCCAACGCCGAACCCGCGCTCAAAAAAATCGTTTATATCTCCAGCCTGGCGGCGGGCGGCCCCGCCGGCCAAGTCCCCAGGACGGAGGCGGACCCGGACGCGCCCGTCTCCGGCTACGGGCTGAGCAAGCTGGAGGGGGAGAAGGCGGTAAAGAAGTTCTCCGGCGGCGCCCATGTTATCCTGCGCCCGCCCATCGTCTACGGAAAAAAAGACTTCGGTTTCTCGAAGATAGCGGAATGGGTGCGCAGGGGGGTCATGGTCAACGCCGGCTCTGCCGGCGGCAGGTTCAGCTTCGTCTACCTCGACGACCTGGTACTGGCGATAATCGCCGCCCTGGAAAGCGAAAAGTTCGACGGCGGCACTTTTTACGTCTGCGAAGGCCGCGATTACGCCTGGAAAGACTTCATCGCCCTGCTGGCGGCCGGCATGGGCGTAAAGATGCCGCTGCTGATCTCGCTGCCCCCCTGGGCCGTCTACGCCGTAGGCTGGGTCTACGAGGCCGTTACGGCCCTGACCGGGGCCGAACCGGCGCTGAACCGGGACAAAGCCAGGGAAGCCTCGGCCCCCAACTGGACGGCTTCGCCCGCCCTCTGGGAAAAAACCGCCGGGGCCGATTCCTGGACCCCCCTGGAAGAAGGCATAAAAAAGACCTTCACTTAACCTGATTTTTTATATAATAAGTCTGCTGGTTTTGGGTTACCGGCACGTCAGTACAACTATGGAGAGGTGGCCGAGTGGTTGAAGGCACCGGTTTGCTAAACCGGCATACGGGGTAAACCCGTATCAAGGGTTCGAATCCCTTCCTCTCCGAACTTTTTGACTTTTAAAAAATTCTGCCGAAAAAAAATTCTTTTCTGCGCGCGCAGAATTAAAATTAAATATAAATTCCCAAGGTTTATTGAACTCGACGGAAAGCCGCCGCCTGCCTATACGGAAGTTCGAACCGATCTTTTTCAACTTTTCCCTGTTTTCCTCCGCTTTTCCGCTCTCCGCCAGTTCTCCGACGTGAACCGCCTCGCGGTATAACTCTATCTCCGGTTCGAACCGATTTGCTCCCTGCCGGGCAAAAGCTGCGAGTTTGTTTTCAATTTCCTTTTTCTCATTGACCAATTGGGCTTTACGCTCAGCGTATTCGGACTGTGTAAGGTGGCCCTGTAGTACCAGGTCCAGCAACTTGCCCAATTGGTCTGTAAGGATAATCAACTCACCTCGCAGCCTTTGCCGGGCACTTTCCCCGGCCTCGGCAAACGCGGCTCGTTCCTTCTCCGCCATAAGGATGAGCCCGTTTGCCAGGGCCGGGGGTAAGGAAACAGATTTTAGTTCACCTTTTATTTGTTCCTCTATAACTTCCTCGCGGACAAAGGGCTCGTCGCAAGGCCCTTTTCGTTTTGTGCACCTGAGGTAATTGTGAGACTTCTGTGTTTCCGTGGTGATGAAGCAACCGCAGGTAGAACAGTGGAAGACCCCACGGTAGGTGTAAGGTTTCAACCTTGGCCCCTTGGGCTTGCTTTTACGGAGCATTACCGCCTGGCACGTATCGAATAGGGCCTTAGTGATGATCGGCTCATGCTTTCCCTCGTAGAGCTCGCCCTTATACCTTATAAGACCGTAATAGACCGGGTTCTTGAGCATATACTGGTAATTGCCCACTGAAAGGGCGGTATGCCGCCCTTTCAGGCCAGCGCCGTTCATAATCCTGCGGACCTCGGCCAGTGGGTAATCGCCGGCGGCGTAAAGTTCAAAGGTCTTCCGGATAAAGACCGCCCGGTCTTTATCCGGATATATCGTCCGTGTATTCTTGTCGTTTAAGTAGCCGAGCGGCGCACAACAGGGCCAAATACCGTTACGGAGTTTCTGGCGGAAGCCGCGCCGGATATTTTCAGAAAGGTTATCAACGTAGTATTTGGATTGACCGAACGCTATTGAGAGCATAAACTTTCCCTGCGGTGTGGGGTCAAACCAAAAGGTAGGGAATTTAAGGGCGGTTATCTTGCCAATATCGACGAGGTACACAATTTTGCCCCCGTCGATACTATTGCGGCAAAGCCGGTCCGGGTGCCAGGCGATAATGCCCTGGGCCTTGCCGTCCTCGATAGCGGCTATCATGTCATTGAAGATTTCGCGCCCCGGCTCCTTAGCGGTCTTGCTTTCAACGAACTCGCGAACGATTACAAGCCCTTCCTTTTTAGCATACTCGCGCAGTTCGGCAAGTTGCGACTCAATAGAAAGTATTTGCCGGTCCGGCTCGTCGGTGGATTTCCTGGCATAAAGAAAATACCGCATGTCTTGATTTTGCATAAGACCTCCCCATACCTTGCGCTTAATGCCGGTTTGGCCCAGCAGGGCGGAACCGGCATTAAGGGCTATTCTGCAACTCTCCGCCGAGCGTAAGGCCGGCTTTGCTTAGCAAAGCTAAGCCGGCCTTACGTGCGGCGCATAAAGAAGAGATCGGTTCGGGAAACGCGCCAGCGTTTCCTCAGGGCGCCAGCCCTGAAACTTCCGTAGGGGCAGGCGGCGGCTTTCCGTCGAGTTCAATAAACCTTGGGAATTTATATTTAATTTTAATTCTGCGCGCGCAGAAAAGAATTTTTTTTCGGCAGAATTTTTTAAAAGTCAAAAAGTTCGGAGTCTCAGAGTCGAAGTTCGACGATACTTCGCCACGCATCCCGCTGAAACCCCATGATTACCGCTCCCCTGTCGTCTTTTGAAGCGGTAGGCCGATCTTATCCGCGAGATGCCGCACGGTCGGCCACTTCGCGGCCGCCCATGCTTGCCGCTAAGTAGCGGGTTCGCAGGGCGGCGGCACTAACGCGCCTTGCACCTGCTCCCAAGGAGGTCTGCATCTTACAACTACCTCCTTTTGCGCGGCCGGCCGGCCCAATAAACGTGGGCCTTGGCACGGCCGCTCCCGTCCGCCTTCGGCGTCCGTACTCCGCAGAAATTATTTCCCGCGCGCATCAACTCTTTGCCGTTATAAGATGCAGCCCACCTTTCATTTGTTAACAAGATGGTTCACTGCTGGACTTCTCTTCAAGGAGCAACCTCGTTGCTTAGCAGTAACTTTTCGACAATGAGCGGCAGTTCCGTCATAGTCTGCGACCCCTTAAGAACAAAATATGATGCCCGGCACTCCGCATACGCCGTTATCTCGGCGCCAGGATCAGAACTTACAACCACTACAGGGGTGTCAAACCCATGCCTATTCTTCCTAAGCGCAGTACAGACGGCAACCGCATCGCCGTCATTCAGGTGAAAATCCAACAAAATACAATCGGGCTTAAACTTCTCCACCGCTATAACACCTGCTGAGCAACTATCGGCAGTCTGGACATCATACTCGGTGAACAGCCGTTTGAGTAACCTGTGCCAGATCAATTCGTCATCAATGACGAGTATTTTTTTCTGTGTCATAATCTTTCCCTATGTAAACGTATGGAAGAGCGCTTTACTGCTAAATCTTAGAGGGCCGGGCTACTTGCGGTACGCTGGGTACCTGGGGTTTGGGTTGGGGGGCAGAGCAGCCCGGCCCCCATAAGATTTACAATATTACCTCTCCGCCCGGCACATACAGCCGCTGTGGTTAGCGCCTGACAAGCCGAGCCTGATAAAGTAATACTAGGTTGTTTTTTAATCCCACAAGTTGCCTTAATATCATGGCAGAATAGGCGGGATTTGTCAATGCTTATAGCAAATGTCTGAAAGACGCTTATAAGCCATAGCGGGCGAAATGCGCCTTTGATAGGATAATTGAACAATGTCAGACATCTATACGTTTATCGGACATCGGGTGCGCGAAGAACGGCAATCGCGCGGGCTATCTATTGAAAGGCTCGCTGAATTGGCGGACCTAACCCCGTCTTTTCTCGGCTCGATAGAACGCGGCGAAAGGAAATTGAGCGTTTTGTCACTCGATAAACTTTCCAAGGCCCTCCAGATCCAGCCGAACGAACTAATGATAGCGCCAAATAAAAAATCCACCCCCGGCTGGGAGCGGAAGATACTGTTTCTCATCAATTCACGGCCGGAAGCTGCAAGAGAAGTTATGTTCAAGCTGCTGGATTGTCTAGCGAAGAATCTACCGGC
This sequence comes from uncultured Elusimicrobiaceae bacterium, assembly GCA_964417965.1. GTDB lineage: Bacteria > Elusimicrobiota > Elusimicrobia > Elusimicrobiales > UBA9959 > UBA9959. The sequence continues at coordinate 223,872 of CAYQJX010000001.1, forward strand.
TGTAAAATAAATTTCCTCTCCGTTTCGTCGCCACATGTTTGCAATCTTTTTTTGTTACTTTTGTGCAAGAGCGATAAGGTGAGTGCTTTCAGAGGAGAGCGGGTGCCCCTTGAAATCTCCCCAGAATCTAAGCGGATTTAGCCCGGCTTTCTTAAGGGCTATAGACATCCGTTGTTTGGAATAGAGACGCGCAAAAAAGCTGCATTCCTGGACCTCACCTTTCCTTATTACCGTCCACGTGTTGGCCGTGCCGTCGTCTGTTAATTCCGCATTTTCAAGAAGATATGCCCCATCCTCAAGTTTGCCCCAACTGCGCGGTCTGAAATTCTTTTTAACGAAATCACCATTATCAATATCAATGAGGAAAAGGCCACCGGGCTTCAGCGCCCGAGAGATGCCTTTGAGTATTTTTGTCCTGTCCAGTTTAATCTGAAACATCTTTCACCCTAGTTCTGTTGACAGATT
>CAYQJX010000002.1:0-214892 GCA_964417965.1 uncultured Elusimicrobiaceae bacterium
TATAGAGAACTATATGCACCGACGCAAAGGCCTTATGTCGGACAGGCTCCTAGTGGAGGAGCAGTCACTTGTACTGGCTCAAGCTGTGGGTTGCCGTAATTCCTGGATCGATGAAAGCAATTAAAGAAATACTTAAAAAAATCTTTGGGGGGAATCTCCCCCCAAAGATATATTTCCCTGTATTGCTCTTAATCCTCATTTTGCTTCAGGCTTTTTATTTACTTTTAGGAAAAACACATGTTTATGTCTTTAACTATTTCGTGAGTGATGTCCAAAATAAGTACTCGCTGGATTTCATAATTATTGTAGTTAAGAATATTCTGATCATTAACTGGCAAATCCTGCTTATACTTTTCGGACTCAGGATATACAACCTGTCCACGCAGGACATCGGATGGCGAAGCGCCAGAAACTTCTGGAAAGTTATAATAGGGGTAACACTTATAGTTTTGTTCCGGTTATCAAAGGAGGCATTCTTTGGAAACACAGGTATGTCAGGATGCCCCTCTGTAACCATAAACGATTTCTGGGGAAAGCTTCACAACCCAGTGGCTTACTATTATTTATTTATAGTTCCATTTGTTAATCCTATTTTCGAGGAGTTGTTCTATAGAGGATTTGTCTTTACCGCTTTAGAGAAAAGAATTGGCTGGGTCTCTGCTGTCTTATTAAGCTCTATTGCATTTTCCGCGTTTCATACCACTAGTATAATTTCTTTCAACCTTGAGCTGTTTTTTAAAGGAGTTATGTTTAGCTTATTGCGTAAATGGGATGGTTCTATCTGGAGCAGTGTTGCGGCACATTCCACTAATAATTTACTTTTGTCCTGGTTAACTATAAGAATCTGACCACAACATCAGGGCCGCAGATATATGCAAATAACACAGCGTGTAAATTTAAAAAATATTATTACCCTACTCGGCGGTGTAATTATCCTGGTATCTAGTCTGATATTTGTGTTGATTCAGGCGGAGACGATAGTTCCGGCTTTTAAAGCTAGGATGGCCAAAAAGGCGAGGAGTTCAATCCTGATCAGGGAGGCCAAAGAACTTGATTTAACCTATGAATCTGTTCTCTCTGCCCCTACAAAGGCTATGGGAAAGCCCGCCGTATGGTGTCTTAAAAGAAGAAGCGCGCAGGAAGTCTTTTACAAAGGCAATGGATGGGAACGTATCTATATAAAGAACCCGCGCGAGATGTATGATATGTCCGGTTCACGGCATCAATCCTGTATAGATACCTTGCTGATAATAAAAAGCATAACAGCTTCTGAAATTAGCGGTGCGCGTAATATCCGGCTCGAAGTCGATTTCGTTGACTACCCTTAATTGCGTGCTTCCCCCAAACAAACGGCGCTGGCGGATCCTGGGGGCGCGCTTTCCAGCCCTAAACGAACCTTCCCCCTTAAAAACCCTTTAAGCGCGTTTTCTGTCCAGTTTGAATTCGCGCAAGAATGCGCCAGGATAGCGTTTCCACGAGGCGCCCGTGTCATCTGCCCCACGTTTTACGACGGGCTCGACGAGGTTATAATCTGCGGAAACGGCCCTTGCGCCCGCAGATTTGCGGGCACATCTGTGAAATAGCCGTATTAAGGTTAAAACAGTTATAATTTATTGGCGCTCTCCGCGCCGCCTATGCAAAAAACCGAACTCATCGCAGCGCTCGACACGGACACCCTGAAGTCCGCCGAAGCCCTTATTGAAAAACTTAAGGGCAGCGTTAAATATTTCAAGATCGGTTCCGTGCTGTTCACGGCCGCCGGTCCCGCCGCGGTGGACCTGGTGCACCGGCACGGCGGCAAAGTTTTCCTGGACTTGAAATATCACGATATCCCGAATACCGTAAAAGGCGCGGTGCGGCACGCCGCGGCCATGGGCGTGTACTCCGTTTCCCTGCACCTCTCCGGCGGGGCCGAGATGTTTAAGGCCTGCCTGTCGCTGGAGAAACGGCCCAAGCTCTGGGGCATAACGGTGCTGACCAGTTTTGACGAGTACGGCCTTTTCAGGTCTGGTTACCGCGGCGGCATAGACAAGACCGTGAAATTGCTGGCCGCCCTGGGCCTGCAGAACGGCGCCGACGGCGTGGTCTGCTCGCCGCTGGAGGCCGGCAGGCTGAGGCAGCAGCACGACGGCAAGATAACCCTGATCACGCCCGGCATCCGGCCCGCCGCGCGCGGCGACGACCAGAAGCGTGCCGTTACCCCCGCCGAGGCCAGGGCCGCCGGCGCCAACTTTATAGTGGTGGGCCGGCCGATCATTGAGGCCAAGGACCCGGCCGCCGCCGCCGCCGCCATCCTGGAGGATTTGAAATGAACGAAGAGGAGCTTAAGTCTTACCTGGCCGCCTCGGGCGCTTTCCTGGAAGGGCATTTCCTTCTCTCCTCAGGTCTGCACAGTCCCAATTACGTGCAGTGCGCGCAGGCCCTTAAGAACCCGGCCTGGGCAGGCAGGATGGGTGCCGCGCTGGCCGCCGGCTGGACCGGGCCGAAGCCCGGGGTGATACTTTCCCCCGCCATGGGCGGCCTGATGATCGGCCACGAGGTCGCCCGCGCCTTCGGCGTGGATTTTATTTTCAGCGAGCGCGAGAACAACGTGATGACCCTCCGGCGCGGTTTCGCGCTGGCCAGGGGGGCGCGCGTGATAATAGTGGAGGACGTTTTTACCACCGGCAAATCCACGCTGGAGACGGCGGCCCTGGTAGCGGCCGCGGGCGCCGAAACCATAGGCGCGATGTCCGTGATAAACCGCATGGGCGCCAAGACCCTGCCTTTCCCGTCGCTGAGCCTGCTGAAGCTTGACCTTACGGCCCTGCCGGAGGCCGAGTGCCCGCTCTGCCGCGCGGGGATACCCGCGGTAAAGCCAGGGTCCCGCAAATTCTGATGCGAAAACTCCTACTGGCCGCCTTGGCGCTGCTGGCTGCCTCCCCCGCCCTCTGTGAGGAGGAGAGCCGCGAGTTCGTTTCAGCCAACAAAGCCTACCGCCTTAAAGTGGCTTACGCCGGAACCGGCGGCGGCGGCTCCGCCAAATTCGAACTCATGGATAAGGCTGGTAAACGACTCTCCCTGTTCGAGTCTCGCCGCGCGCCTTTTTCCGTCACCATCTCCGGCGACGGCCGGCGCCTCTTCGCGCTTAACGGCTTCTGGAGCCAGCAGGTCACCATAACGGACATGAACGTCTATTCCGCCGCCGGCAAGGTGCTCGCGCGGCACGATATTCGCATGATCGGCCCTTCCGGAGAGGATTTTTCCTCCGATTTCTCGGTCTACGCCCTCGGCGCCGACCCGGGCAAGGGCGGGGCCATCTACGTCTTCGACGCGGCCACCGGGAGCCTGCGCTGGAGCAAAAAATTCAAGGAGAAGGTGGCCGGGGTAAAGCTTTCCGGAGACGGGGCGCGGCTGGCCGCGGTCTTCTCGGCCGGGCCGAAGGCCTTCAGGGCGGCGGTCTTTGAGAACGACGGCGCGGAGTCCTGGCATACCGTCGTCAGGACGCCCAACAACCTGACCCCGCGGCGCTTCAGCGCCGACGGCGAGGAATTCGAATTTTGGGAAGGAAAGATGGTGTACGACGAGAAAGTGGATTATTACCGGGACACCACGGTAAAGAAACACCGTTTCCGCTTTACCCCGTCCGGGGTAGAGCCGGCCGGGGACGCGGACTGACGGTCCCTCAGGCTATAAACATCAGCTTATCGAAGAACAGCAGCAGGCCCGCCGCCGCCAGGATGACGCCGGCGGCTATTTCCACGTAGCGCATGGCGCCCTTAAAGCGCGCCATGAAAGCGAAGAAGCGCGCCGTCAGGAAGGCGGCCGCCAGCAGCGGCACCGCCATGCCGGCGGAATAGGCCAGCAGCAGCGCTACGCCCTTTGAGGCCGTGCCGGCCACCGCCGCCATGCCAAGAATTACGGCCAGGATCGGGCCTATGCAGGGCGACCAGCCCAGCGCGAAGGCGAAGCCCATCAGGAAGGAGCCCAGGGGCCCCTGCGCCAGGCCGCGGGTAGAGAAACGTTTTTCGTAGTTCAGGAAGTTCAGGTTGAAAAGCCCGGTCATGTGCACGCCCAGCAGCACCATCATGACGCCGAAGATCTTCATCAGCAGGTCTTTGTGCGCGGCCAGCAGTTCCCCTATCCCGGAGGCCGCGGCGCCCATCAGCGCGAAGGCCAGCGAGAAGCCGGCGACGAAGATGGCGGCGTTGCCCACCACTTTGCGGGTCACCACTTTGGCGTCGCCTTTCATTATTTCCGAGGCGGAGAACCCCGACAGCATGGAGAGGTAAGCCGGCAGCAGCGGCAGTATGCACGGCGAGAAGAAAGACATCAGCCCCGCCCCGAAAGCCGCAATGAATTGTCCCATTATTTTTTCTTCCCCTGCGGCGCTTTGAGCTCTATCCGGAAAATGTCCAGGCCGCCCCAGGGGCCGGCCTGCAGGTGGAAAAAGGCGGTGTATTTCTTGCCTGCCGCGTCCTTGAACACCGCGGCCACTTTTTTGGCGCCGTTCTCGCCGGGAGCGGCTTTGCTCTCCACGGAAACCAGGTCCAGCTTCAGCAGTTTTTTGTCGGGCTTGCTCTCCAGGAAGAAAGAGCCCTTCAGCTGTATGTCCTTGCGCACGTAATCCGTGACGAAGGCCGCGAGGTCCTCGTCGTTCTCCTGTATCACCGGCTGGGCTTCTTCCTCCTCGCCGTTCTTAACTGTTTCGGTAGAGACGGCGGCTTCGGAAAGGCCGTCGTCCTCGTAGGCGGCGCGGGCGGGCGCGGCCAGGGCCAGCGCGAAAAGAGCCAGGATCAGTAGCCTCATTTTTTCCCCTTCAGCGCGGAGAACCGCACTATCTGCATCGGGTCTTTCTTTATGGCCGGCCAGTGGGCGGTCTCGACGTAATGCATTACCGTTTTCCAATGCCCCTGGCTCTTCAGTATGAAATCGCAGACTTCGCGCACCGCGCCCAGGCCGCCGTCCTTGGCCGTTACCAGGTGCGAGGCGCGTTTTACCTCGGGCAGCGCGTTGTGCGGCGCGCAGGCGAGGCCGGCCTGCTTGAGCACCGGGATATCGGTCCAGTCGTCGCCCATGTAGGCCACGTTTTCCGGCTTAAGTCCCGTATCGGCCAGGATCCGGCGCAGCGGGTCCAGCTTGGAAAGGAAGCCCTGGTAGGCGTAGCTCATGCCCAGGCCTTTGGCCCTCTCCTCGGTGCCGGGTGATTCGCGCCCGGTTATCACCCCGGTGGCTATGCCGAACTGGTTGAGCAGGCGCAGGCCTATGCCGTCGAGCGAGTGGAAGGCTTTGACCTCCACCAGGTCCCCCTGCCGGCCGGGGAAGTAATACATTTTCCCGTCGGTGAGCACGCCGTCCACGTCCATCAGAAAAAGTTTTATTTTTTTTGCGCGGGCGAGGTTGGTCATAATTTCATTATCCATTTCTTGGCGAGTTCGAATTCGGCTTTCCGCGAGGCGTAATTGGCCGGGGCCGGGCCGGTATAGCTGAAAAGATACCAGTTTATGCTCTCCTCCAGCCACTGCGCGGCCGGGGTGGAGGTCCAGCCCAGGTCTTTTTCCGCCTTGGAAATATCCAGCACGAAATCCCCCCCCATCGAGAACGGCGAGGCCTCGAAGTTAAAGCCGTTCTCCTTAAGCCAGGCGTAGTCGGGGTAGAGGATCTGCGCTTCGCGGTGCATGATGCGGGCTGAAACTTTGGCGAAATCGTCCAGGGTCAGGCTCTGGGAATCTCCGAAGTTGTACGCCTGCCCCTGCGGCGCCTGGGCGTAGACCAGGGTTTCAAGGGCTTTGGCCATGTCCTTGGAGAAGATGTAGCGGTTGTTGAAGGCGAAGCCGGGCAGGAACAGCGGCCCTCCGTCGGCCAGCCGCAGCCAGTAGGAATAGGCGCGCAGGCTGGGGTCGTTGGGGCCGATCACCACCGGTGGCCGCACAATTACGGCCGGGAAGCTCTTTTCCCTGAAAGCCTTGAGGTATTCCTGCTCCGCCGCGTATTTGCCCAGGCCGTAGGCGTATTTTTCTTTAAGCTGGGGTTTCAGGGGCAGCAGTTCCGACTGTCTCTCCCGGAAAGGAGAGCCGGAACCCTCGAGGACCGAGTAAATAGAGGCGGAGGAGGTGAAAATATACAGGCCGGTCCTGCCGCTGAACACTTTTATGGCTTTTTGGGCGTCTTCGGCGGTGTAACAGATATTGTCTATTATGGCGTCCCAGGGTTCTACGGCCATCCGGGAGAGGTCTATCTCCACGGTGCGGTCGCCGCGGGTCTGGCGTATGTCAAGCGGGAGGCCGTCCACGGGGGCGCGGCGGGAGAAGACGGTGACGTCGTTGCCGGCTTTGTGGAGGCGGATGGCGGTCTCCCGGCCAAAAAAGCTGGTGCCGCCCAATATCAGTATCCTCATTGGATATATAGTATATAAATTTTAATTCCTTAATTAAGCCTGACGCGCAATCTTGAGTTGGAGGTGTGCCGCGAGGGCCGGAGCGCAAAACACGGGGTCGCGCACACCGTGCGCGCCCCTCCTCCCTCGGCCTCGTCGCTTACGCAAGCCTCGGCCTCCGGGAGGGTTTTGCTTGTCCGGCCCTCACGTCACCCCTTGTTTGCTCATGGTTAACATAAGTTAACTGTGTGTCTGGGTCTTATTGGCTGCATGTTGTATTTTTTGGGGTGGCTTGCTTTTTTGGTGCAGATAGGTTAACATAGGTTAACAAATGGCCAGGGAATATTATTCTATCCCGGAAGCCGCCGCTTTGCTTGGGCTTAGCCGCATCGCTGTTTTTAAGCGGGTTAAGGCCGGGCGCATGGGTGCGCTGCGTTTTGGGAGAAACTGGGCCGTGCCGGCCGCAGAGGTGGAGCGCGCCTCCGCGGCAGCGGTCAAGGCGGCCCCGCCGCTGCCCGCTGTTCCGCGCAGGGCGCCGGCAGCGGAGGAGGTTAAGGGCAGTGTTTCCGACGAGGAAATGGATTCGATGGGTTGGGATTGACGGAGTGCAGGAGGTTAAAAAATGGGTTCTTTTTTTGAAGATCTCAATGAGATAGTGAATGAATTCGGAAAAGAAGGTAAGGGAGGAAAAATGGAAAAAGATTATTTAGCTAAGCTCTGGGTGCCGGTTTTGGCGGTTGCGGCTGTGATATTGGCTCTTTCGGCGTTCTTTATAGTCCCCCCCGGCGAGGTGGCCATAAAGACCCGCCTCGGGTCTATCGTGGACTCCTATAGCGAGGGCATGCATTTCAAGCTGCCCATGGTGGAGAGCGTTACCAGGTTCTCCATACAGATACAGCGCGCCAACATAAAGACGCAGGCCTTCTCCAAAGACCTGCAGACCATGAACGTGCTGCTGGTGGTTAACCACCGCATACAGCGGGAAACCGCCGTGAGCATCTTCCGCAACCTCGGGCCCGGCTACGTGGATAATATCGTAAACCCGGCTGTGCAGGAGGTTTTTAAGGCCATCGCGGCCCGGTATTCGGCTGAAAAGGTCATTTCCGAGCGCAGCACGCTGGTAGAGGAGATAAACGCGGAGGTTAAAGAGCGGCTCACGAAGAAAGAGATCATCGTGACCGACATTTCCGTGGTGGACCTGGACTTCACCGACCAGTTCCTGAAGGCCGTTGAGGACAAGCAGGTGGCCGACCAGCAGGCCCAGATGGCCGGCAAGCTCGTCGAGAAAGCCAAGCGCGACGCCGAGCAGGCTATTGCCAAGTCCCGCGGCGAGGCCGAAGCCCTGCGCATGCAGCGCGAGCAGGTTACCCCCCAGCTCATCGAGCTGCGCAAGGTGGACGCCCAGCTTAAGGCTATCGAGAAATGGAACGGAGTTCTGCCCGGTTACGTCGGGGCGGGCGTGCCTTTTATCTCCATCGAGAAGGGGCGTTAGTCTTGACAGGAAAAGGGTCTAAAGTCCCACCGGCGCAATAGGGCGAAAAACTTTTCCCCCGCCGGCCCCAAAATCCCCCGCCACGGCGGGGGATTTTGTTATAATATTACCTGTAATTTACAGGGAGGCACGATGAAAAAACTTTTTGTGATAATGATGCTGGCCTTTGCGGCCGCGGCTTATTTTTCCCACGCCAACACGGCCCTGGGGAGCGTTTGCTACGCTACGGACTGCCCCGACGGCTGCGGTGGCGGCGGCGCTGACGATCCGGACGGTACCGGCGGCGATGGCGACGGGGATAGCGACCCTGACGGCACCGGTGACGGCGGCAGCGGCGGCGGTTCCGATCCTGACGGTTCGGGCGGCGGCGGCGATTTTTAGCCCCGTCCAAAACACCATGAAGAGGCTCGGGCTTTGGCCCGGGCCTCTTTTTTGTTTTCCCGACGGGCCTCTTTGGGCTGGCTTCTGTTGTGAAAATATTGTTTTATCCTTAAATTAATTCGTTGCAATATTGATAATATTTATAATAGAATTGAATATATGAATATTCCTAAAAAATGTCCCTCCTGCGCCGGAGAGCTGGTTGTTACCGAGCTTTACTGCTCGGGGTGTAAAACAGGCGTCAGGGGAAGCTTTCATTTTTCCCCCCTCGCCGCCCTGTCGGCCGAGGACGAGGGCTTCTTGTTGACCTTTCTGCGGGCCGGCGGGCGGATCAAGGCTGTGGAGAAAGAGTTGGGCATCTCATATCCCACGGTTAAGGCCAGGCTTCGCGATCTGCTGGCTAAGCTTGGCCCGACTGTGGTTCCGGACCTGAGACCTAGCCAGGAAGAGATTTTGGCGCGACTGAAGCGCGGGGAGATATTCACCCATGAAGCTGTGGCTTTGTTAAAAAATCTGGACTTACAGGAGCGCAGCTAAGTTTTAGGGATTGTTGTTGTTTTCACGTGAAAACAATACCCTCTGAAAATACCATGAAGAGGTTTTTGGGCCCCCGGCAGCCATGCGGGGGCTCTTTTTTGTTGGATTTGGCAGTCTGGGAAGGGGGGAGGCGCCGTGAGTATCTGGAATTTCAAGGGGCATCCTGGTTGTGTGGTTACTGCTCGCCTGTTCTGGTTCTGTCGGGGGGGGGGCTTGTTGTTTTCACGTGAAAACATTTTCGGGGTGTCGGTCCAGGCGCCGCTGGCGGGGTGGGGAGGGGCTGCGCCAGGCTTTGGGGGATCTCCGCCTTGTGATCTGGCCCCCTGGGGCGGCAGTTCTGCCGTGAGGATGCATGGTTGTTGAATATGTTTTCACGTGAAAACAATTTTGGGGTAATACACTTTGCCTGTTGGTTGTGCTGCGCCTGAACCCCTGCCGGGCCCTTCCTTCCTTATATATAGGCTTGGGGGTGTGGTGGGCCGCTCCCGACCGGCGCCGCTTATTGACTTGTTCTTACTAAAACTATAGAATTAGTACATCTTAGTGCAGGATTGTTTTCACGTGAAAACAATCTACGGGAGAGTGTATGGCTGAAATAGTTGCGGTAGCTAATCAGAAGGGGGGGGTGGGGAAAACCACCACCGCCATAAACCTGGCTGTGGCCTTGGCCGCTTTTGACAATGAGACGCTCATTATAGACTTTGACCCGCAGAGCAATACCACTTCGGGGCTTGGGGTGGATATTACCAAGAACAATAAGAACATTTACGACGTGCTCTGCGGAAAAGCTCCCGTGGAGTCCGCCATCCACCAGACTTCGGTGGAGTGGCTGGACATAGTGCCTACCAGCCACAACCTGGCCGGCGCGGAGATAGAGCTGGTGAGCGAATTCTCCCGCGAATCCGTCCTTAAGCGGTCCCTGGACAGGGTGCGGGACATGTACAAGTTCATAATCATCGATTGCCCGCCGTCGCTGGGGCTGCTTACCGTTAACGCCCTTAACGCCTCGGATTCCGTCATTACCCCCGTGCAGTGCGAATACTACGCCATGGAGGGCCTGGCCTACTTCATGAATACGGTAGAGAAGATAAAGCAGGCGCTTAACCCCGGCCTCAAGATAGACGGGGGGGTTATCACCATGTACGATTCCCGCATAAACCTCGCCAACCAGGTGCGGGAAGAGATCGGTAAGTATTACGGCGAAAGGCTGTACAAGACCGTTATCCCGCGCAATGTCCGGCTGGCCGAAGCTCCCAGCTACGGGCAGTCTATTTTCGTCTACGATCCCAGCTCCCGCGGTGCCCTGGCGTACAAAGAATTGACGCTGGAGTTTCTGGCCAGGCGGGGGGTGGATATTACCCGCTACAAGAACTCCGACCTGTATGTAAATGAAGAGGCTGAGCTGGAGTATGACCTTGGCGGTTGATGTTGATAACCGTAAAAAGTGATTGAATTTTAAGGAGAATTTATGAGAAAAGCTTTAGGCCGCGGTATAGACTCACTGATAACCAAAGTGCAGAACAACGACATTTCCGGGGACATAGTGCAGAAGATCCCGGTAGGCAAAATACGCCCCAACCGCTACCAGCCGCGCCGCAATTTTGACGAGGCCAAGCTGGCCGAGCTGGCTGAATCCATAAAGAAAGGCGGCCTGCTGCAGCCTATCTCGGTCTGGAAGGATCACGGTGAAGACCATTATGAGCTGATAGCCGGCGAACGCCGCCTGCGGGCCTCCAAGCTGGCCGGCCTGGAAGAGATAGACGCTATCATAAAGAAGGACCTGGATGACGAGCAGAAGCTCGGCCTGTCCCTGATAGAGAATATACAGCGCGAGGACCTCAACGCCATAGACACGGCGCTGGCCTACCGGCGGCTGATGGATAATTTCGGGGTGTCCCAGGCCGAGATAGCCGAGCGGGTGCACAAGTCCCGCGGAGCGGTCTCTAATACCCTCCGCCTGCTCGAGCTCGACGAGGATATCCGCCAGGGCATACAGGCCGGCAGCATCAGCGAAGGCCACGCCCGGGCGCTGATCTCCATCCCTGATTCCGCCAAGCGCCGCGAATTCTACCAGCGGATCATGGCGGAGAAGCTTTCTGTGCGGGATATTGAAAATTTCGCCCAGGGCTTTCACGCCCAGAAGCCGCGCGCGCCCAAGGCCGCCAGGGCAGGCTCGCGCCGCACGCCCGAGGTGGTGGAGCTGGAGTCCCTGCTGGAGAAAACGCTCGGCACCAAGGTAGAGCTGGCGCCGGGCCCGGGCCCGCAGAATGGTAAAATAGTCATACATTACTTCTCGCTGGACGACCTGGACAGGGTAACGCAAATTTTAAGAAAGTAACACAAGAGGAACGATGCGCTATTTTCTCTCGGCGGCCCTGCTGGCCGCGGGCTTAAGCGGGGTGCGCGCGCAGGCGCCCGCCGACGCCGACAAGGGGCATTCCTTCTCCGCGAAATCGCCGGTGCCGGCCTATTTTGCCCTGGACAAGAACCTGGGCAAGTACTATCTTTACGCCGACGGCGGTTTCCACGCGGACTGGTACGTCGGCTACAACAACTGCTGGGTGGTCAAGCTGCCGCCGGTGCCCACCGGCGGCTACGCCAAGGCCTTTATCGGGGCCAAGCTGGGCCGCGCCAAGATCATGTCCTGGCCGCAGTCCTGGAACAAGACCCCGGTGCCGGGCAAGATCTACATGGCGCTCAACCAGGCGCCTACCTTTAATTCCGACCACACTTATTTCCTGGCCGAGGCGGCCGACCTGCCGCGTGAGCCGCTGCCCAACGATTCCCTCGACGGGGTGGACTCCGCCCGCTGGCTCTGGGCCGAGATCCCGCTGTCGCGCGTCTCGGCGGAGAAACCCAATTACCTGGCGCTCTGGTCCTCCTCCCGTTTCTTTACTTCCGCGTCCAGCGCGCCCATAGTGGCCGCCGCCATGAGCGAGAACGCCGAGGAGGAAGTCTGGCTCAACCGCTCCATAAAGGGCAACGCCCCGTCGGGCGAAGGCGTGCTGGAGACGCCCATCTCCGGCCTCAAGCCGGCCATCGCCATCAAGCTGGTGCCGCTTAACGAGTACAAGGTTTACCTAAAAGGCTTCGCGGCCGAGCTTACCTCCGACGAGATCAGCGTCTCTTTTACCGCCATAGGCGAAGACATCCGGGCCACTTGGCTGGAGATCTCCTACGACAAGTTCGACTGGCAGCGCGTCACGCGCTACATGTTCAAGGCGCCCTATTTCTGGACCTTCGGCCGCGAGGAGATCTCCAAGGAGATGTTCTACCTGCGGGCCGCGGCCGCCGATAATCTTGAGAACGTCGGGTATTCCATGCCTATCACCGTGCCCTCCGTGCCCCTGGCCCCCGCCCCGGCGCCGGAAGCGGCCGCTGAAAGCCCCGAAGAGGAAGGGGAGAACTGATGATCACTAAAAAATTTAACGTGGCCGTGGTCGGCGCTTCCGGTATGGTGGGCGGAGAATTGCTGGCCCTGCTGGAGAGCAGGCGGTTCCCGGTGGGGGAGTTCTACCCTTATAATTCCGGCAGAAAAGCGGCGACGGTAACTTTTAAGAAAAAAAAATATCCCTGCGCCGCCCCGTCGCTGGAGACGCTTAAGAAAGCCGATATCGTTTTCTTCGTTTCCAACGAGGAGGTCGCGGAAAAGTTCGCGCCGCGCCTGGCCGCCGCCGGCGTCTGGTGCATAGACGATTCCTCCCGGTTCCGGCTCACGCCCGGGGTGCCGCTGGTGATCCCGGAGGTTAACGGGGGGGAGCTTAAGCCCTCCCGCAGGCTGATAGCCGGGCCCAACTGCACACTTACGGGCGCCGCCGTGGCGCTGGCGGAGATCCACCGCCGCTTCCGCATAACCGAACTGCGGCTGGCCACCTACCAGGCCGTTTCCGGCGCCGGCAAGGGCGCGATGGCGCAGCTGGACGGGGAACTTCGCGCCTACGTTAAAAAAGGCGCTGTGCCGCGCCTGCCCGACGCTAAATTCCCGCGCCGCATCGCTTTTAACCTGTTCCCGCAGGTGGGGGGCTTTGACGCCGAGGGCAACTCGGTGGAAGAGAATAAAGTTGAAGCCGAATTGAAGAAGATCTGGGGCGACAAGCGCATAAAGATCAGCTCCACCGCGGTGCGGGTGCCGGTGCAGCGCGGCCATTCGCTGGCGGTCTGGGCTAAAACCGCGAAAAAATTCACTACCGGGGCGCTGACGAAAGAACTGCTGCGCACCCCCGGGCTGGAATTCAGGGCCAGGCCCGAGGATTATCCCTCGCCGCTCGACGACGGGCAGCGCACGGAGATAGTTTACGCCGGGCGCCTGCGCCGGGCGAAGACCTCGCCCAGCGAGTTCCAGCTCTGGATAGTGTCGGATAACCTTTACAAGGGCGCGGCCCTCAACTCGGTGCAGATAGCGGAGCGCATAGCTAAACTCTAGCGGGGGGACAGTATGAAAACAACCTTAGCCGCGGCTACTCTGGCCCTGGTCTTTTCCGTCGGAGCTTGCAAAAAGAAAGCCCCGGAAAATATCCCTCAGCCCAAGGCCGAGCCTCAGGCCGCAGCGGTTTCCACCGCGGCCGTCACCACCAATATTCTCGAAGCTCCCGGCGCCTACCTGCAGTCCACCGTGGGCCAGATAGACAAGGCCAAAGCCGCCAAAGAGCTCTACGAAAAAGCCGCCAGGGATAACGCCGCGGCGCTGGATCTGAACAACACGGGCGGGAATTAGGGGCCGGAAAAGCAGGGAGGGGAAAAATGGAGCTTCTCTTTAAAGAAAATATTATCGTGGTGGTCATCGGGGCCTTCGCCCTGATAGTGGGGTTCGCTTTTTACCTGGACTGGCGCCGGCGCAACGCCCTGGCGGAACTGGCCGCCTCGATGGGGCTGCAGTTCTCCAAGGACGGGCCTGAGCAGTATCTGCTGGAATCGACGGGCCTGGAGCTTTTCCGGCTGGGCCGTTCCCGCAAGGCCACCAGCATGATGGAGACGCAGGTTTCCAGAGGCCGCGTGCAGGTTTTCGACTATAAATACGTTACCGGCAGCGGCAAGCACTCCCAGACCCACAATCTCACCGTGGCCCTCATCTACACCTCCCTGCAGGTGCCGCACTTCGATCTTAAACCGGAAAACTTCCTGTACAAGATAGGCGAGCTGATCGGCTTCAAGGACATAGACCTGCCGGCTTTCCCGCTGTTCTCCGATAAGTACCGCCTTACCGCGCCGGAAGAGACGGCGGTGCACATGTTCTTCACCCCGACCCGCGCCGCGTGGTTCGAGCGCAACCTCGGGCTGTGGGTGCAGGGCGCCCCCGGGCACGTGCTGCTGTTCAAGGGTGAGACCCGGCTGGCCGTGGACGCCTGGCAGGGCTTCCTGGAGGAGGCCAAGGCTTTCGTGAGGGAAGCGCTCGGCTAAGGCCCAGGCCGCCCTTTTCTTTGTGCCAGGGTTCAGTCCAGCAGTGCCGAGACGGTGCTGATAAGCTCCTCGGAATTAAAGGGCTTTCCAAAGCAGGCCTGTATGCCGTGCAGCGCCGCTGTTTTCAGCAGCTCTTCGCCGTTCAGGGAGCCGCTTATAAGCACCACCTTCGCGGGTCTGCCCCTCCTTTTCAGATCTCTGATGAGTTCCGTCCCTTCTCCATCCCCCAGGTTAAAATCGGTGATGATCAGGTCAAAAGCGTTCTCGGCAGCCAGCTCCAGGGCCTCGGCCAGCGAGGCGGCCAGGGAAACGGCATAGTCCCCCGAGGAGAAGACACGGGAGTATAGCTTCCTCATGGAGGCTTCGTCATCTACGATCAGCAGCGTCTTGGCCATATACCCTCCTTAGGTTAAGACGCGCGGCCGGGCAAAAAGGTTTAGCCGCTTTGTTTAATATAATTTTAACGGGGGCTAAACTAAAACCTGCGCTTGGGCGTCAGTATCCTTGTGGAAACAATGACCGAAACTGAAAAACCAGCGGAGAGCCCGGCCGGGCGGGAAGGGGAAGTGCTGAACCGGCTGGTGGAGGAGCACCAGCGGCAGGTGTACTCCCTCGCGCTGCGCCTTACCGGCAATGCCGCCGCGGCGGACGATATAACGCAGGAAACTTTTATCTCCGCCTGGCGTCACTTGAAAGGCTTTCGCGGGGACAGTTCTTTTAAAACCTGGCTGCTGCGCATCGCGGCCAACAAGGTCCGCTCCTATTGGCGCTGGAAAAAGCTGCGCTCCTGGGTGGGATTGGGAACCAGGGACGAGGACGGAGAGAGCGCCGCGCTGGAAGACCTGCTGCCGGACGATCCGGCAGGGCGCCCGGAGCAGGCCGCGCTGGCGGCCGACCTTGAGCGCCGCGTACAAAAGGCCATAAGCCTGCTGCCGCCGCGGCAGAGGGAAGTGGCGGTGCTGAGGGCGCAGGGCCTGGCGCTGGCCGAAATAGGTGAAACGCTGGGAATGGCCGAAGGTACGGTAAAGGCACATTGGTTCGAAGCCAGGCGCAAACTTGAGGTTTCCCTGGGGGAATATTTATGAAAGACAATGAGAAAGAGGAAGGGCTGGTCTCTCTGCTGGCCGCCCGCCGGAGCGAGGCGTTCTGGGCGGCCCAGCGGGCGCGTATAACCGCCGGCGCTCTGCAAAAGCGCGTGCCGGCGCGGGCCTGGCTGCTGGCCCCGGCGGCCGCCGCGGCCGCGGTTCTTGTCGTCCTGCTGGCCAAACCCCAGCCAGTCCCCGTCCCGGAAACCGTCGTCAGCACCGCGTTCCTGGAGCATTTGGACCTGCTGGACGATATGGACGTACTTGAGGCCGTCTCAGAGGAAGAGTTATGAGGAAAAGATATTTAACGTCGTTTATCGGGATCGCGCTGGCCGCCGCGGCTATGGCCGCCGCGGTTAACGCGCCCGCTGAAGTGCTGAATAATCTGGCTTTCTTCAGCGATTTCGAGCTGCTCTCCAACCTGGAGATCCTGGAGGAGGAGCCCGAAGGAACCGAGGAGATTGTTGTTTCAACGGGGCCTGCCGCTCCGGTCGTATCCGGCGCTGCCGTGGCGGTCTCCACGGCGTCCCTTGCCGTAAGGATTGCAACAGAAACCGTAAAAGTCTCCACTTTTACCCGGAGGTCTTATGAAAAGCGTTGAATTTATGATCCTGGCCCTGCTCCTGCTGCCGGCCGCCGCGCCCGCGCGGGCGGAAGCGCCGGCCGACGCAAGGCAGGCCGCCTGGGACAAACTGCCCGAAGAGGAAAAAAAGCGGGTACTCGCCAACTATGAGAAATGGAAAGGCATGGACGAGGAAAAGAAGGGTGAGATAAAGAAAAAATTCTCGCGCTTTCAGGCGATGCCCAAAGAAAAGCAGGCCGAACTGCGCGCCCGCTGGTCCCGGTTCCAGGCTATGCCGGAGGGCGCACGGCAAAAACTGGTAAACAAATTCAAGAAGTGGCAGAAGCTCTCCAAGGAGCGCAGGGACGAGCTGCGGCGCGAATACCGGCAGCAGAAGAAGTCCGACCGGCGTTCCGGTTCCGGCGGGAGGGGGCGCAGGTAGCGGCTAAACCTTTAGTTAGAGAGGCGCGTCAATGGTTAAAGCGGCAGAAGCCGCAACACAGGAGGAAATATGAAAACCAAGATAATGACTATAGCCGCTCTCAGCCTGTTTTTAGCGGGTTTTTCGGCGGCTGTGAAAGCCGAGGACGCGATCGTTCAGCCGGACGAGCTGCAGACGCAGGACAAACTGCAGACTCAGGACAAATTGCAGACGCAGGATAAACTGCAGACCAAGGACCAGTCCGGAGAAAAAGAGCAGGCGAAAAAACAGCTTAAACTCCAGAAAGGCAAGGACGCCGCCAGCGGCGAGGCCGGGGAAGGGACCGAGGTAAAGGCGCAGGTGCGCGAGCGGAAAATGGAAGGCGCGGAGAACGCCAACGGAGAGGCCGTAGGGAAAATGGCCAACAACTCCGGAGAAGAGAACGCCCTGAAGACCCAGGAGAAATCCGGGCTCGGCGACGGTTCCGGCGACAAGGTCAGGAAGCAGGAACGCAAGCAGGAAAAGAAGGCCGTTAAGGAACAGCGGCAGTCCCGGAAAGCCGAAAAACGGGCCGCCCGCTCCGGGAACGGGAGCGGTAAAGGCAAAAAGTAAAGGCAGAATATCGTGCGCTCGCCGCCCCTTTGCACGGGGCGGCGGCGTATATTTAAGGAGACAACATGAAAGGACGGCTTCTCACCGCCGTGGTTTTTTTGTTTTCAGTTGCCCCGGCGCTGGCCTATACCGATACCGGCGGAAAATACACGGCCGGCCCTGACGGCTATGCCGGCATTAACGTCTTCGCCGAATGGGGCGACGACGACTATTACCTGCGGCCCTCGCTGAACACCTACAGCAGCGACCTGTCTGACAGGAATTCCACTTATTCCCTGGGGGGTGGCTTGGACCGCGGCCGTTGGAGCGCCGGGGCGGACCTTTCTTTCACTCCCGAGACCGGCGGCTACAAGAATGCCGGCGTATACGCCGATCTTAATTACGCCCTCCTTGCTGAACCGGAGCCGGATGCCGTTCTGGAAGACGCGGGGATAGGCGTTTTTGCGGGCCTGACCGCCCACGAGGATAGCTATTCGCTCTCCACCACTACAGTGTCCGGCGGCGCCGGGAGGCGCACTTCGGTTTCTTCCCTGACCTCGGCTTTTAAGCTTAACCAGACCGACTACGGCCTGACCGCCTCCGTAAAATTATACGGCCTGCGCGCCAGCGGGCGCTTTACGAAGACCAGTTACGATAAGGACGTTACGGCGGAATCCCGCCAGCTGCCGGTGGATATCGGTAGCATCGGCACCAGCGGTTTTCCGGATACCGCCGTCTCCGCAAGGCTGCGCGTCCCGGGCCTGCCGCTCTCTCCCGAAGCCGGCTACACCAAAACCTCCTACCTGCTGGACCAGCCTGACTCTGAGTCTGTCACGGCCGGCCTCTCTCTTAAGGCCGGCTCCGCCGAGATCTCGGCCGGCTGGGAGAATTTTAACCCCGGCGGCGGCGCCGGCAGGAGCAATTATTATTCGGTCGGTCTGACGCTGTCCTTCTAGTGCTGGCAGCCCGGTAAGGTGCCGCCACGGTTCCGGCCTTCGGAACTTGGCGGCTTCAGCTTTCCTTCAGTCCTAGTTTCCTGAAGAACCAGATGGCGGGGCACCAGCGGGTGAAGGCGGACTGCAGCAGGTTCGCGCCCACAAAAACCGTCAGCCATAAAAAGTTCCCGTCCACGTATACCGCCAGCCCCACGCTCAGCAGGGTCATGAAGCCCGCCAATAGCCGCAATGCGTCGTTAAGTTTCATTTTATTCTCCCGTAGCCCCGAGCAGGTCTTCGCGCACTTCCGGCTCCGGCCGCGCGGGCTTTAGTTTGTATTCCTTATCCTTGAAGGCCAGGTAGTACAGCACCGGCACCGCCACGCGGCTAAGCAGCGTGGCCGCTATCTGCCCGGCGATGAGCGAGATGGCCAGCCCCTGGAAGATCGGGTCGAACAGGATCACCCCGGCCCCGACGATAACGGCCAGGGCCGTCAGCAGCATGGGGCGGAAACGCACCACGCCGGCCTCTATCACGGCTTCCTTCAGTTCCATGCCTTCCCGCACCTTTAGGTTGATGAAGTCCACCAGGATGATGGAGTTGCGCACCACTATGCCGGCCGAGGCGATGAAGCCTATCATCGACGTGGCCGTGAAGAAGGCGTTCATGCCCCAGTGGGCGGGGATGATACCGATGAGCGCCAGCGGGATGGCCGCCATGATGACGAACGGCGTGACGAAGTCCTCGAACCACGCCACGACGAGGATGTAGATGAGCACCAGCACCATGGCGAAGGCCAGGCCCAGGTCGCGGAACACCTCGTAGGTGATATGCCATTCGCCGTCCCACTTTATGGCGGTCTCCGCCGTGCTGACCGGCTGGCGGGTGAAGTACTGGTTTATCTTGCTGCCGCGCGCCTTCGAGAGGGCGTCTATTTTTTTCTTGAGGTCCAGCACCGCGTACACCGGGCTTTCTGTGCCGCCGGCGATGTCGGCCGTTACGTAGGCCACCCGCTGCAGGTTCTTGCGATAGATGGGGCGATTCTCCAGGCCGCCCTCGGCCTTGACGAAACTGGCCATGGCGATGGCTGTGCCGTTGGGGGAGAAGAACTTTATCTCTTTCAGGGTGGAGAGCTCCCTGCGCTTCTCCGGCGACAGGCGCAGGCGTATGTCCACGGCCTCGTTCTCCTCCTCGACGTGGGCGGAATCTATATCCGCCCCGTTGAGGGACATCGCCGCGGTCTGCACTATGTCGGCGGCCGCCACGCCGTTAAGGGTGGCTTTCTGCCTGTCCACCAGCAGGCGGGTGATCGGCTGGTCTTCGGGGATATAGGAATCCACGTCGACAATACCCTCGGTGCCCTTGAGGATATTCTTGATCTCTTCGGCCAGGGCGCGCTGGTTGGCCGGGTTGGGGTCGAAGACTTCCACCAGCATGGTGGCCATCACCGGCGGGCCGGGCGGCACCTCGGCTACCTGTATGCGGGCGCCGTAGCTGTCGGCCAGCTGCTTGAGCGGGGCGCGCACCGCCACCGCTATTTCGTGGCTCTGCCGCTTGCGGTCGTGCTTGTCGGAGAGATTTACCTGGATGTCGGCCTGGTAGGGCTCGCGGCGCAGGAAATAATGCCGCACCAGCCCGTTGAAGTTGTACGGCGCGGAGGCGCCGGCGTAAACCTGCAGGTCGCGCACTTCCGGCACGGTGGCCAGGTAGGCCGCCATCTCGCCGGCCGCCCGCTCGGTGCGGGCCAGCGACGAGCTCTCGGGCATGTTGATCACTACCTGGAACTCGTTCTTGTTGTCGAAAGGCAGCGTTTTGAAGATGACCAGCCTGAACGCCACCATGGCCAGCACCGCGGCCAGCAGCCCGCCGGTCACGTAGAGGAATTTCCTGCCGTTGGCCGGGGTGTAGATCAGTTTTTTCATCAGGGCGCGGTAGCTGCGGTCGAGCAGGCTTTCCCGGTCATGCGCGCAATGCTTTACCGGCCACTTCTCCACCACCCGGGCGTAGAGCCACGGCGTAAAGGCGAAAGCCACACCGAGGGAGAACACCATGGCTACGGAGGCGCCTATCGGTATAGGGCGCATATACGGGCCCATCATGCCGCTGACGAAAGCCATGGGCAGGATGGAGGCGATCACGGTCCAGGTGGCGAGGATCGTAGGGTTGCCGACCTCGTCGACGGCGTTGAGGATGTTGCGGTACAGGGAGTTGTTCCTGTTGAGCATGCAGTGGCGGTTGATGTTCTCCACCACCACTATGGCGTCGTCGACGAGGATGCCGATGGAGAAGATGAGCGCGAACAGCGTGATGCGGTTGAGGGTGTACCCGTAGAGGTAATACACCAGCATGGTCAGCGCCAGCGTGACCGGGATGGCCACCAGCACTACGGCCGCCTCGCGCAGGCCCAGGGTCAGGGCGATGAGCAGGGTGACCGACAGGGTGGCCAGCAGCATGTGGTAGATCAGTTCGTCGGACTTGGCCTTGGCCGTCTCGCCGTAGTTGCGCGTGACGGTGATGTTTATGCCGTCGGGGATCTCGCGGCCTTTCATGGCGTCCACTTTGGCCAGGATCTCGCGCGATACTTCGGTGGCGTTGGCGCCGCGGCGCTTGGCCACGGACAGGGTGACGGCCGGCGAGGCCGCGGTGGCCTTCACCGCCGAGGCGGGGCCCTGCAGCATGGTGACGGAGCGTTCTTCCTCGTCGGGGCCGTCGGTGATCTTGGCCACCTCGGAGAGCCGCACGGGGTGCCCGTCGTAGACGCCCACGATGATGTTCTTCAGGTCGTCGGCGCTGCGGATGAAGGCGTCGGTCTGCGCCAGCAGCACGTTGTCGCCCTTGTTATAGTGGCCGGCGGGCAGGCTGGCGTTGGACATCTTAATGATGCCGGCCAGCATGGGCGGGGTGAGGCGGTGCCGGGCGATGGCGGCCGGGTCGAAATGCACTATGAACTGCCGCTTGTGGCCGCCGATAATGCGGGTCTCGGAGACGTTGGCTACGGAATTTATCTCGGTCTGGATCCTGGCCGCGGCGCGGCGCAGGGCGTAGCCGTCCCGGCCCTCGCCCCAGAGGGTGAGCGCGAGTACCGGCACGTCGTCGATGGCGCGGTATTTTATCAGCGGCTCGCCGGAGCCGCGCGGGAACAGGTCTTTGTTGTCGAAAGTCTTGCTGTAGATAAGGTTGGACGCGGTTTCCGGGGCGGTGCCTACCTTGAAGCGCACCGTGAACATGGCGAAGTTGGGCTGGGCGATGGAATAGATGTATTCCACGCCGGGGATCTCCCAGAGCTTGCGCTCGCCTACTTCCACCAGGTGCTTTTCTATCTCCCGCGGCGCGGCGCCGTAGAACGGCACCATGATGTCGAACATGGGCACGTTGATCTGCGGCTCCTCTTCGCGCGGCAGCTTCAGGGTGGAGAAGACGCCGAGCAGGATGAAGGTGATGATGAGTATGGGGGTGAGGCGCGAGCCGATAAAACCTTCGGCCATCCGCCCCGCCATTCCGTATTTGTGTTCTGTGTTCTGCATGGTGGTCTCCGTTTATCTGCCCAGTTTATCCGACATGTCTTTTACCGCGGCGGCGTCCAGCGTTTCCGAGGCCAGCAGCGCCTGGGCGTGGAAGAGGTTAAGCTTGTAAAGGGTTTCCTGGTAGGCGGCTTCGGCCTGCAGCACCGAGGCCTGCGCGCGCAGCACCTCCAGCACGCTCTGGCGGCCCTGCCGGTAGAGGGGGCGGAACAGCTCCAGCGACTGGCTGGCTTTTTCCAGCGTTTCTTTAGCCACCGGCAGGCTTTCCCTGGCCGCCCTGTAATTGTTCATGGCCTCGGCCAGTTCCAGGGAGGCCTGGCGGCGGGCCTCGTCCAGGCGGCTCCTGGCCATGGACGCCTCCGCCCTGGAGGTTTCCTGCTTGGCGAAATAGGCCGGGTCGCCTATGGGCAAGGTGAAGCGCACCCCCAGCAGGCGGTTGTCCCTGAAATCCGACAGGCTTTCCGAGTTGACCTCCCAGGTGCCAAAGGCTTCTACTGCGGGAAGTACCGAGTTTTTCTGCTGCTGAGCCGAAATTTCCGAGATTTCCGCCATCTTTTCCAGAGCCCTTATGTCGCGCCTGCCGGCCGCGGAGGCGGCCAGGGCGCCGCGTTCGTCCGCATAGGCCGGGGCGGCCAGGCGGCCCAGGGCGGAAACGCCGCCGGGCAGGCCTACGGCTATGCCGAGTTTCTCCTGCTCCAGCTCCAGGGCCCGCTCCCAGTTAAGCCGGTAGCCCTTAAGGGTGGATAAGATGGCCTCGGCGCCGTAATAGTCGGAGCCCAGCACCATTCCTTTATCCTTGAGCATCTGGGCGGTCTTCAGTTCTTCCTCGGCCGCACGCACACTCTCTGCGGCCAGGGCGGCCAACCTTGAACGCAGCAGCACGGTCAGCCACTGGTAGGTAAGTTTAAAGGTTATGCCGGACCGGGCTCTTTCATAGCCGCTTTGGGCGGCCTCTACCCCCAATTCCCCCATTTTGGCGGCATTGGAGAGCGCAAAACCGGTGAAAAGGGGTATGCCGGCCTCTATGCCGCCCATATAGTTGCGGGCGGGGGAGGGATCGTTGATGGTGGCCATGGAGGCCATGGTGAAGGTGCCCTGGCGCATGGCGGTGGCGAAAGCGTATACAGGGTCAGTGCCATCGGTATACACGCCTTTCAGCTTGAGGCCGCCAAAACGGCCAAGCCGGGCCTGCTTGAGGGAGGATTTGGCCCCGCCTACGCGGGAAGCCTCGGTTTTAACTATGTTATCCTCCTTTAAGCCCAGTCCCACCGCCTGTTCCAGCGTTAATTCCGCGGCCTGGCCCGTGTTTAAGGAAAAAATCGTTAAGATAAAGGATAATGTGAGTATCTTGTTCATTAGTGTTCTCCTGTCCCTTCTTTAAGTAGATGCAGAAAGGGGCAAAAGGTTTCAGGTAGTTTTATCCCTTTTTTCTGTTCCGTCCCCTTGACAAGTCAATATATTCGCTTATACTATTAGAGCGGAGCCGTCGATATTAATTTAAGAGACAGTTTGGCATAGGTCTAAAGGCCCAGACGCGTGTGGGGCCAAAGACCTTTGATTAAAGTCAAACAATAAGCGAGAATATCCTTGGTGAACATTATGAAAAAGGTGCTGGGTTTAACTTTAGCGGCTCTGACCGCGCTCTCCATGGGCTTGATGGCCCAGGGCGCCGGCTTTGACGAGCTGTACAAGAGCCTGCCCCAGCCCGCCGCCGGCACCCCTGTGGTCTCTGCCCCCGCCCCTGTAGAAAATGTCCCCCAGGCCGCCGCCACCGTGGAGCGCGAATGGCTGGTAATGGTTTTCCTCAATGGCCGCAACAACCTCTGGAGCTCGGGCGTGGCCGATGTTAACGAGATGGAGACCGTGGGCTCCACCGACAAGATGGCCGTCACCGTGCAGATGGGCCTGCTGCAGGACCGCGGCACCGCGGCCCGCTTCCTGATACAGAAGGACACCCAGTTCCCCGTGGCCAACCTGGTCGCCGGCGACCGGAACGTGTCGCACATAATCTCCGCCGGGGTAAGGGTCCCCAACGCCGACATGGGCAGCTGGAAGCACCTGGTGGAGTTCGCCAAGTGGTCCATACGCCGCTACCCGGCCAAGAAGATAATGATAGTGCTGTGGAACCACGGCTCCGGCCGCATAGACATAGGCGGCGCGGACAACAGCGGTTCGGAACTCGGCATAGCCTACGACGACCTGACCCGCAATTTCATCCGCAACAAGCAGATGAAGCTGGCCGTGGACGCCATACGCTCCGAGACCGGCCGCAAGGTCAACATCCTCGACACCGACGCCTGCCTGATGCAGATGGCCAGCGTCACCTACGAGCTTAAGGACAGCGTGGATTTTGTGGTGGGCGCCGAAGAGATAGTCCCCGGCCCCGGCCTGCCTTACGACACCGTGCTGGGCGCGCTGGCGGCCGATCCCTCCATGTCCCCGGAGCAGCTCAGCCGCACGCTGGTGGAGAAGTTCCACACCTTCTATGATTCCAATATGGGGGCCCTGATGGGGATGGGCGCGCTTAAGGCTAACGCCGGCACCACCCTCTCCGCGGTGCGCAGCTCCGCTTCCGCCGATTTTATCTCCGTGCTCAACGCCTGGGCCGCGGAAGCCAAAAAGCCGGCTAATTTCCCGGTGCTTAAGGCCGCCATGGCCAAAACCCTGGCTTTCGAGTACGGCAACAACAACGGCAACGGCAACGACACCTCCACCAGCGCCCGCTCGCGCGACCTGTACGATTTTGTGAAGAACGTGAGCGCCGAAGCCGCCGCCACGCCGGCCCTGAAGGCCCTCGGCGCCGACCTGCTGGACTTTATAGACAGCGGCAGCTACGTAATCGCCAATGTTACCACCGGCCCCAACGCCGCCTACGGGCGCGCCAAGGGCATGGCGGTCTACTTCCCCAAAATGCAGTACGACCCCAGCTACGACGAGACTATGTTCGCCCGCGATTCCCTCTGGGACGAACTGATAAAAATGATGGTGAACAAAGAGAATAATTTCTGAGACTATTATGAAACGGCTGACGCTTATCTCCTTCCTCTTCTCCCTGGCCCTGGCCGGGAGCGCCGCCGCGCAGGGCCTGACCCCGCAGGAGACCACCCGCATTGCCGCTTTTGAGGCAGGCCTCAGCTCCGCCAGCCCGGCCGCCGCCCGCGCCGTGGCCGCTGAAACCCAACTTATAGAAAAACTGGCCCTGGGAGAGCCGGAGCGCGCCGCCGACCTGAAGGCCAAGGCCGCCGCCCTCGCTAATTTCGAGCGCCAGCTGGACAGGGAGTGGGCGCCCGACCAGGCCCGCAACCTCAGCGCCACACTCGCCCTGCTGCTCACCAAGGAAGGCCCGCTGGCCAAGATGGGCCTGGCCCCGCAGCCGGAAAAAACCCTGGCCTGGGTAGCGAAGAATAAGACCTACAGCGCGGAGAAGATCCGCCTTATCGGCAAGGCCATTAAAAATTGGGACGCCATTTTTAACGGTTTCGTCTTCAATCCGAAAATGCAAAACTCGGGCGGCACCAGCTACCTCGCGGGCTGGACGATAAAAACCTCCTCCGGCGCCTATTTCATGGAGCTCAACAGGAACGATATCGTCATTTTCCGCCCTACCGTGCCGGAGATGAAGACCCTGTGGTTGGAGAACACTCTTAAGGAGCGCAACGATTTCCTGGGCAGCAAGGCGGCCAGCGTGCTGAGCGGGGCGTTTATAGATGGTTCCACCCGCACCGACGCCACCTTCCAGCGCTTCGTCTCTGATTTCCCCACTTTCGAATATCTCGACGCCTCGGGCAAGGGCCGCCTGGACCGTTATGTGTCGCAGATGCGGGCCTCCGAGGACGTGAAGGCCAAGCTTTCAGCCAGCCAACTGGCCGGGCTGAAGACCCAGACCGTGGAGCAGCAGATGCTGCAGCTGGGCAGCCTGTTCGACAAGAGCGAGGCCAGGACCGGGGTGGTGGCGCAGCGCACCCTGGACGCCAACCGGCCCTCCCGCCCCGACGAGACTATTTCAGCCCAGAACAACGACCTGATCACCGGCATGCTGCGCAGTTCGCTGACCGGCGAGATCAAGGGATCCGCGCCCGGCGACAAGGTGGCCGCTTTCTACGCCGCCGGCAACAAGCTCGACATCGCCATAGAGAGCTGCCAGGGCTGCCACGCCAAATACGAGCCCTCCACCGGCCGCATCGTCATAGATTCCGAACTGGTGCAGCAGTACCTGCGCGCCAATAACATCACCCCTGACGCCCTGGTCAAGGATAGGAACGCCATGGCCGGCCTGACCAAGTATATCTCGCCGATCTTTGTGCACGAGGCCACCCACCAGATGCAGCACAAGTGGGCCGCCGACGCCGGCGTCTACAAGCCCTACACGCAGGAGGACGAGATCGAGGCCCTCTCCATGGAGGCGCTGCACACGTCGCAGAAAAAAACCTCCGACCCGCGCTACCGCTCCATTTTCCTCACCATGGGCAAATCCTCGCCTTACGCCCAGCAGCGCATAGAGGTGTCAAAGCGCTTCGAGGGCAACCAGAAGGAATTCGGCGATTTCGTGCGCCAGCAGTACTATTACGGGGTGCCTTCTTTCGAGGCCGCCTCCTCGCAGATCCTCTCGGCCGTTTCCGGGGAGCTGGAGCGCCGCCGCACGCTGAGCCCCGCCGAGACAGGCGAAATAGAGAATTACGGGAAAGACCTTAAAGAGGCGCGCAGAATGTCCGTCCAGGAGATAGCCGATTCCGTGGGGGACATAAAGTCCTCCGCCCTGACCCAGCTGCAGAAAGACCTGATGAACAGCGGCGTTTACACCCAGCATTACGCCGGGGCCGAAGACTGGGCGGTCTCCATGCGCAAGGCCGGCGCCTCCTCCAAGAGGAAGGGCGTGCCCGCGGTCTGAGAATTTTATGTTCAAGACGCTCACCCTTATGATGGTTTTCTGCCTGCCGGCCTGCGCCGGGCCGGCCAAAAAAACCGCTGCCGCGCAGCCCGCGGCCTTCAAGGCTTTCGCCATGGAGGACAAGTCCTTCAGCTGCGAAGTGCCCGCCGCCTGGCAGCAGAAGCGCGACCTGGAGAAAGAGGCGCGCGACAAGACGCCGCAGCTGGAACTGCTCGGGCCGCGGGCGGACAAATCCCCGGTCATCATCTACGCGGCTTTCTATTCCAAAGAGGGCAAGTATTTCGACGGGTTCCAGGATTTCATAGACCGCAACTCAAAGGATTCCTGGGGCGAGACCGAGGATAAGTACGGGGCGGTAAAAGAGACCGCGCTCGGCGGGCGCAAGGCCTTCGTCTTCGACCGCGAGGTGAAGACCTCCATCAACCCGGAGAGCCCTTCCGGTGAGACCGTGCAGATCTACGAGAAGTTCTATGTTATACCCGCGGCCGAAGGTTTCTTCGCGCTGCATTTCTACGCGCCTAAATCCGTTTCCGGAAAGCATTTGCCGGTTTTCGAGAGGCTGGCTAAAACCTTTAAAGGCAAAAACTGAGCTGCGGACAGAATAAAAAATAACCGCGCCGTGATCCGGCGCGGTTTTTCTTTGCCCCCGAAAGAAGGCGGCTCGCTGTTTAGCGGAGCTTTTTTGCCTTGAGGTGGGCTATCAGGTCGGCCGGGTAGTCGGTTATTATCGCATCCACTCCCGCCGCTATGGCTATGTCCCATTCTTTGGGCAGATTTATGGTCCACGGCGCCACCTGTATGCCGGCCTTCTGCGCTTCCTTAACTGACTCCGCGGTTATCCATTTGTAATTGGGGCTCCAGATGTCGGTGAGGGCCGCCTGCAGGGCCGGCACAATGTCTAGCAGCTCTTCGTAGGTAAGCTGGGAGGTGCGTATCTCCGGGGCCAGGGCTTTGACCTCTTTCAGGGTGCGCACGTCGAAGGACTGCACCATTACGCGCGGGCCCATGGCGTTGCGCTTTACCGCCTGCACCACCAGCGCGGCAAATTCCGCCGGGGCGGGGGAGAGCTCGGGGTCGTAGGGGAAGATCTTGGTCTCGATGTTGAACTCCACCTTGCCGGCGGCGGGGAGTTTGGAAGCTCTTACGAGCGCAAAAACTTCCTCCAGCGTGGGGATAGGCGTGCCGGGTACGGCGGCCTGCCTGGGGAACTTTGGATTGGTCAGGGTGCCGCAGTCGAATTTTTTCAGCTCCTCCAGGGTGAGCGAGCGCAGGGGTATCGGTTTCTCCAGCTTTGCGCCGTTCGGTCCAAGGCAGCGCTCGGGGGTGACGTTGGGTTCGTGGGAAACCACCACCACGTTGTCCTTGGTCACGCCCAGGTCCAGCTCCAGCACGTCCACGCCGGCCTTGAGGGCCTCGGCGAAAGCCGGGAGGGTGTTCTCGGGCATGGTGCCGCGGCTGCCGCGGTGGCCGTGCACCAGCGGGGCTTTAGGCCCGGCGGCCAGGGCGGCGGCGGGGATAGCGATAAGGACCAGCAGTAATATTTTTTTCATGGGTTTCTCCTGAATTGATGATATAAAATTAACGCCCGGTACTACAGGCTCGCGGCCTTGAGCAGGCGCACCTTGCGCGCTACTTCTCCCGGGGCGCGGCGGGAGGCTTTCAACTCGCCGTCGCCGTGTATGTGAAAATAATCGTCGCGCAGGCCCGGGCAAAGTGTGTTGAGGGAGCAGGAAGAGCAGGCGGCGTGGTGCGCCTTGGCCGGCGCGCCGGCGCGGCCGGAGATCAGGGCCTGCCTGGCGTCGAAAGAGGCGTGTTCGAAACCGGGCATAAGGCACAGCGGGACGTTTTCCACCAGGCATTTCACCCGGCCCTTCAGCAGCGCCGCCTGCGCCTTGGCCAGATATGGCCTAACTTTGGATAATTTCGGCACCAGGGTCCGGTCCTTGCGCACGCGGCCCATTACGCAGGCCGTGGTGAAGAGCACATGTACCAGCCCGGGAAAATTTTTAATAATGTAGGCCGCGCAGGCCGGCAGGGTGCGGTAATTAAGGGAGGTGAGCACCACCACCAGCGAGACGTAGGTCCTGCCCGGAGCCGCCAGGATATTCCTGATGCCGGCGGTCCGGCGCTTATGCGAGCCCGGCGTGCCGGTGAGGCGGTCCGCCAGCGCTGGCCGGTGAGAGGGAAAGTTTATATGGAAGGTGGTCACGCCGGCGGCAACCAGCCGGCGCGCGTAGGCCGCGTCGTCGAGCAGTACCGCGTTGGTAAACAGCGTGATGTTCTTTACGCCCGCCGCGCGGGCCCTGGCCACTATCTCCGGCAGGCGCGGATGCAGCGTCGGCTCCCAGCCGCTTAAGGTCAGGTGGCTGCCGGCGCGCTTTATGGCAGCGTCCACCGCCTTAGGGCCGTGCGGGCGTATGAGCCCCTCGGCGGCGCAAAAAACGCAGCGCTGGTTGCACTTGCTGTTAAGGTTCACCAGTTCGGTGAAAGAAGGTTCGGTATCTCCTGCCATAGTGTTAACCCCGCGAGTTATATTATAGTTAGTTGCCCGCTCCCGCCGCTATGGTGTAAACTCTAGCTATGCCGCCGG
The DNA here is from genome assembly GCA_964417965.1 of uncultured Elusimicrobiaceae bacterium. GTDB lineage: Bacteria > Elusimicrobiota > Elusimicrobia > Elusimicrobiales > UBA9959 > UBA9959. Next base: position 28,756 of record CAYQJX010000002.1, read on the forward strand.
CTTATTTCGACGCCCACGACCATCTGCAGAACTTCGGTTCCGACGCCGAGCTGGACGCCGCGCTGCGCGCGGCCGAGGCCGCAGGCGTGCAGGGCCTGCTCTGCTGCGGCACCGCCCCCGACGACTGGGCGCGGGTGCTGGAGCTGGCCGGCAGGTATCCGGCGTTGCGGCCGGCCTTCGGCCTGCACCCCTGGTTTTCAGCAGAGGAGGGCTGGCTGGAGAAGCTTGAGGAGTTCCTGCGGCGCATGCCTTCCGCCTGCGTGGGAGAGATCGGCCTGGATGCCGCCAAAGGGCTGCCCGGCCAGGAAGAAAATTTTGCGCTGCAGCTGGCGCTGGCCGGGCGGTTCCGCCGCCCCGCCGTTATTCACTGTGTGGGGAGCTGGGGCCGGCTGCTTGAACTCCTGAAGAAAGCGGACCTGCCGGCCTTCATGCTGCACGGCTACGGCGGCTCTCCGGAGCTGGTGCGGGAACTTGCGGCGCTGGGCGGCTACTTTTCTTTCGGGGTAGAGCTGACGGACCCTAAAAGAGAGAAGCTCAGGGCCGCGCTGGCCGCCGTGCCGCTGGACCGGCTGCTGTTCGAGACCGAGGCGCCAGAGCCTGGCCCCGACGGCCGGAGCGCCGGGCCGGCCGGCGTGGCGGCCGTGGTGGCCGCGGCCGCGGCTTTGCTGGGCCTGCCGGAGCGGGACCTGGCGGACCTTTCATTCGGGAACGCTAAAAAATTCACCGGGGAGACACCATGAACGAGGACAGGCTGGCGCGCATACGCCTTATGCTCGGCGAGGAAAAACTGGAGCGGCTCAAGAACTCTTTCGTTACGGTGGTGGGCCTGGGCGCCGTAGGCAGCTACGCCGTGGAAGGCCTCGCGCGCTCCGGCGTGGGGCGGTTCAAACTGGTGGACTTCGACGTGACGCGGGCCAGCAATATCAACCGCCAGCTCTACGCGCTGGGCTCCACATTGGGCCGCCACAAGGCCGACATAGCCGGCGAGCGCGTGCTGGACATCAACCCGCGCTGCAAGGTTGAAATACTCAACCGCTTCGCCAATGAGGACACTTTTGAGGAGATACTCGACGGGACGCCGGACCTGGTGATAGACGCCATAGACTCGCTAGGGCCCAAAGCCGGCCTCATTGCCGCCACCATCAAGCGCGGCCTGCCGCTGATCTCTTCCATGGGCGCCGCCCTGCGCACGGACCCCGCCGCGGTGCGCGTGGGGCCGATAAAAGAAGTGAAGGGCTGCCCGCTGGCCGCCAAGGTGCGCAACCTGCTCCGTAAAAGCGGCACCCACCTGGATTTTACCTGTGTCTACTCGCTGGAGCCAGTGGGCGAGCTGAAAAAGCGCCGGCAGGTGGACCCCGAGACCCAGTATTTCGAACAGGGCCGCCGCCGGGCCGCGCTGGGGAGCCTCCCTACCCTCACCGGCATCTTCGGCCTCACCATCGCCAACACCGCCATCCTGCAGCTCTCCGCCGATAAATAAAAAACGCCCCGCGCTATGGCGGGGCGGCGGTGTTAGTTCGGGAAGAACTACTTGGGCAGCAGCTGAAAGAGCACCCAGTCTTTATCGGAAGCGATTTCAGAGATCCTCGCGGCAGGGAGGGTTTTTTTTATTTCCTCGTAATCGCGCGGTACGGCTATTACCAGCGTCCGTGCGGCGCCGGCGGACGTCTCTGCCGCCAGTTCTTCCGGAGTCATGACCTGTTTGGCCAGTTCCCTGGCGCTGTAGAAGACCAGGCCCTGGTTGAAAATGTAGATGCGCTCCTTGTAGAGCACAAGCCTGTCGTCGGGGCGGGCCACCGTGTTGACGGTGCGGTACAGCGAGATAAATTCGCTGGCCGCTTTGGCTGGCGGCACCGGCAGTAGCGCGGCCAGCAGCACTCCCAGGCCGAAGAGAATGGTCGCCCAGTGCTGGAAGGAGCGGAACCTGGCTTCGCTTATAAGCCTGTCCAGCGCGAGGGCCGCAAAAATTGCCGCCGGCACCAGCGCCGGCACCAGGTAGCGCACTCCGAAGACGCTGCTGACGGAGATAGCCGCCAGGATGATCCAGAACCAGGGGAACAGGGCAGCGGCCGCCTCGCGGCCGCCGGGGCCGCGCAGCCCTTTTGCGGCCAGCCACATGCCGTAGAAAGAAAAAGCGCTCCAGTAGAACATCCGGAACAGGTTTTGCGTGGGCCGGTAGAAAGGGTTCTCGTAGCCGGGCAGGCCGCCCTGCACCAGGGGCCCTATGCCGCACTGGGAGTTAAGGAATTCCAGCCCGTGGGTGAAGTACTGCGGCACGGTCCAGGCGGCTACCAGGCCAAGGCCGGCCAGCAGCGAGCCGATGAACCAGGGGCTGAAGAGCTCCTTCCAGCGGCCTGCCAGGACCAGGTAGAGGGGGACAATGGCCAGGGCGTACATACCCTGCAGGCCCTTAAAATAATATCCCATGGCTACGGCCGGCCCGTAGAGCAGGTGGTAGCGGGGACCCCCGCGCGCGGCCTTAACCGCGCCGTAGACGCTCAGCGTCACCGCGAAGGTGACTGGCATGTCCAGCATGCAGCGCTGGGTGTAGCGCAGGAAGAAGAAACTGGTGGAGAGCACGAACAGCGTCAGGAAAGCGACCTTGCCGTTATATAGTTCTTTGGCCGTCTTATACGCGAAGAGGAAGGTGAGGAAACCGGTAAGGGCCGCAGGGAACTTGGCCCAGTACTCGTTTACGGAGAACAGTTTGAAGAAGACCGCCTCTATCCAGAAATAGAGCGGCGGCTTAAGCCAGTTTACGGCGCTGCCCTCGTGCATGGTGAACCAGTCGCCGGTCTGCAGGATGGAGGCGCCTATGGCCGCGTGGGTCATGTCGTCGAGCTGCGGCAGCACGTAGGGCTGCAGCTTTACGAAGCAGAGGATAAAGAGGAAAAAAAGATAGACCCTGGAGAGCAGTTCACCCCGCTCCTCCGGCGGAAAAGTGAGCCGTGCGTCCGGAGCGGCGGCCAGTTTTTTTAATATTTCCTTGAGCGCTTCCACGCGGCTATTCTATCATTTTTGCCCGGAGGGAGCGGGCTGGGCGGCCCAGGAGATTATAGCCGGTATTACTGAAGGGGTTTTGAACATGTTCACGCCGTGGCCGCCCGCTGCTTCCAGGGCGTAGGCCGGCAGCCCTTTGCCCATGGCGGCCCGGTTCAGCGCGGCGGCGCTCTCCCAGGCGTAGCCGTCGGCCCGGGAGGCGACGGTGAGCACGCGGAAAGACCGCGGCGCCGTAAAATTATCCGGCGTCCTGACGCCAGCGTAGTTGAGGCCGGGGGAAAGCAGCACCAGGGCGGCGGGTTTGAGTGAGCCCTCGACCGCCGCTTTAAGAACGAGGTTAGCCCCTACGCTGGCGCCGCAGAAGACCTGACGTTCCGGGCCGACGCCCCGCCGCTTAAGCCAGGCCGCCGCCGCCTCTATGTCCTTCGACGCGGCGTTCCACCCGCCCTCGTCGAGCGAAGTGTAGCTCAGCTTCTTCCCGCCGCAGCGCGCGCTGCCCCCGTGCCCGCGCAGGTCCAGCGAAAGATACCCGTAGCCGCCCGCCTTCAGCTGTTTCTGAAAGGCCCCCCACTCATTCTTATCCGACCCCAGCCCGTGCGCATTAACAAAAACGATAGCGCCGGACGACGGCGCCAAATAAAACGCCTCTATCCTGCAATTATCCGTAGACGTAAACACAATCGTCCTCTGCTCCGCAAAAGCAGGTAATGCAAACGAAAGTGCCAGGAGGAAAAGTAGAATACGCATAAGATTTGGGTGCTAAGGGGTGCGACCGGACCGGGTTAGCAAAACCCTGTCGGAGGCCGAGGCTTGCGTAAGCGCCGAGGCCGAGACGGGGAGTGGCGAGCACGGTGTGCGAGACCACGTTTTTGCGTTCCGGTCCGGCCGCGCCCCTTAAACAAGTGTTAACTAGTCTTTCTCGTGGTGCTTCTTCCAGGTCAGGGCCAGCAGCAGGATGGCCAGCACGCATGAGACCAGCAGCAGCTTAAAGCCGCCGTCCCAGCCCCACCGGTCCACCACCCGCCCAATCCCCACCTCCGCAATAACCGCCCCGAACATGTAGCCGAAGAAACCAGTAAAGCCCGCCGCCGTGCCCGCCGCCTTCTTAGGCACCATGTCCACCGCGCTTACGCCGATGAGCATCACAGGCCCGTAGATCAGGAAGCCGATCACGAACAAGGACAGCGAATCAACCCAAAAACGCCCGGCCGGGTTCTGCCAGTAGACATACACCGCCACCGTGACGAACAGCATGTAGATCACCGACACCGGCCCGCGGCGGCCGTGGAAGAACTTGTCCGACGCCCAGCCGGCCAGCAGCGTGCCGGGGATGCCGGCCCACTCGTAGACGAAATACTGCCAGCGGGCCATGTCCTGCGGGCAGCCCTTCACCGCCGTCAGGTACGTCGGGGCCCAGTCCAGCACGCCGTAGCGGATCACGTAGACGAAAATATTGGCGATGGCGATGATCCACAGCGGCTTGTTGTTGAGCACGTGCTCTAACAAGATCTCCTTCGCCGTCATTTCGCGCTCCGGGTCGGCCACGCCGGTGTCGGGGTTATCGCCGGTATGCTCCTCGATGGGCGGCAGGCCGCAGCTTTGCGGCGTGTCGCGCAGGAAAGTCGCTATCAGCACGCCCATGCCTATGGCCATCAGGGCCGGCACGTAGAAGATCAGGTGGAAAGGCAAGTTGCCGTCGCCGGCGATGGCCAGCAGGCCGAGCACGCCGGCCAGCGCCAGCGCGCCGTTTATGATAGGGCCCACTATGCCGCCGCCCACGTTGTGGGCCAGGTTCCAGACCGCGAACCTGGTGCCGCGCTCGTCGTCGGAGAACCAGTGCGTCAGCGTGCGCGCGCAGGGCGCCCAGCCCATGCCCTGCACCCAGCCGTTTACGAACCAGAGCGCCAGCATGGCCCACAGCGAACCCACGAACGACGGGAACAGCAGGCAGACCACGCCGGAGAGGATCAGCCCGGTGGCCATGAAATAGCGCGGGTTGGAACGGTCCGAGACATTGCCCATGACGAACTTGCTCAGGCCGTAGGAGACGGCCAGGCCCGTGGCGATGAGCCCCACATCGCCCTTGGAGAAGCCGTAGTCGTTGATCAGGTAGGGTTTGGCGAGGGAAAAATTCTTGCGGACCAGGTAGAAGCCGGCGTAGCCGAAGAAGATGGACAGCATCATCTGCCAGCGCAGCGCCTTGTAGCGGGCGCTCTGCTGTTCTTTGGGCAGGCGGGGAATATGCGCCGCGGGGCGGTAGAGGGAGAGGAATCTATCCAGCATGTTTTCCTTTTAAGCGCACTCGGCGCGGTCCTGGCCGTCGGCTTCGCTATCCTCCCTGCCGAAGGACAGGGCCAGGTTCATCAGTACGGCCAGCACGGTGCCGAAGGCGATGCCGGCGATGTTGACGCCGCCGGCGGTAAAGCCTTTGACGCCCAGGCCGGTGGCGACTATTATGGAGGAGCCGGCGATGATGAGGTTCTTGTGCGAGCAGAAATCCACTTTGGCGTCCAGCCAGATCTTTATCCCCATCATGGCGATCAGGCCGTAAAGTATTATGGTCACGCCGCCCAGCACCGGCGCGGGGATGGACAGGATGACGGCGCCGAACTTGGGGCAGAGCCCCAGCAGCAGGGCGATGCAGGCCGCCGCTATGAAGTTGTGCACGCTGAAGACGCGGGTGATGGCCATCACGCCCATGTTTTCGGCGTAGGTGGTCTGCGGCGTGCCGCCGCCCATGGCCGAGACGAAAGAGGCGGCCGCGTCGCCCAGGTAGGCCCGGCCCAGGTGGGGGTTGAGGTCGCGCTTCATATAGCCGCCGATGGCTTCAATATGGCCTTTGTTCTCCGCCACCAGCACCACAAAGACCGGGGCGATCACCAGCACGGATGACAGACTGAAGGCGGGGGTGATGAACGGCGGCAGGCCGATCCAGGGGGCGGCCATTATGGCCTCTATCTGCTCCGGGCCTATGACGCCGAGGAACAGCGACAGCGCGTAGCCCGCCACGACGCCGGTGAGGATGGGCAGCAGGCGGAGGAAGCCCTTGAAATATATGGAAACCGAGGCCGCCACGGTGAAGGTGGTCACGGCTACGGCCAGCCGCACGGCCTCCCCGCTGTTGGTCAGGCGGAAATCGGCGTTGAGGAAATTACCCACGGCGGAAGAGGAGAGGTTGAGGCCTATGATGGCCACCACGGCCCCGGTCACCACCGGCGGCATCAGCCGGTCTATCCACCGGGAGCCGTAGCGCACGGTAGCGGCCCCCGCGAGCGCGTAGAGGACCGCGGCTGCGGCTATGCCCGAGAGGGCGAAAGGAATTTTCTCGGCCAGCCCCCCGGTAACGGCCAGCACCGGGCCGATAAAGGCGAAAGATGAGCCCAGGTAGCTTGGGACTTTCGCCCGGGTTATGGCGATAAAGATCAGGGTGCCTATGCCGGAGAAAAAGATGGCCGTCTGCGGGTTGAACCCCATCAGGATGGGGGCCAGCACGGTGGCGCCGAACATGGCTACTACGTGCTGCAGGCCCATCGGCACCAGGCGCGAAAAAGGGAGCTTATCCTCGGGATAATATACTTTCTGCATAGATCAGGCCAGCCCGTCGTGGGAGCCGGCCGGCGGGCGCGTGTTTTCCAGCTCCAGCGCCAGCTCCTCCGGGATCAGCGCGAACACTTCGCTCCTGGCGGAGGAGCCTTCCCGGCACATGCCGATGAGCACGGTCACGATGCGGAAATTCTGTTTCAGGCGGGGGATAGCGGTGAACTCGGCTACCAGGCGGTCGATATCGCCCTCTACGAAACGGGGCAGGGCGGGCACGAGGCTTTTTTTCAGCGCGTTAAGTATGGTGTTGGCGAGGGCGTTGAGGATGATGTTGGCCAGCTCGGTCAGCATCACTTCTTCAGCCGGGGTCGTGGCCCGGCCCCTGGGAAAAGAATGCCCCGTGAAGCATTTGGAGACATAGCCTATGTTGGCCGGGTCGAAGATCATGGCCGAGGTTATCGTCGCCGGGCCTTCCAGGGAGATGTAGACGGCCGAGGCCGGGTTTGTGAAGTCGTGCACGGACAGGGCGTCCTTGATGGAGCCGTAGGAAACCGTGGTGCCCTCCACCTGCCAGGTGCCGGCGGAGACGCGGGAGATGCGCTGCAGGCATTTGGCCACGCTCAGGGAGGCCAGGCTTTCAAGAGCTATGCTCGGATGTTGTTGCATCGTCTCAGGGCAGGTTTTTAAGCAGCGTTTCAAGCTCGTCGTACATGAAAGGCTTGTGCAGCACCCCGGCCGCTCCCTTTTCTTTAAGCTCGCGGCTTATGATGTCCTGCTGCACCGCCGTTACCATGACGACCCGGGGGGCGGGGTCTATGGCTTTGAGATCTTCAAGCACCTGCAGGCCGTTCTTGCCGGGCATGATCAGGTCCAGCAGGACCAGCTCCGGGCGGCACGCCGTGAACTCCCTTACCGCCTCGTCGCCGTCGCCGGCTTCGCCGGTCACCTCGTGGCCCATCTCGGTCAGGAGGTCTTTGATCATGCTCCTGGTCATTACATTGTCGTCGACAATAAGTACTTTCATGTAGATCTCCCTGAGGCTTCTCCCTGACGTTTCATTTATGATATAAAAAAAACGCGCCCGGCCGCTGAGCATAATATCTAAAATAGCCCGCGGTTCTTTTAGTAGAATTTAAACGGGGAATAAAAATGCCGGCAGATAACCGACGCTCGAAGAGGAACAGCCATAACGCGGCCATAGAAATATTCGGCCCGGAAGGCCTGCTGCTGGGTTTCGGCCGGCTGGTGGAATACTCCAAAACCGGCGCCTCCTTCCAGGCCGAGTCACACCTGCTGGAGGGGGACCTGGTGCGGGCGCGCCTCCGGATCTTCGAGCAGGGCATCCTGGACGTTACCGCCAGGATAGTCTGGCGCCGCCCGGAAAAGAACGGCATACTGGTGGGCGTAAAGTTCGAAACCATCACCCGCAACACCTCCACCGGTTCGCTATGACAGGTGCTTGCCGCCGCGGGCAGTTCCTCCCCGAGCCCCGGCTGACCGCAGGGAAACCGTTGCGCGGTTTCCCCCCCGCGGGAAATTAAGCGGGGCCCCCCTTTCCCCAAGGGGCTCGGGGAGGAACTGCCCGCGGCGTCGCAGACCGTAATATCATATGGACAAAAATGTGGCCGCGAGGGAGATAATGCTGCTGGGGGCGCTGGCCGAAGCCAGGGCCGCTGCCGCGGCCGCCGGCATCGAACTGGTACCGCTCAAGGGGGCGGCGCTGCTGGAGCTCGGCGTCTACCAGCCCGGCGAACGCGGCATGAGCGACGCCGACCTGCTGCTGCGGCCCGCCGACCTGGACGCTTTCGAGAAGCTATTGGCCGGGCTCGGCTACAGCCCCATGCCCAACAGCGCCGACGCCTGGGTGCGCCCTTCTCCCGGCGAAGCCCCGCCCGTCATCCTGGACCTGCACACCGGCCTCTGGCACATAAAGAACACGGGAGAACTTTTTGACTGGGGCCTCGAGCCCGGGCCCTCCGGCCTCTCCCTTAACCTCGCCGACCTCTTCCTGCACGCCGCCGCCCACCCGCTGCTGCACCACGGCGAACTTACGCCGCGGGCCCTGGAGGACTGCGCCCGCATAGCCGCGCGCGCCCCCGGCGACGGGACAAAGTTCTGGGCCCTGGTGGCCCGTAAAGCCGGCGTCTACGGCCTGCGCCCCGTGATCTGGCCGGTGATAAAGCGGCTCGCCCCCGGAGAGAAGTTCAGCGGCCCGCTGGAACCCAGGGGCCTGGAAAAGATAAAGGCGGCCTTCTTTGAGAAAGCCGCCGGGAAACATTCCGGCCCGCTGGAATACCTGCTGCCGGTCCTGCACCGCCCCGGCCTGCTGGCCAGGTACGCCGTGCCGGGAAAAAAATTCATGCTGCGCCGCTACGGCTCGGCTTCCGCCGCGCGCTACCTGCTGCGCCCCCTAGGCCTGCTTTATTCCGCCTTCAGGCAGCGCTAGGCCGCGCACCAGCGTCACCATCTTCAGGATGTTCTCCAGCCGCTCCAGGCCGGGCGGCCTGACCACAAAATCGAAAGCCCCTTCCCGCACCGCCTTGGCGGCCATGTCGGCGTTGTCGAGGCCGGTGATCAGTATCACGCAGGCGTCCGGGTTCTTCTTCAGGGCCTTGAACGAAAATTCCACGCCGGAAGCCCCCCGCAGGTAGATATCCGTTATCACCACGTCGAAAGGTTTTTCGTCCAGCAGCGCCCGGGCTTTTTCGGCTTCCGTAAGCCGGGTGACCTCGAACTGGGGGAAAGAGGCCAGAATCGCGGTCACGCGTTCTATGACGTAGCCTTCGTCCTCTATGAAGAGCAGTTGTTTTTTGTCTGACATGGTTGTTTAGGGGTTACCAGCTCACCCACCAGCGGGCCAGTTCAAGCTTGGCGGCGAACTTGGGGTTTTGTCTCTGTATGTCGCCGAGGTTTACCGAACCTTCTATCGCTGTCAGCGGGTATTCCATCAGGTCCACGGTCTGCGGCGGAGTCAGCGCGAAGTCCGCGGTCAGGAGCACCTCCACGAGCGGGCGCGTGAGGGAGCCCTTATTGAGCCTTATGACGCGGGCGATCTCGCCCGTAGAGAGGGTCACCAGGGAATGCGGCGGGTAGATGGAGAGGGCCGAGATCAGGTTTTTTACGGCGGCGCAGTTGAAACCGCGGCCTTCGCACTCGATCAGGTCCTTCACCACGTCCGGCGGCTCCATGGCCTCGCGCCAGGCCCGGGGGTGCGTCATCGCCTCGTAGGCGTCCGCTATGCCGATAAGCTGCGCCAGCGGGTCCAGTTCCTCTTTGGAGAAGCGGCGCGGATAGCCGGACCCGTCCAGGCGTTCATGCACCTGCAGTATTATCTTTTTAGCCCTGTCCTTGATGCGGTAATCTATATCCACTATCCGGTCCAGCTTTTCCGCGCCGGCCTCGGCGTGCTGGGTTATCCTGGAAAATTCTTCTTCCGTCAGGCGGCCCTCGCGGCCGGAGAGCTCCGCGTAGCCGGTCATGCCTATGTCGTGGGCCATGGCGCAGAAGCCGAGCAGCCTCAGTTCCGAGGCCTCCAGGCCGGCGGCCAGGCCCATGGCGAGGGCTATAATGGCCGTGTTGGCCGAGTGCGCTTTAAGGTAGTCGTCGGCGGTGGAATAGGAAGTGTAGTTGAGCAGGACCGGGTTATCTTTCAGGGTCTCGGCCGCCAGGTCGCAGGAGCGCGCCACGGCTTCGTATTTTTCGGTATAGGGCTGGTCGGCCCCTTTCAGCAGTTCCCCGGCCTGTTCCAGCAGGCGGGAATAAAGCTCCCTGGCCGCTCCGTCCTGGTCCCTGAAGGGAGGCAGCGGTTTGGGCGCGGCCTTGGGCTCTTTGCGGGGCGCGGGCTTGTAAGCCCCGGAATGTTTCTTTATGGCTTCCTGCCGGTCTGTCTCGGGCTGCACGGCTTCCGGCGCCGCCGCGGCGGGGAGTGCCTGGAGGGCCGCGGGCTGCGGGGCCGCTTCCCGCCTGGCCGTTTCGGGCGCGGGTTCCCGCTGAACGGGGGCCTTAAGGGGCGGCTCCTTCCGTTCGGGCTCGGCCTTGGTTCTTTTCAGATCGGAAAAACGCATATTAAAAGTATAGCGGAACGGGATTAAGAAATGATTACAGAAAGATTAAGAGGTTCCGCGGGGGCGGGGGCGGTCAGAGCTTCTTTTCGTACAGCCGGTACTTGCGGTAAAGTTCCCCGCCCAGGCTCTCTATGGTGCCGTTGATCAGGGCGTTGTCCTCCAGGGTCCAGGACATCTCGCCGTATTCCCAGCCGAGCCTTTTGGCGGAAAGGATGGCCTGCTTTATCAGCAGCAGTTCCAGGCCCTTGCCCCGGAATTCTTTTTTTACGCCCAGCGTCAGCATGCGGCCGCGGTTGAGTTTGCGCGAGAAGCGGTAAAGGAACGGCAGCAGGTTGAGCGGGGTAAGCGAGCCGCCCGCCGCCTTGAGCGCTATGTTGAAGTCCGGCAGGATAAGGCAGAAGCCGGCCGGTTTGCCCTCGAAGCGGGTGAAGATCAGGTAGTCCGGCTTGAGCATCGGCTTGAGCGCCCCGGCCAGGTCGTCCATCTCTTCCGCGGTCATGGGCACGAAGCCCCAGTTCTTTTCCCAGGCGGAATTGTAGATGTCCTTGACCTCGTTTATGGCCGCGCCGATGTTCTTCACGTCGGCGAAATGCACCGTAACCTTGCCGTCGCGGTTCATGCGGGTGAGGATCTTGTCGAACCGCTCCGGGAAGGCGGCCGAGGTGTAGTACCGGTAGGCGTAGAGGTCTTTGGCCCTGGAGAAGCCGGCCCCCTCGGCCAGCTCCAGGTAATAGGGCGGGTTGTACGGCATCATCACCATCGGCGGGAGGTCGAAATTTTCGGAGAGCATGCCGCAGGTCTCGTTGGTCGAAGGGTTGACCGGGCCCAGGGCCGAGTCCATGCCTTTGCCCTTAAGCCAGGTCCCCGCGGCCGCGAACAGGGCCGCGGCGGCCTCACGGTCGTTGGCGCAGTCGAAAAAACCGAAGAAGCCGGTCCGGTCGGAATGAAAATTATTGTGGGCCTGGTTGACGATGGCGGCTATGCGGCCGGCGGGGCGGCCGTCCCGGTAAGCCATGAAAAGCCGGCGCTCGCCGTGGCGCCAGAAGGGATGCCCGGTCTCCAGCAGGTGCCGCACGTCCTTTTTGAGGTCGCCGGCCCAGTGCGGGTGATCTTTAAACAGGACGTAGGGGTAGTCTATGAAAGCGCCGAGGTCCTTCTCGGCGGTTACCCGGATTTCTAAAGGCATAAATTTGAGGGCTGTGCGGGGCCCGGCCGGCTATTTTACCAGGGCCGAGGTTTTCTTTTTCAGGACTTTCTTTACGCAGGTCTCGAAGATGTCCAGCGCGCGGTCCAGCTGTTCCCGGGTGTGGGTGGCGGTGGCCACCACGCGCAGCATGGCGCGCTTGGGCGGCACCGCGGGGCTCACTACCGGGTTGGTGAACAGGCCGTTATCGTAGAGCATGCGCCAGAGCATGAAAGTTTTTTCGTTGTCGCCGATGATGACCGGGATGATGGGGGTCTGCGTCTCGCCGGTGTTGAGGCCCATGGCCTTGAAGCGCTTCATCAGGTAGGCGGCGTTATCCCACAGCTTCTTGATGCGCTGCGGCTCGGCCTCTATGATGTCCAGGGCCTTGGAGATGGAGGCCACCGAGGCCGGCGGCAGGGCCGCGGAGAAGATCATGGAGCGGGAAATGTGCTGGATGTAGTGGAGGATATCCGCGTTGCCCACCACGAAGCCGCCCACGGCGGCTAAGGACTTGGAACAGGTGCCTACCACCAGGTCCACGTCTTTGTGTGAAAGGTTGAAGTGCTCGCAGGTGCCGCGGCCGTGCTTGCCGAGGACGCCGGTGGCGTGGGCGTCGTCCACCATAAGGCGGGCGCCGTGGCGGCGGCAGACCTTGGAAATTTCGGGGATGGGGGCGATGTCGCCCTCCATGGAGAAAACGCCGTCCACGATGACGAGTTTGCCGTGACCGGGGCCGATCTCCTTGAGCACGCGCTCCAGGTCTTCGGGGTTGTTATGCTTGAAACGGCGCAGTTCGCCGTGGGAGAGGCGGCAGCCGTCGAGGATGCTGGCGTGGTTGAGCTTGTCCACTATGGCGAAATCGCCCTTGCCCACCAGCGAGGAGACGACGCCCAGGTTCATCTGGTAGCCGGTGGCGTAAATGAGGGCGGCTTCGCGGCCCTTGAATTTGGCCAGCTTGGTCTCCAGTTCGGTGTGAAGAACGGTGTTGCCGTTGAGGAAGCGGCTGCCGGCCACGCCGGTGCCGAATTTCTGCACCGCGTCTATGGCGGCCTTCTTCATGCGGGGGTCGTTGGCGAGGCCCAGGTAGTTGTTGGAGCCGAACATGATGAACTTCTTGCCCTTGATCATGATCTCGGGGGCCTGCTCGGACTCCAGCTCCTTAAAATAAGGGTAGATGCCGTTGGCTATAAGCTGCTTTACAATGTGGAAATTGCGGCACTTGTCGAAAATGTCGGTCATATTATCCTGATATTTTATTATATTGGTGGGGGGTTTAGGCTAAAATAATGCTCAATTCTTGAGCTTGCGGGCCAGGGCGGTGGTGGAGCGGCCTTTGAGCAGGGGCACCAGGGCCACCCTGCCGGAAAATTCAGCCCCGACCACGGCGGTGCCGCGGTAATCCGCGCCTTTCACCAGGATGTCCGGGCGCAGGGCTTTTATCAATTTCAGCGGCGTATCCTCGCCGAACACTACCACGGCGTCCACGGCCTGCAGCCCGGCCAGCACCAGGGCGCGGTCCCGCGCCTTGTTTATGGGCCGCGAGGGGCCTTTCAGCCGGCGCACCGAAGCGTCCGAGTTCAGGCCGAGGAACAGGAAATCTCCGAAGGAGCGTGCCCTTTCAAGGGAGTAGATATGCCCGGCGTGCAGCAGGTCGAAGCAGCCGTTGGTGAAAACGGCCTTCCGGCCGGCCTTGCCAAGGGCCGCGCGCAGCGCCAGTGCCTTCTTAAGGCTTACTATCTTGCCGGAGGTCCGCATCAGGCCTTTACGGGTTCGGCCGGAGCCAGCAGGCGCTCCATGAAACCGGTGTCGGTCTTGCCGGCCTTGAACTCCGCGCTCTCTACTATGAGCTGGTGGGCGTCTATGGTGGTCTTCACGCCCTTCACCTTGAATTCGGCCAGCGCGCGGCGCGAGCGCTCCACGGCCATTTCGCGGGTAGGCGCCCAGACTATGAGTTTGGCCAGCATACTGTCGTAGTAAATGGGCAGGTTGTAGCCGGCGTAAACATGGGTGTCCACGCGGATGCCGGGACCGCCGGGCAGCAGCCACTCTTCTATGCGGCCCACGGAGGGCGCGAAGTTGCGGCTGAAATCCTCGGCGTTGATGCGGTGTTCGATGGAATGGCCCGTGAGCGGCACGGTGTGGCCGCCGGTGTAGGTCAGCTTCTCGCCGGAGGCGGCCAGCAGCTGCTCGCGCACCAGGTCGAAGCCGGTGACGCACTCGGTCACGGGGTGCTCCACCTGCAGGCGGGTATTGACTTCCATGAAATAGAACTCGCCGGTCTGGGTGAGCAGGAATTCCACGGTGCCCACGCCCACGTACTTGGCCGCCTCGGCCAGGTCCACGGCCGCTTTCTCCAGCTGGGCGCGCAACTTCTTGTCCACGGCGGGGCTGGGGGTCTCCTCCACCAGCTTCTGGTGGCGGCGCTGGATGGAGCAGTCGCGCTCGGGGAAAGCTATCACGTTGCCGTGCATGTCGCGCGCGAACTGTACCTCTATGTGGCGCGGCAGCTCGATGTATTTTTCGAAGTAGACTTCGCCGTTGCCGAAGGCGGCTTTGGCCTCGCTGGAGGCCATGTTCATCTCGTTGGCCAGCTGGCCGGCCTCGCGCACTATGCGGATGCCCTTGCCGCCGCCGCCGGCGGCCGCCTTTATCATTATGGGAAAGCCGATCTTGGCCGCCGCGGCTGCCGCTTCCTTCACGGAGACGCAGTCCTTGGTGCCGGGCGTCACGGGTACGCCGGCCTTGGTCGCCATCTTGCGGGCCTCGGACTTGTGGCCGAGCTGCTGGATGGATTTGGGGGAGGGCCCGATGAAGGTGATGCCGTTGTCGCTGCAGGCGGCGGAGAAGTCGGCGTTCTCGGAGAGGAAGCCGTAGCCGGGGTGGATGGCGTCGGCGCCGGTGACCTTGGCGGCGGAGATGATGGCGGGGATGCTGAGGTAGCTTTCCCTGGCCATGGCCGGCCCTATGCAGACGGCCTCGTCGGCCAGGCGCACGTGCAGCGAGGACCGGTCGGCCTCGGAGTAGACGGCCACGGAATTAACGCCCAGCTCGCGCAGGGTGCGGATGACGCGCACGGCTATTTCGCCGCGGTTGGCGATCAGAACTTTCTTGAACATGTAGCCTCCAGAAAACTAGTTGGCCGGCCTCGGCTGAGCCCCGGGGGCCGGCGTGGGAGCCGGGGCTTTTTCCACTTTCGCTTTTCCGTTCCAAAGGTTGATCAGGAAAATATAGATGTTCTGGGCTTCGGCCCTGCCGGTCTGCGGGTTGAAGCTTTCCTGGCGCAGGAAGACCCGGTACTCGGGGCCGCCCACGTGCACGGCCAGCCACTGGTCCTTGGGCATCATCCTGGCGTTCTTGGCGCCCAGGCGGGCCCTGAGGGCTTCCAGCTGGCGGCGCCGGGTTTCCAGAATGGGCGGCATGTCCGGCTGGAAGCGGGATTTCTGCGCGAAGACCATGGCCTCTTCGCGCGCCCCGCCGCTGAGGTAGAGCATGCGCTTCTTCGCGTCGTCCCGGGCCGGGCCCTGCGTGCAGAGCACGTCGGCTTTCATGACGTCCTGCAGGGCCCTGTCGTAATCCTTCAGGTTGACGTAGGCGTCGGCGCGGTTAAGATAGAGCGGGCAATGTTCTTTAGCGGTCAGCCCGGGCCATTTCATCAGCTTCTCGTATTCGCTCAGCGCCACCCTGTCGCGCTGCAGGTAGCGCAGGCTGTCGGCGTAATAGGAGTTGAACCAGAACAGCTCTTCGCTGGAGTAGCCCACCGGGTAGGTGGCCGCCAGGTCCACGGTGCGCTTGCAGGATTCGGCGGACTTCTCGTAAAGGCCCATGAAGAACTCGGCGGCGCACAGGTAGCCGGAAGAGCGCGGGTCCACGGGGTCGGTCAGGTACAGCTTCTGCGCCAGGAACAGGGCCTGCGGGAAATCCTGGCGGTTGAGGGCCTCGTCTATCGGGTGGAAGAGCACGAAAATATACGGGCGGGTCCAGCGGCCGTGCTCGTTTATAAAGGAGATATAATCCTGCTTCCACTCGCCTTCGCCTTCCTTCAGCTGGTAGGTCACCATGGCGGCTTCCTTGCCCATCTTGAAGATCTGCACGTCCTTGAACTGCCAGGCCGGGGCCTTGGCGTAGTATTCGCGGCTGTTCTTTACGTAACTGTCCTGCGCGATAGACGCCTTTGAATTCGTGGACAGCAGGTCGTAGGCTTTCTCGAACTTGCCCTGGGAGATGTCGGTCAGGTAGGCCTTGGCGGTCATCAGCAGGCGCAGGCGCGGGATGGACGGCGCCACGATCAGGTAAACTATGGCGAGCAGCACTCCGACGAGCAGGATGGTTATGGCCGGGCCGGTCAGGCGCCTTGCCAGCCCTGGACGCAGGGCCGGGCCGGGGTCGCGCCTCAGGCGGGCCGAGTCCGGGCTGAAAGGGCTGGAGGCCGAGTCCTGGCCGGGGGGCTTGGTTCCCGGAGCAGAAATGGGTCTGGGAGGCTGTACGGGCTGCGGCGCCTGCGGGGCCGGCGCCGGGGCCGCGGGCGCGGGGTGCTGCTCCGTGGGTTTGCTGCGGAAAGAGGTGGCCCGTTCGTTCACCGTGTCCTGGATGGACTCCATTTCCAGCTTGAACGGCTCGGGGCTTTCGGTCTGCGCCGGCTTTCCTGGCGGCGGCGGGGGCAGGTCCGATTTGGGCGGCGGCTGAAGCGACAGAAGGGCGCCGCACTGGTCGCAGTAATTCTTCTCAACGGCATTGCCGAAGCCGCAGTCGCCGCAGACCTTTTCCAGGCGGGCGCTGCATTTAAGGCAGGTGTCCCCCAGCATGTTCGGCAGGTAGCCGCACTTGGGGCACTTGATCACTGATTGTTTTTGCGGCATCGGTTACTTAGGCTCGAAGAAGAACAGGGGCTGCCCGTACTCCACCGGCTTGCCGTCCTCGATAGAGATGATCTTGAGCAGGCCGTTGGACGGCGCCGTTACGCTCTTGAAATCTTTACCCACTTCCACCACGCCGAGCTCCTGGCCGCTCTTCACGGAGGAGCCTTCTTTCAGGTGGTTCGTTTTGCCCGGGCGGGCGAAGCGGAAGATGCCGATAGAGGGCGAGAGCACCGGCTCCATGGAGGAGGAGATGGCGGCGCTGTGCTCGGGTGAATTGTTGAGCTTGAGGCTGATCTTGTCGTCCCCGCTCCTCCAGGTTATCTCCTCGAGGTCGGTGGTTTCCATCCATTTCGTCAGTTTAGTCAGTGTTTTCACGTCCATAGTACCTCCGTATTTGTCGCACCCCGCGCCCGGCGCGGGGCCGATTCACGGCCCGGCCTTCGTCGGCCGGGTGCTCTACAAGGGGAACCTAAGGTTCCCCATTTCGTCGTCGCTTCGCTGAACCCCTCCTAAGAGGAGTTCCTGAATCCTAAAGTCCAGCTTCCGACGGGTCAAAGGCCAGCGGCAGCATCTTGCGGGCCGTGGTGATGGTGATCTTTTCCTTCCGTTCCAGCGGCTGCCAGTCCAGGTAGATCATCTCGGCGTCTTTGTCCGCGAATTCTATTATCACCTGCCGGCAGGCGCCGCAGGGTCTGGCCGACTTGGCGGCCACGCAGAGGGCCTTGATCCGCTTTTCGCCGTGGCTGACGGCCTTGAAGATGGCCACCCTTTCGGCGCAGATCGCGAGGCCGAAGGAGGCGTTCTCCACGTTGCAGCCGGAATAGATGCGGCCGGATTCCGTGAGCACCGCCGCCCCTACGGGGTAGCGGGAGTAAGGGCAGTAGGCTTTCTTCTGGGCCGATTTCGCGGCCTCGATCAGCTTCCTGCGCATGGCGTTGGTGGCGCTGGTCTTACGCTTCTTTGCCGTCTGTTTGGGCATTTTACCCCTCCAGTATGAGCTTCAGTTTCTTGTACGTCGCGGCCGGGAAGTTTTCCTTGTGCGTGAGCAGCGAGTTCTTTATGAACTCCGGGCAATTGCCGCGGCAGCCGGCCTTGGCCACCAGCGGGATGATCTTTACGAGCAGGCGGCGGATATTGTGGATGTTCTTGGTCATAGTCTCGGAGACCTTGTGCTGGTCCACTTCTTCGCCTTCCTTCCAGCAGTCGTAGTCGGTGACCAGGGAGACGGGCGCGTAGTGGAAGCCGGCCTCGCGGGCCAGCTTGGCCTCGGTGGCCATGGTCATGCCTATGATGGAGTAGCCCATCTTGCGGTGGAAATTGGATTCCGCCTTGGTGGAGAAGCCGGGGCCTTCCATGCAGCAGTAGGTGCCGCCCTTGTGGGCCTTGATGCCGAGCTTCACGGCTTCTTTGTACATCATGTCCGAGATGGCCATACAGAACGGCTCGGCCAGCGGCACGTGGCCCACTATGCCGTTGCCGAAGAAGGTGGAGGGGCGGCCCTTGGTCTGGTCCACGAACTGGTCGGGGAACACGAAATGGGTGGGGGGCAGCTCTTCGCGCAGGGAGCCGACGGCGCTGGCGGAGATGATGGTCTTGACGCCTATGGACTTGAGGGCCCACATGTTGGCGCGCTGGTTGATCTCGCCGGGGAGCATGGCGTGCTTGCGGCCGTGCCGGGGGAGGAAGGCTACTTTTATGCCGGCGAGGGTGCCGAGGATGATATTGTCGGAGGGGCTGCCGAACGGGGTTTTGACCTTTATTTCCCTTACGCCTTTTAGTTCTTCCATGGCGTAAAGCCCGGTTCCGCCTATCACGCCTATTTCCGCCAGTACCTTGTTCGCCATTATCTCTCCTAAGCCTTGTTTAATATGGGTAGCACCATGACTGCCGCCCCGAAAAGGGATAAGCCGCCATTAATAAGTATTTTATAATAATTAAGAGTTCATTTTCACAAGAATCTTCCTCTAAAAATCCGGTTGGCCGGGCAGCCGCGTTGCTTTTTTGCCATTATAGGCGTAAAATAGTCGGAAATGAAGATCTCGGTGGTGATACCTGCCTATAACGAGGAAAAGCTCCTGGGCGCCTGCCTGGAGAGCGTGCGCTCCGCTTTCGGCGGCCTGCCCGCGCCGGCCCCGGCCCACGAGGTGATAGTCTGCGACAATAATTCCACCGACGCTACCCCCCGCCTGGCCGGAGCCGCGGGGGCCAGGGTGGTCTTCGAGCGGATCAACCAGATAGGCCGCGCCCGCAACTCCGGGGCGGCGGCGGCCACCGGGGATTGGCTGGTCTTCATTGACGCCGATTCCCGCCTGGAGCCGGGGACGCTCCTGCAGCTGCTGGCCGCTATCGGGAGCGGCCGCTGCTGCGGCGGGGGCGCAAGGCTGGGCCTGGAAGGCGTATCCGGCCTGGGGGTCAGGGGAGTGGTGGCCGCCTGGAACGCGGTTTCGGCCGTTTTCCGGCTGGCCGCCGGGTCCTTCTTTTTCTGCCGGGCGGACGCCTTCCGCGAGACCGGCGGGTTCAGCGCCTCCCTCTACGCCGGCGAGGAGATAGACCTGAGCCGCCGGCTCCGGCGCTGGGGGCGCGGGAAGGGCCTGGCTTTCGTCATCCTCCCGGGCCCGCATGTCAGTTCCGGCAGAAAATTCGCCCTCTATACCAACCGGGAGTTCCTGGTGGTACTAATTAAGCTGGTCCTGATGCCCTGGCGCGCCCTGCGCGACCCGGACAGCCTGAAATACCTCTACAACGGCCGCAGGTAGCGCGCGGTCCCCGCCCTATTTTCCGGTGAAATTAAGATTTTCAAAAGAAAATCTTTTCCTGGCTATCCCTTGTGGATTACCCCTGTAAAGCCGCTGGCATAAAAAATGCTCTGTATTGGCGTAGGCTTTAAACCAATGTTAGGGAGAAATTTAGATATGAAAAAAACGATAATAGCGGTTTTCGCGGTACTTGCGGTGGCCTCCGCTGCCGGGGCCCAGGAGAACGGCTGGAATTTTGAGGGGCGCAACGGCGCGACCGTGCCTATGCCCACTATGGAGCGGGCCGGAACCCCGCAGCGCCTGGTAAGCATGGACGGGATGAGCGAGGAAAAACTGGGCGCCCTGCTGCGGAAAGCGGCCAAACTCGGCAACAAAGACACTCAACAGGGGTGCGCCTTCGCCGGGCCCATAGAAATGGGAGACATGGTCTGCGGCTCGGAGTGCTGTGTGTGGGACATGACCGGCGGCGGCGAGATGACCGAATGTCACGCTATCGAGCCCTGTTACCCGGTTGAAAAGCCCGACACCAAGGCCGCTGCCAAGCGGAAGGCCAACCCGGTGACGGACCTTGTCAGCGCCCTGAAGAAAGCCGGCAAGACCCGCGGGCCCTACGAGGACTGCATCAACTACTGCATAGACGCCTGGCAGGACTGCAACGGCGACAAATGCGGCGACGATTACCAGCGGTGCATAAACGTCTGCGACAACGTGGTGAATAAGCCGTAAGCGCCGGTCCGTAAAAAAAGAGCCGCGCCCTGTAGGACGCGGCTCTTTTTGCTTTCAGCCCGGCGGTTCAGTTCTCGAAGCCGGGGTACATGGGGAAGCCGGCGCAGAGCTGCTTGACCTGCTCCTTTATCCCCTTCAGGGCCTTGTCGTCGCCCTTGTGGGCGATGGCGTCGTCGAACAGGCCGGCGACGATGGAGATCTGCTTCTCCTTCATGCCGCGCGTGGTGATGGCCGGGGTGCCCAGCCGCACGCCGCTGGTGATCATCGGCTTCTGGGGGTCGAACGGGATGGTGTTCTTGTTGACCGTTATCCCGGCCTTGTCCAGCGCCTGTTCGGCTTCCAGGCCGGTGATGTTCTTGGCGCGCAGGTCCACGCTCATCAGGTGGCAGTCGGTGCCGCCCGAGACGATGCGGTAGCCGCGGCCCTGCAGCTCGCGGGCGAGCTTGCGGGCGTTCTTGAGCACCTGGGTCTGGTATTCCTTGAACTTCGGGCTCATCGCTTCCTTGAAGCAGATGGCCTTGGCGGCCACGGCGTGCATCAGCGGGCCGCCCTGGTTGCCGGGGAAGTTGGTGCGGTCGACGTTCCTGGCGTAGCAGCCCTTGGAGAGGATCAGGCCGCCGCGGGGGCCCCGCAGGGTCTTGTGCGTCGTGGTGGTGACGATGTCGGCGTACTCCACCGGCGACGGGTAGATGCCGGCGGCGATGAGGCCGGCGTAATGGGCGATGTCGGTCACCAGGAAGCACTTCCAGGTGTCGGCGGCGCGCTTGATGCGGGCCCAGTCCCATTTGCGGGAGTAGTTGGAGGCGCCGGCCATGATGAGCTTGGGGCGGTGCTTCTCTATGAGCTTCTCCATCTCGACGTAATCTATCAGCTCGGTCTCCTGGGAGACGTTCATGGTGATGATCTTGAAGTAGCGGCCGGAGAAGTTGAGCGGGTGGCCGTGGGAGAGGTGGCCGCCGTGGGAGAGGTTGAGGCCCATCACGGTGTCGCCGGGGTTGATGAGGGAAAGATAGGCCGCGATGTTGGCCTGGGTGCCGGAATGGGGCTGCACGTTGGCGTGCTCGGCGCCGAAGAGCTTCTTGGCGCGGTTGATGGCCAGCTGCTCGGCCACGTCCACATGCTCGCAGCCGCCGTAGTAGCGCTTGCCGGGGTAGCCTTCGGCGTACTTATTGGTCAGCACGGAGCCGAGCGCTTCGAGCACGGCTTTGGAAGTGTAGTTCTCGGAGGCGATGAGCTCCAGGTTGTTCTGCTGGCGCAGGACTTCGCCGCGGACGGCCTGGTAAAGCTGGGGGTCGTTCTTCTTTATCTCTTCGTACATTGGGGTCTCCTTATATTCTTGCCGCAAAATCCAAATCTATTCTACTTCTTTTTCAGCTTTTCCAGAGCGGCCTTGACGGCTGATTTGATCAGCTTGAAAACCTCGAAGTAAAAAAAATCGTCCCGGCCGTAGGGGTCGGCTATGTCGTCGTGCCCGAAGCCGGCGTATTCCACCAGGGTCTGCGTTTTTTTTGCGGCCCTGGGATAGCGCCGCACGATCTCGGCCTTGTGCGCGGCGGTCATGGCCAGCACCAGGTCGTTGCCCTTTATCATTTTGCCGGTCAGCATGACCGGGACGTGCTTGAAATCCTTTACGCCTTCCTTGGCCAGCAGGTCGGCCACGATCTTGGGCTGGGGTATGTCTTTTTCCGCGGCGAGGCCGGCGGAGGAGAACCGCATTTTCAGGCCGCCTTCCCCGGCGAGCTTGGCCGCGTAATAGTGGGCCAGGACGCTGCGGCAGGTGTTGCCGGTGCAGACAAAGAGGATCTTCTTCACGGCAGGCCCGCCATCGGGTCCTGGCTGTCGGCCTCTTCCTCTTCTTCCTTAGCGGCCGGCGGGCGCAGCAGCAGCACGATCTCGCCCTTTACCTCGCCGGCGGCGTCAATCTTGGCTATGGTCTCGTCGATAAGGCCGCCGGTCCATTCCTCGTAGATCTTGCTGATCTCGCGGGCCACTATGGCAGTGAGGCCCGGACCGAACTCTTCTTTCGCCATGGCCAGGAATTTCTTCAGCCGGAAAGGGGATTCAAAAAGGATGACGGTCTTGTTGAGGGTGAAGGCCGCGGTGAGGGCCTTCACTATCTTGCCGCGCGAGCGCGGCAGGAAACCGAGGAAGATGAAGGAGTCCGCGGGCAGGCCGGAGCCGGCCGCGGCGGCGATGACGGCGGAGGGGCCGGGCAGCACGGTGACCTTGAGGCCGGTCTGCCGGGCCAGGGCCACCAGTTTGCGGCCCGGGTCCGAGATGCAGGGCGAGCCGCCGTCGGTGACGAGCGCGGCTGTTTTGCCGGAGCGCAGCCAGGCCATCGCCCCGGCGACGGAGCGCTCGTCGTGCTCGTTGTAGCGGAAGAGTTTTTTCTGCAGGCCGAAGTGGTTGAGCAGGTTGAGGGTGCGGCGGGTGTCCTCGCAGAACACGGCGTCGGCGTCCTTGAGCGTCTCCAGGGCGCGCAGGGTGATGTCTTTGAGGTTGCCTATCGGCGTGGGAACGATGGAGAGCACGTTACTTTTCCACGGGCGGCCAGCCGGCGGTCTCCAGCCTGAGGAAGGCCTGCACCACCTGCGGGTCGAACTGGCGGCCGGCGCCCTTGGTGAGCTCGCTCTCGGCGATATCGGTGCCCAGGGCTTTACGGTAGGGGCGGTCGCTGCGCATGGCGTCCCAGGCGTCTATGGTGGCCACTATGCGCGCGCCCAGCGGGATCTCCTCGCCCTTGAGGCCTTCGGGGTAGCCCATGCCGTTGAACCATTCCTGGTGGTACAGCACCATCTGGGCCACGGGGCCGAGGAAATGGATGGGGGAAAGGATCTGGTAGCCGATGGCGGGGTGCTTCTTTATCTCGTCGTATTCTTCCGCCGTCAGCTTGCCCGGTTTGGAGAGGATGCCGCCGTCTATGCCGATCTTGCCGATGTCGTGCAGCAGCGCGGCGTATTCCACGTAGCGGATCATCTGCGCGGGCATGCGCAGCTCCTCGGCGAGGCGGCGGGCCTTCTGGCGGGCGCGGCCGGCGTGGTCGCCGGTGTAGGAGTCCTTGGCGTCTATCACGCGCGCCAGGGTCTGCACCATCTCCAGGTAGAAGTTCTCCAGGCTCTCGTAGAGCTTGATGTTCTCCAGGGTGATGGCGGTCTCGCCGGCCAGCAGGGTGAGGAACTTCAGGTCGTAATCGGTGAAGGATTCCTTGTCGCGCGAGAGGTGCAGATTCAGCACGCCGAACGGTTTGTCCTTGAGTTTGAGCGGGATGGCGATGAACGGGTCCATCTGCTCTTCTTTGCCGATGAAATCCTTGTACTGCGTGTTCTGCGCCGGGTCGGTGACGAAGATGGTCTCGCCGGTCTGGAAGGCGCGGCCGGCTATGCCGAGGCCGGGTTTTATGCGGGTGTTCTCTATCACTTCCCTGGAGATGTTCTTGGACGCGGCGATCTTGAGCTCGTCGGCCACGGTGTCGTGGATCATCAGCGAGCCGCGCGGGGAATTGATCAGTTCGCAGGCGGATTCCACCACGGTCTGATAGAAATCTTCCTTCTTTATGGTGCCGGCGCTGACTATGCCGATCTCGTGGATGGTCAGCAGGCTGGTCAGGAGCTCGTCGAACTTGCCCCAGGTGGTCTTCAGGGAATTGTCGCGGCCTTCCGGCTCGCAGCCGGGCTTCTCCAGGCGCAGGGTGTAGACCTTCCGCAGCAGCGAGCCGGTGACGAAAAGCAGTATGACAATGACCAGCGAAAGCAGGTATATCATTAGTAAAGAGAATAGCAAAAGAGGGCCGTTAAAATCTATATAGATAGGATATCGTTAAGGCCCCGGGAGCTCCGCGTTGTTGTATCCTCAAGCCATAAAGTTTATAATTGCTTCTATGAAACGGCGTATTTTGCGCGTTCTTGTCTGCGGGGCCTCCGGCCGCATGGGCCGCGCCGTGCGCGCCGAGCTGCTTCCCGGCGCCCCCTTCGCCTATGCCGGCGGCGTGGACTCCAGCCCCGGCGCCGGGGTGGAGCCGCCGGAAGCCTTGGGCCGCCTGCTGGCCGCGGCCGACGTCGCGGTGGATTTTTCCTCGCCCGGCGCCGCCTGCGCCTGCGCCGCGGCCTGCGCCAGGGCCGGCAAGCCCTTTGTGACCGGGACCACCGGGTTTTCCAAAAAACAGCTGGCCGCGCTTAAGGCCCTGGCCCGCCGTATCCCGGTCTTCGTTTCTCCCAACATGAGCCCTGCCGTCAACCTGACCTTCGCGCTGGCCGCCCGGGCCGCGCGCGCCCTTAAGGATTTCGACGTCCACGTGCACGAAGCCCATCACAAGGCCAAGAAGGACGCCCCCTCGGGTACCGCGCTGCGTTTCGCGGAGTATCTCGCCGCCGCGCGCGGGGGCGTTCTGCCGCCGATAACCAGCGTGCGCGCCGGGGATATCGTGGGCGACCACGCCGTGCTCTACGCCGGCCCGCACGAGCGGGTGGAGATCTCGCACCGCGCGCACTCGCGCGCCGTGTTCGCCGCCGGAGCGCTTAAGGCCGCGGCCTGGGCCGCCGGCCGCAAGCCAGGCTATTACGATTATTTCGACCTGCTGGAGCTGAAAGGAGAACTATGAGCAAGGCTGAACTTCTGAACTGGTTCCTTTTCGCGCTCGGCGCCGTAGCGGCGCTGGCCGTCTACCTGTCCTACAGCAAGACCAGGGATATCATCCAGC
Source organism: uncultured Elusimicrobiaceae bacterium (assembly GCA_964417965.1). Taxonomy (GTDB): domain Bacteria; phylum Elusimicrobiota; class Elusimicrobia; order Elusimicrobiales; family UBA9959; genus UBA9959. The sequence goes on from CAYQJX010000002.1 coordinate 53,580, forward strand.
CCGTCCGCAAGGCCGCCCTGGCGCATTTCCCGGAGCAGTACAAGCTGGTGCACGAGACGGTGGAGTTCGTCACCGCGGACGGCTTGCGCCTGCGCGGCTGGTTCGTCCCCGCCGTGGGCGGCGCCACCGGGCAGACCATCATCTTCTGCCACGGCTGGGGCTCCAACCGCGGCGAGATGCTGCGGGACACGCATTTTCTGGCCGGGCACGGCTTTAATCTTTTTTACTTCGACTTCAGGGCCTCCGGCGAGAGCAAGGGGTCCGTGTCCAGCGTGGGCTACCTGGAAACCCGCGATTTCGACGCGGCTTACGACTTCCTCAAGCTCAACAGGCCGCACAACGTGGAGACGGCCGCGGTGTTCGGTACTTCCATGGGCGGCTCGGTGGCCATCTACGCCGCCGCGAAATATCCGGAGCTGGCCTGCGTGCTGGCGGAGAACACGTTCCTTTCCTACCGGCGCGTGGTGGCCAACTGGAGCTGGCGCCGCCTGAAGACGCCTTATTTCCCGCTGGTGGCGCTGACGCTGTTCTTCGTGCGCCGCAAGCTGGGGGCGGACCCGGAGCCGTACAGCCCGCTTTACAATATAGACCGGGTAAAAATGCCCGCGCTGTTCATCAACGGCGACAACGACGACCTGGTGCCGCTGGCCGACGCGGAGAGGCTTTTCGGCCTGTGCCCGTCGGAAAAAAAGCAGATCTGGACCATCGCCGGCGCGTCGCACGCCAAGTGCGCCGAGGTGGGCGGCGAAGTGTACCGCAGCAAGGTCTCGGCCTTCTTCACGGAGCATCTCCGGGAGCCGGAGCCCGAGAAAATGCCGCCCCAGGTCCCGGCCGCCGCGCGGCCCTGAAAGACCGGGTTTTGATAAATCTTTAAAAAACTATTGCATTCCCCGTCGGCATAATGTAATATTTTTCTATCGACCCCGACGGGGACGAAATTCTGCCCCGGCGAGAGCAGGGGGGAAGTGATAACTGGAGGAGTAAAAACATGGCAGAAATGATACAGAAAGTCGGTCTGAAGCGTGAGAAGGGTTACCTTTATTTCATCGACAAGAAAGGCGACATCTCCTGCGCGCTGATGGCCCGCGGTAAAAAGAAGGGCGGCAAAGCCAAGGTCGCCGTGAAGGTCGGCCTGAAGAAAGAAAAGGGCTACCTCTACTTCATTGACAAAAAAGGCAATGTGTCCCGCGCCATAATGAAGAATTCCGGCAAGAAAAAGAAGTAATCCTTCTTTCTCTTGACGAACCGCCCGGCCGAAAGACCGGGCGGTTTTTCTTTCAGGGTTTTTGATAGAATGTGCTTATGAAAATTTTCCTGATACTGCTGCTGGCCGCAGCGCCCGCCGGAGCCGGCTGGGGCCGCGCCGAAAATTCCTCCGCCGCGGGGCTGCTGGCCGCCAGGGCCGAGACCTCCGTTATCGGCGGCGCGCCGCTGCTGGACCTGCTGGCCGCCCGCGACAAGGTCTGCGAGCCCGTGGAGATAGGCGGCGTCAAGTTCCTCGCCACCGTCAACTTCGACGACAACTGGGACACCTGGTTCACCTTGAAGCCCGCAACCGGCTTTGGCGCCGGGGCCTGGAAGGAGACCGACCTCGCCGCCGGGGCGGTCTACGAATATAAAGGGCTCAAGCTCCGCATAAAGGCCGTCGACGGCCTCGTCACTATCGCCAAAAGCCCGGAGGAGAAGGTCGAGCTCGGCATCACCGCCCTGTTCGATAAACTCTACGCCGGGTCGATGCAGGTCACCTTCGGCGGCGTGATCACCTACGCCGTTTTCCGCAACCTCGAGCCTCTCACCGAAGCGGAGGGGACGGTTACCCTGCGCGCCGGTTCCGACGGCCTCTACTATTTTTCCGTCACCCGCGACTCGCTGGTGCAGGCCGCGCCGCGCTGGCTGCTGGCCATCAACGGCGTGCTCTACGGCCTGCGCGTGCAGGACGCCTCTCTGCTGTTCGTTTCCAAACCCATCGAGATGACCGGGCAGGCCCTGGGGGGAGAGCGCTCCCGCGCCCGCTGAGCCTTGCGGGCAAAAAGTGAGGCGGCCCCCCGCGGGGCCGCCTTTTTTTACCGCAGGAGAGCTTTAAGCTTTCTTCTTTGTTTCTTCCTGGCGTTCCCCGGCCTTCTCCTGCCTGGCCTTGCAGCCTTCGGATAATTTCTCCAGGTTCTTCTGCAGGCAGGCCTTTACGCGGCCCTCCCCGGGCTTCACGTCGCCGCACAGCTTCTTTGTGTCGGCAGCGCAGGCGCTGGTACCCTTACGCTTCCCGTCTTTTCCCTGGCCCAGGCCGCGGCGCATCTTAAAGCCGTTCCTGAAGCCGGAAGCGAACCCTTTGCCGTACTGCCGCATGCAGGCGCCGCCGCCTTTCCCGTCTTTCGCCAGGGCGGCCTTGCCTTCACGGTTCCCGCCGCGCTTTTCCGCGCGCAGGGCCTTGCGCTCCCGGCAGGCCTGCGACAGGTCCTTCTCGTGCTCCTGGAGGCAGGCCTTCACGCGCCCTTCCCCGGGTTTAACGTCCTTACAAAACTTCTCGGTGTCCGCGGCGCAGGGGCCTTTCCCCTTTTCCGCGGAGAACGCGGGCGCGGCCAGCGCCAGCGCGAACCCCGAAGCCAGCGTGACAAGCATCAATTTGTTCGTGTTCATAATCAGCTCCTTTCTCCCGCGTCTGCTAGTGTAACGCTCGAAAGGGGCTAATTATTGCATGCTGCCAAAGGGACCGGAACGCAAAACACGCTCGGGCACACCGTGCCCTCGCTCGGTATTCGCCCGCCGCGCTTATGCAAGCGGCGGGCTCAACGACGGTTTTGCTAACCCGGTCCCTTCGTCAACATGCGGTATTGGCTTAATTAAGGAAGGTCTACGAAGATGAAGCCGTCTTCGATTTTGACGGGCCAGGTTTTGAGACTGGCGGTCTTGAGGGTCGGGTCGGCGGGGTCCGGGTGTTTGGAGGCCGGGGCTTTGGGCGCCGGGCCGCTGAGGGCCTCGCCGCTGCGGATGTCGAACTGCGCGTAGTGCAGCGGGCAGGTGAGCACCCAGCCGGTCAGCGCGCCGCGCTCCAGGCGCGCCCCGGCGTGGCCGCAGGAGCGTTCCACGGCGTAGAGGGCGCCGGCGTAATTGCACAGCACCACCTCGTGCCCGTTCAGCGCGACGGCTTTCATGCCGCCCGGCAATATCCCGGCGGCTTCAGCGGCCTTAATGAACATTTATTTTATCCTCGGGGATTTGCCTGAGCTTGTCTGGCTCCGTTACGTCCTTGTGCACGAACAAACCGCACCAGCAGCGGCGCATGGCGTCGTAGTGGGCCCGGTGGAAAGGGATGCACGGGCAGACTATCCGCATGTTCTCCGCGCGGTCTTTTGTGCGGGCCTGGCAGGGGCAGTAGGGGATCCCGGTCTCGGCCTCGAGGAGGGCCTCCTGCTCCAGCAGGAAGTCCGCGTCCTCCTCCGCCGGGGTGAACTTGTAGCCGAGCTTGTCCACCAGGGGCTCGAAGAGAAAGCGCAGCGCTTTTTTGCGCGCCTCCACGCTCACTTCTTCTCCAGCAGTTTCGAGAATTCTTCAGGGTCGTAGCCCTGCACGCAGGCGCCCCCGATGCGGGTAAAGGGGAAAGAGCCGGTGCAGCCGGAGCCCTTCATCTCCTTCATCATCTCCTCCTGCCGGGCGTCGTCCTGCTTGTCGTAGTCGACGGTTTCGAACGGTATTTTATTGTCCTCGAAATATTTCTTGGTCTTCCTGCACCACAGGCAGGTGCTGAGCGCGTAGATGACAACCTTCTTCATGGTACCCCCAGAAAAACTTTTCCGTCTTTTATTTCTACCGCGTAAGTCCGCAGCGATAATTCCGGCGCGTCCAAAAATTTTCCGTCGCGCAGGTCGAAGCGCCAGGCGTGGCACGGGCACCTGAGCACGTAGCCGTCCAGCTCGCCGGCGGCGAGGGGGCAGCCCATGTGCGCGCAGCGGTTCTCGACGGCAAACACCGCTCCGCCGCGCCGGACCAGCAGCACCGGCAGGCCGTTCGGGAAAACCGCGACGAGCTTCCCTTCGGGAAGTTTCGCGAGCTCGGCGGCTTCGGTTAACGGCGTCATTTTTTTATTATATAAAACCTTGCCGGCCGGCCCCGGGAAAATATTTTTTTAAAAAAACAAAAAAAAGTGTTGCATTATCTGGCGACAATATATAGAATTCAATTCGCGCACAGTTGGCGCAAGGAGATACAAATACAATGCCTAAAGCTAAAAAGAAAGTTGCAAAGAAAGTCGCGACGAAGAAAGTTGCGAAGAAAGCCGTAAAGAAAGCGAAAAAGAAGTAATTCGCGTTCTGGCGTAAAAAGGCGGCACTGGAGCGGATGCTCTTAGTGCCGCCTCTTTTTTTGAACCGTTATGCCTGGTAATTTTTTTATAATCAATCCCGCCGCCGGCCACGGCCGCGCGCGCGGCGTGTGGGAGTCCGTGCGGGAACAGGCGCTGCGCCTGGTGCCCGGCTCTTCCTTCGCCGTCACCGAGTGGCCCGGGCAGGCCGCGGGCCTGGTCCGCGAGGCCGCCGCGGCCGGCGCCGAGCGCGTTATCGCGGTAGGCGGCGACGGCACTTTCTGCGAGGCGCTGGAGGGGGCGATGGCCGCGCCCGAACAGTTGCGGCGCCGGCTGGTGCTGGGCGCCATCCCTGCCGGCTCCGGCTGCGACCTGTCGCGCCATCTTAAATACCCTCGGGAGCGGGACGGCATCATCGCCATGCTGGCGCGGGGATCTTCCCGCCCGCTGGACGTGGGCCGGCTGAGCTACACGCGGGATAACGGCGCGACAGGAGAGCGGCACTTCATCAACATCGCGGCCTTCGGCCTGGCCGGTGAAGTGGCCCACCAGATACGGTCGGCGGGGAAACCGCTGGGGGGGCCGGTGTCCTACGCGGTCTCCTCACTGCGCTGCATGCTGACCGCGCGCGCCAAGGGGCTGCGGCTCAAGGCCGACGGGGTGGATATCTCGGGCCGCTACCACCTCGGCGTGCTGGCTAATACGTCCTCTATGGGCGGCGGCATGCTGATCGCCCCCGGCACCAGGGACGACGACGGGCTGATGGACCTGGTGCTGGTGGCCGACATGAGCCGCCTGGCGCTGGCCCTCAATTTCCCGAAACTCTATAAAGGCACGCACCTCGGCGAGCCGGGCATAACCATGACGCGCCTGCGCAGGCTGGAGGCCTCTTCGGACGAGACCGTCCTGCTCAATATCGACGGCGAGGCGGACGGCAGGTTTCCCGCCGTGTTCGAAGTCCTGCCCGGCGCGGTGCGGGTGATGACGCCATGAAGACCGACGAAGTTATAAACAGCGTGACGCATATAATCGGCGCGGTCCTGGCCCTGGCCGGGCTGGTGGTGCTGGTAGTTTCAGCCTCCATGCGCGGCGACGCCTGGCGCATCACCAGTTTCTCCATCTACGGCGCCACCCTGTTCCTGCTCTACCTCTCTTCCTCGCTGTACCACGGCTCCACCGGCCGCCTGAAGCAGGTTTTGCGGATGGTGGACCACCAGAGCATCTACCTGCTGATAGCCGGCACCTACACGCCGTTCACCCTGGTCACGCTGCGCGGGCCCTGGGGCTGGTCGCTGTTCGGCGTGGTCTGGGGCCTGGCCGCCTTCGGCGTGGTGCTCGACGCCCTGCACAAGCGGGGCAACCGCGTGCCGCAGTTAATTATCTATCTCCTGATGGGCTGGCTGATAGTCATAGCGCTGGGCCCGCTGATCCGGGCGCTGCCGCCCTGGGGCGTCGGCTGGCTGATGATCGGCGGCCTGTTCTACACCTCCGGGGTGGCGTTCTACGTAATGGACAAGCGCTTCCCGTATTTCCACGGCGTCTGGCACCTCTTCGTCCTCGCCGGCAGCCTGGCCCACTATTTTGCCGTGCTTTTCTACATTTAAACCTCCGGGTTTCCAGTAGCGGGGGCAAATGTGGTAAAATTTATAACGAAGCACGGGTGGTTAGCTCAGCGGTAGAGCGCTGTCCTCACACGACAGATGTCACAGGTTCAAATCCTGTACCACCCACCAGATTTTAAACCTTCGATAATTGCCGCGGCGTCGCGGCAGTTTCGTTTTTAGAGGAAAAAATGGAAATACTCACCACGCTGTTCGGCTATCTCGCGCACGCTTTCGACGTGCTGCTGCACCTGGATAAATATCTCGGCGGAGTGATACAGGACTACGGCGCCTGGACCTACCTGATACTTTTCCTTATAGTGTTCTGCGAGACCGGCCTGGTGGTGCTGCCCATGCTGCCTGGCGACTCGCTGCTGTTCGTGGTGGGGACCTTCGCCGCGGTAGGCTACCTGGACATCACCCTGGCCCTCGGGCTCATAACCGTGGCGGCCATCCTGGGCGACACCGTGAATTATTCCATCGGCCATTACATAGGGCCCAAGATCTTCCATTACGAGGGCTCGCGGTTCTTCAACAAACAGCATTTGATGAAAACGCACGCCTTCTACGAGAAGTACGGCGGCAAGACCATCATCATCGCCCGCTTTGTGCCCATCGTGCGCACCTTCGCGCCTTTCGTGGCCGGGGTGGGGGCGATGACCTACAGCAAATTCATAATCTATAACGTGGGCGGCGGCCTGCTGTGGGTGCTGTCCATCGGCCTGGCCGGCTATTACTTCGGCAATATCCCGGTGATCCGCAATAATTTTTCCGTCATGATAATAGCCATTATCATCGTCTCCATCCTGCCCCCTATAATCGAGTATATCAGGCATAAGCGCGCCGCCAGGCTCAGCGCCGTCCTGTAATACTTCCGGGGGCTCCGCGTAATAACAGGCAGGAGCGCCTGCAAACAAATGGGCTTTGAAGAGGTCTACGACAAATACTTCGCCCGGATATACAACTATATCCGCTACCGGGTCTTGGACCGCGGCGCCGCCGACGACCTGGTGTCGGCCGTGTTCGAGAAGGTGCTGGACAAGTTCGGCTCCTTCGACCCGGCCAGGGCGCCGCTGGAGCCGTGGCTGTTCGCCATAGCGCGCAACACGCTTAACGACTATTTCAGGCGCCGCCGGGTGCGCGGCTGGTTGAGTCTCACGGACCGGGAGGAGAACATCGCCTCCGGGGAATCCGTGGAGGGGACGGCGCAGCGCAACGAGGAGAACGCGCGCCTGCTGGCCGCCCTGGGCGAATTGTCGGAGACCGAGCGGGAGCTGATCGCCATGAAGTTCACGCTGGACCTGACCAACCGCGACATCGCCGCGCAGGCCGGGCTGGGCGAAAGCAATGTGGGCGTGATACTTTTCAGGGCGATGGGGAAGCTGCGGACGAAGCTGGGACCGGAGACTCTATGAGCGAAGATTTTAAAGAATTTGGCGGCCTGGCCGAAAGGTTGAGGCGGACGGACCTGAGCGGCGAGAGCCGCGTGAGGAACACGCTGCGCACCAGCCTGCTGGACCGGGCCGAACGGCCCCGGCGGCGCGCGCCGGCGCTGGCCTGGCTGCTGCCGGCCGCGGCGGCGGCGGGTTTGTTCTTTCTGTTCGGGCCGCGCCCCGAGAAGGCCGCGCCGGAAAACCCCGCTTACGCCTCGGCCTATGGGCTGCAGGACGATGGTTACGGGCTTTGCGGCAGGCAGGGCCTGGGGGATTATCAGGCCGGAGAGCGCTTTTAAGGAGAGTTATCATGAAAAATATATTTATCCTTGCGGTCCTGCTGGCGGCCTGCCCGGCCGCGGCGCTGGAGATAAAGAGTTCGGTCAACGCGAAGGGGGAGATCGAGGACGATATCAACCTGCCATTTGTGAACGACCCCGCGGCCATAGGCAGGTGGGAGGCGGTGGACTTTGTGGCCGAGCCCGGGGATTTTGATCCGGCCGCCCGGGCCGCGAAGGGAGACCTGTTCTTTAAGGAACTGGTGCTGCTGCCCGAGGGGAAAAGCCCCAGCGGCTGGTTCTCCTGGACGAAAGGCGCCGTGATGCACACCAACGACCGGACGGCCAGCCGCTACGAAATAAAAAAAATAGGGAGCGCGGAGTACCTGTTCTTCGAGTGGAAGAGCGGCGACTACACCATCCGGCACATGAAGCCCAAATATTACGTGCTGAAAAAAACCGCCGAGGTGCGGCGCGACAACATCGACCTGCCTTTCAGGAACGACCCCGGCGTGATAGGGGCCTGGGAGAGCGTGGATTTTGTGGAGAGCCCTGAAAAATTCGATCCCGCGGCCCGCGCCTGGCGCGGCGACCTCTACCTTAAGGAATTGGTCTTCCTGCCCAAAGGCAAGGGCAACAAGCCCTGGTGGACCTGGACCAAAGGCGTAGTGCTGCACCAGGGGGACCGGACGGCCAGCCGCTACGAGATAAAGAAGCTGGGCGGCGGAGAGTACCTGTTCTTCGAGTGGAAGAGCGGGGATTACATCTTCCGCGGCATGAAGCCTTTCTATTACGTGCTGAAAAGAAAATAAGGCCGACTGTAAATTTGATATAAAGAGGATTGCGGGGCGGGGCGCGCGGCCCTTTCGGGGGTTCTTCATGAAAAAAATTATTAAAGTGGATGCCGACCTGGCGGACCTCCTGCCGGGGTACCTGCAGAACAGGCGCGACGAGCTGGCCGTCATCGCGGGGCTGCTCAAGGAAGGGCAGTTTAAAGAGCTCAGATCCATCGGGCACAAATTACACGGTTCCGGAGGAGGAGTCGGCCTGGATTTCCTGACCGAACTGGGCCGCCGCATGGAGGTCTCCGCGGAGGCCTGCGACGGGGCGGCCCTGGCGGCGCAGGCCGGGGAACTTAAGGAGTTCCTGGACTCGGTGGAGATAGAGTTCGTGCCCGGGGAGTAGCCGCCGGGCCAAAAGAGCTTTCGCCCTGCCGGGCACTGGGGAAACTATGTTCAACTGGTTTAAAAAAAGCGCGCCGTCGGGAGTTCCGGGCGCCGGGACGGCGCCAAAGTCCCCGCTTGAGTCCGAGGACGGGCTGAAGCAGGCCAGGGACAGGGCGGAGCTGATCTTCCAGCTGGTGCCCAGCGCCGTCTATACCGTGGACGCCGAGCGGCGGGTGACCAGCTGGAACCGCAAGGCGGCGGAAATAACCGGGTTCAGCGCCGAGGACGTGATCGGGAAATCCTGCAGCCTCTTCGCGGAGATCCCCTGCCGGCAGCGCTGCGGGGTCCTGGATGAGAGCGTCCCTAAACCTATCTCCTGCGCTGAGTGTGTAATCCGCACCAAAGACGGGATGATGCGCATTATCTCCAAGAACGCGGACGTTCTCCGCGACGCGCAGGGAAAGATCGTAGGCGGGATAGAAAGCTTTGAGGATATTACCGAGCGGCGCGTCTCCGAGGGGCAGCTTAAACTGCTGTCCGTGGCCGCGGAGCAGAGTCCGTCCTGCCTGGTTATCACCGATACTATGGGGCGGATAGAGTACGTAAATCCCAAGTTCACCAAGCTTACCGGCTACACCAGCGCCGAAGCCCTGGGGCGCAACCCCAGGCTCCTTAAGTCCGGCGACACCCCGGCGGAGACCTACCGTGCGCTCTGGGAGACCGTCCTGGCCGGCGGCACCTGGCGCGGGGAGCTGCACAATAAAAAGAAGAACGGGGAGCTCTTCTGGGAGTCTGCCGTCATTGCCGGCATAAAAGACGACAAGGGCAAGTTGACCAAGCTGCTGGCGATAAAAGAAGATATTACCGAACGCAAACTGGCCGCGGAGCAGCTGGCGGAAAAGGAAGCCACTTTCCGCGCCATTACCTCGGCCGCGCAGGACGCCATCATCCTGATGGACAACAGCGGGAAGGTCTCGTTCTGGAACGAGGCGGCGGAAAGGATGCTGGGCTGGAAGACCTCGGAGGCCGTCGGCAGGAACCTGCATGCCCTCATAACCCCGGAACGCTTCCGCGCGGCTCATGCCAAGGCCTTCCCGGCCTTCCGCCTCACCGGCGAGGGCGGCGCTATCGGCAAAACCCTGGAACTGGCCGCGACCAGGAAGGATTCGGTCGAGATAGCGGTGGAACTTTCCCTTTCGGCGGTGATGCTCAAGGGCAAGTGGAGCGCCGTCGGCATAATGCGCGACATCACCGCGCGGAAAAAGACGGACGACGCGCTGAAAGAAAGCGAAAGCCGCTACTCCGCCATAGCCAATAACGCCCCCGAGACCGTGCTGATACACCGGGGCGGCGTTATCCACTATGTGAACGATATAGGGGCCAAACTTTCCGGCTATACGCGGGAGGAGATCCTGGGCCGGAACATAGTTGGATTTCTCACGGAAGGTTCGCGAAAAAAAGTCCTCTCGGCTATGGCCAGCAGGACGGAGGGCGCCGGCCCTGGCGATTACGAGGTGGAGTTCCTGACCAGGGAGGGGAAGGTGCTGCACATCATGGTCAAGAGCGCGCCTATAACCTACGAAGGCTCGCCCGCGGTGCTGGCCGTGCTGGTCAATATAACTTCGCGCAAGGAAACCGAACTGGCGATGGTAAAGGCGACGGCCGCCGCGGACGCGGCTAACCGGGCCAAGAGCGACTTCCTGGCCAACATGAGCCACGAGATCCGTACGCCGATGAATTCCATTATCGGCATGTCGGAGATGCTGCTGGACAGCCGCCTGGACGACGACCAGCGGCGCCACCTGAAGACCATCCAGAATTCCGCCGACGCCCTGCTGTATATCATAAACGACATCCTGGATATTTCCAAGATAGAGGCCGGCCTGCTGAAGACGGAGAAAACCCCGTATGACCCGCGGGAAGTGGCGGAAAGCGTGGCGGAGATGTTCGCCCAGCGCGCTTCAGCCAAGGATCTGGAGCTGATCCTCAAGGTCTCCACCGACATGCCCGCCGCGGCCCTGGGGGACGGCAACCGGCTGCGCCAGATCTTCATAAACCTGGTGGGCAACGCTTTCAAGTTCACGCTCAAAGGCCAGATAAAGCTCAGCGCCGAGTTCCTTAAAGGTTCCGGCTCCGGGTGGCTGGTGTTCTCGGTGGCCGACACCGGGGTGGGCATCTCCCCGGAGAACCAGAAGAAACTTTTTAAAAAGTTCTCGCAGGTGGACGACTCGAGCACCCGCAAGTTCGGCGGCACCGGGCTGGGACTGAGCATCTCGAAAGCGCTGGTGGAGATGATGGGCGGGTCAATTTCCCTGGAGAGCGCCGAGGGGAAAGGATCGGTTTTCAGCTTCCGGCTGCCTTACGAGGAGGATCCCGCCGGCAGGGCCCGGCGGGACGATATCGTTTCTTTCTCCGGTATGCGCGCCCTGCTGGTGGACGACAACGCGGACAGCCTGGAAATACTCTCCCAGAACATGGCGACCTGGGGCTTCAGCACGGCTTCGGCCAGGAACGCCCCGGAGGGGCTCGCGGTCCTTAAGAGCGGGGAAAAGTTCGACCTGCTGGTGGTGGACCACCAGATGCCAGGGGGCGACGGGGAGCAGTTCATCAACGAGGTCGCCGGCGGCGGCGCCTCCGGCGGGGCCAAGATCATCATGCTGTCCTCCCGCGTTGAGGGGATCCCGGAGAGCGTCAGGCCAGCGGTTTCCGCTTTCCTCCCCAAGCCGATAACCCGCTCGGGGCTTTTTAATACCATCCTCCGCGTTTTCAGGCCCGCGGCTGGCGGAGCCGCGGCCGAAAAGGCGGAAGGCGTCCCCGGCGCCGGGCACGACTATTCCCATCTGCGCATCCTGGTGGCGGAGGATAATCCCGACAACCAGAACCTGGCCCGCCTGATGCTGGAAAAGGGCGGCTATAAGCTGGACATAGCGGCTAACGGCCGCGAGGCGCTGGAAAAATGCGCCGCCTTCAACTACGACCTGGTCTTCATGGATATCCAGATGCCGGAGATGGACGGCTACGAGGCAACCTTCCAGCTGCGCAAGACCGAGGCTTACCGGAAAACGCCCATCATAGCGCTGACGGCGCACGGCCTGGACAGCGACATCAAAAAATCGCTGTCCTTCGGCATGAACGCGCACATTACCAAGCCGCTGAAGAAAAAGGTTCTCTACGAAGCGCTGGACAAATGGCTGGACGCCAGGCACAAGGTGCTGGTGGTGGACGATAGCCCCGACAATGTCGCGCTGGTGGAGATGTGCCTTAAAGGGGAGACCGGCCTGCGGCTCTATAAGGCCACGAACGGCAAGGAAGCCCTGGAGATGCTGGGGCGGGCCGTCTTCTCGCTGGTGCTCATGGATATGGAAATGCCGGTAATGGACGGGCTCACCGCGGTAAAGGAACTCAGGAGCCTGCCCCGCGGCGGGACGGTGCCGGTAATAGCCTTCAGCGCGCATGAAGACGACGCGAAGATAAAGGAATGCCGGGCGGCGGGCTGTACGGATTACCTGCTGAAACCGGTAAAGAAGGCCGGGCTTCTGGAAAAGATACACAAATACCTATGAAAAAGACCCTGCTCCTCGCGGTACTGCTTCTGGCGGCGGCCGGCCGGGCCGGGGCGGAGCTGACTTCCCGGCTGAAGATAGACGTCTACGGGTCCGTTAAGACCGACCTGCTCTACTCCGATCACGGAACTACCGCCAACGAGTACCGCACCTACGCCGTCTCCGGCCGCGCCGACCGGGCCTTCAGGGCGTCGGCCAGGGCCAGCCGCTTCGGTCTCAACCTGAGCAGCGGCTCCGCCGTGAGCGGTAAGATGGAGGCGGATTTTCTCGGCCTGACCGACAGCGTGGGCGGGGCGGCGGGTACGGTTTCCGACGTCCGGCTGCGGCACGCCTACGTGGTTTTTGCGGCCGGGAAGGCGGAGATCCTGGCCGGGCAGACCTGGTACCCGATAACCGCGGACCTGCCCGAAACCCTTAACGACTACGCCCTCGGGAACTCCGGCATGCTCTGGGCCAGGGCGCCGCAGCTGCGCGCCTCTTACGCCACCGCCGGGAAACTGAAATTAATCGCCGCCGTGGTGCGGCCCACGGCCAAACTTACCGACGCCGAGGGCACGCATTCCGCGCGGCCGGGCCTGCAGGCGAAGGTGGAAAAGGAAGTCGGCAAAGCCAGGTTCAGCCTGGCCGGCGCCGCCGGCGTGTGGAAAAGCACCTCCACGCAGAAGACCGCCGACACCTCGGTGCTGGTCGCCGCCTTCAGCGTGCCGGCCGGGCGGTTCGCGCTTTCCGGCGAGGCCTGGGCGGGGCGCAACCTCTCCGACTTCCTGGGCGGGCTGGGCAATACCGGCTACGGCGAGAAGGCGGTGCCGGCCAAAGGCGGCTACCTGGCCCTCAAGTACAAACCGGCGCAAACGCTCTGGTTCAATCTTGTCTATGGTGTGGACGACCCGGACAATAACAAAGTGCTCACGCGCGGCAAGACCAGGAACTCCACCGCCCTGGTCAACGCCGTGGCCCGGTTCCACGGCTGCGTGGAGACCGGCCTGGAAGCGTCCTCGCTGAACACCAGCTACAAAAACCTGCAGGCCAGGTCCTCCCTTAATTACCAGTTCACGGTAAAACTTCTCTTCTAAAAGACAGGCGCCGCCATGCCGGCGGCGCCTTGGGGCCTGTCGCTGCGGGGGTCTATCCCCGGCGGCGTCAGGTCTTTTCTTCCCGTTCCTCGCCGTCGGCGTACTCCGGGTAGAGTTTGCGGACGCAGGCGGGGCAGAGCCCGTGGGAGAACTTGGCATGAGTGTGCGCCGCCACGTAGGATTCCACTTTATCCCAGTAGCCCTTGTCGTCGCGGATCTTCTTGCAGGAGGCGCAGATAGGGACGATGCCGGAGAGGGTCTTTACCTCCTCCTTCAGGCGCAGCAGGTTCTCCGCGGTTTCCCTGGCCGTTTCCGATTCTACCAGGGCGAGGAAAGCGGCCAGCAGCAGCACGCAGAGGGTGAGGGAAAGCAGTATCCCCGCCAGGCGGGCCATGTTCACGGGGTACAGGGAAGTCAGGGAGACGAGGGACCAGCCCGCGGCGTTTATGTCTTTGCGCGAGACATAAAACTTCCCGCCTGAGTAATTAAGAAGGGTTCCGCTGCTGGCTTCGGAAGACATCAACGGCTCAAAATCTATCTTGCCGAACTGCTTGGAACTTTCCAGGGAGGCGCGCGCCGCTCCTGTGGCCGGCCAGAGGCTTCTGAACAGCAGGTCCGGGCGGCTGGACAGGAAGATCACTCCCTCCGGGCTTACCACAAAGCTGTAGGCGAACCGGCGCAGGTCTTCCGCCAGAAAGTCCATATTCTTTTTGACTACCGCCACCCCCAGCAGCCTGCCGCCCGGCCCGCGCACCGGGGAGCTGGCGTAGTAGCCGCGCTCCCGGGTGGTGACCCCCAGCGCGAAATAGGTGGCTGGCCTGCCTGCCGCGGCCTCCGTAAAATAGGGCCGGAAAGCGTAAGACTTCCCCACAAAACTCTGCGGCGTAGCCCTGTTGGAGGAGGCTACCGTCACGCCCTCCGGGTTTATAAGGTAGCAGACCGACAGGCGGAAGGAGGCGCAGTAGCGGTCCAGCACCGCTTCGGCGCTGGCCGCCCCGGAACGGCCGGGCCGGGTGAGGATGCCGGGAATAGCTGGGGACCCGGACATGGCCGCGGCGCTCTGCTCCGCTATCTGCATGGAATCGCTCAGGCGGTTGCTCAGTATCGTTTCCAGCGTCAGGCTGTCCTCTACGGTCTCTTTATGGGCGCGTTTTCCCAGCGCGTCGGTAAGGAGCCAGCCCGCTCCCAGGGCGAAGAGCAGCGCCGTAAGCAGGGTCCAGCCTATCCTGGCCTTGCGGCTAGGGCCAGGCGCGGCCGTTGCGCCCCTGTCGGCGGAGTTGAGGTAATAAACCCAGATGCCGGCGGAGATAGCCGTCGCCAGCAGCCCCCGCAGCAGCTGCACGGGGAAACCGAACAGGGAAGTGAACGACGAGTAGTTGAGCCAGCGCGCCGGGAACAATTGGGAGCCGGGGACTATGGCTCCGGCCGCCAGGGCGTACAGGGCGAAACAGGCGGCGGCCAGCAGCAGGGGGGCGCGCAATGCGCGCGTTTTGCCCGCGGCATAGCGGTAGAGAACGCGGGCCGCCAGCAGGCCGGCCGGCAGGCCCAATGCGTAGCGCGCGGAGGCGTTGAGGCCGTTAAGCCCGTAAAAAGCTCCGAGAGCCGCCAGCGGCAGCAGCAGGGCGTAGCCCCGGACCAGGGCGGAGGCGGTGCCCGGCTCCTTTTCGCTGCGGCGGGCGAATTCCAGCAGGAAGAAGAAGGACGCGGCCATTATGGCCAGCCGTAGCGCTGAAAAAATATTGTTATCGAAGAAACTGAAAGCCGCCAGGTCCAGCCATTCGTTTGCTCCATGCGCAAGGGCGAACAGCGACAGCCACGGCCAGGCCGGTCCGCCGTTGGCGGTTCTGCTCAGGAAGAAGGAGACCGAAGCCAGCAGCAGGAAAGAGAGGCCGTAGAAGAAGAAAATATAGTCCATTGATATGTCCGGAACAAGGTTCCGATTCCCCCCTGAGGAAACGATAGTGGTTATGATAGCAGTTTGGGCTAAATGCTGTCTTTCTCCCGCTCCCGGCGGCGGGCTGGTGGACGACATAAACCTGCCTTTCGTGGACGACCCTGCGGTGCTCGGCGAATGGCGGAGCGTGGACTTTGTGCGGGAGCCGGGGGATTTCGTCCCGGGCCACAAAAACTTCCAGGGCGACCTGTACCTGGGCGGCTTCAAGTTCTTCCCCGGCGGCAAGATGGCGGTGATGCCGTTCTCGCCTAAAAGCGCGCCGTGGTTCAACTGGACCAGGGGGATAGTGACGCACAGCGGGGACAGGACCGCCTCCCGCTACGTCATTAAGGAGATAAAGGGCGCCGCGTACCTGTTCTTCGAATGGAAGAGCGGCGACTACACGATAAGACGCCAGCCCCCGGAGTACTACGTGCTGAAGAAAGTGAAATAGGCCGGCCGCGCGCGGAGGAGGCACCCCGGGAAGGGGCGCCTCCTTTTTTATATTGACCTGCCGCGGGGGCTTGTGTTAGAATGTATGTGAACGAACGCTCGTTCATATATGACAAAGACGGCCCCCAAGACCAGAAAAACCCGCGGCGCGCCCAACCTGGACAGGATCCTCTCCGCCGCGGCCAAACTTTTTACCCGGCAGGGCTTCCACGGCACCTCCACCCGAGATATCGCGGGCGAGGCCGGCGTGTCGCTGGGCAATATCTATAATTACTTTCCTACAAAAGAGGCCATCTTCGTCTCGCTGCTTGAAACCTACGAAAAAGAATACTTCAAGGCCGACCAGCCGCTGATAAAGGCCCTGCTGTCCACCTCTTTCCCGGACAACATAGAGGAGCTCGGCTTCGCCTCCCGCGACACCATAGAGAAGTTCTCCGCCTATATTCTCCTTATCTACGTGGACGTGGTGGAGTTCGAGGCCAAACACGTGGCCCGGCTGTTCGCCAATATGCGCGCCGGCTACGCCCAGGCCCTGAAGACGCGCGGTACGGCGGGCCTGGCCAAGATAGCCCCGGACGTGGACCCGGTGGCCGCCCTGATGATGGTGACCTGGAATTACTCCAACTATTTCATAATGGAAAAGCTGTTCAAGGTGAAGGGGCATTACGGCCTGCCGGACACGGAAGCCGTAAAGCTGTTCGCCCGCATCTTCAAGCGGGGGATACTGAGGGGGAAGGCATGACGACGGCAGAAAAGACCAGGGTAACGCGCGCGAGCGCCTACGCCGAGAAACTCATAACAGCCGAAGAGGCCGCCGCGAAGATAAAGAGCGGCGACGACGTGGTGGTGGCGCAATGCGCCTCGGAGCCGCAGGGCTGCATGTCTGCCTTCCATACCGCGGCGCCCCGGGTGAAGGACGCGCGGGTGTTCTCCGTGCTGACGCTCAAACCCTACGATTTCTATATGAAGCCGGAGATGAAAGGTCATTTCGAGCTGGCCAGCTGGTTCCACGCGCCCGGCTCGCGCCAGGCGCTGGCCGCCGGGGCCGGCACGGTCACCTATGTGCCCAACATGCTGCACCGCGCGGCGCTGGACCGCCTGCAGGCCCGCAAGCCTGACATCTTCTTCGGCACCTGCACTCCGCCCGACGCCAAAGGCTTCGTTTCGCTCTCGCTCGGCATCACCTACGAGAAAGACATCCTCGAAGCCGCGGACACCGTTATCCTGGAAGTGAACCGCGGTCTGCCGCGCACTTTCGGCGACACCCACCTGCACATGCGCGACGTGGACTGGTTCGTGGAGCACGACCAGCCCGTGCCGGCCCTGCCGTCGCCGGCCCCCGACGAAACGGAGACGGCCATAGGCCGCTATATCGCGGAGCTCGTTGACGACGGCTCCACCATACAGCTCGGCATCGGCGGCATTCCTAACGCCTGCGCGCTGGCTCTTAAGGGTAAAAAAGACCTGGGCGTCCACACCGAGATGATGGTGGACTCGATGATGGAACTTTACGAGGCCGGCGTTATCACCAACAAACGCAAAACCTTGCTGAAGGATAAATTCGTCTGCACCTTCGCCATGGGGTCCCGCAAGCTTTACGACTGGCTGCACGACAACCCTGCAGTAGAGTTCCGCCGCGGCTCCTGGGTCAATGACCCGGCCGTGATACGGCAGAATTCCCGGATGGTGTCCATTAACACCTGCCTCACCGTGGACCTGACCGGTCAGGTGGCCAGCGAATCCATCGGCCCCGTGCAGTATTCCGGCACCGGCGGCCAGACCGACACCGCCGTGGGCGCCAAAGAGGCCTACGACGGCCTCGGCAAGTCCATCATCGCCTGCCGCTCCACCGCCCGGAAGGGGACCGTGTCCTGCATCGTTCCCGCGCTGGCCGAGGGCACGGCCGTGACGCTGCACCGCGCCAATACCGACATCGTCGTTACCGAGTTCGGCATAGCGCGGCTGCGCGGCCGCACCGTGCGCGAGCGGGCCAGCGCCCTGATCGGCGTGGCCCATCCGGATTTCCGCGGAGAGCTGCGGGCGCAGGCGGAAAAGCTGGGATACCTGTAATTTGTTTTTTTAAATTAACCTGACGGAGGAGAATAAAATGAAAGAAGTCTTTATAGTGGACGGCGTGCGGACGGCGATAGGCAGCTTCGGGGGAGCCCTGGCCGATTTTAGCGCCGTGGAACTGGGTAAAGTGGTGACGAAAGCGGTGATGGAGAGGGCCAAAGTGAATCCCGCCGACATCGACGAGGTGCTGATGGGCTGCATCTACCAGGCAGGCCAGGGCCAGGGCGTGGCGCGGCAGGTGGCCGTGGGCGCCGGCATCCCGGTGGAGAAGACCGCCGTGACGCTTAACATGCTGTGCGGCTCGGGCATGCGCACCGTGGCCAACGCGGCGCAGAGCATCATGTGCGGCGACGCCGAGATGATCATCGCCGGCGGCACCGAGAGCATGACCAACGCGCCCTACCTGCTTAAGAAAGCCCGCGCCGGTTACAAGATGGGCCACGGAGAGATCATCGACAGCATGATCGGCGACGGCCTGACCGACGTCTTCAATAACTACCATATGGGCGTGACCGCCGAGAACCTGGTGACGAAATACGGCCTGACCCGCGAGGAGCAGGACAAGTTCGCGGCCGACTCCCAGAACAAGGCCGAGAAGGCACTGAAGGAAGGTCGCTTCGCCGACGAGATAGCGCCGGTGATGATACCGCAGCGCAAGGGCGACCCGGTGGCCTTCAACAAGGACGAATATCCCAAGGCCGGCGTGACCGCCGAAGGCCTGGCGAAACTGCGCCCCGCGTTCAAGAAGGACGGTTCCGTGACCGCCGCCAACGCGTCCGGCATCAACGACGGCGCGGCCGCCCTGCTGATCGCCTCCGCCGACGCGGTGAAGAAGCACGGGCTCACCCCGATGGCGAAGATCGTCTCCTACGCCTGGGCCGGCGTGGATCCCTCCATCATGGGCATAGGCCCGGCCGAAGCCGTGCGCAAGGCCCTTAAGAAAGCTAATTGGGAGCTTAAGGACGTGGAGCTCATCGAGGCCAACGAGGCCTTCGCGGCGCAGTCGCTGTCCGTGGCCAAGGAGCTGGGCTTCAACAAGGATATTGTCAACGTGAACGGCGGCGCGATAGCGCTGGGCCACCCTGTGGGCGCCTCCGGCGCGCGCATCCTGGTGACGCTGCTCCACGAGATGAAGAAGCGCAACGTGAAGAAGGGCCTCGCCACCCTCTGCATCGGCGGCGGCATGGGCATCGCCATCTGCGTAGAGCGCTAGGCTGAAGTCTTGAAATAAAAAAGCCCCGGGGTAAAACCCGGGGCTTTTTCTTTGGCGGGGGCTTTCAGGCCAGGACCTTGGCCAGCACGGCTGAAAGTTCCTCTAGCTGGTAGGGCTTGGAGAGCGAGGCGTCAAAACCGTACGCCCCATATTCCGCCATTACCGGGCCGTCGGAATAGCCGCTGGAAACGATGACCCTCGCGGCCGGGTCCAGGGCTTTTACCAGCTTCACGGCTTCCTCGCCGCCCATGCCGCCGGCTATGGTCAGGTCCATGATGGCCGCGGCGAAGGGGCGCCCCGAGGCTTTTGCGGTCTTCCAGGCCGCGATGGCTTCTGCGCCGTGCAGCGTCACTTCGGCCTCGTAGCCGAGTTCCTTGAGCATGCGGCGCAGCGCTTTGTAGACGATCTCCTCATCCTCCATGATAAGTATCCGGCCGCTCCCGCTTTTTGCCGGGACTTTTTCCGCGGCTTCCTGCGGGCGCGCGTCGGTAAGGGGCAGGTACACCATAAAAACGCTGCCCTTGCCCGGCTCCGACTGAACGGTTATCTGCCCCCCGTGCTTTATCACCACGGAGCGGCAGACAGAGAGACCGAGACCCCGCCCCTTGCCCTTGGTGCTGAAGTACGGGTCGAAAACCCGGGGCAGCATGTCCGGCTGTATGCCTACGCCGGTGTCGTGGAACGCCGCCACCACATAGGCGCCGGCCGGCAGCCCGGGCAAGTCTCCCGCTTTTAATTCCGACCGGGAGAGCTTCACTTTTACCGCGCCCCCGCCGGGCATGGCCTGGGCGGCGTTTATGACCAGGTTGTTGACCACCTGAAAAAGCTGCTCCCGGTCGCCCATGACCGCCAGCGCCTCGCCGTCCTCCACGGAGGCGCTTACGGAGGAGCCCCGCAGCGAGAAGGGGACGCTCTCCCTGACCAGGGTTGTCATATCCAGGGGGGACTTTACAGGCTCGCCGCCGGAGGCGAAGGTGAGCAGCTGCCTGGCCAGGCCTTTGGCCGTGCGGCAGGCCGTCTCGGCCTCTTTTATCAGTTCCTGATCCTCCCCGCTGCCGGCCCCGGCGTTCCTCAGCATGGACAGGTTGCCGGTTATGCCGGTAAGGAGATTGTTGAAATCGTGCGCGATCCCGCCGGCCAGTGTGCCGAGGGATTCAAGCTTCTGCGCCGAACGGATAGCCGCCTCGGCGCGCTTCCTGTCGGAAATGTCGCGCGTGAAGACCAGGTGCGACGGCTTGCCGAGGAAAGAGATAGGCACCTCCACGCTTTCAATGTCTACCCTGCCGCCGTCCAGCCGGACGAACTGCAGCTCCCGCGGAGGCGCGGCCCGCCCGGTCTCCAGCTGGAAGTTTATCCTTTCTTTTACAAGGCCGGCGTACTCCGGCGCCACGGCCTTCATGAATTCCCCGCCCAGCAGCGCTTCCGGGCCGGCGGCGCCGAGCAGGGCGGCGCAGGCGGCGTTCATGTAGGCGAACCGCCCGCCGCTCTGGATAAAGATCGCCTCGGGGGCGCTGTCCACCACCCGCCTGAAATGCTCCTCGCTGTTCTTGAGCGCCGCTTCTGCTTTCTTGCGGCCGGTCAGGTCCTCGGCGATGGCGATCATTATGTGCTTGCCGCTCAAGGCCACCCTTTCGCAGGCGTAGGAGCAGATCACCGGCCTGCCGCCTTTGGCGCGCAGCTCTATCTCGGGGATGCGCAGGCTGGTGCCGTTAGACTCCTTGACCAGCCGTTGGCGCACCTCGGGGGTTACCCAGCCGATCTCCGTGGAAGTTTTTCCCAGCAGCTCTTCCCTGGAATAGCCGGTCACCTCGCAGAACTTCTCGTTCACCTCCAGGTAACGACCTGTCGCTATCTCGCTGAGCGACATGAGGAAGGGGGCGCAATGGAACGCTTTCTGGAACCGTTCTTCGCTGGCCCTGATCTCGGCTTCGCCTTTCTTCCTTTCGGTGATATCCCAGACCAGCCCGTCTATATGGTCGGGCCTGCCCTCCGAGTCGCGGCGCAGCCGGCCCCGCGCGGCTGCATGGTGTACGCTCGCGTCCGGCCAGACTACGCGGTACTCCGGAGCGTACGGGGCGTCGTTTTCTATAGTGCGCTTCAAGGCGGCCCTCACGCCCTCCCGGTCGTCCGGATGCAGCGCCAGGTAGAATTCCTCGGCCGAACCTTTAAAAATCTCCGCCTCCAGGCCCAGCAGCGCGCAGACCCGCGCGTCGAAATGGCGCAGGTTGTTTTTGATGTCAAAACGCCAGACGCCCATGCCGGCGGAAGCGAGGGCCAGCTCCAGCTGGCCGGCGCTCTCCAGCAGTTGCTTTTCGGCTTTCGCGCGCCCGTCGAAATCCGCCTGCATGTCGGCCTGCAGGCGCCGGGTGACCATAAGCAGTATGCCGAAGGCCAGCGAGACCGTCAGCGCTGAATATGTAAAGAACAGCAGCGAGTCGGACGACTGCTCGTGAAAAAAGTCATAAGCGGGGTGGCCGAATAAGGCGAACCCGACGCGCAGCATGTTTATAAAGATGAACCCGCCCAGCGAATAGACTACCAGCTTGGAAACGTCCCTTATGCCGGCCGGCGCCCCCCGCAGCAGCAGCCAGACGGAGCGGGCGCAAAAGAAAGTAAAGAAAACGCAGAACAGCACGTTGCGGGCCGGCAGGCTGGGCCGGCTGACGGAAAGATAGTAAAGTCCGGTCATGAAGACCGTGAAGGCGGCCCAGCCCAGGCGCTCCCTGCCCGGCTTGCCCACGAACTTCGCCATGCCGACGCACAGCAGGACCTGGCCTGCCATACCGAAGGAGTTGGCGGCGAAGATGGAAAGAAGATCGGGGATCTGCCCCCGCAGCATGATCAGCCCCGTGCAGACCGCCTGCAGCGCATAGTTCGCGGCAAGGTAACCCAGCCCCGCGTAACGGGCCCTGGCGTGCCGCCAAAGCATGAATGTTCCCAGCGTGCAGATAGAGACGACCAGGACCTGGCCGACAACGATGGTGCGCATGTCTAAATAGAACATATTCCCCCTTGGATACCCAATTAGAACAAATAAATGGCCGGCCGTCTATGTAGCAGCGCAAAAAACCCGGGACCGTTCCCGGGTTTTTCGGGGCGCGGCCGTCTACTGTCTTTCTACGAAGTCGATGGTCCAGTATGAGCCGACCAGGGCGGTATTGGCGTCCAGCCCGGCGCCGCTCTGCCGGGGCAGGGAGGCGTAGGTGCGCACGGCGCGCCGCAGGCCGTCCCTGAAGTCGTCGTGGATAATGTCGGCCCGGAGCTTGTCCGGGATGCCGGCCTGCTGTTCGGTCCTGAGGGTCAGGCCGCCGGCGTACTCTATGGAGAAGTAATAAAGGGTGTCGTCGCCGTCCGTGGCCAAGGAGCTGGGCTTCAACAAGGATATCGTCAACGTGAACGGCGGCGCGATAGCGCTGGGCCACCCTGTGGGCGCCTCCGGCGCGCGCATCCTGGTGACGCTGCTCCACGAGATGAAGAAGCGCAACGTGAAGAAGGGCCTCGCCACCCTCTGCATCGGCGGCGGCATGGGCATCGCCATCTGCGTCGAGCGCTAGGCCCGAACGCGGCAGTTAAAAAACCGGCCCCGGACCTCTCCGGGGCCGGCTTTTTGTGTTATGAGTAAAATACTTCCGGGGAAGGAAAAAGTCGCGTGTGCTGCCGATAACTGCGGTTGTGTTGCCTGCGGTTAAGCCCCAATGGCGGTCCATCGGCGCTGGTTTGCTAGAATAGTGACGAAGCCGGCCTGGAGGAGGACGCGGCTGGCGCGGCGGCGCGGACCCGTATGCTCTGGCCACCGGCAAGGAGAGCGCCAGGAGCCTGAGGGATTTCGATATCGACGCCGTTGTAAACGCCGTCACGGCGGCGATGTCCGAGGCGTCGCGGAATTACTATCTGCCGGACAAGAAGGAGAACTCCAAAGCGATAGCCCGCTACAAGAAGGACGCCAAGAAGATCCTCTACTATGACAGCACTTTCAGGCGGTCTCTGGGCGAGATCTGCGTAGGCCTGGCGAACACCGCGGTGAAGGCCGTGAACCAGGAGGGCGAGAATCTGCCGGGTAAACCGCTGACCCTGCCGGTGAAACAGCAATATCCGGATTACGACGAGGGCGTCTCCTCCATTACGGTCACGGAAGGCGTGACGACGGTGGTGGATACCAATACGATGCCGTGCATCAACGCGGCCGGCAGGGCGCTTAACCGCGGGGTGCGCGAACAGTATATGCCCGGGGCTAAGGAAGGCTCGCCGGAGCGTGAATATTACGGGACCGGGGCCGCGGCCATCATGAGCAGCGACAGGCTCTTTAACCACTCGCTGTCCGAGGTCTGCGCCAAGTTGATCCGGGCCGCAAGGATGGAAGCCGCCGGCAAAACCGGCGGCAAGCGCTGAGAGTCCCCATGCGGTCCTTTTGAATTCGGGGGACACAATACATAATTCCTTTAAGATTCGCGGTTGAGTGTTGTTTCCCCATATCTGCTGCCCATATCTGCTGTATGAAAAAAGATAATATCCTGATAGCGGCGGAGGATACGGCCATGAAAAAAATACTGGTAACAGCTTTCGAACCTTTTGACGGGCGCAGCGAAAACCCGTCGCTGCGCGTGATGCGGGCCCTCAAGGCGCCCGCGGGGTCGCGCCTGTACCGGGGAGTGCTGCCAGTCAGCGGCAGGGCCGTGCAAAAAAAGATCTCGTCGCTGATAGCTAAGTGCCGGCCCGACCTGGTGATCTCGCTGGGGCTGGCCGCCGGAGAGGCCGCCGTGCGGGTGGAGCGCTTTGCCGTCAACATCGCAGATTACCGCATAAAAGATAACGCTGGCTGGGAGCCGGAGGGCAAAAAGCTCGACGACGGCGGGCCGGCGGCCTACGCCGTGACCGCGGATCCCCTTAAGCTGGCGGCGGCCGTGCGCCGGGCCGGCGTCCCCGCCTATGTCAGCAACCACGCTGGCGGCTACGTCTGCAACACGCTGATGTACGCCGCGCTGCGGGCCATAGAACTCTCAGGCCTGCCGGCCCGGTACGCCTTCATCCATCTGCCGGTGAGCACCGAGATGGCCTTGAAAGAAAAACCGGGCCCCAGAATCTCCCCTTCGCTGCCGCTGGACCTGCTGGTCAGGGCCGCCGCCGCCGCCGTAAAAGAAGCGGCGCGGAGCCTGTAGCCCGGCATGGAACTGATCCTGAGCGGCCTGCTGGTGCCCGTGGAGCGCGACGGGCCCGAAGAGTATTTGAAGGCCGCCGCCCTGCGGCTCAGGCTTCCCTGCGGGGGGTTGGAGCTCGTCAGGATAATATCCAAGATCCCGGTCTTCGGGGACCAGCGGCAGTTCTACTATGAACTTTCCCTGGCGGTGCGCGTTCCCGCCGGCTTCCCCAACACGGAAGGCCTGCCGGTTTACGCCCCCAGGCCGGCCAAGTTTTATCCGTCCGCGCCGCCCGGCCCCCGGCCGGTGGTGATCGGCTTCGGCCCGGCCGGGATGTTCGCGGCGCTGGAGCTGCTGGAGTATGGGCTGAAGCCCCTGATCTTCGAGAGGGGGAAGAAACTGGAGGAGCGCCACCTGGACGTGCGGCGCTTCATCGGCGCCCGCGTCCTGGACCCCGAGTCCAACATCCAGTTCGGTGAAGGCGGCGCGGGCTCCTATTCCGACGGAAAACTTTTTTCCAGAATAAACAACTCTCCCTACGCCAGCCGCGTGCTGGAAACCTTTATCAGGTTCGGCGCCCCGGCGGAGATCGGCTATGTCAGCAAGCCGCACCTGGGCACCGACGTGCTGCGCCGGATAGTGCTCAACGTGCGGAACTATATTCTGGAGCGCGGGGGGGAAATACATTACGGCTCCAAGGTGACTGATATCCTGGTTTCCGGCGGCCGCGCCGCGGGGGTGGTCGTGAACGGTTCGGCGGAATACGCGGCCTCGGGCGTTTTCCTCGCCCCCGGCAATTCGGCGCGCGACACCTTCCTCATGCTGCATGAAAAGGGCGTCAGCCTGGAGGCCAAGCCGGTTTCGGTGGGGGTGCGGCTGGAACATCCGGCCGATAAGATCAACCTTATCCGGTACGGAGAAAAGTACCGCGGCTTTGCCGGCATCGGGGCGGCCGCCTACTCGTTCAACTATACCGACCGCAAGGCGGGGCGCGGCGCCTACACCTTCTGCATGTGCCCGGGCGGCGAGGTGGTCAACGCCTCCTCCGAAGAGGGCGGGCTGGCCCTCAACGGGATGAGCTACGCGGCCAGGGCGTCGGCGTTCTCGAACGCCGCCATCGTAGTAACCTGCGGCGCCGCGGATTATGGTTCCGCCCATCCGCTGGCCGGGGCCGAATTTCAGAAGGCGATAGAGCGCAGGGCCTTTCTGGCCGGCGGCGGCGACTGGCGGGCGCCAGCGCAAAACCTCCCGGACTTCCTGGAAGGAAAACTTTCCGCGGTTTTAAACAGCGGCTCCTATGAAATGGGGTTGCGGAGCGCGGACCTGGCCGCCGTTTTCCCGGCCTTTGTGAACGAAACGCTGCGCGCCGCTTTTAAACAATGGGCCGCGGCTTGCCCGCTGTTCGTAGCGGGCGACGCCCTGCTGCTGGGGCCGGAAACCAGGACCTCCTCTCCTGTAAAGGTAAAGCGCGGCGAAAATTTTGAATCGGTAAGCCTGCCGGGTCTCTATCCGATCGGAGAAGGGTCGGGGTATACCGGCGGCATAACCAGCGCGGCCTCAGACGCGATCAGGGCCGTGGAGGCGGCGCGGCAGGCCGCGGCTTAGCGCGCCGCGCGAACGGAGGCAAATAAAAAGAGCCCCGGGCGAAAACCCGGGGCTCTTTTTATTGACGGCGCGGCGGTTACTGACCGGCTAGCTGGCCGCAGGCGCCGGCGATGTCGTCGCCGAGGCTTTTGCGGATGGTGACTTCGAAGCCGCAGTCTTCCAGGATGCCGGCGAACACGCTCACGCGGTCCTTTGTGGGCGCCCGGTAGGGGCCGCCGGTGCGGTTATAGGTGATGAGGTTGATGGTGAAATACTTGGGGGCCGCCACCGCGCGCAGCCAGGAGTTCAGCTTGGCCGCCGACGAGCGGCTGTTGTTGATGCCGTCCATCAGCACATATTCCACGAACACTTTGCGCTTGGTCATGACAATGTAGTCGGTGAGCGCCTTGGCCAGCTGCGAGAGCGGGTAGGTGCGGTTGAGCGGTACCAGGTCGGTGCGCAGGACGTCGTCCGCGGCGTGCAGCGAGACCGCCAGGTTGCACTGCGGGAAATCCTTGGCGAAACGCCTGATGGCGGGCACGTGCCCGGCGGTGGAGACGGAGACGTGGCGCTGGCCCAGGCCGATGCGGGCGGGGTCGGTCATGGCGTGGATGGCTTCGCCTACGGCTTCGTAATTGTAGAACGGCTCGCCCATGCCCATGAAGATGACGCTGGCTATCTTGTGGTTGCGCGTTTTCTTAAGGAAGCTGGCGGCCGCCAGGAACTGGTCGGTGATCTCGTCGGGGGAGAGGTTGCGCTTGAGGCCTTTCTTGCCGGTGGCGCAGAAAGGGCAGCGCACCGGGCAGCCGACCTGGGTGGAGATGCAGATGCTCCACTTCTCCGGGATGAGGTTGAGCAGCACGGTCTCGATCTTGAGCCCGTCCTTCAGCTCGAAGCAGAACTTTATGGCGTTGCCTCTTTTGGAGACCTGGGTCTCTGCGATATCCAGGGAGTTTATGCGCAGTTCGGGCTTCAGCTTTTCCCTGAGGGGGGCGGGCAGCACCGGGATCTCGTCCCAGGAGACGGCGAAGTTCTTGTAGATGGCGTCCTGCACCTGTTTCAGGCGGAAGGCGGGCACGCCGTTCTCTTTAAAGAAAACAGTAAGCTTTTTAAAGTCCATAGGTATATTATCCCAAATTAGAGATGGTCCTGCCGGAAAGTTTCTCCGTCATTCCCGCGCAGGCGGGAATCCAGGCTGGATCCCCGCTTTCGCGGGGATGACAACTGTGAAAGGGCTTGTGGGGAAGGGGCTGGCGTCAGGGGACGCACATGGGCGCGGCGAGTTCTTTGGAGCAGTCCACCACCTGCGGCGCCAGTATGGGCCGGAACACCGCCACGAAGATCTCCTTCTGAATGGAGGTCAGCGAGGCCTGGTAGTCGTAGAAATACGAGCCGTGCCAGGCCTTGATGTCGCGGATCTTGAAAAGGTCCTTGCGGGCCTCTTTCTTGAGCAGCTTGTTGTGCAGGATGAGGTCGATCAGGGTGGGCTCCACGTTCTCCACTTCGGCGTCGGCCTGGAAATTGGAGTCGGCGGCGGGGATCTCGTTGGAATAGGCGTCGCGCATGGCCCAGATATTGCGCCAGACTTTTACCACGGCCGGCTTGGTGACGCGCTTTTCCAGCTTTTCCTTGGTCACTTCCAGCTTGATGAACATCTTCACCACGAAATTGGCGGGCACCAGCGGGGAGCCGGCGGTAATGAGCTTGTCTATTCTTACGTCCGGGCGCTCGGTCCCGACGCGGTGCAGGGCGGTGTGGGCCAGCATGGAGCCCCAGCTGTGGGCCAGGATGTAGACCGGGCGGCCGGTGTTCTTATAGGCGTCGTAAATCTCGATTATCCGGGCCTGCAGTACGGGCAGGGTGGCCTTGGTGTCGCCCGGGTCGCGCGACCAGGTGAAGGGCACTATTATCACGTTGTGCTGGTCGTAGCCCGGGATCTCCTTGAGCTTAGTCTCAAGGTAATTGTCGTCCAGGCGGGCGGGGTCGTGCTTCGCCTCCGCGCCGGCCTCCTCATCCTCGGGGAAGAAATAGCGCGGGCTGAAGCCGACTATGCCGTTTACGATGTCGGTCTCGCTGATTTCTTTGTTGCGGAAGAAGGCCTGGATGAACCGCAGGATGTTCTTAAGCTCCAGGCAGCCGTAGCCGATCTCGCCGAACTTGAGGCCCGGGATGGTTATGACCACCGGGTCCAGGCCGTTCCTGGCGTCCAGGACTTCGGCGTAGGCCTGGCGGGGTTCCGGCAGGCGCAGGTCCGCGGTCAGCTCCTGTATGTCGGAGGCGCCCAGGGAGTCCAGCTCGAAGGCGGGGGCCTGGGAGAGGAGGGAGAAGGAGAGCAATACCGCGCTAAATACGGTTTTTAGCGATTTCATAAGATAGTATAATCATTATATAAAATAAAGCGCAGTTATTGACGGTAGTCAACGCTCATGATCAAAGATAATTTCGGCCGTACCGGCATTTTCCTGGCCCTTAACTTAGCCCTGTCGCTGTTCATCTGCTCCTTTTTCCTCTTTTTCGCGGGGTCCCACCCGCTGGGCCTGGCCTTTGCCGCGCTGGCGCTGGTCTCCAATACGGCCATGCTCTACGCTCCGCTGGCGCTGGCCGCCGCGCTCCTGTCCCACTTTGCCGCCGGCCGCGCCGCGCTGGTCTTCCTGGCCGGCGCCCTGCAGCTGGCGCTGATAACCGACGCCGCCATCTACAAGATCTTCCACTTCCACCTGAATTCCATGGCGCTGAACCTGGTGCTGACCCCCGGCGGCCTGGAGTCGCTGGACCAGGGCTGGCTCACCAAGGCGCTGTTCGTCCTGGCCGCCTTGCTGGCGGGGGCCGCGCAGTGGTACTTTCTGCGCCTCGCGGCCCGGCTGGCGCCGGGGCTTACTCCCCGCGCGCTGAAGACGGCCGCCGCCGTGCTGCTAGCCTGCGTGCTGGCCGACAAAGGCCTGTTCGCCTGGGGCTCGCTGACCGATTCCGTGCAGATAACCCGCAACGGCCAGCTCTTCCCGCTGTACCAGAAGGTCAGCGTGCGGAGCTTCGCCAGCCGTCACCTCGGGGTGAAGCTCGACAGGGAAGTGAAGGCCGGCATAGACCCGCGCTATTCGGGGCTGGCTTATCCCAGGGCCGCGTTGAGGACCGAGCCGCCGGCCAGGCCGCTCAACGTGCTGCTGATCGTGGTGGATTCCATGCGCTACGACATGTTAAGCCCCGAGATCATGCCGGAGACGTGGGCGCTGGGGAAAAAGGCCTCCGTCTTCCGGAACCATTACAGCGGCGGCAACTGCACCCGCTTCGGCATCTTCTCGCTCTTTTACGGCCTGTACGGCAATTACTGGTTCCACATGCTGGGCGAGCGGCGCGGCCCGGTGCTTATAGATGTGCTGAAGGAACAGGGCTATGACCTGCGGCTGTTCTCCGCCTCGAAGCTTAGCTTCCCGGAGTTCAACAAGACCTGCTTCGTGGAGGTGCCTCGCAGCGGCATCTACGACGAACCGGCGGGGGCCGACGGCGCCCTGCGGGACAGGGACATCTCGGAAAAGTTCATGGAGTACCTGAAAGGCCGGGATCCGAAAAAGCCGTATTTCTCCTTCATCTTCTACGACGCCTCCCACGGCAGCTACGACTACGAGCCGGCCTTCGAGAAGTTCAAGCCTTCGGCCGCCGTCAACCTGCTGCGCCTGAACAAGGGCAACGTCCCGCCGCTCTTCAACAAGTACAAGAACTCCGTGCATTACGACGACCACCTGATCGGCCGCATAGTGAAGACCGTCCGCGAGACCGGCGGCATGGAGAATACGGTGATAGTGGTGGCGGGCGACCACGGCGAGCCGTTCTTCGAGAAAGGCTATTACGGGCATAACCAGGGCTACAGCGAGGAGGAGGTGCGCGTGCCGCTGCTGTTCTACCGGCCCGGCCGCGCCCCGGCCGTGGTGAACAGCGTCACCAGCCATCTGGACCTGCCCGCCGCGCTGCTGGGCCTGGCGGGCGTTAAGAACCCGCCCTCCGACTACTCTAGCGGGCGGGACCTGTTCGCTTCCGGCGACAGGGAGTTCGTGACGTCTTTTTCCTGGGATACGGCGGCGATAATACGCGGGGGGGAAACCCTGGTGATGCCGCTGGAGGCCTACCGGGGCGGGGTAACGGTTTACGACGGGGACTATCAGGAAGCGGGGAAAGAACGGGTTAAGGGTTTTACCCCGCTGCTGCTGTCCTTCCAGAAAGAAGCCAAAAGGTTTACTAAATAATTCAGTTCCGGATATGTGAGGCTTTGAAATGGGGTTGTGTGCTGGTTGAATTCCGCGGGCGCAATGGACGCAGTATGTCAGAAGACTGTCTCCCCCGGCACATTCGGAGTGGTTTAAAAAGCTAAAACAAACATAGCCCCTACAGTGCCGGATCTTGTGTTTTGTTTGGCACCTTTAATTTGCAGCAACATGTCGGCGCAACTGGAATGCTTTGACCCAAATTCCAACGGCATCTGTTGATAGTTAAAGATAAAAAGGCTCTTGGTTGAATCACCCTGATAATTCACTTCACTCTTTGATCTGTTTTGGACACACCAAATAACATGCTTGTTGAGATATTTGTCTGGGGACTTGATTGCTTGGTCGAAACTTATATCCAATTCCTTTGCCTCTGTAATCATTGGTTTAAATGGGCTCATTCTTTTATCATGGTCCCTGATTATCACCGTTAGTGTTAAACTGCCAAAGACTATAATAAATCCAACCCCCACGGTTTTGAGCCATCGGGAAGTGAGTTCCGCATATCTTGTTGATTTTTTCGTCATACAGCGCTTGGATGGATTAAAATTTTATGATGAACCATGACGCGACCCAATTATTCGCGGAATGTGCTGCTACACTGCTCCAAATAGAGCCATCCCATCTCCTCAATAAGCCGTAGAAAATTCCCTTTATAAATATTTCCAGGCTAAAGGAAATTAGGCTGGAAGTGTGGAATGCGGAAAATGCGAGAGAACTTCCTAAAACAGCCCAGACCCACCCTACCCTTTTCTCTAGAACTGTGAAAACGAGGCCCCTATAAAACAATTCCTCAAATAGAGGGCTGACGAACGGAACTATAACTAAATGATAGTAGACTACCGGGTTGTTAAGTGCCTCCCAAAAGCCGCTTAATTCAATAGATGGAAATACTATCCCCCCCGCATTTCCAAGCAACGCTTTTTTTAGTAACCGATATGAGATGATAAGCGCTACGCCTGCAACAATTTTTAAATAATTGTTTGCGCCCCGCCACCCAAGATCCTGTGCGGTGAGGTTGTATAGCCTGAGTCCACCGAGTATAAGCAATATTTGCCAGTTAATAATGAGAATGTTTTTAACCACAGTAATTGTGAAGTCCAAGATGTACTTGTCGTAGTTGCTGTTTGAAAAGTAGTTGAAGACATGTGCATGCATTCCACCGGAGAATAAGTAAAAGAATTGGTTGAATAGAAGAATCAGGAGTAATGCGGCGTAATACTTCTTGTGGGAGGTGCACGCCCCTCCCACGTTGCCGAAAGATATTTCTTTGTTTGATTTCATCGCTCTGATATTACGGACGAGTGCAGTAGTTGGACCCATTGCAGGTGGGGGCGCCACCGCTGGGGTGCACATCGTAATCCTCGTTCGGAGGGGGTGGCTTGGGGTTAGTGTTTGACGTGAATGGGTCCAATAGAAAATGAACCACAGTGTCCACATCGTCAGAGTAACTTTTGTTTTTAGCCGAAACCGCCAATGCGACGGCGCCAGCAATCAGCACTCCGGCACCAATTGGAAGGCTTTCTTCTTCCGAACCGGTTTTGCCAGAACCGGGGGTCATGGGAGGCACTTTGCCTGCAAGGGTGATTTTGGACGGCTTTGCGTTACATATTTCTTTTTCGCTTCGGGCTGGTGCTCTTTGTGAATTCCCGCGTTCCGCGTAAACTACTGAAGAGTCAGTTTCCCCTTTTGCTGTTGAGCCGCTGTAAAAGCTGCCAAGGACATTTCCAGCTTCACCAAAGTTCTTGTTCATATCTATGGAAGACATTTTATCAGTTGTTTCTGTAAGATTTCCTATTGTGCCTTCTGCTTTAACCATGGAAACCGTCGCTAATATTACCGCAAACATCGCAACCGATATTTTGCTTTTTTCCATGTCCCTTGTTCTCCCTTTGAAATTCCTGCTGTTTGTCCATTAAAAAAGGGAAAGCAAATTTTATTTTGCTTTCCCTGGATACACCGGATTACGGTCCGGTCGTGGATACTCCGGGGCCAATCCCCCGAATTACAAGGCTATATACTACGCTACAGTTAGAGCATACCCCACAGGACTTGACTGGACAAGGGTATTAAGGGAATGTTTGTGCGTGCCGAAGGACCTACTCGGGGTTTATTGCGATTTGGTGGGCTCTAAAGCTAATTCCTAGCGCTGCAGTTTCAATTGAGCCCCGTCCGCCGAACCCCGTGCTCCCGAGAAACCTGGCTGGCTGGCTTTCAGCCCGGCCAGGGCGCGGCAGAAAGCCTCTGCCGCGTCGGCTACTTCTATGTCGCGGCAGGTCTTGTGGCCCCTGGAAACGATGGCGGAGTGGATTCTGCCTTTGGGCTTCCAGCATTTCTCGTTATAGGGCCGGTTGAAGGAGAAGGTGGGCACGCCGGCCGCGGCGGCCAGGTGCAGCGTGCCGGTGCTGTTGCAGACCAGGATGGAGCAGTGCTTCAGGATGCCGGCGGTCAGCTCCTGGGATTTAGGGGGGATGTTCTTGACGCCGGGCAGGTGGCGCAGTATCCCATCAGCCGTTTCTTTTTCCTCGCCCAGCCCAACGAGGTAGAAAGGAGAGACCTTCTCCAGCTTCAGCAGTTCCCGCGTGAACTCCACGAACTTCTCCTCCGGCCAGCGGTTCTCGTACTTCTTGAAGTTGCCGGGATGGATGGCGACTATCGCGTCGCCGGGCGGGAAACCGAGACCGTCCACCAGCCTTTTGCCCTCCGCCAGCACGTCCGGGGGCAGGGTAACACGCATGCTTTCCGGCGGGGTGAAGCCGAGGCGCTCGGCGAGGGCCACGTACTTCTCCATGAAGTGATCTTTCTCCAGGTCGTGAGGCAGGGTAAGGGTGTAGGCGCCGGCCGGGGCGGGTTTCTCGAAGGCGATGCGTTCCGGGGCGCGCGCCAGGCGCATCAGGGACAGCGAGGCCCGGCTATAGGCCGGGTTCAAGTCTATGGCCAGGTCGCAGCGCCGCCAGGCGGCGGCGAACATCTTAAGCGTGCTCGGCGGGTGATGCCAACCCTTGAAGACCACCACCTTATCCAGGTCCGGGTTGCCGGTAGCCAGACCGGCGGCCTTGGAGGAAGTGATGAGGGTGATCTCGGCGCCTGGGTATTTCTTGCGCAGGCCTTCCAGGAAAGGCGTGGTGACGATGTAATCGCCCAGGCGGCCCAGCAGTATGAGCAGTATCTTCCGGTAAACTTTTTGTTCAGCTTTCATCCTGGCCTCCGTCGGGCCGCGGCGCGCGCCTGCGGGCTTTCTTCTTGCGTATGCGGGCTATCTCCTTGAGCCTTTCCGAAGTGGCCGGGGAGATCCTCACTTCTATCTCGTCCACCAGTTCCCGCAGGGCTATGAAGCGGTTGAGCGAACGCTTGCGCTCGCGCTGGCATTTCACCACCAGGCCCAGGGCCGGGTAGCGCAGCAGCACCGCGTTGGAGGTTTTGTTGATCTTCTGCCCGCCGTTGCCGCTGCCGCGGGTGAACTGCTCGTCCACCAGCCGCAGGTCTATGCCGAGCCGGGCGATCCGGGCTTTCAAGGCTTCCACCTTGGCGGCGGTTATGTCGGAGAGTTCCGGGAAGTTCACGCCTACTCCTGCGGCTGGCCGTGCTCGCGCAGGTACTTGCGGATGTGGGAGCGCGCGCCGGCGGTCTTCACCGTGCCCAGCCAGTCCTTCTTCGGGAAGGAATTCTTGCGCGTGACTATCTCACAGATGTCGCCGCTCTTCATGGGGTGGTCGAGCCGCACCATCTTATTGTTAACCTTGGCGCCGATGCAGGTGTTGCCGATGTCCGTGTGGATGGAATAGGCGAAATCTATGGGCGTGGCGTCCACCGGCAGGGGTTTAACGTCGCCCTTGGGGGTGAAGATGAAGATCTGGTCCAGCTCCAGGTCGGTCTTGAAGCTCTCTATGAACTCCCGCGGGCTGGAGAGGTCCTGCAGCCACTCCATCCACTGGCGCAGCCAGTTGAGCTTCTCGTCCAGATGCTTGTCGGCGCCCTTGTCGCCCAGCTTGTAGCGCCAGTGGGCGGCGATGCCGTATTCCGAAGTGCGGTGCATGTCCTCGGTGCGGATCTGTATCTCGATGACCTCGCCGGTGCCGGCCATCACGCTGGTGTGGAGGCTCTGGTAGAGGTTCATCTTGGGCACGGCGATATAGTCGGTAAAGGAGCCGGCCACCGGCTTGAAGACCGAGTGCACCACGCCGAGCAGGGCGTAGCAGTTGATGACGGTGTCTGTGATGACGCGCACGGCGAGGGCGTCCTGGATCTCTTCGAAGGGCTTCTCCTGGCGGAGCATCTTGCGGTAGATGGAGTAGAGGTTCTTCACGCGGGCCAGCACGCGGTGCGGCACATTGGCGCCGCCGAGGTGTTTCTCCAGCTCGGTCTTGAAATCGGCCAGCAGCTTCTCCCGCATGGTGTAGCGCAGCTGCACCTTGGCCAGCAGGCTCTGGAATTCGTCGGGATGCAGGTACTTGAACGACAGGTCCTCCAGCTCGCTCTTGAGCCGGAAGATGCCGAGGCGCTGCGCCAGCGGGGCGTAAAGGGAAATGGTCTCGTGGCTGATCTCCAGCTGCTTCTCGCGCGGCAGGAAATTGAGGGTGCGCATGTTGTGCAGGCGGTCGGCCAGCTTGATGACGATCACGCGGATGTCCTTGGCGGTGGCCAGGATCATCTTGCGCCAGTTCTCGGCCTGGGCCTCGTCGCGCGAGGAGAACTTCAGCGTCTCTATCTTGGTGACGCCCGCGACCAGGGTGTAGATCTCCTCGCCGAACTCCTTGCGGAAGGTCTCGTGGGGGATCTTGGTGTCTTCCAGCACGTCGTGCAGCAGGCCGGCGGCCACGGTCTCCAGGTCCATCTTGTAGTCCACCAGGATCTCCGAGACGGCGGCGCAGTGGACGAAGTACTTCTCGCCCGAGGCGCGTTTTTGTTCCTGGTGCGCCTCGCAGGAATAATTCCAGGCGTATTCCAGCAGGGTGGTGTCCTGGGAAGAGTATTCGCGGAATTTCTTGAGCAGTTCGTCGAGTTCCATGTTAGTCTCCGAAATAGCGGATCAGCAGCACCGTGGCGAAGCCGAGCGGGAAGATGGCCGGGGTCAGCCGGTCGTAGGTCTTGTGCAGGCGGGGCAGGATGTCCGCCATGGCGATATAGAGGAAGGAGCCGCCGCTGAGGCCCAGCGCGAAGGCTTCGGCGCCCGGGGGGAGGTTCTGTATCAGGGGGGCCGCGATGAAGGCGCCGGCCGGGGTGGCGGCCGCCAACAGGACGCTGTAGAGCAGGGTGTCGCGCCGCGACCGGCCCGCGTGCAGCAGCAGCGAGACCAGCGTGATGCCGTCGGCGAACTTGTGCAGCACCACGCCGAGCGCGACGTTGAGGCCGGCGACCGCGCCCGGCGCGAAGCCCACCGCTATGTTAAAACCGTCCAGCAGCGAGTGCAGCGTCATCGCGGCCAGCGCGAAGGCGCCCATGTGGTGGACGTGGCAGTCCTCCATGAACTCGCTGCAGGCGCTGTGCGCGGCGAAGGTCTCCAGCGTGAACAGTGCTGCCATGGCCGTCAGCACGCCGTAGGAGAGGGCCGTGGAGTTAAGGCTGAAGCCGGCCGGGATAATGTCCAGGATAGCGGCCGCGATCAGGACGCCGGCGGCGTAGGCCAGCGTGCGGGCCAGGAAAGTCTTGCTGAAGCCGCCGAAATGCAGCACCGCCGCCGCCCCCGCCAGCGTAAACACCACCGCGATAATGCTGAAAATGATAACCATATAAGAATATCGTGCGCTGCGGCCGCCGAGGGGAACGGAACGCAAAACACGCTCGGGCACACCGTGCCCTCGCTCGGTATTCGCCCGCCGCGCTTATGCAAGCGGCGGGCTCAACGACGGTTTTGCTAACCCGTTCCCCTCGTCAGCCGTGCGAGTTCAGCTCTGTGCTTCGTAGAGGCCTTTGTAGACCCCGTTGAGGGCCAGCAGTTCCTCGTGCGTGCCCGTCTCGGCCAGTTCGCCCTTCTTGAGAACAAAAATTTTGTCGGCGTTCCTCACCGTGGAGAGGCGGTGCGCCACCATTACCACCGTGCGGCCGCTCAGGATGCGCTCTATGGCCGCCTGCACCGACTGCTCGCTCGCCGTATCCAGGTTCGAGGTCGCCTCGTCCAGCAGCAGGATCTTGGGCTTCTTGATGATCGCCCGCGCAATAGCCAGGCGCTGGCGCTGGCCGCCCGAAAGCTTGACGCCGCGCTCACCCAGCATGGTCTCGTAGCCCTGCGGCATCGCCGTAATGAAGGCGTGCGCGTCGGCCGCCCGCGCGGCCTCCTCCACCTCCGCCATCGTCGCGCCCGGGCGGCCGATGGTGATGTTCTTGTACACCGTGTCGTCGAAAAGGATCGTGTCCTGCGTCACCAGGCCCATGTGCTCGCGCAGGTCCGTGGTGTCCAGGTCCAGCATGTCGTGGCCGTCTATATCTACCCGGCCGGTGATAGGATCGAAGAAGCGCAGCAGCAGGTGGATGATGGTGGTCTTGCCCGAGCCGGACGGGCCCACAAAGGCCGCGACCTCGCCGGGCTTAATAGTGAACGACAGGTCCTTGAGCACCTGCGTGTCGCGCGACGGGTACTTGTAATTCACCTTCTGGAACTCTATCTTCCCGTCCAGGTGGTCTATGTTCTTGGTTTCGTGCTTCACCACCACGGCGGGCTTCTCCTCCAGGATCTGGTAGATGCGCTCCCAGGCCGCCAGCCCCTGCTGCAGCTTGGAATTGAGGTTGGAGATGTTCTTGAGCGGCATGTAGGCCGTCAGGAAGCCGCCCGAGAAAGAGAAGAACGTGGCCGTGCTCATGGTGCCGGCGAAGATGGCCTTGCCGCCCATGTAGATGATGCCGATGAGCACCAGGCCGCCCAGCAGCTCCATGATGGGGCCGCTGATGGTGGCGGCGCGCAGGTAGCGCATCATCTTGCCGAAGTAGGCGTCGTTGGAGACCTTGAACTTGGCGATGGCCTGGTCCTCGTAGTTGAAGGCCTTCACCACCGTGATGCCCTGCAGGCTCTCCTGGAACTTGTGCGAGATCTCGCTCACTATCACGTTGCTTTCGGAGCTCGCCTTGCGCATCTTCTTGCCGAAGATCCCCAGCAGCAGCCCGGTGACCGGCAGGATGACCAGCGAGATCAGCGCGAACTGCCAGTCTATGTAGAACAGCACGCCGATGCACGACACCACCGTCAGCACGTCGCGGATGCCGTAGAGCGGGATGAACTGCACCGTGCTCTGCACGTTGGTCAGGTCGTTGATCACGCGGCTCATCACGTCGGAGGAGCGGCGGCGCCAGTAGAACTCTATCGACAGGCGGTGGATGTGGGTGAAGAGGTCCTCGCGGATCTTCTGCACGGCCCGCTGGCCCACCCAGCTCATGGTATAGGTGTTGGTGTACTCGGCGACCATCTTGAGGATGAACAGGAACGGCAGGCCGATGACCACCATGTTCAGGATATCCATCTTCTTGTCCACGAAGACGCCCTGGATGACCGGGCCCATGACGTAGACGATGCCGCCGCGGATGGCCGCCAGCAGCAGCATGGAGGCCGCGGCCTGCAGCATCTTGGTCTTGTGCGGCTTGACGTAGCCGAAGAGGGACTTCAGTAATACCTTGAAGCGTTCTTTCTGGGCTTGCGGGTCTAGTTCTTGCATGTCAGCTCAGGTAGGAGACTATCCGGGCGGCGGCCCGCTCGGCGGCGCCGCGCGAGCCCAGCATGGTCCGCAGGCCGATGAGCTCCTTGCGGGCGGCCTGCATGCGCGGCGGGTTGTTGATGTAGGAGAAGGCCTCCTGCGCCAGGCCGTCCACCGTGGCGGCTTCCTGGATCAGCTCCTTGACCGCGGGCTTCCTGAGCAGGATGTTGACGAGGGAGATATACTGCACCTTGGCGATGCGCTTGGCCACCGCGTAGGTGAGCCGCTGCATCTTGTAGGCCACGGCCATGGGCACGCCCAGCAGGCCGTTCTCCAGCGTGGCGGTGCCGGAGCAGGTGAAAGCGAAGTCCAGGGTGGCGCGTTCCTTGTAATCCTTCTCGCGCACGATCTCTATGTCCTTGGACCAGTATTTTTCCACCGCCTCCAGCTGCGTCACCAGCAGCTCGTCCGGGAATTCCGGCACGGCGAACAGGTAGGCGCGGGCCTTGGGGTGCTGTTCCTTTATGCGGTAGAAGGCCTTTATGAAGAGCGGCAGGTGGCGCGAGATCTCGGTCTTGCGCGAGCCGGGCAGGATGCCTATGCGCCACTCCCCGTTGGCCGGGGGAAAATCCTTGGCGGCCGGCTCCGGCATCAGGTCCAGCAGCGGGTGCCCGACGAAAGTGGCGTTGCCTTTTACTTTCTTGTAGAGCGCCTCCTCGAACGGGAAGATCACGAAGATCTCCTTGGTGAGCTTGGCCAGCTTGGCGGCGCGGCCCGGGCGCGAGGCCCAGACCTGCGGGCTGATGTAGTAGAAAGCCGGGATCTTGCGGTGCGCGGCCAGGCCGAGCACCTGGTGGTTGAAGCCGTAGAAGTCCACGGCGATCACGCAGGAAGGGCGCTTCTCCTCCATGTAGCGGCGCACCAGCTTGATCAGCTTGAACCAGAGGAAGAAATGCTTGAAAGGCTCGGCGAAGCCTACCGCCCCCACGGAGACCAGGTTGTAGAGGAAGCGGTTGCAGACTTCCTGCATCCGCACGCCGCCCATGGCGGTGACGGTGATCTCGGGGTCCTTGGCGCGCAGGGCCTTTATCAGGTTGGCCGCGTGCAGGTCGCCGGAAGGGTCCCCGGCCACCACCAGTATGTTCTTGTTGGAGGGTGCGATCTTTGCCATGGGTTTACTGTTTGTCTATGCCGGCGTTCTTGAGGCCTTCCTCTACCAGCACCTTGGCGGCGTTGCCCATGTCGGCCAGCGCGCCGGCCAGGGATTCGGGGGCCTCGTCGGTCTTGGAGCCGGAAACCTCGAAGCGGCGCATCTGGTTGGTGATGTCCAGCGCCAGGCGCAGCGCCTTCAGGCCCTTCTCGCCGCTGGGCGTGGGGGTCTTGGAGGTTTTGATGCAGTCTATGAAGTGCATCAGCTCTTCTTTGATAGGCTGCTTCGGAGCGAATTTAGGGTAGGCGATCTCTATGTCCTTGAGGGAGTTCACCACCGGGGTCTTCTTGGTGTAGATCTTCAGGCGGGAGCTGACGTAGTCCACCGAAATGTAGGCGTCCTGCTGGTAGATGCGCATGCGGCGGGCGGCTTCCATGGTGGCGCGGCTGGCGGTGATGTCGGCCACGCAGCCGTTCTTGAACTTTATGCGGACGTTGCAGATGTCCTCGTGGGCCGAGAGCATGCTGGCGCCGATGGCTTCGAAGGAGGCGATCTCGGAGTCGATCATCAGCAGGATGATGTCGAGGTCGTGGATCATCAGGTCCAGCGTGACGCCGGTGGCGGCCACGCGGGGGTCGTACGGCCCCAGGCGCTCTATGGTGACGTAGCGCGGGTTCTTTACGTGCTTTAAGGTTTCTATGACCGCGGCGTTGAAGCGCTCGGAGTGGCCGACCTGCAGCACTACCTTGTTCTTCTCGGACAGCTCCAGCAGCTTGCGGGCGCCTTCCTCTGAATTAGTGATCGGTTTTTCCATCAGCACATGCACGCCGGCCGACAGGGCCTTGATGCCCAGGTCGGCGTGGTACTCGGTGGGGGCGGCTATCACGAGCGCGTCCACCTGGCTGAGCAGCTCCTCCACGGTTTTGTAGGCTACGCAGTTGTAGCGCCAGGCCAGCACCTGCGCTCTCAGCAGGTTGGGGTCCGAGATGCCGACCAGCTCGACTTCGGGCATCGTGGAAAGGGTGCGGGTGTGGAAACCGCCGAGCTTGCCGGCGCCTACCACTCCGAAACGCATTTTTTTATCAGCCATGTTGTCCTCTGGAACCGAAAAATGACGGTGAAACCCGGGCTTAAAGCCCGCGGCTATCTTATTATTCTACTAAAAATGGAGGAATACGGGCTGCCGGGCGCCGCCCCGCGGCCTGCCGGAGGCAGGCCGCGGAGAGCCGCTTATTCCGGGCTGAAGAAGAGGATGGAGAGCGGCGGGAGCGTGATCTTGAGCGAGAAGGGCCGGCCGTGGGCCTGCAGCTGCTCCGCCTGCACGCCGCCGAAGTTACCCATGCCGCTGCCGCAGTAATCCGGGGCGTCGCTGTTGAGCAGCTCCCGCCAGAAACCATCCTTCGGCACGCCTACCCGGTAGTCCACGCGGGCCAGCGGGGTGAAGTTGCAGACGGCGAGCACTGCCCCGCCGGAAGAGTCCTTGCGCAGGAAAGCGGTGACGCTCTGCTGGGAGTCGTTGGCGTCTACCCATTCGAAACCGGCCGGGCTGCAGTTGAGCTCGTGCAGGGCGGGCTCGCCCCGGTACAGCGCGTTGAGGTCCTTTACCCACAGCCGCATGCCGCGGTGCGGGCCGTGCTCCGCCTGGTGCCAGTCGAGGCTCTGGTCGTGCTTCCACTCTCCCCACTGGGCGAACTCGTTGCCCATGAACATCAGTTTCTGGCCGGGCTGGGCGTACATGGCGCCGTAGAGCAGGCGCAGGTTGGCGAACTTCTGCCAGTCGTCGCCGGCCATCTTGGCCAGCATGGAGCCTTTGCCGTGCACGGTCTCGTCGTGCGAGAGCGGCAGCGTGAAGTTCTCGCCCCAGGCGTAGAGCATCCTGAAGGTGAGGCTGTTGTGGTGGTACTTGCGGTACACCGGGTCCTTGGCGAAATACTGCAGCGTGTCGTGCATCCAACCCATGTCCCACTTGAGGCCGAAGCCGAGGCCGCCCAGGTACGTCGGGCGCGAGACCATGGGCCAGGAGGTGGATTCCTCGGCGTAGGTCTGCGTGTCGGGGAAGTTCTGGTAGACCACCTGGTTGAACTGCTTCAGGAAGGCGATGGCCTCCAGGTTCTCGTTGCCGCCGTGCTTGTTGGGCA
Organism: uncultured Elusimicrobiaceae bacterium; assembly: GCA_964417965.1. Lineage (GTDB taxonomy): Bacteria > Elusimicrobiota > Elusimicrobia > Elusimicrobiales > UBA9959 > UBA9959. The sequence continues at coordinate 94,545 of CAYQJX010000002.1, forward strand.
CCCATTCGCCGGCTTTGCGGGAGTAGTCGAGGTAGAGCATGGAGGCCACGGCGTCCACGCGCAGGCCGTCGACGTGGTATTTGTCCAGCCAGAACATCGCCGAGGAGAGTAGGAAGCTCTTTACCTCTTTGCGGCCGAAGTTGAAGATGGAACTCTTCCAGTCCGGGTGGAAGCCCTGGCGCGGGTCGGCGTGCTCGTAGAGGTGCGTGCCGTCGAAGAAGCCCAGGCCGTGCGGGTCCGCCGGGAAATGGGCGGGGACCCAGTCCAGGATCACGCCGATGCCGGCCTGGTGCAGGGTGTCGATGAGGAACATCAGGTCCTGCGGCGAGCCGTAGCGGCTGGTCGGGGAAAAATAGCCTATGGTCTGGTAGCCCCAGGAGCCGTAGAACGGGTGCTCGGTCACCGGCATGAATTCCACGTGGGTGAAGCCGGTGTCCTTTACGTAGGCGGTCAGTTTTTCGGCGAGCTCGCGGTAGGTGAGCCAGCGGTCGCCGTCCTCGGGCACGCGCATCCAGGAGCCAAGGTGTACCTCGTAGATGGAGACGGGGCTTTTGAGCCCGTTCTTCACGGCCCGGCCCTTCATCCAGTCCCCGTCGTTCCAGGTGTAATCCAGCCCGCGCACCACTGAAGCGGTCTTGGGCGGGGTTTCCGAGGCGAAGGCGAAAGGGTCCGCCTTCTCTGACTTGAAATCCTTGTAGCGCGAGACGATGTAATACTTGTAGTTGGCGCCTTCCCTCACGCCGGGCACGAAGCCCTCCCAGATGCCGGAGGAGGCGTGCTGGCGCAGCGGGTGGGAACCCTTGTTCCAGCCGTTGAAGTCGCCCATCACAAAAACTTCCTTCGCGTTGGGCGCCCAGACGGCGAAATTGGTGCCTTCGGTCCCGTCGAGGGTGAAGGGATGCGCGCCCAGCCGCTCGTAGAGGCGCAGGTGGTTGCCTTCGTTGAACAGGTAGAGGTCCTGGTCGGTGAGCAGGTTCTTGTTATCGGTCGGCATGGTTTTACCTTTGCGCGGCGAGCAGCGCTTCCGCTTCTTCGGTCAGCCTGTTGAGGGTGTTCTCCACTTCCAGCGCCTTGGCGGCGGTGTCGTCGGTCTCGGCCACGTGTATCGGCTCGCCGTAGACCGCTTCTATGCGGCCGAAGGGCAGGGGGAACTGGTAGCGGTCCCAGTTGCGCAGGACTTTCTTGTTGGAAAGGGCGCAGGCGGCGGGGATGATGGGCACGCCGGCCTTCTGGGCGATGAAGATTATGCCGGGATGAACTTTAAAGATGGGGCCCTTCGGGCCGTCGGGGGTGACGGCAATGGAGTGGCCGGCCCGGGCCGCCTTGGTGAGCGCGCGCAGGGCCTGGGAACCGCCGGTGGAGGAAGAGCCGCGTATCACGTTGAAGCCCATGCCGAGCAGGATGCGGGCCATGTACTCGCCGTCCTTGCTCTGGCTGACCAGGCCGCAGATGCCGCTGTTGCGGTGCAGCCAGATCAGCAGCACTTCCTGGCGGTGCCACAGCGCGTAGACAGCGGGGCCGGGGTAGTCTTTGCGCCCTTTGACGGTAATGCGGGAGGTCAAGCCGAGGACCCGCAGGTAGAGGCGCGCCAGCAGTGACAGCAGCCAGTGCGCGGGGGAGTTCTTATAGAGCAGTTCGTTCATTTTCCGGGGAAGACCGAGTCGTCCGCGCCCAGTACCGTTACGCCCGTTTCTTTGGCGGCGGCGAGGAATTCATCCATGCCGAGGATGAGGGTTTTGCCGGCCTCTATCACCAGGGTGGCCGCGCCGGATTCTTTCATCACGTGCAGGGTGCGGGCGCCGGCCACCGGCAGGTCAAAGCGCATGTCCTGGTCCGGGCGGGCGACTTTTACCACGGTGAGGGTGGAGCCGCCCCGGCCTTTGGTCAGCCCGCCGGCGCGGCGGATGCACTCGTCGGTGCCTTCCATGCCCTCGGCGGCGATAACGGTCTGGTCCCGCAGCACCACGGTAAGGCCGATGTCCAGGGCGGCTATGGCTTTGGCCGCCCGCCAGCCGTAGGCGGCTGTTTTCAGCGTGCCGGCGTCGGGCTTTTTTCCGGCCAGCAGCCCGGGCTTTACCAGCAGGTGGCCGAGCAGGGTGGCGGAACTCACTATCTCTATCCCGTCGGAGGCCAGTTCTTCGGCCACGGCGGAGAAGATGGCCTTGGCTTTTTTGTCCCGCAGTTTGAAAAGGAGTTTGGCCGCGCGCAGGTCGGGCACTATGCCGCCGAAGATGTTGACGTGCGGGATCTGGCCGATCATCAGCGCTTTCTTCACGCCGCTGTCCCGGAGAAAATCTATCGGGCCGCCCACGTTGCCGAGGCGGAACCAGCGGGTCTCTACGGCGTACTGCTCTATCTCTTTGGGGGAAATATCGTTAAGGCCGACGACAAAGACGTCGAGGCCGGCTTTTTTGGCCTCGGCCGCGAACAGCAGCGGGAAGCTCCCGCCGCCGGCTATCAGGCCTATTTTTTCATTGCTCATTTTACACGCGGCCCGCGCCGCTTCCTGGTCAGTCTTCCAGCGCTCCGGCGTTGCGGCGCGGCCGGGCTATGCCGCGCTTGGAACCCTCTATGAAGTCCAGTATCAGCGCGGCCTGCGGCGGCAAGTTCTCCCCGCGGAGCCGCGCGATGGCGTCCTTCAGCAGGAGACCCTGGAAGAACAGCGTCTTGAAAACGTGCTTTATGGACTTTATCTGCTCCGGGGTGAAGCCGTTGCGGCGCAGGCCGACCACGTTGAGCGTCACCGGGCGGGCGCGGTCGCCCTGCGCTATAACGTAGGGGATGATGTCCTGGTTCACCATGCCGCCGCCGGAGACCATGGCGTACGCGCCTATGCGGGTGAACTGGTGGATGCCCACGAGGCCGGAGATGGTTGCCCTGTCGCCGATGTGCACGTGGCCGGCCGGGGCGGAGGAATTCACGAGGATGACGTTATTGCCCACGCGGCAGTCGTGGCCGAGGTGGGAGTTGGCCATCAGCATGCAGTTCGAGCCCATGGAGGTGAGGTTGGTGGCGTGCGAGCCGCGGTGCAGCGTCACGTTCTCGCGGATGACGTTGCTGTCGCCCATGGTGAAGCGGGTGTGCTCGCCGTGGTAGGACCAGTCCTGGGGCGGCATGCCCACGTAGGCGGCGCCGGTGAACAAGTTGTTCTTGCCGACGGTGCAGAACTCGAAGATGCAGTGCGGGCCTATCTTGGTGCCGTCGCCTATCTGCACGTCCTCGCCTATCACTACGAACGGGCCTATCTCCACGTTTTCGCCGATCTGCGCCTTGGGGTCTATTACCGCGGTCGGGTGTATCTTAGTGGGCATTGTCTCCTCCAAAAAGTTGTCTGAAATTTTAACCTATCGCGAAGGTCAGTTCGGCTTCGGCGGCGGATTCGTCGCCTACCCAGGCCTCGGCCCTGACCTTGCCGAGGTGGCTTTTCATGCGGAGTATCTCCACATGCATCTTCATCACGTCGCCGGGCACCACCTGGCGGCGGAACTTGGCGCGGCTGATGCCGGCGAAAAAGCCGAGGCGGCCCTTGGTTTCGGGCAGGTCCATCATCATGGCGGCCGCGGTCTGGGCCATGCCCTCAAGCATGAGCACGCCGGGCATGATGGGCTTTTCCGGGAAATGGCCGTGGAAATAAAGTTCGTTGGCGCTGACGCACTTTACGCCGACGCAGTACTTGCCTTCCTCCACCACCTCCACTCGGTCCACCATCATGAAGGGATAGCGATGGGGGATAATTTTAAGTATTTCCTCGCAGGAGATGACGCGTACGGGCTTATAGTGGCGGGGCTTGGTTTCGGTCATACGGTTTGGGCCTTTTCCAATAATAGTTTAGCAAAATTGACATTGGCGGCGTGCCCGGGGCGCTCGGCTTCAATATAGATATCTTTGAGCGGCAGGCCGGTCAGCGCCAGGTCGCCTATGAGGTCCAGCAGCTTGTGCCGGGCGAATTCTTCGGCGAAGCGCAGGCCGCCCTTGGCCATTATTTCGTTCTCGGCGATGACCACGGCGTTGTCCAGCGAACCGCCGAGGGCCAGGCCGGCCTTCTTGAGGGCTTCGAGCTCGTGGGAGAAGCCGAAAGTGCGGGCGGGGGCGACGCGGACCAGGTATTCTTCGGGAGTGAGGGTGAACTCTATGACTTGTTTGCCTACCAGCTTGTGTGGGTAGTCGTAGGTGAGTTTAAAGAATACGCCGTGCTGCATGGGCCTGGCCAGGAAGCGGGTGTCGCCCTTGGCCATCTCCAGCTGACCGGTGAGGGACAGGGTTTTGCGCTCCTGGTCCGGTTTTTCTTTCAGCCCGGCCTTGTGCAGGGCGGTGGCGAAGGCCAGCGCCGAGCCGTCAGCGGCGGGCGGCTCCTCCCCGGTGATCTCTATGTCGAGGTCGTCTATGCCGAGCCCGGCGGCGGCCGACAGCAAATGCTCTACGGTATAAATTGTGTTCTTGCCGTCGGTAATATTAGTCCCGCGCACCGTCCCCGCCACCCGGTCGAGCCTGGCGGGCAGGGGTTCTTTAAAGAGGGGGGAGAGGAACCGGTACCCGGTAGCCCCCTCGGCCGGCAGAAAAGTAACCTTGGCAGGCTTGCCCTTATGCAGCCCTATCCCTTCAATCGTCGCCGGTGTTTTTATCGTTGTTCTCATTGAATATAGTTCCGCGAGATGCTCGGTCAGGTCCTGAACAGGGAGGGGTCCGCGCTCCTGGGCAGAAGGGAACCGTTGCGCGGTTCCCCCCGCCCTTGGGAAATTATGGGCGGGACCCCCTTCCCCAAAGTCGCACGGACCCCTCCCTGTTCAGGACCTTCCGGATGCTTCCCCGACTCTGTAACAGTGTTGATATCGGCGGAGAGCGCGGGCGTCGGGTCCCAAAAAGCCTGTCGGAGGCCGACGCTTGCATAGCGCGGAGGCCGAGACGGGCAGCCGCGAGCACGGTGTGCGAGACGGCGGTTTTTGGGACCCGATGCCCGCGCTAGGCCGCCCAATGTTAAACCTACTTAAAAGAACGTTATTCTATCCCCAGTTTCTTTTTTAGTTTGTTGATCGTCCGGTGCATTTCCGGGAGTCTGCTCAGTAAAGCTTCTATCTTCATGGCCTGCAGGCGCGGGCGGGCGACGTGGCCGAAGACTATCTGGTTGGGGCCCAGGTCGGCTATTACGCCGGTCTTGCCCATCACCACGGTATTGTCGCCGATGGTCAGGTGGTCGGAGACCGCCGCCTGGCCGGCGATGATGACGCCGGTGCCGAGCACGGTGGAGCCGGCTATGCCGCACTGGGCTATGATAAGGCAGTTCTTGCCGATCTGCACGTTGTGGGCGATGTGGACCAAATTGTCTATCTTGGTGCCCGCGCCGATGCGCGTGACCTCCAGGGCCGCGCGGTCGATGGCCGTATTAGCGCCTATCTCCACCTTGTCCTCTACCACGACTTTGCCCAGCTGGGGGATCTTTTCGTGGACGCCGCGGGGCGAGGTGTAGCCGTAGCCGTCGGAGCCTATCACCGCGCCGGCGTGCACCAGCGCTTCAATGCCCACTTCGCAGGCGTCCATGATCTTAACGCCGGGATAAAGCCGGGAGCGGGCGCCCACTTTGGCGTTGCGGCCCACGTAGCACTGCGCGCCTATCACCGCGCCGGTGCCTATAACGGCCCCATCCTCTACTACGGCGCAGGGGCCCACGTGGACGTCGGCGCCGATCTTGGCCGACTGGGAAATTACGGCGGAAGGGTGTACGCCGGGCGCGGGCAGCGGGCGCAGCTCTTTCTCTATCAGGCGCAGGGCCAGCATGAAAGCGTACTTGGGGTTCTTGGTGAACACCACAACGCCGGGGAAAGCCTTGAGGGCTTCCTCGCAGCCGCGGGGCGCCAGCAGGCAGCCGGCGCGCGAAGAGGCGGCCGTGGCCGCCAGGGCCGCGTCCGCCAGGAAAGTGAGGTCCGCCGGGCCGGCTTTCTCCAGCGGGGCGGCGGCGAAGAGCGGCGTGGCGCCGTCGCCCTGCAGGTCGCCTTCGGCGAGCTTGGCTATGTCGGCGGCGGTCAGGTTCATAGGCCGGTCTCCTCCAGCTTCTTAAGCAGCTTGCCGGTGAGGTCCACCGCGTTCTGGCCGAAAAGGATGCTGCGCTTGTCCACGATCACGCTGACCTCTTCCTTGATGGCCAGTTCCTTGAGCGCGACGTAGATGCGGCCGAGCAGGAGCTCGCCTTTGCGGCTCTCGTAGTCCAGCAGCTCTTTTTCCGCCAGCCGCTGGGAGAGGCGCAGGTCCTCCTCCCTGTTCTTAAGCTCGGTCTCTTTTTTCTGCAGGGCCAGGTCTATCTCCGGCACCGAGGTGGAGACGGAGAATTTGAAATGGGCGACGGGTACCCTGGCCACGCCGGGCATATCGATGCCGTCCATCCCGGGGAGGGCGGCGATGCCTGCCGGCAGCGCGGCCGGGGGAGCGGTGGAGGTCGCGGGGAGCGCGCCGGCGGCGGGCTGGGTGGAGGCCTGCTGGGGAGCGGCCTGCGTAGAGGCCGCAACCTCGGCGGCTGCCGCCTCCACGCTGCGCCGGGTCTCCAGCAGCGACGGGAGGGTTATAGCGAATTCGCGTTCCTGGCGGAGTTTGGAGATCTCGGCCTTAAGGGTGAACACGGCCATCTTCTTGGCGTTCAGGGCGTCTTCTTTCTTCTTGATCTCGGCGATGAACTCGTCGCGCGCGCCGGTGGTGCCGGAGTATTCCTTGAACACCCGGTCTATGTCGACGTAGCCGATGGTCCCGGACTCGCCGCGGTTCTCCTCGAGCAGGAGCTCCAGGGCTCCAGCGTTAAGCGGCGCCAGCGCCAGCAGCAGGAAAATAAGTTTTTTCATTCTTTCCTTTACGCAGCCATGCTAGAACAGGTTGCCCAGCGTGAAGTAAATATCCGAGCGCTGTTCCCCGGGCTTGTGGTTGAAGCCGTAGCCCCAGTCCAGCCGTATCGGGAAAGCGGGGGTGGTGAAGCGGATGCCGAACCCGGCGCCGGCCTTCAGGTTGGAGGTCCCGGTGCCGATGCGCCCGGAAACGTCGTCGAAGCCGTCCCACGAGTTGCCGATGTCGAAGAAGAAGGCCCACTGCACTATGGTGCGCCTGCGCTCGCGGGCCAGCGGGAACTTGAACTCGATATTCATGACGTCGTAGACCTTGCCGCCGTTGAGCGGGCCGATCTGGCCGTTGTTGGAGTAGCCGCGCACGGTCTCCGCGCCGCCCAGGAAGTAGCGCTCGTAGACGGGCACCGACTTGGTGCTGCCGAACCTGCCCACGAAGCCGAGGCGGTTGGCGATCGAGAGCACGAAGGGGTATTCGTCGATGGAGAACAGCTTGAGGTTGTAGCTGTGGGAGAGGGTGGGCTTGTAGTAGTTCACGTCGCCCTGCAGCGCGCCGCCGGCGTATTCCACGCCCAGCGAGGTGCGGCAGCCGCGCGTAGGGTCGTAGGTGCTGTCGCGGGTGTCGCGGGCGAACTCGACGTAAACGGAGGAGGTGACGCTGGTGCCGTCCTGCAGCTCGCCGGCATAGATGTCGTCCACCTCGTAGATGCGCACCTGCTCGTAGGTGTAGGCGGTGGTCAGGTGGTACTTGTCGTCCTGGAAGCGCGGCCCGAGGGTGATCTTGCCGCCGGTGCGGCGCTCGGTGTAGGCGGAGACGGTGTCGCGGTACGGCTTGTAATGGCGCGTGTTGAAGACGTCGAGGCCCAGGGAGGTCGGGTGGTTGCCTATCCACGGGGTGGACCAGCTCAGGTAGTAGTCCTGCACCTTCTTGCCGAAGTTCCAGGAGAGCGAGGTCTTGTAGGCGCGGCCGAAAAGGTTGAGGTGCGACAGCGACAGCGTGCCCACCAGGCCGTCGGTGGAGGAGATGCCGGCGCCGGCGGTCAGCATGCCCGGCTTGCCCTCGGCCACGTCGAAGACCAGGTCCACCTTGTCCGGGTCGGCCGTGGGGTTGATCACGGGGCTGACGTCGTCGATGAAGCCCAGGTTGAAGATCTTCTCCTGGCTGCGGCGGATCTTGGAGGAGCTGAAGACCTCGCCTTCCTTCTGGGTTATTTCGCGCTTGAGCACGTAGGTCTTGGTGGCCTTGTTGCCCTCCACGTCCACGTGGTCCACGAAGATCTGGTTGTTCTCGGTGATGTTGAAGGTGACGTCGGTCTCGCCGGTCTTTTCGTTGAAGACCCGTTCCGGCTGCAGGGCCGCGCGGAGGTAGCCCTTGTCGGCGTACTTGTCCTGGATGCCGCGCAGGGTGTCGTCGAAGCGGTCCTGGTTGAACAGCTTGCCCCGGCGGTACTCCAGCCGCGGCTCCAGCTCGCTGGGCAGGTAGACGGTGTTGCCGGCGAAGTAGGTGGCGCCGAACTTCTGCTTGTTGCCTTCGGTCAGGATGACGCGGATGGTGACGCTGGAGCGGTCCGCGTTGAAAGAGACGGTGGAGTCAGTTATCTTGAAGTCGGCGTAGCCGTTGTTCTTATAGAAGGCTTCGAGAACCTTGTAGTCGGCGTCCAGGTCCTGCGGGGTGTAGATATTCTTGGGCCTGTTCTTGAACTTTTTGACCAGCTTCTTCAGCTTGAAGCCGGCAGCGCCTTCCAGCTCCACCGCCGCCACCCGGGCCTTTTTGCCCTCGGTGAGCGCTATGGTCAGGAAGGCCAGGCCGGCCGCCGTGTCGAACTTCACCTCGTAATCGGCCCTGGCGTCTATGAAGCCTTTCTCGCGGTATTTGTCGGCGATCTTTATCAGGTCCTCGCGCACTTTCAGCTCGTCGAAGAAGTCTTTTTCCTTCAGGGTCATCTCGTCCTTGACGGCGCCCTTGGATATGCCTTTGGCCCCGGTTACGGTGACCGTCTTGACCATGGGTTTCTCGGAGATGACGTAGGTGATCCGTACGGGCGTGGAGGAGACGCCGACCGCCGCCAGCTTGGGCGAAACGGGCAGGCCGGGCAGGTCGTCTATCTCCACGGAGATCCTGTCTATGCTGCCGAGGCCGAGGATGGCCTCTATGTCCTGGCTTACGAAAGACCGCTGGTAGAGGCGCTTTTTCCTGGCCTTGCCGGTCTTCAGGATAGCCTTGGCTTTTATGTTGACGCTGCCCCTTACGGCCGTTTCGGCCACTTCCCAGGGGCCGTCGGCGTGCTCAGTCGCGGCGGCCGCGATCTCCGGAGGGGGAAGGGGGGCGGGCTCGGAGGCCGGCTTGGCTTCCATGCCGGGCAGGCCCGCGGGCGGGATGGCCGCGTTGGCCGGTTGCGCCGCGGTCCCCTGCTGCTGCGGCTGGTCTGGCGTCTGGGCCGAAAGGGGCAGGGCGGGGAGAAGGGTCAAAAGAAGCAGGAGCTGGAGTTTTTTCATTGTATCCTTAAAAAATCGGTCGCAGCGCCCTTCCGGCAGGTGTCAATCTCCGGCAAGGGTGTCAATATAGATATCTTACTATTTTTGCCGCGCGGCATAAATCGGTCTTTCCCGTATTTTATGCTAGAATTAGCGGAGTTTGATATCGCTGACAGAAATACTACGGGTTGGGGCGCTCAACGGTTGCATCCCGGGCGCGCAAAACCCCTGGGCCGATCAACGGAGGAAGAATGAAAAAAGTCTATATACTCGACACGAACGTACTCATCCACGACCCGCTTTCCTTCACCAAATTCGAAGAGAACACCGTAGTGATCCCGATCTCCGTCATAGAGGAGCTGGACAATTTCAAACATACCGCCGACGAGCGCGGCAAGAGCGCCCGCATCGTGTCGCGCAAGCTCGACGAGTTCCGCGCCAAGGGCAAACTGAACGCCGGCGTGAAGACCGAGGCCGGCGGCACCCTGATCGTGGACCTGGACCACGTGCAGGTCCTGCCCAAAGAATTCAAGCTGCTCGAGATGGACAACCGCATCCTCAATACCGCCTACTGGTACGAGCAGAAGAAGCACAGCGCCATCCTGGTGACCAAGGACATCAACCTCCGCCTGAAGGCCGAGGCCGTGGGCCTGACCACCGAGGATTACGAAGCCGGCAAGGTGAACGTGGACGAGCTGTATCCCGGCCTGGTGTCGCTCGACGTGTCCTCCGCCTCCGTCGATAAGTTCTACAAGGACCACGAACTGAAGAGCCCCGAAGAACTTTCCCCCAACGAGTTCGTGGTGATCCATTCCAAGGAAGACCCCAAAAAATCCGCGCTCGGCCGCGTGGACCCGAACGACATCTCCAAGATCCGCGCGCTCGGGGCCGAACCGGCGCCGTGGGGCATCCGCCCGCTCAACAAGGAGCAGCGCTGCGCCATGGAGCTGCTGCTCGACGACTCCGTCAAGCTGGTCACGCTGCTCGGCGCCGCCGGCACCGGCAAGACCCTGATGACGCTGGTCTGCGGCCTGCAGAAAGCCGTGGAGGAGAACGTCTACCGCAAGCTCATCATCTGCCGCCCCATCGTCCCCGTCGGCAAGGATATCGGCTTCATCCCCGGCACCAAGGAGGAGAAGCTCTCCACCTGGATGGGGGCCATCTATGACAACTTAGAGTTCGTCATGGACAAGCGCCACCAGGAAAGCGCCGTGGAAAAATTCGAATACCTGCTGCAGAACGAGAAGATCGAGATCGCCTCGGTGACCCATATCCGCGGCCGCTCGCTGCCCAAGCAGTACATGATCGTAGACGACGCGCAGAACCTGACCCCGCACGAGATCAAGACCATCCTCTCGCGCGCCGGCGAGGGCACCAAGGTCGTCGTGACCGGCGATCCGTACCAGATAGACAACCCCTACCTGGACATCGCCTCCAACGGCCTGACCTACATCGTGGACCGCATGCGCGGCCAGAAGCTGTACGGCCACCTGACGTTCACCAAGACCGAGCGCAGCCAGCTGGCCGCGCTGGTGGCGGAACTGCTGTAACCCGGGGAAACCGGAACGGGCGGGCCGCGGCTAAAACCGCGGCCCGCCTCTTTTTTTGCCCAAAAGGCCCAGGCCGGGGTGGGCCCTAGGGCCCTAGGCAATCTTTTTTATCATGTTAAAATATAACTGCAGCCTTGTCGTTAAAAACGCGGACAAAGGACGTCAACATGCTTAAGAAAAACTTCTGGTTAAACGTTTTCGCGGTAGCCGCCCTCTCTTTCACCTCGATAGCTTCTTATGCCGGCGCGCAGGAACTTAAATCCGCGGCGCTCGGCGACCTGCTGGATAATTCGTCCTATACCAACCTCGTCGAGCTCCCCGCCCCCGCCGAAGTCGCCGCGCCTGAAAAGGCCGCCGGCCTCGCCCCGCAGCCCGGCAAGGACTTCACCCCCGCGGTCAAGGACCAGGCCCGCATCAAGGCCATCATGAAGCTGGTCTCGGATGTTTATAACGGCAAGCCCCTGCCCTACTCGCAGGACGGCACCACCTTCAAGAACAAAGAGGGCAAGCTGCCCGCCCAGCCCGCCGGCTTCTACAAAGAATACACGCTGCTCACCGGCGACGCTCCTCACACCGTGGTCATCGGCGGCACCACCTACCAGGTGGCGCCCGACCTGAGCGCCCGCGGTTCCGAGCGCGTTATCATCGGCGGCGGCCAGAAGATCTATTACACGCCCGACCATTACGCGCATTTCATACTGCTCGAAGTGGTTTACTGAGCCGATGGGCCCCGGGGAACAAGGACTTTTCCTGGACCTCAGGGGCCGCGGCATGACGGCGGAGGGGATCAATAAAATGTTCCCTCCGCCGGCTTATTTTACGGCCTGGCTGGACGGGGATCTGGTTCCCGCCAAGGCCGAACTGATGGAAGCGCTCTCCACCGCCTTCAAATTCCCCGCCTATTTCGGGCGCAACTGGGACGCCCTCCTGGACTGCCTCCGTTCCCTCCATGAAGAGCTGCCGGCCGGCGGCTACGCGCTGGTAATAAGCAATTCCGCCTCTTTTCTCGCCTCTTCTCCCAAGGACCTGGAAGATTTTGCCGATGTGGCCGGCGAAGCCAGGGCTTTCCTGCTGGAAAAGTCAAAAACCCCTTTCACAGTGGTCCTCCTCTGAGTATATATAGATAAATAACTTCCCGTTGAAATTATTAATATTTTCTGCTAGACTATAACAGCGCATTTGGGTGCGGCGCTATTTTGCGCCTTTGGGACGGTCCCAGCGGGGGAGGTTCTATGGAAACCACGGAAATATCCTTAAAACTCAACTTCAACCGCAGGCAGATCTCGGTTCTGCTTGCTTTTTTCCTGCTGGCCTGGCATCCGGGCTTTATCGGCTCCGAGACTTTAACCCTTACCACCTATTACCCGGCCCCGTACGGCGGCTATGTCAGCCTGCTGACCACCAACCAGACACTGCTGGCCAGGGACGGCGGCAACGTGGGCATCAATATCGCCGGGCCCGGCAGCAAGCTGCACGTACACGGGACCACGCAGATAACGGACGGTACCGCCGACGCCGACACGGCGGCCTACGGCACCTTCGGCGTCACGCGCCCGGCTTCCGGCCAGACCCTCACCTACATAGCGATGACCCGCCAGGGCAACGTGGTGAAGGCCATGGGCATAGACTCCAGCAATAACTGGGTTTTCGGCCTGCCCCAGGCCGGCACCCAGCGCATCACCGCTCCCCAGATGACCATCACCCAGGGCGGCAACGTGGGCATAAACAACTCCTGGCCCGCCGAACGCCTCAGCGTCTCCGGCAACATCTCGGTGACCGGCGATATCATCATGACCCCCGGCACCGGCTATATCCGCAATGTCTGTTCCAGGGTGCAGTACAGCATCGGCCCCCAGGCGTTCTGCCCGGCCGGGGCCCGCGTGATGGGCTTCATGGGCGACGGCGTGGCCCGCGTCTGGGGCTTCCTGCCCCTGAACCAGACTTCCACCGGGGTCGGCCGCTACATAGTGCTCGGCGAGGACTGGGGCGGCACCATGGTCTGCTGCCGTATAATCTGACGGCGGTCGGAACGAGTTTACGGAGGAAAAAGCTTTGGACAACAGGATCGCAACCGTTAAGGTAGACCTTAAAAAATACAGCCTCGACGCCGCGCGCTACGCGGCCTACGCCCTGAGCGGCGAGGCTTTCGTTTTTATCAGCCGCGCCGGCGCCGCAGCCGTGGCCGTGTCGCTCTCGCCTAAAGGCGGCGGGTCCGGAGCCGCCCTGAAGGGCAAGTTCCTGGCGGAACTCGAGGATGAAAAACTGCGGGAAAAAATTGCCGCCGAGAACCGGGAGCTCAGGGAGTTCCTGACGCTGAAGGCGCTCTCCTCCCCGACCCCGGCCCCGGTCCCGGATTCCGGGCTTACCCCGGACCAGGAAAAAGAGCTGGCCGACCTTATTTCCCAGGTCGAGAAAGAAATTAAAGAGGACGTCCGCGGAGGAGCCGCGGACCCGCTGGGGCTGACGAGCACTTGGGAAGACAAGTATGGCGCAAAAAAAGCCCGTAAAAAATAAGAAAACCGCCAGGACGCCCCTGGCCCGCTGGGAGCGGGTGGCCGGCGGCCGCCTGCTGACCAACGATTCCGGCTGTCACGCCCTGCTGGGCGAGAAGGATTTCGCGCGCGCCGTGGCCGGCGGCATTACCAAGAAGGACCCGCTTTTCAAGCGTCTTTCCGCCGCTGGCTTCATCAGGGAAAGCATGGATTTCGAGGGCCTGGCCGCCAAGTGGCGCACCCTTAACGCCCACCTGGACCAGGGGCCCGGCCTGCACATCCTGGTGCTGACCCTCAGGTGCAACCACAAGTGCCTCTACTGCCAGTCCAGCGCCGCCGGCGAGGGCGCCAAAAAGACGGACATGGACCGCAGGACCGCGCTGGCCAGCGTGGATTTCGCTTTCACCTCCCCCAACCCGCTGATAACCATAGAATTCCAGGGCGGGGAGCCGCTGCTGAACTGGGAAGTGCTGAAGGCCGCCGTCAAGCGCGCCCGCGAAAAGGCGGCGGCTACCGGCAAGGAACTCAAGCTGGCGCTGGTCTCCAATTTTACCCTGATGACCGAGGAGAAGGCCCGCTTCCTCCTCGAGAACGAGGTCTCCATCTGCACTTCGCTCGACGGCCCGGCGGACCTGCATAACAGGAACCGGATCTTCGCCGGCGGCAACTCGCACGCCGCTACGGTGCGGTGGATAAAGTATTTCCAGGAAAAGCACGCGCGCCAGTCGCAGCCGTACCGGGTCTTCAAGCCCGGCGCGCTGCTCACCGTGTCCCGCCAGTCCCTGCCCCGCTGGAAGGAGATCATCGGCGAGTACGCCAGGCTGGGGCTGGAAGATATCTTCGTGCGGCCGCTGGCCCCGATCGGCTACGCCCGCGGCCTCTGGGACAAGATCGGCTATACGCCCGAGGAGTTCCAGGAATTTTACGGCCGCTGCCTGGACCATATCCTGGCCCTTAACCGCCGCGGCACGGTCATGCGCGAAAAAACCGCCGCCATGATGCTGGAGAAGATCGTCAACGCCACCGAGCCCGGCTACCTGGACGCGCGCTGCCCCTGCGGCGCGGCCATCGGCCAGGTCGCCTATAACTATAACGGCGACCTCTTCACCTGCGACGAGGGCCGCATGGTCGGCTGGGAAGGCGACGATATTTTCCGCGTCGGCAACGTCTTCCGGGACAACCTGCGCAAAATTCTTTCTTCCCCGGCCGCCCGCGCCTGCGTGGTGGCCTCCAATCTTGAGGCCCAGCCCGAATGCTCGCGCTGCGCCTATAAGCCCTACTGCGGCGTCTGCCCCGTGTATAACTACGAGGCGCAGGGCTCGCTGTGGGGCAACATGCGCTCCAACGGCCGCTGCCGGCTGTTCAAGGGCGTCTTCGCCGCTATTTTTGAAAGGCTGGGCAACGCCCGTGACAAGAAAGTGCTGGAGAGCTGGGTGGCAAAAAAATGAAAAAGCAGACTGACGCGAAAGAAATAACTTTTGATTCCGCTGTCTATTCTAAAGAGGCCGTAGAGCTGGCGGCCTATGTCTTTGCCGGGCGCTGCGGCGTAAAAGTTTCGCCCGGCAAGAGCGCTTCGGTCGCGCGGCTGTCCGGGGGCGCGGAGCTTGACCGGCTGGCCGGGGAGTTCGCCAACGAGGCGCTCAACCAGCAGTGCCGCATAGACCTGGCAAAAAAGAATTCCAAGCTGGCCGGCATGATAGTGACCAAGGCGCTGTTGTCGGCCTGCGGCGAAACCAAGCCGCGCTTACGGGGGAGCAAATGAAAAAATCAGTGGTAATCGCTATCGTCGGGCTGCTGGCCCTGGTGCTGTTCCTGCAGTATCTGCAGAGGCGCAATGTCGCCCCCGCGCTGCCCGCCGGCCAGGCTACGCCCGCGGCCGAGGCTCCGGCGGGCATCCCCCTGCCGGCCGAGGCTACCGTCTACGCGGCCCAGCCTTCGCAGGAAACGCGGCCCTCGGCCCCGATAAAGGCCCCGCCCTCTTCTATCTTCAGAGCTCCGGCCGAGATGGCCGGCGCCGGCCCGCTGCCCACCATCAACGCGGACTTCGCCCGCGCCCCGATAGGCTACACCGGCAAAACCCTCAACGGCATCCTCTCCTCCCACGGCAAGGTCTGGGGCAACGCCACCTTCGGCCCGGATGTCTTCACCAAGGAAGAGAACGACGCCCTCTACAGCCTGCTGGCCCAGTTCTTCTCCTGCAACGCCGTCGCCTACGGCGACCTGAACATGTGCAACTTCCTGCCGGGGGCGCTGACCAAGAAGGATAAATATTTCTGGAGCCCGCACTACGCGTGCATGGACCCCGCCAGCCGCGTGCTCTTCTACGCTTACGCCGCCGGCCGGTTCAACGTCAACGGCGAGTCGGTCTGCCGCAAGTATCTAGCGGGGGACAGCGTGGAAGGCGCCAAGGTGCCGCCGGAATTCTGCCGCGAGGTGTCCAAGGGTTTTTCTTATATCTGCGACATGGCCCCGGCCCGCGACCGGAGCCGCTGCCGCGAGGCGTTCCCCGCCGACAGCCGCAACTGCAGGACCCAGGACTGCATGGACAACAACAGGCTTTACCTCTCGCTCCGGGACAACAACATTTCCGCCTGCCCGGAGAAGTACATGACGGAGTGCGGCGTTTTCTCCACCAAGTCCGGTTCGGTCTGCTCGCTCATACTCGACAAGATCGCCGGCACTTTCGCCCAGACGGAGGCGACGCACGAGCAGAATATGAGCCCCGAGAAAAAGAAGCGCCTCGAAGAGGCCCGCAAGAAAGAAGAACAGAAAATAATAGAAGACGTGAACAAAAACGCCAGGAAGGCCTTGGGTAAGGATTGAAGGAGCCGGCCATGAAAAAGAAAAAACCCGGAGTAAAAAAGAACATAAAGCTCTTCCTCAACAGCGAAGAGGGGAAGATGCTCGACGCCGACATAGTGAAGGCCGGCCTCGCGCTGGGCATACTCGGCGCGGCGATGGTGGACCAGGCGAGCGCGCAGACCATCCACCAGAACTACTTCTACCCGCCGGCCGACCCGACCTCGCACGTCAGCCACCAGAGCCACGGCAGCCACGGCTCGCACGGCAGCCACGGCTCGCACGCCTCGCACGGCAGCCACGGCTCGCACGGCAGCCACGGCTCGCACGGCAGCCACGGCTCGCACGCCCGCGGCGGCTGGTGCTAGCTGGGCTTTAACGGCGCTCCCGCGTCCCGCATCCGCGGGCGCGGGCGGCTTCCGTCCGCGTCTCCCCCGCAGCCCCGCCCCCCGGCGGGTTTTCGATGAACACCATCCCCCAGGAACTAGACATCTGCGTCTCCAACCAGTGCAATATGCGCTGCCGCTACTGCTATTCCGGCGGTCTCGACCGCTCGCGCGCGCAGCGGCTGGACCTGCGCCGGATGAAGCTGGCCGTGCTGCAGTATCTGCGGGCCGCCGGCCCGCGGGCCGAGAAGATAAGCATCTCGGGCGGCGAACCGCTGCTGGACAAGAAGCTGCTGGCCGCGCTGCTGCCCTGGCTGCGGCGCACGGCCGGGCCGGCCATGGAAATAGAATGTTTTTCCAACGGCCTGCTGCTGGACCGCCCCACGGCGGAGCTGTTCCGCCGCAGCGGCGTGCACCTGAAGATAAGCCTGGACGGGGCGCCGGCCAGCCAGGACCTGAACCGCGTGGACGCCGGCGGCGCTCCGAGTTCCGCCCGGGTCGCGCGCAGCCTGAAGGCCCTGCCGCCCGGCCTGCGCCGGAGCCTCGGCCTCTCGGCCACCGTGACGCGCGCCACCGCGCCCCGGCTTGCCGAAAATATTAAATTCCTGGCTTCGCTCGGCGCCGGCGACCTGGGGCTGTCTTTCGCGGTGCAGGAGAGATGGACGCGCGCCGACCTGGCGGGCTTGAAGCGCGAGCTGCTCGCCGCCCGGGCCTGGCTTAAGGGCGCCGGCCGCGGGGCTTTCAAAGACAGCCCGAGGTTCGGCTACAAGCTCATGCGGGCGGGTAAGCCCTGGCTGGAGAGTTTCTGCGGCCAGGGCGAGATCTCGATCGGGCCCGACGGCCATTTTTACCCCTGCTCCATGCTCTCCGCTTCCAGCGTGGCCCAGGAGCCGGCGCTGCGCGCCCGCTACGCGGCGGGCGACTGGCGCACCGGCCCGGACCTCGCGAAGGTCAGGGCGTCCCGGGAAAAAATTTTCAGGGCGGTCATGGCCGGCGGGCGCCGCGAGTTCCTGGGCTGCCTGCTCTGCATCTATTACAGCAGCCTGCTGCACGGCGGAGACCTTAAAGCCATGCTGAAGAGCAGTACGGATATCGTCCGGCTGCTGCGCGCCACCGGGATGGGTTCAGGCAACCCGGACGTGCCGCGCCCCCGGCTGGCCGGGGCGGCCCGGTGAAGGCCTCCGGCCGCCGCAAGTTCAGGGTGGTGCTCGTGCCGCCGCTGTGCGCGGACGGCCTGCTGCCGCTGGCCGCGGGCCTGCTGAAGGCCTGCGCCCTGCGCGATCCCTTCCTGCGTGAAAAAATAGAAATAACGATCCTGGAGCCCTGGGTGAGCGCGGAGGAGGCCCCGGGGCGCGTGGCCGCGCTGAAACCGGATCTGGCCGGCTTCACTGTCTATGGCGGTCTCGAGCTGAGCAGGCTGGCCGCGCGAGGCGTAAAGAAGCGCTGCGGCGCTAAAATAATTTTTGGCGGGCCGATGGCCGGGGCGGTGCCCCCGGAAGAACTTTTTGCGGGAGGCGTGGTAGACTACGCCGTGTCCGGGGAAGGGGAAAAAGCCTTCGTGGCGGTCCTGAAGGCCCTGCTGGGGCGGGGCGACCTCCGCGGCGTGGCCGGCCTGGCGTATCGGGACGGGGGCAGCGTGGCCGTGAACCCTCCGGGCGAACCCGTGCGCGATCTTTCTTCGCTGCCTTCTCCCTACCTCGGCGGCGTTTTTAAATGGCGCCATTACCCGCGCATCCCGTTTGAAACTTCCCGCGGCTGCCGCGGGACTTGCCTGTACTGCTCCATAACGCGGGATTACCGCGAATTCAGCCTGGCGAGGGCCAGGGCCGAGATCGGCCGCATCCTGCGCGATTTCCCCGGCCTGCGCACTCTTTTCCTGACGGACCCGGACCTTTGCCAGAACCGGGAGATGGCGGGGCTGCTGCGCCTGCTGGGAGGAGAGGTGTCGCGCCGCGGCGTCAACGTGGAGATACAGATGGACCTGCGCAATCTCGACGAGGGCGTGGTGCCGCTGCTCAACGACAGGGCCTTCAGCCTGGGCGTGGGGGTGCAGAGCGTTTTCCCCGAAACCTGCCGGCTGATCGGGCGGCGCATGGACTTTGGCGAGCTCAGGCGCAAGACCGCCCTGCTGGCGGCCGCGGCCCCGCGGGCCAAAGTGGTGCTGAGCTTCATCATCGGCCTGCCCGGCGACACCTATAAGCGCTGCCTGGCCAATTTCGAATGGGGCCTTTCCGTGAACTCGGGGCTGTTCTTTCACCGCCTGCGCGTTTATCCGAGGAGCCCGCTGGGGAAAGCCGCCGGCCGGCTGGGCGTGAAGTTCTCCCCGCAGGACCCGTATTTCGTGGCCAGTGTGCCGTCGCTGCCAGCCGCCGGGGTGCGGCGGGCCTGCGCGCTGGCCAGGGAGCTCTCCCTGGCCGCCAACCTCGCGTTCGCGGATAAGTATTTCGGCTTCCTGTTCCGCCATCTCGCGCGGGGGTTAGCCGGAGAATTTCCCGGGGTGGGGCTCTGCCGCCGCGTGAACAGGCTGGCCAGGGCGGACAAAGGCATGGCGGCGGCCGCGGCGGCGGCGGATTCGTTCCGGGACGACGGGGACTGGTCGGGGCTGGATGTGAGCACTTTCAGGGAGCGCCGGGCCTGGCTGATAAGGGAGCTGGCCGGGCTGGAGCGAGGCTCCCGGCGGGCCTTCGCGTCGCGCTACGCCGGTTTCTGCGAGGCGCGCCTGGCGTGGGAGAAAGTGGACGGCGCTACCGCCGACAAGGTGCTGCGCCTGGCCGCCGGCGAGCGGCTCCGCGCGCCTTCCCTGCTGGTCTGCGGGGCGGCCTCCTCAGACCCGGCCCGCCTTTCCGCCTGCGGCTTTTCGCGGGAACTGCTGGTGGAAGAAAAATTCGGCTTTTTCCCTACCCCGCCGGCCCGGAACAGGTTTTACGCGGACAGGCCCGCCCTGCCGGAGGCCGCGGCCGCGGTTCTTAAAGGAAGCGTCCGCTTCCGGAGCGTAGTCGTTTCGCAGGTGCTCAGCGCCCTGCCAGCGGCCGGGCGGGTCGGCCTGCTCAGGCGCCTGCTGGGCTCGGCCGGTTTCGCCGCTAAATTACTCATTATCGACAGCGGCCTGGGCTATCCTGAATTCGGGCCCGGCTGGGAACTGACCGGGAGCTGGACGGAATGCGCGCGGGAAACCATTGAAAACGACCTCCGGTCGGCCGGCTGGCGCCTTACCAGGACGGTGCCGCTCGGCAAGTGGAGCGTCTTCTGCGCCGAGCGGGCCTGAACGCCAGATTTGATAATATTTGAATGATGAAAAAAAGAGCAGTCAAAAACGGCCCCGCCGCCTTGCCCGAGAAGGCCGGAGTGGTAATTCTGGGCGCCGGCCTTACCGGCCTGATCGCCGCCCGCGAACTGCTGCGGGCCGGCAGGCGGGACGTCCTGCTGCTCGAGCGGGACTCCAGGCCGGGCGGCCTGATGAAGACCAACCGCTCCGGCGGGGTGACGATAGACGAGCTGCCGCACGTTTTCTTTACCAGGAACAAGCGCGCCGCCGGCGTCTTCAGGGAACTTTCCGGCCCGGTCTATTCGCACCGCCACCGGCTCGGGGTCATGTGGAAGGGCGGCTGGGTGGATTTCCCTTTCCAGGACAACATCCACCAGCTTTCGCCCGGCGACAGGCGCCGGGTGCTGGTGAGCCTGCTGGAGAACCGGGCCGGCGGCCCCGCGCGGGAGCCCCGCAACCTGGAGGAGTACGCCTTGCGCGAGCTGGGCGGCGGCATAACCGAACTTTTTTTCCGGCCTTATAACGAGAAGCTGTGGCAGACCCCGCTGGCCGGCATGAGCTACGCCTGGCTCGCCGCCAAGATCCGCCTGCCCGGCCCGGCCGGTCTGGCCGAAAGCATCCTCGGCGTCAAACCGGCCTCCCGCGGCGACGTCGCGCCCCACGCGGAATTCGTCTACCCTAGGACCGGGGGCATCGAGGGCGTGATAGAAAGCCTGCTGAAAGAGATAAGCCCCGTTTCGCCGCTCTGCGGCACCGAGGTGACCGGCATAGACGCGCGGCGCAAGACCGTGCTGACCTCCCGAGGCCCCGTGCGCTACGGGCGGCTCATCTCCACGCTGCCGCTGGACAGGGCCGTCGCGCTGGCCGGTCTGAAGAACTGCCGCCCGGTCCTGCCGCGCCTGCGCGCCACGCGGGTGCTGTGCCTGCATTACGCCCTCTCCGCCGTGAACCTGCCGCCCTACCACTGGATCTACGTGCCGGACCCTGACCTGCCTTTCTACCGCCTGACCCGCGCCGACCTCATAAACCCGCGCGCCGTGCCCGGCGGCAAGGCCCTGATAGTGGAGTGCGCGCTGCCCGGCGCCAGTGCCGCGGCGCCGGCCGGCCTGCAGGCCCGCGTCACCGCGGCCCTGCTGCGTTTGGGGATAATAAAGAAGAAAGACCTCAGGGGCGTCTGGGCCTACGACCATTGCCCCGCCTACCCGGTGCCGCACGCGCGCCACGCCGAAGATACGGCCGCCTGCCTGCGTTCCCTGGCCCGGGCCGGGATAATCTCGGCCGGGCGCTTCGGCGAATGGGCCGTCTACAACATGGACCACAGCATCGAGGCCGGCATAGCCGCCGCGGGAAAGATCCTGAAATGATCCCCGTAGTCATACTTACCGCCGGCAGCGGCAAGCGCCTGGGCGAGGCGGGAAAACGTTTCCCGAAAGCCCTGCTGCCGGTCGGCGACTCCACTCTGCTGGAAATGCACCTCAGGGCTTTCCTGGCCGCCGGCAGCCGCCGTTTCGTGATCGTCACGGATCCTGCCGACCGCTCCGTGGAGACCGCCGCCCGCGCCGCGCTGGCCGGCACCGGCTCCGAACTTTTTATAGCGCCGCAGGCCGAGCGCCTCGGCATCGGCCACGCCGCCTCCCTGGCCGCTCCGTGGCTGGCGGGGGGGGCCTTCGCGCTGGTACTGGGCGACACTTACTATTCGACGCCGCGTTTTTCCGGCGCCGTTAAGACCGTCGCCGAGGGGCGCGCGGACGCCGTGCTTTCCGTGCGCAGCGTGGAGGACGAAGCGGCCATCCTGAAGGAGTGCACGATAGCCCAGGACGATACCGGGCGCGTGCTTAAGATCATAGAGAAGCCGGCTCGCGCGCTCAGCCTGGTCAAACCCTGCGGCGTCTACTTTTTTGGCCCGCTCTTCCTGCCGGCCCTGGCGGCGACGCGCCCTTCCGCCCTGCGCGGCGAGATAGAGCTTACCGACGCGATACAGAACCTCATCTCGGCCGGCGGCCTGGTCACCGCCATGGAGACGCTCTCTCTGGACGTAAATATCACCTATCCGGAAGATATCGTAAAGGCCAACGCCGCCTGGTTGGGGGAGCGCGGCCTGCGGAGTTTCGCCCACCCCGGCGCCGAGGTGGGCCCGGGCGCGGAACTTGAAAATTCAGTGGCGGCGCGCGGCTCCTTTGTCGGGGCCGGCGCCAGGGTTAAGGATTCCGTCGTCTTCCCCGGCGGCCGGGTGGCGGCCGGCGCGGAGATCTCCGGTTCGCTGGTCCTGGAGGACCTTATTCTGCCGGCGGGCGGCCAGGCATGAAGAAGAACCTGGTCCTGGTCCAGCCGGGTATCGGCGACATGGACATGTTCCGCGACAAGCCCACGCCGCCGCTGGGGCTGCTCTGCGCCGCGTCCGTGGCCTGCCGCGAGTTCGAGGTGCGCGTGGTGGACCAGCGCCTACCCGGAGACTGGCGGGCCGCGCTGGCCGCGGCCATAGACGCCGATACGGCGGCGGTCTGCTTTACGGCCATGACCGGCCAGATGATCACCCGCGCCCTCGAGGCCGCCGGCGAAGCGCGCCGGCTCACGGCCGCGCCGCTGGTCTGGGGCGGCATCCACGCCTCGCTGCTGCCGGAGCAGGCGGCGGCCCATGAGCTCGTTGATTACGTGGTGGAAGGCGAAGGGGAGAACGCGCTGGCGGAACTCGCCCGCCGCCTGGCCGCCGGCGCCGACACGGCCGGCATACCGGGGGTCTGGTTCAAGCGCGGCGGCCGGCCCTCGGCCCCGGCCCCCCAGGAACTCCTCGACGTGAACGCCCTGCCGCCCGTCCCCTACCACCTGGTGGACATGGAGCGCTACGCCCAGACCTATAACGGGCGGCGCATGTTCTTCTACCAGTCCAGCCGCGGCTGCCCCTGCCGCTGCGCCTACTGCTATAACCGCGCCTTCAGCCGCGGCCGCCTGCGCGCCAAGCGCGCGGACCTGGTGCTGCGGGAGATCAAAGAGCTCCGGGCCCGGTACGATTTTTCCCTCGTCTATCTGCTCGACGATAATTTTTTCATAGACCAGGGCCGGGCGATGGCTATCCTCAAAGGCCTGAAGGGGTTGGGCCTGGGCTGCGTGCTGCAGGGCGTGGATATAGAGACGCTCGCGAAGCTGAGCGACGCCGACCTGGATTTCCTGGAGGAGGCCGGCGTGGTTCGGCTGGCCATCGGCGTGGAGTCCGGCGTGGACCGCGTGCGCCGCGAAATCCTCAATAAGTCCGGCAGCCTGGCGCTCGCGCGCGCCCAGGTGGCGCGGTTCAGGGGCCGCAGTATAGCGGTGCTCTGCTCTTTTATCGTCGGGCTGCCTACGGAGACGCGGGCGGAGATACGCGAGACCATGCGCGTCGGGATGGAGATCCTTAAGCTGGGCGATAATTTCCGCATCCCGCAGTTCTATATCTTCGCGCCCTACCCCGGCACCGAGATCTACGCCGGGCTGGAGAGGGAAGGGACAGCTTTCCCGGGCAGGCTCGAGGAGTGGGGCCGCTACGAGTGGGATTATTCGCACATGCACGAGGGGGATCCCTCGCTGAAGGATTTCCTGGAGCGCGCCTGCTTTGTCAGCAAGTTCCTCGACCGCAAGATGGACGACTACGGCGCCGGCTCGGCCGCGCTCAGGGCGCTGTACTATCTGTACAGGCCGCTGGCCTGGTTCAGGCTTGAATATGGATTTTTAAAGCCGCTGCCCGAGCGCTGGGGCTACGGCCTGCTGAAGAATTTTTTTCGCGCAGCGCCTCACTGAAAGAAATAACCGCGCCGCAGGTATTTAAATAGCACGCCGGCGATCTCGGCCAGGTAAGGCAGCGGGGCCAGGCTGGAGGAGCCGGGGCCGTAATAGGCGGAGACGGGCACCTGGGCCACGCGCAGGCCGAGCTTGCCGGAGCAGAGCAGCATCTCCCCGTCGAAATGGAATTTGTCGGTCAGGGTGTCGAACCGGATGGCGCCCAGCGCTCCGGCCGAGTAGGCCAGGTAGCCGGTGTGGTACTCGGCGAAGTCCAGGCCGAACACCAGGTTCTCCAGGGCGGTGAGCCAGCGGTTGGCCCAGTAGCGCGCGAACGGCATGCCCTGCCGCCTGGCCTGACCGGACAGCAGCCGGGAGCCGACGCAGACGTCCGCGGCTCCGGAGAAAAGCGGAGCCGTCATGGCCGGGAGCTCTTCGGGAGCGTACTGTCCGTCGGCATGCAGCAGGACGGCCGCCCGGCAGCCGGATTCCAGCGCGGCCTTGAGGCCGGTTTTCTGCGCGGCGCCGTAGCCGCGGTTGGCCAGGTGGGGCAGCACGCGCAGGTCCAGGCCCAGCCTCTGTCCGGCGGCCGCGGCCGCCGCGGCGGTGCCGTCGGAGCTGCCGTCGTCCACCAGCAGCACGGCCGCGCGCGGCAGGCGCGGCAGCACGGCGGCCAGGCGTTCCAGGGTGGGCGCTACGCTTTTTGCCGAGTTGTAGGCGGGAATTATAATGGCGAGTTCTGACATTAAAAATATTTTTTTTAAAATTTTAAAAAAGGCCCCGCTCCCGGCTGGGCCCCGGGCGGCCCTTTTTTACCTGATCGCCCCGGCGGCGGTAACTTTCGTTCAATTATATTATATACGTTCCGCGCACAGTTATCTCCTGTACCTGCTGCCGCTGCCGGCCTGGGCCGCGGCCGCGGCCGCCGTTCCGCTGCTGGTTTTAGAGTACGCGGCAACCAGAAAACTGGAGGCGAAACGCCTGGGCTCCGGGCCCCTGGTCTGGCTGCCGATGGCGGGCAGGATGGCGTTCCTGCTGCTGCTCTCGGCGCTGTTCTTCCTTTTCCCCATAACCGCCCACGGCCGGCCGGACATCTTCGCGCCGCTGGTCGGGCTCTGGCATTTCGTGGCCTGGATCCTGCTGTATGCCAGCCCGCTGCCGGCCTCGGCGCTGCTGGTCCTGCTGGGCGCGGCCTACTGGGCCCTGGTGTACCGCCGCTCCGCCTTCCGCCTGACCGTAACGCTGCTGCTGCCGGCCGCCGGCGCCGCCGTCCTGTTCGTCCTGCTTTACTTCTATCCCGGCGGCCCCCTGCGCGAACTGCGCTCCCGGCCGGCGGGCCTGGAGAAGGTTTTTCCGGCGGAGGGCTACGCCGGGGCCGAAGGTGAGCCTTGGCCGGAAGGGACGCTGCACCCCCACGAGGTTTACGCCGCCCCCGACGATTCCTGGGCCGCGCTCTCCTTCGGGGCCACCTTCGGGCGCGACACCGCCCCCCGGCCGAGCTTCGCCTGGGTGGACCTGCGCCGTCCTGAGTTCAGGGCTTTTTATGAGGGTTCACAGGTGCGGCGGTTCTCTTCGGAATGCCCCGGCCGGCTTTACTTCGCGCCCTGGCAGGCCTCCCACCTGCTGGAGTACGTTCCCGGCGCGGACACGGTAAAAAAGGTGCCGCTGCCGGCCTCTTTGGCCGGGTGGCCGGTGGAGGAACTCTTTGCCGTGCATAACGCCTGCGGCAGGGTGTACGCCGTCAACAACCTGAACCCCGCGCTGTTCGCGCTGGACGGTTCAGGAAAGCTGCTGAAGTCGTTATCCCTGCACGAGGCGGGCATCATTGGCAACGGCGCCGTGGTCTTCCAGGTGAAGCGCAACCCGCGCCGGCGCACGCTGCTGGTTTCGCTCTACGGCCAGGACCCGGAGACTAAGCCGGGCTTCCTGCGGCTGATGTGGTTCATGCAGTGGCTCGGCGTTCAGCCGGGGCGTCGCGTGCTGGAGTTCGACGAGAGCACCCTGGAGCTGAAAGGCGCCTCCGATCCCTCCCGGGCCTTCATGGACCTGGCGTTGTCGCCCGACGGCCGCCGGATCTACGCGCCGTCCATCTTCACGCGGGATATCTACATGCTGGACGCGGAGAATCTGAAGATAATAGGCAGGATCCACTCCCCGTTCCACGTGCGCAAACTGGAATTCTCGACGGACGGTAAATATCTTTACGCCGGGTCCTATCTGGGCGGTGATGTGGTGGTCTACGAGGTCTCTTCTTCCCGAAGGTTGGGGTCTTTCTACGTGACGCCCCGCATCGAAGGTTTGTCGGCGACTAAGAAATATCTCTACGCCGCCGGGGCCGGCGGCCTGTTCAGGATCTCCAACGATAAGATAATTCCCGCGCTGGGGCGCTAGCCGCGGCGTTTTGGCCGTGTGGCGGGCGGGGTGAGCCAGCGGGTGTAGAGGTAGCGTTTGTCGGTTCGGTTTCCCAGGGCTTTTTTAAAGAGGCTTTCCATAAGCTCCGCCAGGGATGGCGCGTCCACCGGCCTCAGGCCGGTTTCTTTTTCCAGCCTCAGTCTTATCTCCTCATCCAGCTTCAGGTACCAGCTGAAAGCCTCTTCAAAGCGGCCTGCCCCGGCGTGGAGCAGCGCCCTGTTGGCCCTGGTCCAGTTGCCGTCGCCGGCGAAGGCGAGCTGCCGCAGCGCTTGCGCCCGGCGGCCCTGCCGCCGCAGGGCCTCGCAGTACCAGAGCCTGGCTTCGGCGTCCCCCGGCAGCAGGCGCACCGCCTGTCGCAGGAGGGCCAGGGCTTTGGCGGTCTTTCCGAGGCAGAGCCAGGCGGCGCCCAGCCAGCAGTAGGAAAAAACGCTCTTTTTTTTATTGGCCGCCCTGAGGTCCACGAGCGCCCCGCGGTAGTCGCCGTACAGGAGGCGCAGCTGGCCGCGCCACGCGGTTATGTCGGCCGAGTGCACCGGCGCGGCCTTCAGGGCCGCTGAAAAATCTTTAAGCCCTTCGGCCCGCCGGCCGGAGCAGATACGGGTTTCCCCAAGCAGGCAGCGCGCCACCCAGTCCGCCCCGTCCGCGCGGACGGCGGCGTGCAGGTCTCCCTCCGCCTCGCGAAGGTCCCCGCCCAGGTTGAGCAGGGTCCAGCCGCGCTGGAAGCGCATCCAGCCATAGGCAGGCCCGGCCGGCCGGGCCTTGTTGAAAAATACCAGCGCCTCCTCCAGCCTGTTGAGCCGGCGGTGCAGCGCTCCAAGGTAATAATTCTTCCACGTTTCAGCCCCCGCGCCTGCCCTGAACCGGCGCAGGGAGCGGATATGCTCCTCGTAATAGCCGGGCGGGGGGGAAAAGCGGATGTCGATGAAGGGGTCTTTCAGCGGCAGCCGGTCCGAGCCCTTGAGCCGCAGTAGTTGTTCTCCGGCGGCGAAAGCCCGGGCGTACAGGCGCAGCTCCATCAGGGCCCGGAACAGCTTTTCAGGGTCCGCGGCCTGTCCCGCCGAGACGGCGAAACGCGCGAACAGCGCGCGCATGCCGGGGATGTCGCCGGCGTGGCCCCGGGTGACGGCCTGCTCGTAGAGCCCCTCCAGGCCGGAGCCGGAGCCGGGCGACAGCCTGCGGAGAAGTAGCTGGTTAATTTTTACCGTGGGCATGAAAGGGTGTCCCGCGCGGGGCTCAGCGCTGGCCCGGCCGCCGGGCTTTTTTCAGGTTGGCCAGGCCGCGGGCGATAACTTCAGGGCGGTAGAAGAGGCGCCGCACCAGCCCCCACATGTTATGCGGGAGCTTTAATTTACCGCCGGCCAACTCCGCGCCGGCGCGCCGGAGGGCGGCGGCCTCTGGAGCGAAGACTTTCAGGAAATCGGTTTTATGTTCCCGGCGGAAAACGGCCAGGTCTACCGCCAGATCGTCGGTGAACCTGGTCAGGGCCGAGTAGGTCATCTCGTCGGCGGGGCCGCAGAAGACGCCCCTGTCGGCCGGGCAAAGGCCGGAGCCGGCCCGCGCCAGCCAGCCGTCCCAGCCCGCGCGGTTTATGTAGCGGGCGGCGCCGAAAGCCCGCGAAACGGCCCCGGGCCCGAGGCCCAGCACCGAGCGCCGGCCGCTCAGGTCCGTGCTCTGGCGGTTGCGGGAATCCTTGGTGCGGCCCATCGAATCGGAATCTATCTTTATGTAGCCGGCGCGGGCCAGCAGGCGGAAACCTTCGGCGCGCAGCGCCTCCACGGCCCGCTCGTCGCCGGCCTTGCCGCCCGCCCGGGCGTGCGCGGTGTACGGGGTGTTGATGAAAGTGTTCAGGTGCACCTGGTCGGGCCCGAGTTTTATGATCTTCTTCAGGCCGGAGAGGAAGCTGGCGCGGTCCTGGCCGGGCAGGCCGCAGATGAGGTCGATGTTGACGCCGATCCCGCGGGCCTTCAGCGCGGCGTGCGCGGCGGCCACCTGGGCCAGGCCCTGCCGCCGGGTGTTGGCGCTGAGGACCTCCGCGTCCATCGACTGCACGCCGATGCAGACCCGGCTGACGCCGCAGTCCGCGTAGGCCGAAAGTTTTTCTTCCGTCACGTCGTCGGGGTGCAGCTCCAGCACGGTCTGCGCTCTCTCCGGCAGCCGGAAGCGGCGGCGCAGCAGGCCGAAGAATTCGCGCGTCTCGGCCGGCGTCATCATGGACGGCGTGCCGCCGCCGATGTAGAGAGTGGAAAAACGGATGTCCTTAAAAAGCGGAGCGTAGTAGGCGGCTTCCTTGTCCAGCGCGGACAGGTAGCGCCTGAACGAGGCGGTCCTCTTTTCGCCTGAAGAGCCGATGGGAGTGACGGGCAGGAAGCAGAAGCGGCAGCGGGCGCGGCAGAACGGCACGTTGACGAACAGGCCGGCTTCTTTTGTGAACCCCAGGCTGCGCCCCCAGGCGGCTTTTATGCCGGCGCCCTGGCGGCCGAAATCCTGCCAGCTGCCGAAAGGCGGGTATTGCTCGGCATAGCCGGTGTAATCCAGGCGCCGCAGGGCCGCCAGGAAGGCGTCAAAAGCCTGTTCCGAGAGTTCCGCCATAATTTCAGGCTTTAATTATATAATAATAATATCCCGGACCCCGTAAACGCCGGGAAGTCTGGCTTTGTCTTGAATGAACTCATTGCTTGAAAAGAACGTAAAGTTCGCGACCGGCAGAACGCCCGGCCTGAACAAGGCCGTCCTCGCGGCGCGCCTCGCCAATATCCGCTGGCCCGTCAGCCTTAAGGCCCGGGTCTGCGAGGTTACCGTCAATTCCGCCTGCAACAACCGCTGCCTGTTCTGCTACGCCGAACCGGGCTCCTTCGCGAACGGCCCGGAGCCCTCTCTGGAAGAGATCTTCAAGGCCCTCTACACGGGCCGCCGGCAGGGCTGCTGGATAGCCGCCGTTATAGGCGGGGAACCGACGCTGCGCGGCGATATCGACAAGGTGGCCTCCTTCGCCCGGAAGGCCGGCTACTCCTGCATAAAACTCTGCACCAACGGCGCGCGCCTGGCCGACCCGGCCTACGCCCGCCGCATGGCGGCCGCCGGCTTCAACATGTTCGACGTCTCCCTGCACGGCCATACCGCCCGGCTGCATGACCGGCTGGTCGGCGTGCCGGGCGCTTTCGACAAGGCCGTGCGGGCCATACGCAATGTCCGGGAGCTGGGCCGCGAGGCCGGCACCAACCTGGTAATAAACGCGCTGAACTATAAGCAGTTCCCGGAGTTTATGGACTTCGCCTATAACGGCCTGGGCGTCAACTATTTCAATATCATCTACGGGCATTACCGCGGCGTGATGGCCTGCAACGAGAAGCTGCTGCGCGTGAATATTTCCAAAACCCTGCCCTGCATAATCAAAGGGATGGAAGTCTTTAAAAAGTCCGGCGTTCCCGCGCTCAACCGCGTGCTGGTCAACTTTACCCCCTGCCTGCTGCCGCGCCATATGAACCTCCTGGCCGACTGGGAGTCCGACATTTCAGAAGGCGATCCCCTGATGCCGGCCGACGGGGCCGTGGTGAACATGGCCGAGATGAAGAACCGGCAGAGCTGCAAGCCCGCCGGCTGCGCGCGCTGCGCTCTGGACGCGCGCTGCCGAGGTTTCGACGCCGAATATATAAAACTCGCCGGCGGCCGGGAGTTCAAGCCGCTGGCAAAAGCGCCGCGCTCTTTCGCGGTAAAGACCCTTTTTGAGATATGATCAAGCCCCGCAACTGCGAAGTCATCCTGAACTACGACTGCAACGCCAAATGCAGGTTCTGCTATCACCCGGAATCGGTGCTGAACCAGGTGGCGGAGCGCATGCCTTTCGCCAAGGCCGCCGAGGCGCTGTACAAGGGACGCCGGGAAAAATGCTGGGTGGCCTACCTGATAGGCGGCGAGATCACCATGCGCCCGGACCTGCCTAAGATTGTGCGGATAGCGCGGGACATGGGTTACCCCTATGTGCAGGTGATGAGCAACGGTCTCAAGCTGGCCGACCCGGCTTACGCCAGGGAACTGGTGGAGGCCGGGGCCAATATTTTCCGCGTCTCGGTGCACGGCCCCGACGCCGCCACCCACGACCGGCTGGTGGGCGTGCCGGGCGCTTTTAAAAAAGTGATGAAGGCCTTCGATAACCTCACGCGCCTTGGCGCCGAGCTCTCCGTCAACCACGCGCTCAACAAACAGAACTATAAGAAATTGAAGCCCCTGCTGGAGATCATCAGCGGGCGCTTCGGTATAGAGGATTTCAACGTGATCTTCCCGCATTACAACGGCATGATGGCCGCCCGCGCTGCCGAGCTGAAGGTGAGCGTGATGCAGGCCGTGCCCTATGTGCGCGAGGCGCTGGCCTATCTTAAAGACTCCGGCGCGGAGATCGAGGACACGGTGCTGGTGAACTTTACGCCCTGCAATCTCCCGGAGGCCGTGCACCTGATGGCCGAATGGGAGCGCCCCGCCGGCACCAGGGACGAGCCGCTGTTCCATATCGACGGCCGCGAAGACCGCATCCACGGCCTCAAGGAGCGCCTCTGCCTCAAGAACAAGGGCTGCGCTGCCTGCGTCTACAACAAGCGCTGCATGGGCTTTGAGAAATGGTATTCGGACCTCTTCGGCGCCCGCGAGTTCCGCCCCGTAAAGAAACCGGCCGAACCTTTCCCGCTGGTGCCTTCCCACAACAGGTTGAAAAGGGCTCAGGCTTTATTGAAAGGGAAACTCGCCGGCGACGCGGGGGCCGGGTTAGCAAAACCGTCCCGGAGGCCGAGGCTTGCGTAAGCGCCGAGGCCGAGGGACGAGCGGCGGGCACGGTGTGTCCCGACCGCGTGTTTTGCGTTCCGGCCCCCGTGGCGCCAGGCAGACGGTTAGAGATTTATCAATGAAGTTTAACAAGGAAATACTGAAGTTCAAGATAGCCGTCACTTCGGGCTGCTGCCTGAGGTGCACGCATTGCTTTATAGACAAGAGCCGCACCGAGACCATCCCCGCTCCCGCCGCGCTGAAAGCCGTGGAGACCTTCCTGCGCTCCCCCGGCAAGACCAAGACCCTGGAAATTTACGGCGGCGAGCCGCTGATGGAATTCGAGCTGGTAAAGAAGATCGTAACCGCCGCCCGCGCGCTCGCGAAAAAACTCGGTAAGACGCTCGCCGTCTCCGTGGCCAGCAACGGCGTGCTCGCCGGCGCCGAGCAGCTGGACTGGCTGGCCCCCCGCGGCGTCCGCTTCGCCGTCAGCTTCTCCGGCAGCGGCCGCAGCCACGACCTGTCGCGCAAATTTGTTTCCGGCAAAGGCTCGCACGCCGCAGTAGAAAAGAAAATACCGCTCTTCCTCTCCAAGCTGGGAGAGGATCTCCACGTCATACTCTGCGTGCATCCGCGGCGCGCCGCGGCCGCGTACCAGGATTTCCTGCGCCTGGCCGCGGACGGCTTCCGCAATATCGGCATAGAATGTGTGCACGGCTTCCCCTGGCGGGCCGCCGACTATAAAGCTTTCGGGGCAGCCATGAAGAAGATAACCGCCTATACCCTGGCGCATGCGGGGGACAAGTCCCCCGTGGTGCTGGAGCCGCTGCTGGAATTCCTCAGGGACAAAGAATTCAAAAATAGCTTCTGCCCTTTTCTGCGCGACCTGGAGCTGTTCCCCGACGGCACCCTCTCTTTCTATCCTTACCCTTTCCTGCGCACTCCCGCGGAGCGCAAGGCCGCGGCCATCGGCACGGCTGAAGGGTGGGTGGCTGAAAAATATGTTTCCTGCGCCCCGGCCGCCGGTTCGCGCCGCTGCCTGGCCTGCGCCCGCTCCTATTACCGCCTGCCCGGCCTGGCCGACGGCAGCCGCGCCCACGCCCTGCGCACGGAAGTCTGCCGCGCCGCCGCGGAGGAGCTGGTGCGCAGGTCCGCCGCCGAGCCAGGCCTGAAAGCCTACCTGAAGCGGCTGATAAAACTTTTCAAGAAGGGTTACATCTGATGGCGAAGAGGGACGACCGCCCCATGGACTTCAACTTCGCCCGCCGCGGCGGAGGCAGGCTGCTGTCCAACGACTTTTCCATGACCGCGGAGCTGACAGCCGCGGGGTTGGCCCGTTTCGCCAGCGGCGCGGCCCTGCCGCCCGCCATGGATAAAGCGCTGGAGGCCAAAGGTTTCTTCGCCGGACGGCTGGATTTCGCCAGGCTGCTGCCGCGGCATTTCGCGGCCCTGCTGGCAGATTGGAAAGGCCCTAAAGTGCATATCGTAGCCGTGACCGCCGCCTGCGACCACGCCTGCCTTTATTGCGGCGCCTCGTCCGGCTCCGGCGGGCGTCACATGAGCCGCGCGACGGCTAAAAAAACGCTGGATTTCATCTTCAGCACCGGCGCGCCGGAGCTGGTTATAGAGTTCCAGGGCGGTGAACCCCTCCGCAATTTTGAAGTGGTGAAGTATCTGGTCGGGGAGGCCAAACGCCTCGCGGCGCGGCAGGGCCGCGGCCTGCATTTCTCCATGGTCTCCAACCTGGCCGGGCTTACTTCGGAGAAGCTGGCTTTTCTTGCCGCTAACGGGGTTACGCTCTGCACCTCTCTCGACGGCCCCGCGGCTATCCATGACCGCGGCCGCAAATATTCCGGCGGTTCCAGCCACGCCGCCGCCGTCCGCGGTATAGCCCTGGTGCAGAAACTCGCGGCGGCCGGGGAGCTGGAATCTCTTAACGCCATCTGCACCATCACTAAGTATTCCCTGGCGCAGCCGAAGGCAATAGTGGACGAATTTTTAAAGCGCGGCGTAAAGCGCGTGCAGCTGGGCCCGCTGGAGCCCATTGGCCGCGCCGCCCGCGCGGGCCTGGGCGTGACCCCGGAAGAATTCCTCGCTTTCTACGCCGAAGCCCTGGAGTACATGCTGCGCCTGAACCGGAAGGGCGTGGAGGTGTACGAGAAGGGCGCGCTGATGTTCCTGGGTCAGATGCTCGGCGGCGAACGCCCGCGCTACCAGAAC
Organism: uncultured Elusimicrobiaceae bacterium; assembly: GCA_964417965.1. GTDB lineage: Bacteria > Elusimicrobiota > Elusimicrobia > Elusimicrobiales > UBA9959 > UBA9959. Next base: position 127,464 of record CAYQJX010000002.1, read on the forward strand.
CTGGACCTGCTCTACCGGCTGGCCTACGGGCCGGACGGTTCCGTCTACGGCTCCGACGAGGCGCGCCTGCTGGCCGCCGGCGGCAACGAATTTTTCAGGCTGGGGTCCGTGGCGGACTCTTTCTGCTCGCTGGCGTCCTCCCCGCTGGGCCGCACGCTGATCCTTTCCTGTTTTCCGCGGCTGACGCAGCCGCGCTGCGCGCGCTGTCCGCACAGCGCCTGGTGCCGGGTGTCCCCGGTGTATAACCACGCGGCGCAGGGCGGTTTCTGGGGCGACATGATGACCAACGGCCGCTGCCGGGTCTTCATGGGCGTCTCGGACCTGCTGCTGGAGAAACTGAAGACCCCGGCGTCGCGGAAAATACTGGAAGGCTGGGCGGAGAAATATCAATGAAGGCCGCTATGGACATAGAAAGGCTGCTGGCCTGCGCCGACAGGGACTCCCTGCCGGAGGCTCCGCCCAACTACCCGCCCATGGCGGCCTGGCCGGAGCTGCGCGGCACGGAGAAAATAATTTCAGCCTGGCGGCGTTCCCTCAAATCCGACGGCGGCCGCAGGCCCGTGGTCTACGTGCACGTGCCTTTCTGCGAAACCCTCTGCCGCTTCTGCGGCTTCTATAAACTCCCGGCCGCGCCCGGCGCGGTAGACCGCTTCCTGGACGCGCTGGAGAAAGAAATAAAGCTCCTGGGGCCGCTCTTCAAGGGCCGTCCGCTCAGGTTCCTGTGCATAGGCGGCGGCACGCCCAGCCTGCTGACCATAGCGCAGCTGGACCGGATGTTTAAAATGCTGCGGGCTTATTTTAAAGTCACGCCCAAGACCCGCATAGCCTTCGAGGCCAGCCCGAATACGCTGGACCCGGAGAAGCTGGCCTTCCTGAAGTCCGCCGGCGTGGAATGGCTGGCCATCGGCGTGCAGAGCTTCGACCCCGCCCTGCTTAAAGGCCTCAACCGCCGCCAGGACCCGGCGCAGACGGTGGCGGTTATAAAGCAGGCCAAGGCCGCCGGCATAAAGCAGGTGGAGGTGGACCTGATGACCGGCCTGCCGGGCCAGACCGGTGAAAGTTTTCTGCGGGACGTCCGCACCGCGGCCGGGCTGGACGTGGAACGCGTCTATCTTTTCGATTTCCAGCCGCGCTGCGGCACCTCCGCCGGCGAGCAGGCCGGCTCGCTCAAGCGCGGCGCGCTGGAGGACGCCAGGGCCTGGCGCCGCCGGGGCATGGATATTTTAGTGTCGAAGGGTTATAAAATGCGCTGTGGGCACTGGGTTTACAAGCGCAAGGGCGACTGGTGGCCCTACAGCTACGACCAGGGCGAGGAAGGGTCCTACTCGGTGCTCGGCCTGGGGCCCAGCGCCGTGTCCTACGCCATGAACGCCGCCCGCTACCGCAGCGTTTCCGACGAGAAGGTTTATGAGAGGACGCTGGCAGGCGGCGCGCTGCCGCCCGCCGCGGGCTGCCTGCTGAGCCAGCGCGACGAGATGGTGAACTTCGTGCTGCTCGACGCCCTGCACCGCGGGCAAGTCGATAAGAGAAATTTCCGCCGCCGTTTCGGCCGTGGCCTGGCCGAGGTCTTTGGCGGCGAGATAAAGGCCGCCAAGGCGGCCGGTCTGGCCGCCGACTCCGGCCGGGCGCTGCTGGTGACGGACAGGGAGCGGGCCACGGTGGAGCTGCGCGGCGCGCTGTACTCCCCGGAGGTGCTGGAGCGCCTGTCGAAAATTTACGGCCGCGGGAACGCTCCCGGGCATGAGCGGCCCGCGGCCGCACCCCCGGCCTTCAACCGGCAGGCGGAGCACACTCATGAATGCCGCCTGCAGGCAGGGGCGCTGGAGGCGCTGCTTTACGGCGCGTCCCCCGGGCCGGCCAGGGCGGGCAGGGACCTGGCCCTGGAGCTGCTGCGGGCCGCACGGGCGGGGAGGAAAGAAGCCCTGCTGCTCTCGGGCGCGGCTTTGCCCGGCCTGGCCGAGATAGAGGCGGCGCGCTACGCGGCCGGAGCCGGTTTTAAAAATATTTCGCTGTTCTCCCGCCTGCCGGCCGGGGCTGATTTCTTCAGGAACCTGAAGGCCGCCGGGGTTTCCGGTTTTCTCTTCAGGTTCGGAGCTGTTGTGTCCAGGGAAGAGCTGGCCGCCGTGAAGGCCGCCGCCTCCTCCGGGCTGGAGGCCAGTGGCGTCTACGTGCCGGGCTCGGCGGCCTCCCGGGGCGCTCCCGCAGCCATGAAAAAACTTTCTGCGGCCGGAGCCGCCGGGTTTATAGTCTCCTTTCCGGAGGGCAAGGAGAATATAACCGCCGATTACGCGGCTCTCGTGCCGCTGGCGCGCGCCGCTGGCCGGCTGGGCGCGAGCTTCCTCCGGGCCCCGCTCTGCGTGCTGTACCCGGACTGGGAGCGCTCGCTGGACTGCCTCAGGGGCGGCCAGGGCGATGCCCGCGAATCCGGCGGCAGCGCCGGGGCGGTAAAGCCCAAGCTCTGCCTGCAGTGCCGGTTCCTGCTCAAATGCCCCGGCCCGGCGCTCGGCTACGCCGAGAAATTCGGTTTCAGGGGACTTAAGACCATCAAATGAAACGCATCGACATAAAGATCGGCTTCGGCTGCAACAACATGTGCGATTTCTGCGCGCAGGGCTCCAAGCGTTATAAGGGCCCGGGCAAAAGCCTGGCCGAGATAAAGGCCGCGCTGGCGCGCGCCCGCAAGACCGGCGTGAACGCCGTGGTGTTCACCGGCGGCGAACCCACCATCCACCCGGACCTGCTCGCCGCGGTAAAGGCCGCCAGGAAGATGGGCTACGACACCGTGCAGGTGCAGACCAACGGCCGCCGCTTCGCCTATTACGATTATTGCCTGGCGCTCAAGAAGGCCGGCGTCACCGAGATGGGCCCTTCGCTGCACGGCTCCACGGCCGCCATCCACGAGGGCCTGACGCACGCCGAGGGCAGCTTCAAAGAAGGGGTGCAGGGCATCCTCAACTGCAAGAAGCTCGGCATGTACGTGCTGACCAATTCCGTGATCACCTCCCGCAACTACAAGGACCTGCCGGCCCTGGCCAAGCTGCTGGCGTACCTGAAGGTGGACCAGTTCCAGTTCGCCTTCGTGCACCTGGTCGGTTCCGCCTGGGAGAACCGCAAGTGGCTGACGCCCAAAATGACGGCCGCGATGCCGTATATAAAAAAAGCGCTCGACGTGGGCCGCGCGGCCGGCCTGCACTGTTACACCGAAGCGATACCTTACTGCCTGATGAAAGGCTACGAGGACTGCGTAGCCGAACAGGTGATCCCCGAAGGCCCGGTGGCCGACGCGGACCTGTACATCGAGAGCTACGGCGACTACCGCCGCGGCGAGGGCAAAGTCAAAAGGGCCGAGTGCAAAAAGTGCGGCTGGTTCAAAGCCTGCGAGGGCCCCTGGCGCGAATACCCCGAGCTTTACGGCTGGAGCGAATTTAAACCGGTGAAGAAATGAAAAAGCCTAACCCCTGCGAACCTTTCGACCTGCGCTTCGAGCGCGACGGCGCCGGCTATATCGTCTCCGGCCCGGCCGGCGCCGCGCTGAGGCTCACCGCGGCGGAATTCTCCGCCTTCAAAGCGGGTAAGACCAGGGACGGATCGCCCCTGTATAAAAAGCTGGCGGCCGCCGGGCTGCTGCGCGGCCGGCTGGACCTGGACGGCGTGACCGCCGGCCTGGCCAAACTTTCCGCCGGAGTTTTCGCCGGCCCGGGCCTGCATATCCTGGTGCTGACGCTCAAGTGCAACCACGCCTGCGTGTACTGCCGCGCCACCGCCGGCGGTACCGGCGACACGGCCATGAGCCGGAGCACCGCGCTGCGCTCGGTCGAGACCGCTTTCCAGTCTCCCAATCCCAGGATCTCCATAGAATTCCAGGGCGGCGAAGCCCTGCTCAACTGGGAAGTGCTCAAAGCCGCCGTCGCGCACGCCAAAAAGCTTAACCTCAAGGCCGGCAAGGACTTGGCGCTTTCCGTGGTCACCAACCTCAGCCTGATGGACGAGGCCAAGGCCCGCTGGCTGGTACAAGAAGGCGTGTCGGTGTGCACCTCGCTCGACGGCCCTGCCGCCATCCATGACGCCAACCGGCGCTGGTCCGGCGGTTCTTCCCACGCCAGGGCGGTGCGCTGGCTCAAGTATTTCAAGGACGCGGCGGCCCGCGGCGGCGGCAAAGATTCGCTGCCCTCGGCGCTGATGACCACTACCCGGCTCTCGCTCGCCAATCCCCGCGCGATAGTGGACGAATACCGCGCCCTCGGCCTGGGCGGCATCTTCCTGCGCCCGCTGTCGCCTATCGGCTACGCCGCCGGCGTCTGGCCGGACATCGGCTACGCCCCCGGCGATTTCATAAAGTTCTACCGCGCCGCCATGGCGCGGGTGCTGGAGATAAACCTCTCCGGAGAGAAGTTCGTGGAGCGCAACGCGGCCCTGCTGGGAGCCAAGCTGCTGCGCGGCGAGGACCCCAACTTCCTGGACCTGCGCTCGCCCTGCGGCGGAGCTATCGGCCAGCTGGCTTACAACTACGACGGGGACGTGTACACCTGCGACGAGGGCCGCATGCTGGCGGCCTGCGGCGACCCGTTCTTCAGGCTGGGCAGCGTGCATAAGAATTCTTTCCCCGAGCTGATGACGGCCCCGGCGGCCCGCGTCTGCGCCATGGCCTCCTGCCTGGAGAACCAGCCGTACTGCGCCCGCTGCGCCTTCAAGCCTTTCTGCGGCGTCTGCCCCGTGCACAACTACGCCACGCAGGGCTCGCCCTGGGGGGACATCCGCGGCGGCGGCTGGTGCGAGCTGCAGAAGGGGATGTTTAAAACCGTTTTCGCCCTGCTGGAGAACAGGAAGAGCCGCAAGGTCATAGAGAGCTGGCTGGAAAAGTGATATGCCCGATATAGCCGTCTGGAACAAATGCGACAACCGCTGCGTCATGTGTACCAACATGACGTCTTTCGCGCTGCAGGACAGCGGCCAGTACCGGCTGAAGGCCCAGATAGAGAAAATGGAGCGCTACTTGAAAGGCCTGGGCCGGATCTACCTGAAGAACCCCGACAAGGCGGGCTACGTCAACCTGACCGGCGGGGAGCCCACCCTGCACCCGGACTTCTTCCCGCTGCTGGCCTATTTCAGGCGCCGCCTGCCCGGCCTGCCCATAACGCTGCTGTCCAACGGCCGCCGCTTCGCCGACCGCAAGTTCGCCGCCAGGTTCGCCGCCGCGGCGCGGCCGCCCTTCGGCGCGGCCATAGCCCTGCACGGCCCGAACGCCAAAACGCACGACCCGGTGGCCGGCGTGCGCGGCGCCTTCGGCCAGACCGTGAAGGGGCTCCAGAATCTTTTCGAGCTGGCGCCGGGCCTGGCGATAGAGATACGCATAATCCTGCACAAGAAGACCATCGCCGCGCTGCCGGCTACACTGAAATTCCTGCTGGAAAAATTCCCCGATACTTCCCGCTACTCCGTTACGCTGATCCATTACGAGATAGAGGGCATGTCCGAGACCAACCACAGGTCGGTGGGTCTGAAGTTCGCCGCCTCCTCGAAGGTCCTGGCTAAAGCCCTGCCGCTGATAAGGCGCTTCGCCGACCTGCGTCTTTATCATTTCCCGCTCTGCCAGGTCTCGCCGGAGCTGCGCCCGCTGTGCCGCGTCACGCTGCCGCGCGAGGACAGGGTTTACCCGCCGGTCTGCTCGCGCTGCGCCGTTAAACGGAAGTGCCTGGGCCTGATGCTGGAATATTTCAAGAAGTTCGGGGCCGCCGAACTCAAGGCGATACGGAAATGAAGAACGTCTCCCTTATCTTCGTCGCCGTCTTCACCGCCTGGTGCGTTTCCGTGGTGAGCCGCGACCTGGCCACCCGGAAAATCCCTAACGCGCATATAAAAGGCGGCCTGGCCATCTTCGCCGGGTTCCTCGCCGTCTTCGGCCTCTATACCGTGCTGGGCTACGCCGGCAAGGAGCCAGTCTTCCTGAACTGGAATTTTTACCCGCTGCTCGCCGCGCACGTCTTCTGGTCGGCGCTGGCCGGGATCATACTCTGGTATGCCGAGTTCTGGCCGGCCGGGGACGCCAAGTTCTTCATCCTGGTGTCGGCCTCGCTGCCGCTGGCCAACCCCGAGCTGCGCAATTTCCCGCATTACCTGTTCCTGAGCCTGCTGATAAATATCTTCGTGGCGGCCGCCCTGTGGGCCGTGGGCAGCTACGTGGCCTCCGGCTTCCAGAGCGCCTCCCCGTCGTATTTCTTCGGCGAGCTGTGGGGGGACGTGAAGAAAAGACTGGGCATGCTGACGGAAGGCAAGAACAAGCTGCTCGCCGCCGCCAGCGTGGTCAACCTGGGCTTCCTGTTCCTGCTGCAGCAGATCCTCAACATGGAGGCGCGCGGTTTCCTAGCCCGCTTCATAGGCCGCACCGACGTGCTTTTCTTTTTCATGTTCATCCTGTGGGACAAGATAGGCGGCGTGTTCGCCAGCCGCCGCTGGCTCTATATCAGCATGGCCTCCTACGCCGTCTATCTCATAAGCGGCTACTTCCTGTTCCCCGACCATCTCATGGTCATGGCCCTGGCCTCGCTCAAGAACGTCTTCCGCTTCAGCCTGCTATTGTTCTTCGGGCGCTTCATGCTGGAATTCCTGATGGAGAAAAAGGACATCCAGAACCTCACCGCCCGCGAGCTGCAGCCCGGCATGGTGCTCTCCACCAAAGCCGCCCGCACCCTCAAGGAGAATGCCGCCTTCGAAGGGGCCTTCGACGACTGTTTTCGTGACGGCCTCACTCCCGACCAGGTAGCCGAATTGAAGGATTGGATGGGCAAACTCACCGTCCACGAACCCAAGATAGAGATAGTTGTCGGGCGGCCTTTCGCGCTCTGGATCTTCGCCGGCGCCGCGCTGCTGCTGGCGCTGGACGGCAACATCACGAGGTTCTTTAAATGAGCCTGAAGAAGAAGCTCAAGATAGTGCTGTTCACGGGCTATGCCTGCAACAATAACTGCGCCTTCTGCATAGACGCGGACAAGCGCGGCCTGCCCCAGAAGACCACTCCCGAGCTCCTCTCCGAAGTCCTGCGCGCCGCGAAGAAAGGCGCCGACATCCTTGAGATAATCGGCGGCGAAGCCACCATTCGCCCCGACTTCAGCTCCGTAGTCGCCGCCGCCAAGAAACTCGGGATAAAAGAAGTCGCCTGCGCCACCAACGGCCGCGTCTTCGCCGATCCCGCCGCCGCCAGGCGCATAGTCGCCGCCGGCATAGATTCCCTTATTTTCTCCGTGCACGGCCCCGACGCCCGCATCCACGACGCCCTTACCCGCTCGCCCGGCAGTTTCGCCCAGCTGAAAAAAGGCCTGGCCAACCTGAAGGCCCTCGGCTTTTGTTCCATAAACGGCAACACCACCGTGGTAAAGCGCAACATGGCCGCCCTGCCGCGCCTCGCGGCGTTCTATGTGCGCCAAGGCGTGCGCAACGTGGAGTACATCTTCGTAGACCCTAACTACGGCGGCGCGAAGAACGATTTTGAAACCCTCGTGCCGCGCATCTCCGCTGCCGCCCCCTATATGCGCGCCGCGCTGGCCATTGGCCGCCGGGCGGGCCTGGACCAGTGGAAGGCGCGCTACGTGCCGCTGTGCCATTTTGCTGACTGCCTGGACCAGATCAGCGAGCTGAATGAAAAAAAACTTTTTCTGACCGAGCACTGGGCCCCGGATTTCAAGAACACCGACGCCATCGGTTCCCGCGCCGAGGTGGCGCGCGCCAAGACCGCCCGCTGCCGGGGCTGCGCCCTGTACCGGGCCTGCGAAGGCATCTGGGTGGAATACCTCAAGCGCTTCGGCGACGGAGAGCTGAAGCCGGTGAAAAAATGAAGACCCCCGACCACCTGGTCATCTACCTCAGCGGGCGCTGCAACCTGGCCTGTGCCTACTGCTACGCGCGGGGCGTGGACAGGGGGACCATTTCAGCGGCCGCCCTGCGTTCCGCCCTGGCCGCCTTCGCGGCCGCGCGCCCGGCCGAACCCAAGTTCACCATACTGGGCGGCGAGCCGCTGCTCTGCCGCGAGCGCCTGGCCCAGGCCCTGGCCGGGATAAGGCAGCACTTCGGCCCCGGCACTCCCGTTCACGTTTTCACCAACGGCCTCCTGCTGAAAAAAGGCGAGGCCGCCGCGCTGCTGAAGAAAGGCGTACGGCTGACGGTCAGCCTGGACGGCCGGCCCGGCGCCGGGCGCCCGGCGGCAATTGCCGGTCTGCCGCCCGCGCTGCGGAGCCGGGTTTCGGTCAGCGCCGTGGTTTCACCGGCGAACGCGGGGGAGTTGCCGGAGAATATCCTTTACCTGCTGGACCAGGGCTACACGCGCCTGGCCTGGTCGCCCGATATCACGGCCAGGTGGGACAAGGCCGCCCTGCGCGCCCTGCGCGCCTCGGCGAAAGCCCTGCTGCTGGAGTACCTGCGCCGCCTTAAGAACGGCTCCGGGGTCTGGGAACTGGCCAACGGTTACGAGGCGGTGGCCCTGGCCGCGCGGGGCGAGCGCCCCGGGCCCTGCCGCAACATAGCGCTGGCGCCGGACGGCTGTTTCTACCCTTGCGATAAAATGCTCTCGGCGCCAGGCAGGGAGCTGAAAAAATTCAGGATAGCGGCGGACGGGGCGGGCCGCGAGAAATTCTTCGCGCTGGCGCGGCGGGCCGGGCTGAAGGCCGCGCAGTCGATGTGCCCGGTGGCCCCCTGGGCCGCGGCGCGCTTCGGCGCGGTCATAAAAACTTTGCCGGCCGGCCAGGCCGCGGCCAGGAGCGAAGCCGCCCGCTGGCTGGCAGCGGCGGCGCGGGCGGGGCTGGCAAGCCCGGCCTTCAGGCGCCTGCACGGGATCTGATATGGCTAAAAAAGAGAACGGTAAATGTTACGAGCTCATCCTCAACTATAACTGCAACGCGCGCTGCCTGTTCTGCTCGCAGGGGGACTTCGACAAATCCCGCAACGCGCCGTTCGAGGCTATCGCCCGCAATATCTATTCGGCACGGCGGGACGGCTATACCCGCCTCGGCCTCACCGGCGGCGAGCCGCTGGTGCGCCCGGACATCCTGAAGGTCATCGCCCTGGGCAAGTCCGTCGGTTTCGATTTCATCCGGGTGCAGACCAACGGCATAAAACTGGCGGACCCGGCCTTCTGCCGCGCGCTGGTGAAGGCCGGCCTCACTTTCTGCAAGTTCTCGTTCACCACCGACAAGGCCGCCGAGCACGACCGGCTGGTAGGAGTGCCGGGGGCGCTGAAGAAGGCCTTGGCAGGTCTCGCCAACCTGCGCCGGCTCAAGATCCGCCTCGGCACCAATATCCTGGTGAACCGGCTCAACTACCGCCGCCTGCCGGAGATCATCCGCTTCTACATGGAGCGCGGCATCACCAACTTCGTCGTCATCTACCCGGTCTATATCGGCGCCATGGCCGACAACGCCGGGGAGTACGGCGTAAGCCTGCCGGACTGCCAGCCTTACTTCCTGGAGGCGGTGCGCATGATGGAGGCCGCGGGGCTGGGCGGGGAGATCCTCTTCCTGAACACGCCGCCCTGTTTTCTCAAAGGCCGCGAGAGCCTGGCCATCGGCCTGGACGTCTTTAACACCGTGGTCACCGACCCCGACGGGGTGCGCACCGACCTGGACGCCAACGCCGACGCCTCCAAGGCCAAAGGCCGGCCATGCCGGAGCTGCGCGCTGGCGAAAAAATGCCGCGGGGCGGACAAGCATTACCTGAAGGTTTTCGGCTGGGAAGGTTTTGAGCCGGTGCGCAAGCCCGGCGCTAAAAAAGCCGCGGCGCCGGAGGGCAGGGTTTTCTTTTCCGACAACGAGCGCTGCCTGGTGGAGATCCTGCGGCAGAAAAAAGAGGTGTCTACCGGCGAAGCCCTGGCCCTGGCCAAAAAAATAGTGCTGTGCCGGGACTGCTCCGACGGCAACGCGGTGATGAGCTCGGCCGAGCGGCTGGCGCGCAAAGGCCTGGTAAAGAGCCGCTTCGCCGGGGGGAAGTATTACTGGTCCCTCACCCGGCCCTACGAGAAGATAAAGAAATGGCTTTAAGTCACCACCACTTGGTGAAATCGAATCGGTAGTAGTAGGCGATGACCAGCAGGTCCAGCGAGGCCGCGTAGACCGCGAGAGCCGGCAGGGCCGCCCGGCCGCGCGCCAGCACCAGCCTGCATCCCTCCCCAAAATAGACCGCTGCCGCCGGCAGGCAGAACATCAGGTAGGAAGCCTTCAGCATCCCGTGCGGGAGGGCTATCTGGTAATACGTCCAGGCGGCTCCCGCCGCCATGATCAGCGTGAAAATATTCAGCGCGTCATAGCGCCTGTCCCGCAGACTTGAGGCGAGGCCCGCCAGGGTCACCGGGGCCAGCGGCAAGGCCAGCCAGAACAAGGCGTTGCGCAGCCCGGGCAGCTGAACGGCGGTGTGGATGCGGTCGAAAGAAAAGAAAGAAGCGTAGAGCCCGGTCAGCACCGAGCCGGACTCGTGCCAGTTGTTCACCGGGCCGGCGAGCAGGCTGAAGAAGTTGAAGGTGTAAAAGTCGTGCTCGTTAGCGCCGGACAACCAGGGCATTATTACCCCGTCCGGGGAGAGCAGCCGCGGCAGGTAGAGCCAGCCGGCCAGCGCCGCCGACAAGCCCCAAACTATGGCCAGGCAGCCGGCGAGCGCGGGCAGGGGAAAGCGTTTTTTGAAGAAACTGAGCAGGATAACGGCGTTGAGGAAGACGAAGCAGGCCGGGCCGGCGAACCGCGTGAGCAGCAGCAGGGCGCACAGCAGCGACAGCAGCGTCACCGCGCCCCAGCTCCTGCCGCCCGGCTCTGTTTTTACCGCGGCCAGCAGGAAAGCCCCGCACAGCGCGGCGTAAGTGACATCGGGCGAGGCGAAGTTGCTGAAATAGATGTGCGCCGGCAGGAAAAGGGCCAGGTTCAGCCCCAGCAGCGCGGGTGCCGGGTCCCGGCCGAAGTAATGCCGCAGCAGCAGGAACAGCAGGCCGAGCGAGAGGAAATTGCAGAGGAGCGACCAGAGCTGCGCCGCGCCGACGGGGTCGGGGGCCGCCGCCATCAGCGCTCCTACGACCAGATTGTGCAGCGGCGGCGTCCACTTGAGACCGGCCGCGGCGGTGCGCTGGAACTCGGCGTAGCTGAATTTCCCGGCCTCCCGCGCGCAGCGCGCTGCGGAACCGCAGGCGGAGAGCAGGCCGGCGTAGTGCGCGCGGGTCTCCGCCGCCAGCTCGAAGTAGGGATCGTACTGGAAGACTACCGGCAGCCCCGCCGTCTGTACGCGCAGGAATACTCCGGCGGCGAACAGGGGGAGGAAGAGCAGCAGCAGTTTATTTTTTTTCAAAGGGTTCGCCGGCTTCGGGGGCCTTATGCGCGGCCCCGCGTGAAATGTTATTATAGCGGTAGTGGAACATTTGTTGCAAACCGCGACGGCGAAACCAGTCGAATGTCCCTGATACACCTATTTAGAAAGTGCAACCAGCGTTGCGTGTTCTGCTCCTGGCCGGAGGAGGGGGGGCGCGGGCCGGAAGCCGGCCTGCGCGCTTGGTTGAAGGAGATCTCCGCCATGCCCGCCGGGCTGGTACAGCTCTCCGGCGGCGAGCCGCTGCTGGCCGGCGCCTATAACCTGTGCCTGCTGCTCGGGGCCGCCAGGCGGCTCGGCCGCCCGGTAGAACTGCAGACCAACGCCCTGGCCGCGGCCGCCATGCCGCAGGCCGACCTGCTCAAGCTGGCCGGCGCCCTCAACGCCGCCGGCGGCTACTTCAACGTAAATTTCCCGGCCGCCTCCCAGGCGCTGGACTATAAGATAACGCGCGCCCGGGGCGGCTTCAAGAAGCGGCTGGCCGGGGTGCGGCGGCTGATGAAAGCCGGGGCGAAAGTGCGCCTCACCCACGTTATCAGTTCGCTCAATTACAAGGCCCTGCCCGCCTTCGCCGCCCTCGCGGCGGGGAGCCTGAAGGGCGCGGCCTGGATACAGTTCAGCTATATAAAAGGCGCGGGCCGGGCCGAAGACGGAACGTTCATCCCGGAATATTCTAAAGTGCAGCCCTATTTGGAAAAAGCCCTGGCGGCCTGCGCCAGGGCCGGCCTCCATTGCGAAGTGGACCATGTCCCGCCCTGCCGCCTCGGGGAATTCTGGCGGCTTAACGTGGACATAGAGAAAATGAAGAAAGGCCTGAAGGGGCCGCACCTGCTGGAGAAAAAGCGCGTTGGAGCCTGCAGGGGCTGCCGCTACGCCGGAGTCTGCCCTGGTCCGAGGAAAGATTATATAGCCGTGCATAAAACTTTATGAACGATAAAATAAAGAGCCTTAATAAAGAATTCCCGGCCCTGAACGAGGATTTCTCGGGCCGGCGGCTGGTGTACCTCGACAGCGCCTGCACCGTGCTGAAGATGGGCTGCGCGGCCGAGGCCCAGCGCTCCCACATGCTGCTGCTGGGCGGCTGCGGCGGCAAACGCTCGACGCACTCCCTGGCCACGGCCATGGAGGAAGAGTTTCACTCGGCGCGCGCGCGCGTGGCGCGGTTCCTGGGCGCGGAGTCGCCCGAGGAAGTGGTTTTCACCGCCGGCGTTACCGACGCCGCCAACCTGCTGGCCAACTCTTTTCCCTTTACGTCTAAACGCAACGAAGTGGTGCTGTCCCCGCTGGAGCACAACGCGGTATTCCTGCCTTTCGAGCGTCTGGCCGCCGCCGGGCGGATAAGGATAAAGGTAGCCCCGCTCAAAGGTTTCCGGGTGGATATGGACGGCCTCGCGAAGTTGATCGGCCCACGCACCGCGCTGGTCTGTCTGAACCACGCCTCCAACATTTTTGGCGGGGTTTCCGACGTGGCCGCCGCGGCGGAGCTGGCCCACGCCGCTGGCGCCTTCCTTTTTTCGGACGACGCGCAGTACGCGCCCACCCACGGCGGCAGCGGCCTGGCCGAGGGGGCGGACGCCTGCGCCTTCTCCGGGCATAAGCTGGGCGCGCCGTTCTTTACCGGCGCGCTGGGCTTGCGCCGCGGCCTGCTGGAGGAGTTGCGCCCCTGGCTGGTGGGCGGCGGCACCGTGGAGAGCGTCGTCTCCGCCGGCGGGCGCTACTCGGTGAAATACCTGGGCGGCTACCAGGGCCTGGAGGCCGGCGTGCAGAATTATTCCGGCGCCGCGGGCCTGGCCGCCGCTATAGAGCGGCTGGAGCAGGCCGGCTTCGGCAATATCCGGGCCCATGTGTCCGGCCTGGTGGCCGCCGCGCTGGACGAACTGGAAGACATAAAGGGCGTCCGCGTGCTGGGCGAGAGGGCGGACCTGCTGAACGGTTCGCTTATCACGCTGGCGCCGCTGAAGAAAGGTTTTTCAGTGCCGGATTTCAACCTGTTCCTTAACCGGGCCGTGAAGGGCCGCATGATAGCCGTGCGCACCGGCCGCCATTGCGCCGACCTCGCCTGCCTGAACTCCGGCTTCAGCGAGACCATACGCATCTCCTTTTTCACCTATAACACCCCGGCGGACGCGGCGCTTTTCGCCCGGGCGCTCAGGCGCTACCTGGCCCTGCTCAAATGAGGCGTCCCTCGCAGGGCTATGCCCTGGCCGCCGCCGAAAAGGCGGTGAACGGCCTGCTGGATAAAGGCCGGGCCGACCTGGCCTGCCGCCTGGCTTTAGAATCCGCCTGCAAACTTCCGTCCAGCCCCGTGCTGGGCAAACTCCTCGAGAAAGCCCTGAGCTGCTGCCCGGACGCGGCGCAGGCGAAAAAGATCTACGCCTCGCTGCTGGCCCTGCCCGGCGCTTACCCCGGCCATTATTACTGGCTGGCCATGTTCTGCAAGCGCGCCGGCGACTACGCCGGGATGAAAAAAGCTTTCGAGGGCTTCCTGCGCGCGCGCGGGAAGTCCGAGCCGCTCTACGCCTATATAGCCTGCTGCACCCTGGACCGGTACGAGGAAGCTTTCCGGGCGGCCGAGGAAGTGCTGGACGCGCCCGACTCCGGCACGGTGCTGTCGCGGCTGTGGAACCCCTGGGGGGACAGGTCCTCGGCCATGCCGACGGGTTTCTTCCCCGCGCGCCTTAAAAAACTTGCCGCCGCCAAACTCAGCCCGGAGCTGGAACCTTACCGCGCCTTCCTGCGCGGCGCGCTGCTGTATTATACCGGCGACTATGCCGGCGCGCTGCGCTCCTTCGACGGGCTGCCCGCTCTCCCTGCGGAGCGCTACGGCTGGATGCGTTTCCCCGCCGGTCTGGCCGCGCTGTACAGGCTGGAGTTCAGCCGCGCCTTCAAAGAATTCTCCGCCAGCGAGAAAGCGGCGGTCTCCAGGGTTACCTCCATGGGCCGCCTGGCCGAAGTTTGTTTCTGCACCGGCAGCTATGCCGCCGGACTAAAGAAGCTGCGCGGGGCGCAGGAGCTTGCCCCGCTGTGGGCCCGGGCCGGCCTCCTGGCCTGGGAAGGCCAGCTGAGGCTCTTCGCCGGCAGGTATAAGGAAGCCCTCGTGCCCCTGAGCGCCGGAGCCCTGGGCGGGGACGACGCGGCCTACTGCTGGCGCGGCGCCGCGCTGCTGCGGCTGGGCCGCCTGGCGGAGGCGCTGGTCGACCTGGACAAGGCCGTGGAGCTTTTTCCCACCGACAGGGAGGCGCGGGTCTGGCGGGCCGAGGCCCGCTCCCTGGCCGGTAACCCGGCGGGGGCGCTGGCGGACCTGGAGTCGGTGCTCGCCCACGGGCCCAATAACTGGGCCTACATTGACCGCGCGCTGCTGCGGAGCGACGCCGGAGACGAGCAGGGTATGCGCGCGGACTTCCGGCTGGTGGCCCCTGAAATACGCCGGGCCCTGGCCCGCGCCGCCGGGGGAAGAGACGTCCGGGCGAGGCTTGAAAAAGCGCATGAACTGGCACTGGGCGACCGCCGGGACGAGAAATATTTCAACCACGCGTGGCTACACCGCGCCGCGGGGCGTTTTACAAACCGCCGCGCCATTGATTAGAATATAAGTGGATTTAGATACTTCAGGAGGAAAAATGAACAACGCAGAACTCATCCGCAAGGCCGCCGACAAATATAAGAAGGACATAGTGGCCTTCGCCCGCAACATCATCCGCACCCCCAGCTTCTCCTGCCAGGAAGGCAAGCTCGTGGAACTCATCAAGAAGGAAATGGTGAAGGTCGGCTTCGACAAGGTGAAGATCGACGCGATGGGCAACATCATCGGCTTCATCGGCCACGGCAAAAAGAAGATCATGATGGACGCCCACATCGACACCGTCGGCATAGGCGACCCCAAGGCCTGGAAGATAGACCCGTTCGCGGGCATCTACAAGAACGACACCATTTACGGCCGCGGCGCCACCGACCAGAAGCTGTCGATGGCCTCCATGGTCTACGCCGGCAAGATCATAAAGGACCTCAAGCTCCAGGGCGACTACACCCTGATGGTGGTCGGCTCCGTGATGGAAGAAGACTGCGACGGCCTGCCGCTGCTGCACATCATCAACAAAGAGAAGATCCGCCCGGACTTCGTGGTGATCACCGAGCCCACCGACCTGAAGGTCTACCGCGGGCACCGCGGCCGCATGGAGATGAAGGTCATCACCAAGGGCCGCTCCTGCCACGCCTCCGCGCCCGAGCGCGGCGACAACGCCGTGGTGAAAATGGCCGACATCACCAAGGAAATAACCGCCCTCAATAAAAAGCTGAAGAACGACAAGTTCATCGGCAAAGGCACCGTGGCCGTGACCGCCATAGAGTGCAAGACCCCGTCCTACAACGCCGTGCCCGACGAATGCACCATCTACCTGGACCGCCGCCTCACCATAGGCGAAACGCTCAAGAGCTCGGTAGCCGAGATAGAGCGCCTGCCTTCCGTGAAGCGGGCCAAGGGCAAAGTGGAAGTGCTCCAGTACGACGCGGTCGCCTGGACCGGCCTGAAAGTGAGCCAGGAAAAATACTTCCCCACCTGGGTGCTGCCCCGCGAGCACCGGCTGGTTAACGCCGGCGTGGAGGCCGGCAAAGTGGCCCTCAACAAGATGCCCGTAGTGGACCGCTGGGTGTTCTCCACCAACGGAGTGGCTTCGGCCGGCCGCCTGGGCATCCCCACCATCGGCTTCGGCCCCGGCAACGAGGTGCACGCGCACACCGTCAACGAGTTCATGCCCGCCGAGGACCTGGTGAAAGCCGCCGCGTTCTACGCCGCGCTGCCGCAGTTCCTGTAATCAGCCGCAGTCAGTAAAAACAGAAGGCCGGCCGCTTAACGCGACCGGCCTTCTGTTTTTTGTGTCCCCGCTCAGGCCGAGTGTTTTATCGAGGCCGGGGTGGCGCGCTTGAAAGCCCAGTCGCGGATGGCCTTGACCTGCTCGGACATGGTCTTGGAAAGCGGTACCATGCTGTGCGTCTGCAGCCAGATGTCGTCGGTGGTCACCGCCTTGCCGGACTGGCGCGCGTCTATGCGCGTGGCGATAATGGCCTGTTCTATTTCCGCGCCGCTCCAGCCGCTGGTGCAGGCGATCAGGCGGGGGATGTCTATGCCGGAAGCGGTGCCGAGATTGCGTTCCAGGTGGATCTGCAGGATCTGCGCGCGCTCGACGTCGTCGGGCAGGTCGCAGAAGAACACCTGGTCGAAGCGGCCCTTGCGGATGACCTCGGCCGGGAGCATCTCGATGCGGTTGGCCGTGGCCGCCACGAAGATGAGCGGCGGCTTTTCCTGCATCCAGGTCAGGAATTCAGAGAAGATCATTGACTGGGGAGTGGCGGCCTCTTTCGGGATGCTGAGGCTGCTCTCCATCTCGTCTATCCAGAGCACGGCGGGCGCTATGCTCTCGATGGTGTCCAGGGCCCGGCGGAAAGCGGTTTCGGGGCTGCCGTACTGGCCCGAGAAGACCATGCTCATGTTCAGGCGGAACAGCGGCACGTGCCAGAGCCCGGCGATGGCCTTGGCCAGCAGGCTCTTGCCGCAGCCGCTGACGCCCATTACCAGCACGCCTTTCGGGATCGGCATGCCGGAGTTGACCGCTTCCTGGTTGAACAGGTCCTTGCGCTTGGCCGCCCAGCTCTTTACGTTCTCCAGGCCGCCGACCGCGCTGGTGTCCACCTTGAGCGGCACGAACTCGAGGAAGCCGGCCTTCTTGGCGAGCATGCCCTTTTCGGCGAAGATCTCGTCGAGGATCTTGTGCTCCGAGGTGCCCGCGCTGAAAATGCGGTACAGCATGTGGTCGACCTCGGTCATGGTCAGGCCGCGCAGGGCCAGGACGATCTGCGGCTTGAGCCGCTCCGGCAGCGCCGCGCCGGGGAACTGCCGCTCGATGGCGAGCATCCGCGCCGCCAGTTCGTCCCCGGTGGGCACGTCCAGCTCTACCTGGCAGATCTCTTTTTCCAGGGATTCCGGCACCCCGGCCAGCGGGGAAATGAGCACGAGGGCCGACTGGTAGTCGCGGGCGGCGGAAAAATAGAGCTCGCGCAGGCCGCGGACCACCCGCGGGTCCGTCATGAAGTCCGCGATGTCCTTCATTATGCAGAAGCCGCGCCGGGGCCGGGCGATGAGCTGCTGCAGCGCCGCCGCGGGGTCGCGCGTATCCACGCCTTCCACCGCCGGTTCAAGGCCGCGGACACAGCTCCAGGTGCTCGACGAGCCGCCCGGGAAACAAAACTGCTCCAGCGGTTTGAGCCGCGCGATCACGCGGTCCTCTTCGGAAGTGTGGACGTGGATCAGCGGGCTGCGGCCCTGTACCGCGCGGACTACCTGGTCTTCAAATCTGGACATAGTTGGGTTTTTCCTGCTGCCGTTTTTAATATGTTACAAATTTTGCCCCCGCCGGGGCCGCCTGTTGCGGTCCCCGCGCCAGCATTGTTATCATAAGGTAGCCGCAACTATGGAGCCTGCGAATTTAAAACTGTCGGATTTTTCCGGGATGAGGGCGAAGGACGTCCTTGGCCTGTGGTACGGCTATAAAAAAATAATTTCGGCGGGCCTGGAGCCCGGCCCGGCGAAAAAGCTGGAAAAAGTTTTCGCCAGGTACGGCCTGGTCTTCGAGAAAACCGACGAGAGTTATGACTACAAAGGGCTCAGCCGCACCTACCTGGTCGCCAAAAGCGCCGGCTGCCTGAAAGCGGCGGCCGCTGCCTACGGCAACAGCCGCTATGACTCCGTGGGCGCGCTGCTGGGCTACCCGGCCTGCTGCGTGAGGAAGCATAACTCCATTATCCGCGGCAAAGGGCCGATGAACGATTTTGTCCGGCGGTCAGCCGCCGCCTCGGGCCGGTTCCGCTGGGAATTGAACAACATACTGGATTTCGACGGCCGCCTGAACGGGGAGCGGGCCGCCGGTTTCGACGTTTCCCGGGTGCCGCATTCTTCCCTCATCTCCCACAATCCCTGCGCCTACGACTGCGCGCCCAGCCTTAAGATCGCCAGGCTTAACTCCGTCCTGCTGGAGCGGCACGGGGCGGGCCGGGAAGCGGACCAGGCTTTGCTGGCCAGGCCTGTGCTGTACGCCGACGACTTTAATTTTGCGGTGCTTAGCGGGACGTCCGGCCCCGGGAAAGCGGCCTACTCCGGGGTATTGTGCGCGCTGGGGCTGGATGACGTCAGGGAGGAGCTCGGAGCCTGCGACCTCGCGGCCGTCTCCGGCAGGAACCTCACGCTCTCGCGCAAGGGTAAGACCGTAATAAGAAAAGTTTTTCCGGAAAAACCGCTAATCCTGTCTTTTGACCGTTGAGCCGCGCCTGAAGCCGCCTTTCAGCCTGGCCAGCAGGCCCGGGGGGGCCTTGCGCGCCGGGCGCAGTTCGCCGTCGCCGAACCTGGCTGCGTAATCCTTGCGGGGGCCGCTGCAGACGCCGGCCAGCGCGCAGGCCGCGCAGCGCTGCGTGCGCTCTTTTTCCCCGAAATAATGCCGCTGCTCGCCGCGCGCCAGCATGTGGGCGTCTATCGAGCGGTGCTCTAAGCCTTTCATAAAGCACAGCGGCACGCTGTCGGCCAGGAAATTCACCCCGCCGGCCTCCAATATGCCGAAGGCTTTCATCAGCCGGGGCTCGGCCGCCGTGAGCGTGGGGACCAGGGCGGGCCGCTCTGCGCAGCCGCCCATTAATTTGGGGAAGTTTATTTCAAGGTAGAAGAGCCCCGGGAATTCCTTCAGGATGAACCGGGCGTAAGCCGGCAGGCTCCTGAGTATCAGCGAGTTAAGCACCAGCGTCACCCGGACGCTGCCCGGGCCGGCCAGCGCTATCAGGTTCTTTACGGCGGCGACCCGTTTTTTAAAATTGCCCCTTGTGCGCGTCAACCGGTCGAACAGCGCGCCGTTGTGGGCCGGCAGGTTGACGTTGAACATGGTCACCCCGGCCTCGAGATAACGCCGGGCGGTCTCCGGTTTTTCCAGGCCGAAACCGTTGGTCACCAGCACCCTGTCGCGCACGCCATGGGCGGCGGCGTAGCGCACCCATTTGAGGACGTCCGGAGCCAGCGTGGGTTCTCCGCCTTCAAAACAGACGGTTCCCTTGAATTCCGCGATGACGGCCTTGATGCGCCTGGCGCCGTAGCGCAGCTTTTCTCCCGGCCTGGAACAGAACAGGCAGCGCTGGTTGCAGCTGTCGGTCAGGCAGATTATAGGTGTTTCCGCGCGGCGCTTCTCCATCGGTTAATAGTATATCAAACAAAAGAAAAGCCCCGGGACGGCCCGGGGCTCTCTTTTTGCGGGGAAGCGGCTTACATCACGCGCTTCTGGTTCGCCTTCAGCAGTTCGGCGAGTACCTTGGCCGGCTGCTTCTTCGAGCAGGCGGCGATCATGGCCGCGATGACGAAGGGCTTGTAGCCGGCTTCCTTGTAGGTGCCGATGCGGGCCTTTTCGAAGACGCTCGCCGAGACCTCGCCGGCCTTGCAGCTGACGTCGGTGATGTCGGCCGGCAGGCAGTGCATGTACACGGCCTTGCCGCCCTTGGTGAGCGCCATCTTGGCCTCGTCGCATTCCCAGCTCTTGAATTTGGCGTTGTTGGCCAGGCACTCCTGCTCGAGGCCCTTGAGGCCGGGGTGATCGTTCTTTTCGAGCAGCGCGGTGCGGCGCTCCATCACCTTGAACGGCGCCCAGCTCTTGGGGTACACGATGTCGGCGTTCTTGAAGGCGCTCTCCATGCTGTTGGAGACCTTGAACGAGCCGCCGGAGGCCGCGGCGTGCTTCTTGGCCACTTCGATGGTGTCTGGCAGCAGGTCGTAGCCCTCGGGGTAGGCGAGCTCCACTTCCATGCCGAAGCGGCTCATCAGGGTGATGACGCCCTGCGGCACGGAGAGCGGCTTGCCGTAGCTGGGGGAGTAGGCCCAGGTCATGGCGATCTTCTTGCCCTTGAGGTTCTCGAAGCCGCCGAAATGGTTCTTTACGAACAGCAGGTCCGACATGCTCTGGGTGGGGTGGTCCAGGTCGCACTGCAGGTTCACCACCGGCGGGCGCTGGTTGAGCACGCCCTGCTTGAAGCCGTCGTCGAGGGCCTCGGCTACTTCCTTCATATAGGTGTGGCCCTTGCCGATGAACATGTCGTCGCGGATGCCGATGGCTTCGGTCAGGAAGGAGATCATATTGGCCGTCTCGCGCACGGTCTCGCCGTGGGCGATCTGGCTCTTGCCCTCGTCGAGGTCCTGTACGGCCAGGCCCAGCAGGTTGCAGGCGGAGGAGAAGGAGAAGCGGGTGCGGGTGGAATTGTCGCGGAAATTGGACACGGCCAGGCCGGTCTTGAACATCGCGGCGGGGATGTTCTGCGCGTGCATCTCTTTGAGGATCTCGGCGATCTTGAGGACCGCGTGGATCTCCTTGTCGGATTTCTCCCAGGTCAGCAGGAAGTCCTTGCCGTAAAGGTCGGCGCCGAGCTGCTCGAGTTCTGTTATGGCTTTCGCGATATCGATAGACATTGTTTATCTCCAGGTGTTTTTTGTGGCGTTCATCTAAATAGCTATTCAATTAAATGTATTTCGCCCTCCTATTGTCAAGGCGCGGCCCATGGCGGGAAGCCGCCCCCGGACTTCGCGGTTTCTTCTGAAGGCCTTATTTTTTATATTATATTCAGACCCGGGGACGTCCCGGGCGTTTTATCATGAGAACCCTTAAACTCCTCCCTCTTTTAGCGCTGCTGGCCGCGGCGGCCTGCGCGCCTGGCTATACCGAGCTGCGCCGCGGCAAGGACGTTTACCCGGATTTCGCGGCCCTGAAGGCCGCCAATACCGAAGGCCTGGACTACTCCCGCGAGGTCTATGACCGGGGCTCGGCCATTACTGTTTTCGCCATACACGGCGGCGACCTGGAGACCGCTACCTCCCGGGTGGCCCGGCACCTGGCCGGCAAAGACCTTAATCTCTATCTTTTTAACGGCTGGCACGGCGAGTCGGGCGACCTGCACGTGACGGCCGCCCGGTTCGACGACCCGGACGCGGTGCGCCTGGCTTCCGCGGCGACCCTCGGCCTCTCCCTCCACGCCCAGGCCGACCGGGGCACCTGGATCTGCGTGGGCGGCAGCAATACCGCGGCGGCCGGCCTGGTGACCAGGCGGCTGCTGGCCGCCGGCTTCTCCGCCGAAACCCCCTGCCGGCGCCTGCCGGGCACCTCCCCCAAGAATATCGTCAACCGCCCTTCCTCCGGGGGCGTGCAGCTGGAGCTGACGCTGCGCCTGCTGGAGAGGCTTGAAAGGAACGGGGAAGAACTGTCAAGATTTAGCGAGGCGGTGCGGCTGGCCGCGCTGGAATCGCTGCCAAAACTTACGCAGCAGGCGGTCAAAGAGGAGACACCAGAATGAAAAAGATAAGGATATTCGCTTTCGGCGGCAACGAAGTCGCCCCGGTGGGTATGAAGGACAAGGACGGCAAGACCATCAACCCCGACATCGCCATGCAGTGGCAGCGCACCGCCGAGACAGGCAAGCTGGTGGCCGACATCTTTGAGAAGCACCCGAACGACAAGTATGTGATCACCCACGGCAACGGCCCGCAGGTGGGCAATATCCTGATGCGCGCCGAGATGTGCCGCCCCACCATGTTCCCGCTGCCGCTCGACGTCTGCGTGGCCGACACGCAGGGCGCGATGTCCTTTATGATGGCGCAGCTCAATAACGAGCTCAACATCCGCGGTATCGACAATCTCCTGGCCGGCATCGTGACGCAGGTGGTGGTGGACAAGGACGACCCCGATTTTAAGACCCCGTCCAAGTACGTGGGCCAGTCTTACACCGCCGACGAGGCCAAACAGCGCAAGGCCGAGGGCTGGGTGATGAAGATGTACAAGAAGGACGACAAGGGCAACGAGATCTGGCGCCGCGTGGTGCCCTCGCCCGTGCCCACCGACATTGTGGAGATAGACGCGATCGAGGCCCTGCTGGACAAGGGCATAGTGCCGATCACCGTGGGCGGCGGCGGCATCCCGGTGCGCGAAGTGCCGGCCGAAGTGAAGGACGGCGTGGAAACCTACACCACCAATTTCGGCGTGAAGTTCAGCAAGCCGCACAAGGGCGACAAGCCGCTGAAGATGTACACCGGCGTGGAAGCGGTGATAGACAAGGACCTGGCCAGCGCCCTGCTCGGCTGCATGCTGATGAAGCGCGCCAAGGCCCGCGGCGAAGAGGTAGAGGTCAGCCTCACCATCTTCACCGGCGAGGACGGCGCCAAGCTCAATTACCAGAAGCCCGACGAGAAGAGCCTGCGCGTAATAAAGGTTTCCGAACTGGAGGCCATCTATAACCAGGTGCCGCCCCCGTTCCCGGCGGGGTCCATGGGCCCCAAGATCAAGGCCGTGATAGAGTTCATCAAGAACGGCGGCTCCGTGGCCTACATCTCCAAGACCGAGCTTTTCGAGGAAACGCTGGCGGGCAAAGCCGGCACCACCGTCCTGCCCGGCTAGGAGTCAGCGTCCCCTTATATGAAAAAAATAAAGACTTTACAGTGCATACGCTGCGGGAAAGACCATAAGCTGGCCGACACCAAGTACAACTGCACCGCCTGCGGCGGCAACCTGCAGGTGCTCTACGATTATAACCTGATAAAGAAACGTCTGAACTACGACGTGCTCAAGGGCAATCCGGAGCGCAGCATCTGGCGCTACCTGGACATCCTGCCGGTGGCGAGCATAAAGAACGTGCCGCCCGTGCAGGTGGGCTGGACGCCGCTCTACAAGGCGGAGAAGCTGGGCGCCGAGGCCGGCGTGCACAACCTCTATATAAAGGACGACGGGCGCAATCCCAGCGCCTCGTTCAAGGACCGCGCCAGCGCGGTGGTGACGGCGCGCGCGCTGGAGATGAAGGAGAAGGTGATCTGCTGCGCCTCCACCGGCAACGCCGCCTCTTCGCTGGCCTGCCTGACCGGCAGCCTGGACATGAAGACCATGATCTTCGTCCCGGAGACCGCGCCCGCCGCCAAGGTGGCCCAGCTGCTGGTCTACGGCGCTACGGTCATCATGGTGAAAGGCACCTACGACGACGCTTTTGAACTGTGCCTGAAGGCCTCGCAGGAGTACGGCTGGTACAACCGCAGCACCGGCATCAACCCGTTCACCCGCGAGGGCAAGAAGACCTGCTCCTTCGAGATCTGCGAGCAGATGAACTGGGAAACCCCGGACAAGGTGTTCGTCTCGGTCGGGGACGGTAACATCCTCAGCGGCATCTGGAAGGGCTTCGTGGAATTCCACCGCCTCGGCATCATTGAGCGCCTGCCGCAGATCATAGCCGTGCAGGCCGAGCATTCCGATTCCATAAAGCGCGCCTTCGAGTCCGGCACGGACGTGCAGCCGGTCAGCGGGGTCACCGTGGCCGACAGCATTTCGGTGAGCCTGCCGCGCGACGGCATGGCGGCCGTGATGGCCATAAAGGATTCCGGCGGTTTCGCGGTGAGCGTGACCGATGAGGAGATCCTGGCGGCCATACCGCGCATAGCCCGCGGTTCCAACGTCTTCGCCGAACCGGCCGCGGCGGCCACCTACGCGGGCCTGCTGAAGGCCGTTAAAGAGGGGAAAGTTAAGGAGAATGAGTCGGTGGTCCTCCTGATCAGCGGCAACGGCCTTAAGGATATACAGAGCGCCATGAAGTCGGTGGGCAAGCCGTATATCATTACCCCCGAAATAGGCGAGCTGAAGCGGCTGGTAGCCGATAATAAGCTGGCCTGACGGCCTCCTGGTCCAAACCGCGCGCTGCCCCGTATTACAGGGTAGCGCGCGGTTTTTTTATTACCTTAAGGCCCAGGCTGGCCTGGGTCCAAAAACCCCGCCCCCCGGGCCCCTAAGCCTCTTATTATAGGTATGCCTTTATATTAAGATTTAAGTGTGAAGTCATGTTCCTATACAGAATGGAGGGTGTAACCGCATGTTAAATAAACTTGTGGCAGTATTCGCTTGTCTCGGCTTTGCGGCCCAGGCCGGCGCCGAAGTTCAGTTCGACCAGAATATAGACGTCAAGAACGTCATCGAACAGGCCAAAAGCTCCGATGTCAAAGCTCCCTATCCTTATTATGGCCCCCACCGCGTACGCTACAGCCGCGACTGCAGGAATTTTTCTTATTCCGGCGGTTTCGCGCAGTCTTCGGAAAGGGTGTACCTGCAGAGCACGGAATATATAGAGGATTGCCGCTTCGTGCCCAATCCCCCGCCTCCGCCGCCTCCGCCCCCGGTGCCCAACCCCAACGGCCCCAAGCCCCCGCAGCCCGGCCAGCCCAACAATCCCGGCCACCCGAAGGACGCGGACGCCAAGGACTACAACCCCGGCTATCCCGGCCAGCCCGGCTACCCTGGTTACAACCAGCCCGGCTACCCTGGTTACAACCAGCCCGGCTTCCCGGCTTACCCCGGCAATGACGGCCCGAACGGAAATTATTCCTACCCGGGCAACTACGGCAATCAGCAGGGCACCTGGTACTGCCACGAGCGCGCCGGCCAGACCTTCCGCTCCACCGCGCAGATGAACGTGCCCGCCCGCCAGATGTACCCCTGGGAGAGCGAGTCTTTCGAGGTGTGCCAGGAGGCCGACCGCCAGAGCTTCGACACAAAGCGTTCCCCGTACCGCTACTCCGTGGACCGCAACGGCATGTACGACGTGACCTATAACCTCACGCCGACCTACCGCACCCCCACGGCCCCCGACTCCAACGGCCTCAGCCTCACCGGTTTCGCTTTCAGGGACGGCAAGTTCGTCCTGAACGTCTCCGACAGGTGGGCCAGCGAGTACGCCGGCGAGAAAGTCATGGTCAAGGTAGAGCTGATCAAGGACGGCTTCCTGTTCTTCAACAGCAGCCAGGGCGAGAAGGAATTCACCGTCGACGTAGCCGGCAATTACGAGCTGGCTTTCGCCGAGGGCGACCTGACCAAGACCGCGGCTTACGTGGACACCAGCTCCGATATGCGCGGCCCCAAGAAGTTCTTCGTGAAGTGGGGCTTCAGCCGCGTCGGCAGCGTCTCCACCAACGACTACGTGAAGAAAGGCGACACCGACAAGATAACTAAGTAAGTGCGCCGCCAGGGCTCCCCGCGGCAGCCGCCGCGGGGAGTCTGGATTTTGGGTTAAACTAATGGAGGAAAAAATGAAAATGAACGTAATAGCGGCGTTAGCGCTGCTCAGCTTCGCCGGCACCGCCGGTGCGGAACTGAACTTCGACAAAGGCGCGGATGTAAAGGGCGCCCTCGGCCAGGCGGCGGAAGTCGCCGTGCCCCAGGTTAAATATCCCGGCTTTGCCAGGTATTCCAGGGACTGTTCCCGGTTCACCTTCGACGCCAGCGGCGCCGAGGCCACCTCGGCCAAAGTTATGCTGGCCAGCACCGAGTACGTGCAGGAATGCCATCCGTCCGGCGGCCATTATATCCCCGGCCCCAACGGCGGCCCCGGCAGCTATGTGCCCGGCCCGCAGAACTGCTGGGAGCGCCCCGGCCAGACCTGGCGCCAGAGCGCGCAGGTGCAGATAGCCGCCCGCACCCTGCTGCCCTGGGAGAACGAAAGCTTCGAGGTCTGCCTGGAAGGCCCGTGGCTGACCCTCAACGTGCTGGACGCCGCCTACAAGTACACCGTCGGCCAGACCGGCAATTACGACACGCTGTTCAACCTGGCCCCCCAGTACAAGACGGCCATGAAGCCGGACGTCAACGGCGTCAACATGACCGCCTTCTCCTACGACCCCGCCTCTAAGAAGTTCAAGGTGTCGCTCTCCGACAAATGGGCCAAGGACTACGCCGGCGAGAAGGTCGCCGTGAAGATAGAGCTCAAGCGGGACGTGGCCAACTGGTTCGACTCTTCGCTCGGCTCCAAGGAATTCGCCTTCGACGCGGCCCCCGGCTACGAGCTGGACTTCGCCGCCGCCGACCTGGACAGGGGCGCCAAGAAGTATTACCTGAAATGGAGTTTCAAGCGCGTGGGCAAGCTCTCGAAAGACTCCTGGATGGAGAAGGGCGAGACCCTGCGCCTGGAACTGGCCTCCTCCCCGGAGAAGGCCTACAGCGCCGACAATGTCTGCACGCTGGTCATGGATTCCCCGTATACCTGCGTGTACAGCTGCAAGGACGGCTCTTACATTTCCAAGCCTAATCCTTTCCCCGGCAACAACGGCTTCCCGCCCTACGTGCCGCCCATGCCCCTGCACGGCTGCAGCATGACGACGCAGAACACCCCGCTGATCACCATCCAGCGCTGACCAGGGACAGAGCAAAAAAAACACCCGCCGGAAACGGCGGGTGTTTTTTTTATGCCGGCCTCGTTCAGCAGGGCAGGGTCAGGGTGAAAGCGGAGCCTTTCTGCAGCTGGGACTTGGCGAAGACGCGGCCGCCGTGCACCTCGGCTATCTTGCGCACCAGCGCCAGGCCCAGGCCCCAGCCTTCCACCTGGCCGGTGAAAGAGGCCTCTACCTGGTAGAACTTGTTGAAGATGTTGTCGAGCTCTTCTCCGGGGATGCCGGGGCCGTTGTCGCCCACCGACAGCAGGGCGAAATTGTCCCTGGACTGGGCGGAGAGGATCACCAGCTTGTCCTTGCCGGGGTTGAACTTTACGGCGTTATCTATGAGGGCGCGCAGGGCGGCGGCCAGCACTTTGCGGTCGGCCCGGACCTTTACCGGTTCCGGCGCGGCCACTTTGATGGTGACGCCCGAGTTGTCGCCAAAACCGCTCCTGGCGCTTTCGGCTATCTCGTTAAGGAATTCCGCCGCGTCGAAATCTATCTTCTCGAGCGTGGGGGCCTCGAGGTTGTCTATGGTGACGAAGTCCAGCAGGCTTTCCACCAGGCCGGTGAGCTTCTGGCCCTGGCCGTAAATAGTGGCGGAAGACTTTTGGACCATGTCCGGCATGCCTTTCGCGGAGGCCTCGTCCCTGAGGATCTGGGCGTAGCCGTTTATGCAGGCCAGCGGCGTCTTGAATTTGTGCGAGATGAGCGACAGGAAATTGCGGGCCATGCGCTCTTCCAGGCGCTGGGCCGTGACGTCGGAGAGGATCCACAGGCGGCCCTCGGCCACCTGGTTGCCGTCCTTGTCTTCCTTTAACAGCTTTATCGCGGAGCCGTCCAGGAAAAATTTCTTGGGCTTTTCCCTGTACAGGTCGAAACGTTTAACCAGCGCTTCCCCGCCCATGATGTCGTCCAGCCCGGGCTTTATCTCGAAGTCCGGGAAGGCCGTGCGGATGTTGGTGAATTTGTACTTGTCGTGCTCGAGGTAGGTCTTGGCGGAATTGTTGATGATGATGATCTCGCCGTCGAGGTTGGTGAGGATGGCGCCTTCCTTGATGCGTTTGAAAACGATCTCCATCTTGCGCTTCTCTTCCTTGACGGAGGAGAAGAGGCGGGAGTTCTCTATGGCGATGGCGGCCTGGCTGGCGAAAGCTTCGAAGGCCGTTTTATCGGAGTCGGCGAAGTCCCCGTCTATGCGGTTGACGGCCTGCACCACGCCTATCACCTTGCCTTTGATGATCATCGGGCAGGTCAGGAGCGAGCGCGTGACGAAGCCGCTCTTGGCGTCGGCCTTCTTGGAGTGGCGGGGGTCGGCGGCGGTGTCGTTGATGATGATGGACCGGGCTTCCTTGGCGCAGGAGCCGGCTATGCCCTCGCCCAGCTTGAAACGCATCTTCTGCACGTCTTCAGGGAGGCCGAGGGCCACGTCGAAATAGAGTTCCTGCGTTTTCTCGTCGAGCAGGTACAGGGAGGCGCGCTCCGCCCCTACCACGCGCGAGGCCAGGCGCATGATGGTGGTGAGCAATTCGGAAATGTCCAGCTTGGAGGAAAGCAGGCGGGAGACCATCACCAGCATCTCTAGACTTTCCTGCGACTGCGTAATCATCCGGTTACCGTTCCCTTAAAAGAATAGCTGCAGCAGCAGCTTGTAGTAGCTCTTCCAGGAGGAGCTGTCCTCTTTGTACGCGTTGTAAGCCAGGTCCAGGTTGGACTTCTCGTTGAGGTTAAGCTTGATGCCGCCCGTGAAGGAATTTGCCTTGTCAGCGCGCCTGTAGGATATTTTACTATATCCCGCGTAAAGATAGCTGTCATATTCCGGTTTCATGTTGCGGGCCACCTGCGCCGTCATTACCCAGTCGGGCAGGGCCGTGACATGCCGGAAAACGCCCAGGTAGGCCAGTTCGGACTGGTCCATGGCCGGGGTGACCAGCGTGGCGTTGGAAACCCCGTCGGGCTTGCTGAACGCGGCGGCCGAGGCCAGGAAGTAGAACTGGCCGTAAAAGGACTTTTCCGCCTGCAGCTCTCCCGAGGACTGCGCAAAGGCTTTCTTCCCGGGCGCGAGGGCCCCGGCGGCCAGGACCCTGGCTTCCTGCCTGGCCCAGGCGCCGGACAGGCTGAGGCGCAGGTAGCTTTCGTCCTGTTCCTCCGTTATCGAGGTGAGCAGGAAGAGCTTGCCGCCGTAGGCGCCGGAGCGGATATCGCCGTCCACGGGGTAGAGGAAAGGTTTAAAGGAGACGGAGTACCGGGGGCCGGAGTACATCATCGGCACGCGGAAGGAGAAGGTCTTGTGGTCGTAGGCGCCGCCGTCCTTGTAGAAGGCGGCGTTGAGGCCGGCGGTGAAGTTCCTGGTCGGGATGGTGAAGAGGGTCAGGGAGTTCCTGTTAAGGCCGTTGGAGCCGAAAGAGTAGTCGTTCTCCAGCCACCAGACGGCCCCGGCGGGCAGCGCGCTCAGGGCGGTAATGGCCGCCGCCAGCAGTAATCGTATCATTGTCTATATTATATATTAAACTTTCCGCAGTAACGCGCTAAAATAAAAAGCCCCCCGGTGAAGGGGGGCTTTCGGGGCCGCGGGCGGCCGTTATTTCACGAAGACGAAAAGGTACTGCAGGAAGTCGTACAGGTCGCAGTTGACCAGGTTGACGTCCACGGGGCTGTGGTTCATGTGGCCGCCGATGTGGCCGTTGACCTTGTTGTAGGTCAGGCTGACCGGGGCATGGTTCGCGTAGCCGCTTACCTTCACCGTGTTCTGGTCGGCATAGCCTTCGCCCATGTTGAATTCCAGCTTTACCGGGGAGTTGGCGATGTTGCCGTCCAGAAGTCCCTTCTTCCAGTTGACGGTGTAAAACACCGGGCTGCTATTGGCGCCGCCGTACACGGTGACTTCCTCGGTGCTCCAGATGAAGTTCAGGTCCACCGGGGAAAGGTTTGCGCCGCCTCGTATGGTCTTCCTGTCGTGGTCTATCTTAAGATCGACAGGTGAAAGGTTCATGCCGCCGGTTATGGTCCAGTTCAGTTTGTTGATCTTCAGGTCCACGGGGCTGTGGTTCATGCCGCCTTTTATGGTGCCCTGCTTGACCGCGTAGGTGGAGCGGCTCTTGTTGTTGAGGCCGAAGAGCTGGTTGTGCACCGCCTGGCCGACCTTCACTTCCTCGATGTAGTAGTAGCGGGCGAGGCCGACGGCCATATCGGCCGCGTTCTGGCCTTTTACGTCCACCATCACCATGTAGCCGCCGTGGTTATCCTGGAGGGCGGAGGCCTTGAAGCCGTTGGCGTTGAGTTCTTTGACGGCCGCGTCTATGTTCAGGCCGCGCACTATGCCGATCAGGGTGTCGTTCATGTCCGGCTGCGCTTCGTTGACGGTGATCTTGCGCAGGGTCATCCACTGGTTGGCTTTGGGAGCTTCGGGGGCCGGGACCTGGATCTCCGTTAAGGAGAGGCCGGCTTTGCCTATGACGGCGTTTTCAGCGGAAGCTGAAAGGACGGTGGAAAAAGAAAGTATCGCGGCGGCTATGTAGGGTATGTTCTTCATTCAGTACTACCTCCGTGTCCTGGATATATATATTCTGCCAGAAAACGGCCGGCTGCGCATCGGGCGCAGGGCCTAGGCGCGCGCCGTATTTGGGCCCAGGCGCGGCGTAGGCCTTGTGCGCGCTCCCCGGCACTTGACAGGTCAAAGCCGTCTGCTATAATATTTGCGTATTGAGTCGGCCGGAGGATCTCCTATGATAAAACTGCTGTTTTCCCTGGTTCTGCTGGCGCCCGCCGCGGCGCGCGCGGAAGAACCCCTGAGACTGAATTTCGAGGGCCGCACGTACAGCGTCGGCACTCCTTCCGCGTCCCTGCCCGCCCTGGACAAGGCCGCTCCCGCCCTGCCGGGCGCCAAGGCCGCCAAGAAAAAATGGACCGTCATGGTGTTCGTGAACGGCAAGAACGACCTGGAGGCCGCCGGCCTGCTGAACCTGAACATGATGGAACTGGTCGGCTCCGGCAAGGACCTCAATATTGTGGCCGAGATCGGCCGCATGAAAGGCCAGAAGCAGGGCGACACCGACGCCGACGGCGACTGGACCGGCTCGCGGCGCGTCTACGTGCGGAAAGACGACAATATGGAGAAGATAAAGTCTCCGGCCGTGATGACCACCCCCACGGTGGACATGGGCGACTACAAGCGCGCGGTGGACTTTGTGCTGTGGTCCAAGAAGAACTACCCCGCCGAAAAATACCTGCTGATCCTGTGGGACCACGGCTCCGGCTGGATGGACCCGCGCAAGGAGGCCAAAACCGCGGCTTCCGATAACAAGGGCATCTCTTTCGACGACGAGACCGGCAACTACATCCGCACCCGCGAGATCGGCTCCATAGTGAAGGAGGCCGGCGGCGTGGACGTGCTGGCTTTCGACGCCTGCCTGATGCAGATGGGCGAGGTGCTCAGCGAAGTGAAAGGCAGCGCCCAGGTTATGGTCGGTTCCGAAGAGACCATTTCCGGCGTCGGCTATCCCTACCACCTCTTCCTGTCCGCGATGGCCAAAGAGCCGGGCATGAGCGCCGAGAAGCTCGGCACCATCCTGGTGGAAGCCTACAAGATGTTCTATGAGACTACCATCAAGAAGGGCGCGCAGCTTTCGGCCGTGCGCGTGGCCAAGGCCAGCGAGTTCGAGACGCGGGTGAAAGAAGTGGCCGCGGCCGCCAGGGCCGCCAACGACGTGCCCGCGCTGAAGGCGGCCCGCGCCGGCGTGATGCGCTTCGACATGATAGGCGTAGCCAGCGACCCCCAGAAGCAGATCTCCTTTTACGGGGACCTGTATAATTACCTGCAGCTGATGGAGAACGCCATGACGGCCGCCACGCCCGCGGCCGCCGACTTCAAGGCCAAGTCGGCCGCGCTGCGCCAGTTCATAGTGAAGGACCTGGTCATCTACAACAGGTACTTCGACAAGGACCGGACCGGCCGCTCCTTCGCCGACACGCACGGCATTTCGGTGTACATCCCCCCTGTGCTGGAGCAGATAGACCAGGCCAAGCTGGAGGGGATCTTCGAGGGCAAGTACCAGGACTTCGTGTTCGCCAGGAACACGGGCTGGCATGACTTCGTGACTTTCCTTTACGGGGCCAAGTAGGCGTCGGGAGGCAGGAAACAGGAAGGGCCGCAAGTGCGGCCCTTCTTCTTTTTACGGGGAGAACTTTCGCAGGTCCCGTTCCAGCGCGGTCCGCACCTGCGGCGGCAGGTCGGAGCGGGCCAGGGCCTGACGGTACAGTTCTTCAGCCTCGGCGCGGCGCCCTGCCCTCAGGCGCAGCGCGGCGAGGTTCAGGCCGGCCTGCCAGTTGTCTTTCAGCGCGGCCGTAAAATCTTTCTCTGCCTCCTCGTTCCGCCGCAGCAGCATCAGGATGACGCCGCGGTCGTTGAGGATGTCTCCGTCGCCGGGGGCCGGCCGCCGCGGCCTTAGAGACGGCTTCGAGGGCCTCGGGATAGCGCCCCGCGCCCTGCAGCAGCAGGGCCGCCCGCCGCAGGGGGTCCGGCTCTTTGGCCAGCCCGGCGGCCGCGGCGGCCAGCCGCGCGGCCTCGTCCTTTTTTCCGGTGTTAAGCGCTATCTCCGCCGCGTCAAGCAGGAGCGCCGGCCGCGCGGCCGACCCGGGGCCGGCAGTCCGGCTGAAGCTGCCCTCCCTGAACGGGATGTTTGCCAGGGTCAGCTGCGCCGCCGCGGCCATGCCGGCGGCCGGCTCCAGGGCTTCTATGAGCCCGGGCTTTGCCGCGAGCGCGGCTATAGCCGAGCGCCCCGCGGGGGTTTCCGAGGACAGGGAAAGGAACTTGAGCCCCTGCAGCTTGAGGCTCGCGGGAAAGACTTGCTCCAGCCTGTCCAGGATGATCAGGCGCCGCCGGGCAGGCCAGTAGAGCAGGGCTTCGTAGAGCAGGCGGTCCTGGAAATCCGGGTTGCTGCTCCGCAGGCGCTCCTGTATGGCCTGGTCACCGCCGTAGGGCGTACCGCGCAGCGTGTTGAGGTCCTTGTTCCAGCGCGCGTATTCGGCCGCGAGCGAGCGCTCCGCCGCCTCACGCTGCCCCAGCTCCAGCTGCCGCAGGCCCCGCAGCAGGTCCCAGCCGAAATAGGCGGCCGCAAATTCCGCCCGCACGGTTTCGGGGCGCGTAGAATCCATAATGCGCAGTATATCCCCGGCGCCTGAATACTGTTTGTTCCCGGAGAGCCGGGCCGAAGCGCGCAGCGCGCCCAGGCCTTCTTCGGTGCGCAGCTGCGTCACCAGGTAGTCGCCTTTCTTGTAGAGCAGCCAGGGGTGCTCCGGGTTTTTCTCCAGCGCCGCCTCCACGCCGGAGAGGCAGTCCCTGTTCGCCTTGTACGGGTAAGCCAGCACGACGTATTCTACGGCCAGCGCGGCCAGCAGGGCCGGCAGCAGCAGGATCCGGGCCGTCCGGACGCCGGCGCCGGCGGGGGGCGCGGAGGTTTTCAACACGGCGCAGACGCCGCCCGCGGCGAGCAGGCCCAGCAGGTAGGCCAGCGGGTAGAAATAGCGTATCTCTATCGACATCAGGCTGTGCACGGCTATAAAATACAGCGTGAGCGCGGCCGGGCCGGGGGGCGCGCTCTTTCTCAGGTATAAAAGCGCCAGCGCGGCCAGCAGGGCGAGCAGCGGGTAGATGAGGAGGATATGCCAGACCCGTTTGGCGGTAGCCGAAAGGTAGGCCAGCGGGCGGGCTGCCACCTGCCGCGCGGCCCAGGCCAGGGCGTTGTCGTCCCGGTCCAGGCCCGCCAGCGCGCGCGGGTTGCCTTCCATGGTGTAGACGCTGCCCAGCACGCCGGTTATAACGTTGCTGTCGGCCCGGCCCACCTCGAAGGGCGTGAATTTACCGTAGACAAAATGGTTCAGCCGGGCCCAGGGAAGCAGCAGTATGTAGGCGCCGAAGAGGAAGACGGCGGCTTCCTTTAAGATGACCTTGCGGGGGCGGGTGTTTTGCGCCAGCTGCAGGGCAGCCATCAACGGCGGCAGCAGGAACAGCGTGGAACGCACCAGCAGGGTGACGCCGAGAGCCAGCCCCGAGAGCAGGCTGGCCAGCGCGCCGGGCGCGGCGCCGCGGGCGGCCTCGAGGTTAAGGTAGAGCAGTATCAGCAGGGTAAAGAAAACCTGCTCCGGGTCATGCGGCGCGGGCAGGGCCAGGCTGACCGCTCCCGCCGCGAGCGCGTAGACCAGCCCGCCCGCCGCGCCCGGCGTAAGGCAGCAGCACCCAGCCGCGGCCCTCCGTGTCCCCGAGGTGAGCGGCGGCCAGCGCGGCGGCCGCTATCACCGGTATGGCGAACAGAATATTCCTTATGAAGGGGGGGAGCTTTTGCATAGGCGCGCGGAGCGGGCGGCCGCGGTCTTTATGATACAATTTTCCTGCATAATGAAGAGAACGCTGCTGGTCAACCTCGGTGAATCTCCGGAAAATTATCATTTCGAGCGGGCCTTGCTGCGCGCCCTGCCCGCGCGCGGAAGCGCGCTGGACATAGTTCACGATTTTGACCACGACTATTCTTTTATAGGCCGCGGCCTGCCGCCCGGGGCGTGCCGCCTGAAATACTCCGGCCTGGCCGGGCTTAAAAAACTTTTCACCAAACCTTACGACCTGGTGCTCCTGCTGGATTTCCCCAAGCGGGAACGCTGCGCGCCCGGTTTTATCTGGCTGCTGCGCGAGGCCCCGGCCGACAAAAAAGTGTTTATCGCCAACCACCTCATCCCCATGCCCGGGGATAATTTTACCGCCGACCTGGCGCGCAAGGTGCGGGCACTCGCCGCCGTTGATGCGGGCTTCATGCTGGAGTTCGACGACGCGCGCCTCTGGGCGGAGACCGGCCTGGCCGGCGCGCGGCTGCTTAAACGCGGCTACGCCACGGACTGCGCCTATTATTCGCCGGTCAAAACCGGGGCTGGAGATTATGTTTTTTCAGCCGGGTCCACCGGCCGGGATTTCAAGGCGCTGGCCGCCGGGGTAAGGCGTTCCGGACTTGGCTTGAAAATTTTCAGCGGTTCCCGGCCCCCGGCCCTGCCGAAGGGCGCGGAGTTCCTGCCGCTGTCTGAGAATCTGCACAATCTTAAAGCCGCCGTAGCCGGCGCCCGCGCCGTAGTGATCCCGGTGAAGGACGGCCACGTGAACGAAGCCGCCGGCAACTCTATCGCTTTCCTCGCCATGGCCCTCGGCCGCCCCGTCCTCACCCGCCGCACCCGCTATATGGCCCGCTTCATAAGGGACGGCGCCAGCGGGTTCTTCTACGACAAACTCTCGCCTGCCGCCATAGCGGCCGGCCTCGGGCGCATCTCCGCCCTGTCCCCGGCAAAACTCAAAAAACTCTCCGCCGCCGCCCGCGCCGCCATCCTCCGCCAGGCCAGCCTCGACCACTTCTGCTCCTCCCTGCTTTAATTTGTTAGAATTTCAGGGTAATCCTACATTTCTGGCGGGTCTTGAGGTTAAACACTGATGGATCAGATCCTTATCTTGGACTTCGGCAGCCAGTACACCCAGCTTATCGCCCGCAGGCTTCGCAGCCTGCGGGTTTATTGTGAAATACTTCCCTTCAGCGCCCCGGTAGAGGACATCCTCGCCAGGTCGCCGCGGGGCATCATCCTCTCCGGCGGCCCGTCGAGCGTCTACAGCAAGGACGCCCCCAAGCCGGACCCGGCGGTGTTCAACCTGGGCGTGCCGGTGCTGGGCGTCTGCTACGGCATGCAGCTGCTCGCCCACGAATACGGCGGCCGGGTGGCTAAAGCCGCCTCCCGCGAATACGGATTTAGCAAACTGAAAGTGCTGAAAGGCTCCAGACTTTTTAAAGGCCTCAGCGGCGGTTTCAACGTCTGGATGAGCCACGGCGACGAGGTAAAACAGGTCCCGGCCGGCTTCCGCGTCACCGCCAGGGCCGACGGCTCCGGCATCTCCGCGATGGAGAACCCGGACCTCAACCTTTACGCGCTGCAGTTCCACCCCGAGGTGCACCACACCGAGCACGGCGTGAAGATGCTGGAGAACTTCGCCCGGGGCGTCTGCGGCTATACGGACCGCTGGACCCCGGCCTCTTTCCTCGCCGACAGCATAGCTGAAATTAAAAAGCAGGCCGGCGGCAAAGCCGTTATCTGCGGCCTGTCCGGCGGCGTGGACTCCTCCGTGGCCGCCGTGCTGGCGCACAAGGCTATAGGCGGCAAGCTTAACTGCATCTTCGTGGACACCGGCGTGCTGCGCCACGGCGACCGCGAGCGCATGACCGAAGTCTTCAAGAAAAAATTCGGCTACAAGCTCAAGATCGTGGACGCCTCGGAGCTGTTCCTGGGCCGGCTCAAGGGCGTCACCTCGCCCGAAAAGAAGCGCAAGATCATCGGCCATACCTTTATAGAGGTATTCGACAGGGAAGCGAAGAAAGTGCGGGACGCGAAATTCCTGCTGCAGGGCACGCTGTACCCCGACGTCATAGAGTCCGTCTCGGTAAAAGGCCCCTCCGCCGTGATCAAAAGCCACCACAACGTGGGCGGCCTGCCGGCGAAGATGAAGATGGGGCTGATAGAGCCGCTGCGATATTTCTTCAAGGACGAGGTGCGCGAACTCGGCCGCAGCCTGAAAATCCCCGAGGCTGTGCTGATGCTGCATCCCTTCCCCGGCCCCGGCCTGGCCATACGCGTGCTGGGCGAGGTTACCCCGGACAGGCTTAAGATCCTGCGCGAGGCAGACCGCGTGATGCGCGAGGAGATACAGAAGGCCGGCTGGTATGCCAAAATTTGGCAGGCTTTCTGCGTGCTGCTGCCGGTGCGCTCCGTGGGCGTAATGGGCGACGAGCGCTCCTACGAATATACTATAGCCATCCGCTGCGTCAGCTCGGTGGACGGCATGACGGCCGACTGGAGCCGCCTGCCGCACGACCTGCTGCAGAAGATTTCCTCCAGGATAGTCAGCGAGGTGCGCGGCGTAAACCGCGTGGTCTACGACGTCACCTCCAAGCCGCCGGCTACGATAGAGTGGGAATAAGGAGAGCTCATGCTGCAGGATAAAATAGAGTTAGGCCTTACTTTCGACGACGTGCTGCTGCTGCCGGCCAAGTCTTCGGTCATGCCCAAGCAGACCAACATCGCGACGAACCTCACGAAAACCATAAAACTGAACGTCCCGCTGATCTCCGCGGCCATGGACACGGTGACCGAGGCGGGACTCGCCATAGCCATGGCCCGCGAGGGAGGCCTCGGCATCATCCACCGGGCCATGCCGCCGCACCAGCAGGCGCTGGAAGTGGCCAAGGTCAAAAAGCACGAGAGCGGCGTTATCTCCGCGCCGCTTACCGTCTCGCCCGACGAAAAACTGAAGGACGCTTTAGCGCTGATGG
Source organism: uncultured Elusimicrobiaceae bacterium (assembly GCA_964417965.1). Lineage (GTDB taxonomy): Bacteria > Elusimicrobiota > Elusimicrobia > Elusimicrobiales > UBA9959 > UBA9959. The sequence continues at coordinate 164,382 of CAYQJX010000002.1, forward strand.
CCAAACATGGAGTTTCCAGCGTGGCCGTGATCTCCCGCGGCAGGCTGGTAGGCCTGCTGACCAACCGCGACGTACGCTTTCTGAAGGACCTCGACAAGAAAGTCTCCTCCGCGATGACCACCAAGCTCATCACGGCCCGCCCCGGCACCACTCCGGCGCAGGCCGAGAAGATCCTGCAGGAGCACCGCATAGAGAAGCTGCCCCTCGTAGGCCGCAACGGCGAGCTGAAGGGCCTCATCACGGTCCGCGATATCCTCAACACCAAGCAGTATCCCGACGCCTGCAAGGATAAGGCCGGCCGGTTGCGCGTGGGCGCGGCCATAGGCGCCGGGCCCGACGCGGTGGAGCGGGCGGGCGAGCTGGTGGCGGCCGGCGCCGACATCATTTCGCTGGACTCCGCGCACGGCCATTCCGCCAATGTTCTCAGAACGCTTAAGGAAGTGAAGCGCCGCTACGGCTGCGAGGTGATAGCCGGCAACGTGGCCACCTACCAGGGCGCCCTGGACCTCATAAAGGCCGGGGCCGACGCCATAAAGGTGGGCATAGGCCCGGGTTCCATCTGCACCACGCGCGTTATCTCCGGAGTAGGCGTGCCGCAGCTCACCGCGGTGAGCGCCGCCGTGAAGGCTGCCGCGCGCAGCAAAACCCCTGTGATAGCCGACGGCGGCATCAAGTTCTCCGGCGACATTACCAAGGCCATGGCCGCCGGCGCCAGCTGCGTGATGCTGGGCACCCTGCTCGCCGGCACCGAGGAAGCCCCCGGCGACATCATCCTCTTCCAGGGCCGCTCCTACAAGGCCTACCGCGGCATGGGCTCCGTCGGGGCCATGGAGGCGGGCTCCAAGGACCGCTACGGCCAGGCCGGGGTGGAGAAGGACAAGCTGGTCCCCGAAGGCATAGAAGGCCAGGTGCCGTTCAAGGGCACGGTGGCCGGGATCATCCACCAGCTCACCGGCGGCCTGCGCGCGGGCCTGGGCTACTGCGGCTGCAAGGACCTGTCCGAATTGCGGCGCAAGGCGCGCTTTGTGCGCATCTCCAACGCCGGCCTGAAGGAAAGCCACGTCCACGACGTGAAGGTCACCAAGGAAACCCCCAACTACGCGAGCAAAGATTAAGTGATTACCAGGCTGGCTAAAAAAATAGGCGCCTTGTCCGAGATACGGGATACCGATCCCGGCTTCTCGGACCTGGCCGCCCTGCTCACCGGCATAAAGCCGGTGCTCTACACCGACTTCGACGAGGCCGACTGGCCCTACCTGAAGGACCTCTGCTCAAAGCTGAAGATGGAGTACCTGCTGCCCGAGGCGCTGTTCGGCCGCAAGGGGTTCAAGGCCGCGCCTAAATACGCAAAGAAGATGCTGCTGATAGGGCGGAGGAAGAAAGACCTGGAGGCCGCGGCCGCCAGCTGGGGCCGCGCCGAGACCACGCGCGAGTGGGGCCTGCTGCTGGGGTACCCGCCCTGCTGCGTGGACGCCTACCTGGACTGGAAAGAAAATTATTCGGAGAGGACGGACCTGATCCGCTACACCCACGAGCGGACCCCGGCCGCGAAAAAACTCCATTTCGGCCTTAACAACGTCTGCAATTTCTTTTCAAGGCTGACGCCGGGCGACGCCGGGCTGTACCGGAAGGTGGGGGACATTAACTACAAAAAAGGTTTCCCGCTGGCCAATATGCACGTGATCAGCTGGCATCCCTGCTCCTACGCCTGCAAAAAAAGCGCCGCCGCGGCGGATAAAATATTCTCTTTCTTCAAGGTTTACCTGCCGGAGCACGCCGCCATGCTGCGTGCGGTGCTGGCCCGGCCGATGCTGGTGTACGGCAAGTACGAGTTCCTGTCTTTCGAAGGAAAAGTGGTCAAGGACGAGCTGCGGTTCTCCGGCGTGGGCGCGCCTTACTCCCTGATGACTTCCCCGCTGCGCCCCGGTTCTCTCAATCTTTCCGCCCTGGCCCGCCTGGGCGTCGGCCGCCCTGCGGGCAAAGAGCCCTTCCTGCTGAATTTCTCTCCTAAATAATACCCGGCTTACTCGCCCTTGAACTTGGGTTTGCGCTTCTCCGTGAAGGCCTTGATGCCTTCTTCGTAGTCGCCGCTGTTGTACACCTTGCGGCGCAGGGCCTGGATGCGCTCGAAGGACTCCGGGCTTATGGGATGGGCTTCCGAGAGAATGCGGAACTGCTCCTTGACTACGGATACGGCCAGGGGCGAGTTGCCGGCTATGGTGCGGGCCAGGCCCATGGTGAATTCCTCTATCTCCTTGGACCGGATGAGGTGGTTGAGGATGCCGAAATGGTAGGCGCGTTCGGCCTTGACCGGCTCGGCGGTAAAGAACATCTCCTTGGCGATGTTGGAGCCCACGCGGTTGATGAAATGCATGATCCCGGAGGCGTTGTAGGGCAGACCCATCTTAACCGGGGTGATGGCGAAGGTGGCGGTCTCGTCGCCTATGGCCAGGTCGCAGGTGACGGCCAGGTCGGTGGCGCCGCCCCACACGCTGCCCTGTATCATGGCGATCACGGGGCCTGGGTAATTCTGTATGGCGCGGAAAGCTATTTCCATCGGGCTGTCGTAGGCCAGGGGATCGTTGTGCACCTTGGGCAGCTGGGTGATGTCGTGGCCGGCGGACCAGACGCGCGCGTCTTTTTCCGCCCGCAGGATTATGACCGGCACCCGCTTCGCCTTGAACTCCTCCAGGGCCGCTACGATCTCGCCGCAGAGCTCCAGGCTCAGCGCGTTCCGGCGGGCCGGGTTATTGAGCGTGAGCACGCCTATCCCTTCGTTAACGCTTTTAAGTATCAGGGGCATGTGGTCTCCTGGCTGCGGGTCTGGTCTGGACTAATTGTATAATTTTGAGATGAAGATTCTACCCATTTTGTTCTGCCTATTTATTTTCTGCGGTGGAGCCGGCGCGGCCGGTGAAGCCGGGAAGCCCGAGGCCGCCGCGCGGGAGCTTTCGCTGCGGGTGGCCGAGGCCCCCGCGGAGCTGGCCGGCCTCTTCGATAAAAAAATCTTTCGCAGCGTCTCGCTGCCGCAGCTGGAGGAGATCCTGAAGTCCCTGTACCGGAGCGCGGGCCGCGTGGTCTCCGTGCGGCAGGAGCGGGCCGACGGGGAGCTGTCGGGCCGTTTTGTCTACGCCACGGACGCCGGCTACGAGATCCCCGTCACGCTGTCCCTGGACCCTGAGAGCGGCCGGATAAGCGGGCTTTTCTTCAAGGCCCCGTACCTGCGGGACGCCACGCTGGCCGGGGTAGAGGCCGGGCTGGCCGGGCTGCCGGGCCGGGCGGGCCTGCTGGCCGTGCGCCTGGGTAAAGAACCGGAGCGGCTCGCCGGGCTGAAGGAAAAAGAATATTTCGCGGTGGGGTCGGTCTTCAAACTCTACGTGCTGGGCGCCATGCTGGAGGAGCGGGTGCCGTGGAGCCGGGTGTTCCGGCTGGAGAGCGCGGACAAATCCCTGCCTTCGGGCCGGCTGCAGGACTGGCCAGCCGGCGCCCCGCTGACGGCCCATACGCTGGCCGCCATGATGATCTCGGAGAGCGACAATACCGCCTCGGACCTGCTGATCGCCTCCGTGGGCCGGCGCAGGATAGAGGCCCGGCTGGCGGCGCTGGGGCACTCGGACCCCGCGCGGCTTAAGCCTTTCCTGAAAACCTCGGAGCTGTTCCGGCTGCGTTCCGACACCGGGGCCGCGGTGAAATACCTCAACCTGCCGGTCAGGGAAAAATACGATTTCCTGGCCGCCCTCGACGCGCCGCTGACTGCCGAGAAGGTCAAGCGCAGCCCGTTCGGCGTGGATAAGCTCGAGTGGCCTGCTTCCCCGTCGGACGTCTGTGCCCTGATGCAGTATTTCGCCGGCAGCGGCAGCGACGCCGCGCTGGATATTATGGGCTTGAACAAAGGCCTGGAGATTCCGCCCGCCTTTTCCTACGCCGGGTATAAAGGCGGCTCGGAGCCGGGCGTGCTGTCCATGGCCTGGCTGCTCAGGCGGGGCGAGGCGGACTGGTACTGCCTGGCCGCCTCCTGGAACAGCGACAAGGAAGACCTGGATGAGGGAAAGTTCTTCGGCTTTATGCAGTCGGCGCTGCGCGCCCTGGGCGCCGCGGAGTAAGCCATAAGGTATAATTTCTGCAGGAGAAACCATGCCGCTCAAGAATAAAGAAAAGGAAGCCGCGGAACTTAAACCGCAGCCCGAGGCGCCGCTCAGGGCGCTCTACAAAAAAACCTTCGGCCGCGAGCCGGAAACCTTCGAGCCTTTAAAGGCCGACGGCTCGGCCCGCCGCCTGTTCCGCCTTGGCGGCAACGGCCGCTCCGTCATCGGCGTCTTCGGCCCGGATAAACTTGAGAACCGCGCCTTCCTGGAATTCTCCCGGCATTTCCGCGCCGAAAGGTTGCCGGTGCCCGAGATCTACGCCGAGGATCAGCTCCAGGGCGTGTACCTGGAGGAGGACCTCGGCAGCACCACCCTGTTCGAATACCTGACGGCGGAGCGCAAGAACAGCGAGCTGCCCCCGCAGGTGATGACCGCCTATAAAAAAGTCCTCGACTGGCTGCCCAAATTCCAGGCGCAGGCCGGCCGCGGGCTGGATTTCAAGTTCTGCTACCCGCGCGACAGTTTCGACCGGCAGTCCATAATGTGGGACCTGAATTATTTCAAGTACTACTTTTTAAAACTCGCCAAGATCCCGTTCAACGAAGCCAAATTGGAAGAGGACTTTGTCCGGTTCGCTGATTTCCTGCTCGAAGCCCAGGCCGGCTATTTCCTCTACCGCGACTTCCAGAGCCGCAATATCATGCTTCGGGACGGGGAGCCGTGGTTCATTGACTACCAGGGCGGGCGCCGCGGCGCGCCGCATTACGACCTGGCCTCGCTGCTCTACGACGGCAAGGCCGACCTCTCCCCTGAGACCCGCGACGAGCTGCGCCGGTATTACCTGGAAGCCTCGGGCCAGAAGGCGGCGGAGTTCATGCGCCATTACCCGGCTTTCGTGTATATCCGCATCATGCAGGCCATGGGCGCCTACGGCCTGCGCGGCTTCTACGAGCGCAAGACCCATTTCCTGGCCAGCGTGCCCTACGCGGTACGCAACATAGAATGGCTGCTCAGGAACTCGGAGCTCGAGGTGAAAGTGCCGGAGCTGACCGCCTGCTTCAAGCGCATCGCCGCCTCCTCGGCGCTGCGCCAGTTCGGGCAGACCCGGCTGGGCCTTACCGTGCGCGTGATGAGCTTCTCCTACAAGAACGGCGTGCCGCTCGACGACCGCGGCCACGGCGGCGGGTTCATCTTCGACTGCCGCGCCCTGCCTAACCCGGGGCGCTATCCCGAGTACGCCCAGCTCACCGGCCGGGACAAGCCCGTCATGGATTTCCTGCTCAAAGAGTCGGAGGTGTCCAAGTTCCTGGAGAACGTGTACGCCCTGACCGACCTGAGCGTGGAGAACTACCTCTCGCGCAACTTTACTTCGCTTTCCGTGGCTTTCGGCTGCACCGGAGGCCGGCACCGCTCTGTGTTCTGCGCCGAGGCGCTGGCCGCCCGCGTGAAGGGCCGCTACGGCGCGCTGGTGGAGCTGTCCCACCGCGAGATCGGGGCCGCTAAATGAAAGCAATGGTCTTCGCGGCGGGCCTCGGCACCCGCCTGCGCCCGCTGACCGACGAACTTCCCAAGGCGCTCGTGGATGTGGGCGGCGTACCCGCGCTGGAGCTGGTGCTCAGGCGCCTGGCGGCCGCCGGGGTGACCGGCGCTGTGGTGAACACGCATCATTTCCACGAGAAGATAGAGGCTTTCCTGCGCTCCAGGAATAATTTCGGGCTCAGGCTGGAGCTGTCCCGCGAGGAGGCCTTCCCGCTGGAGACCGGCGGGGGACTGAAGAAAGCCGCGGCTTTCTTCGACGACGGGCGCCCGTTCCTGGCGTATAACGCCGACGTGTATTCCGAGCTGGACCTGCGCGCCCTTTACGCGGCGCACCTGGCCTCCGGGGCGCTGGCCACGCTGGCCGCGCGCGAGCGGCCGTCGGCGCGGCGGCTGGTGTTCGACCGGAACATGAATTTAAAAGGCCGCGAGGGGGAGTCCTCCCTGCCGGGCCTGCGGCCGCTGGCTTTCAGCGGCATCCAGGTAGTCTCGCCCTCTATCTTTTCAAAGATGACGGAGACCGGCGTGTTCTCGATCACGGGTGTGTACCTGCGGCTGGCCGCGGCCGGTGAAAAGATAAAAGGTTTCGAGGACGTTTCCCCGTTCTGGTGCGATATCGGGGACCTGGCGCGGCTTGAGACCGTGCGCCGCCGCGCGGCGCAGACGGGGGCCGTGAAATGATAGTGACGGACCTCGGGCTGCTGGAGCGGCAGGCGGGCATGACGCCCGGCCTGGCGAAGGCGCTGGAGTTCCTGCGCCGGCCGGGGACGGGAGAACTGCCCGACGGCCGCTACCCGATAGACGGGGAGAAAGTTTTCGCTATCGTGCAGCGTTACGTTACCTCCGCGCCGCCGGAGCCCAGGTTCGAGGCGCACCGGGCCTACCTGGACGTGCAGTACCTCGCGCGGGGCTCGGAAGTCATAGGCTGGGCGCCGCTGGCGCGCCTGGAAGTGACCGAAGCTTACGACGCGGAGAAGGATATTTGTTTCGGGCGGGTGCGCGGGAGCTGGACGCCCGCGCTGGTAGAGGCCGGCCGGCTGGCCGTGCTGTGGCCGGAGGACGCCCACGCGCCGCGGCTGGCGGTTGGCGCCCCGGAAGAAGTAATTAAAATCGTGGTAAAGGTGGCCCTATAATGTTGCTCAAAGAACTGATACGCGTGACCATAAACCTGGAGATGGAGTCGGTTTCCATCTTCGAGGTAGAGGCTGAAACCTTCGGCCGCTCCCATGAAAGGGGGGCCGAGATCAAGGAAATTTTTACGCGGCTGTCCCAGGAGAAACGGACGCGCCTTAAGAAACTGGGCGGGTACTTCAAGGAAGGCACCGGCTTCCGGGAACGGAGCACCCAACCGTCCCGCTCCATAGAAGCCGCGCTGCGCAACCATGTGTCCCGCTCTGAACGGGCGATAGTGCTGTACGCGGACCTCTATAAACAGCTTACCAAACAGATCTTCAAGGACGCGATGGCGGAGATGCTGGCCCACGAGCGCGTGATGCTCGCCGACCTGAAAGCGTTCCAGGCCGGGTTCAAGAAGTAATTTATTTCTTTTCCAGTTGTTCCAGCCGCGCCAGGTTTCGTTGCGCGCTGGCCAGCCCGGGGGCGACTTTCAGCGCCCTGCTGAAAAGTTCCCGGGCCCCCGCGCGGTCCCCGCCCATGGCGAGCAGGATGCCGTAGTCGTTGAGCCCTTCCAGATCGTAAGGATTTATCTCCAGCAGCCGCGCGTAGAACGCGGCCGCTTCTTTTCGTCTGCCCGCCCCGGCGTTAAGCCTGGCCGCGGCGAGGAGCGCTGGGGCGTAGCGCGGGTCCGCCCGCAGGGCTTCGGCCAGCGCCGCGCCGGCCTCCTTGCGGCCGGCCGCGGCCAGCACGCAGTAGGTGTTGAAAAGAGTTTCCTTGTCGCCGGGCCTGGCGGCCAGGGCCGCGGCCAGCGCCGAGAGGGCGCCGGGAATATCGCCGCTCCGCCAGCGCGCCAGGGCCAGGCCGTTGAGGTACATGGCGTTGCCCGGGTCCTCCGCCGTTATTCTTTCAAGGATGGCCAGGCTTTCCGGGGTCCTCCCGAGCAGATAGTATTCCCGCGCCAGGTTGTAGCGCATCGGCTTGGACGACGAGCGGCGCGCGGCGTGCTCATAGATCTTCAGGTCGGTGTCTCTGCGGGTGACGTTTACCGCCGAGGCCGTTATAAGGATCAGCGCGGCCGCCGGGAAAAGTTTGCGCAGCGGATAGAGGGCGCTCGCGGCCCAGAGGAAGAGCCCGGCGTTGGCGAGGTAGACCCAGTGGTCCAGCATCAGGTCGTTGACCGCCAGCAGCGGCATTTTAGGGGCCAGGTTAAGCAGGTACCAGCCGGCGCAGAACAGCGCGGTCCTGCCGCCTTTCTTCCACAATAAGAATCCCGCTCCGGCCAGCAGCGGCAGCGCCGCGTAGTTGAGCGCCGCCGAGGCCGGCTGCAGGCGGTGGGAATGCATGCCGAAAGGCAGCAGCGCTTCCTTAAGATATACCAGGACGGCCTGCGGCACTTTCAGGAACAGCCCGGAGAGTACCGGCAGGGAGCCCCTGGAAAGCGCGTCCATGCCCAGGGCCTGGTGCCGCAGGAGGAGATAGAGGGGGATAAAAGCGAAGAACGGCAGCAGTTTCAGGTATTCTTTCCTGTCCCTCTTAAGGTGCCAGAAGACCAGCGCGCCCAGCGCCGGGGTTATGATCCCGTTCTCCTTAAAGCCCGCCGCGGCCAGGAAGACCAGGAAGGAAAGGGCGGTCCGGCCTTTGACCAGCAGCAGCAGCGAGGCCAGCGTGCAGGCCGCCGAGGCCAGCTCCGCCCGCCCTGCCACCACGAGCAATTGCTCCACGGCGGCGGGGTGTACCGCCAGCAGGGTTCCGGCGCAAAAGGCCGCGCCCCGGCCCAGGCCGAGCGCCACGGCCAGGTAGAAGAACAATACGGCCGCCGCGGCGTGGAAAGCGAAATTGGTGAGGTGGTAGCCGAAAGGCCGGTAGCCCCACACGGCGAAATCCGTCATGTTGCTTACCGTCTGCAGCGGGCGGTAATAGTTAAGCCCCTGCGAGAAAGGGTCGCCCTTGAAAGCCGCTCCCAGATTGGCCGCGGTGAGCTCCAGCCGCGGGTTCTGCTCTATCATCCGGTGGTCGTCCCACAGAAATCCCGCTTTCAGCGTCAGCCCGAAAGCCAGCAGCGCGGCCAGCAATATCCCCGCCGGCGCAAACCAAGGTCTCTCTTTCAGCATTTTGAGATTATACCAAGTGGGAGGGCAACGGGTGCTCCTCCCCAAAACCCGGCTGACCGCAGGGAAACCGTTGCGCGGTTTCCCCCCCGCGGGAAATTAAGCGGGGCCCCCCTTTCCCCAAGGGTTTTGGGGAGGAGCACCCGCCGCCCCCTATAAAAGGTAAAATATCACTAATGACAAAGACGGCGGACGGGTCGGAGGTTTACTGGGACGGCGATCATTACGACGCCTTCAACCAGCCCTATGAGGACGACCTCGCCTTCTACCTGGCCGAGGCGAAGCGGGCGCGCGGCCCCGTGCTGGAGCTGGCCTGCGGCACCGGCCGCCTGACTATCCCGCTTAAGAAGAAAGGCGTGGACATTACCGGGCTGGATTACGCCGCCCCGATGCTGGAGCGGGCCCGCGCCAAAGCCGCCGCCTCCGGCGTGAAAATAGATTTCAAGTCCGGCGACGCCCGCAAATTTTCCCTGGGCCGCAAGTTCAAGCTTGTCTTTATCGCCTTCAATTCCATGCAGCATTTCGGCCGCAGGGAAGAGCTGGAAGGTTTTTTCCGTTCCGTAAAGGCCCACCTCGTCCCGGGCGGGCGCTTTGTCTTCGACGTGTTCAGCCCCGACCCCCGCTACCTCACCAGGGACCCGGAGGAAATGCTGCCGGTAGCCTATTACGACGCCCCGGCCGGCGGCGGCAAAGTGCTGGTTAACGAAACCTATTCCTACGATAAAACGGCCCAGGTCTCGCGCATAGTCTGGCATTACCGCAGCGAAAAAACAGGCAAAACCGTAAAAAAAAGCCTTAATTTACGGTGCTTTTTTCCTGAAGAGCTGCAGGCGCTGCTGCACTACAACGGTTTCAGGGTGCTCAGGCGTTACGGGAATTTCAAGCGCAAGCCTTTCGGCGAATCATCCATGAAGCAGGTCGTGGTCTGCGCTCCCGTATTGTAAAGCCTCCTCCGATTTGGTATTATTAACCTACTATGAATACCTATGAGTTAATGCTGATTATAAATCCCCAGCTTACCGACGCCGAAGTCGGCGAAGCCGTGGAGAAATCCAAAAAGATCCTTACCGATGAGAAGGGCGAGGTTCTGGCCGAAGACCGGCTGGGCCGCAAGAAGTTCTCCCACGCCGTCGGCAAGAACCGCGATGGCTTCTACGTCTATATGAAGATCAAAGCCACTCCCGAGAGCGTAAAGGTCATCAACCATAACCTTGGGCTCCAGGAAACCGTTCTTCGCTCGCTGCTGATGAAAGCGGCCGTCGAGCAGCCGGTTAAAAAGGCCTAAGGAACCCTGCAGAGGGCGACATATGGACATACGGATCCCGGAAATTAACCAGGTCATGATAGCCGGAAGGCTCACCCGTGACCCTGAACTGCGCTTCACTCAGAAGCAGCAGGGCGTGGCTTCCCTGTCCGTGGCCGTAAACCGCCGCTACCAGGACCAGGCTACCAGCGAATGGAAGGACGACACCACTTTTGTGGCCGTCACCGTCTGGGGCCCCGCCGCCGAGCGCTGCAAAGACAAGATGAAAAAAGGCAGCCCCGTCCTCGTTGAGGGGCGGCTGACCGCTTCCGAATATACCGACAAGACCGGTCAGAAGCGCAAAGAGATGAAAGTGACCGCCCGCAGGGTGCAGTTAATGGCCTACGGCGAAGCGGCGGGCGGCGAGACGCCCCAGCAGCACGACTCCGAAGAGTCGGCGGCTGTCGAGGCGGTGGAGCCCAAGGGCGACGCCTCCGGCATAGAAGAAGTACCGTTTTAAAAACCAGTAGGAGCTATCACATATGGAGAACAAAGAAACTACCCCCAGCCAGAGCCCGGCCCCCGCGCCGGCCGCAGCCAGGCCGCCCATGGGCGCCCCCATGCACCGCGAAGGCGGTCCCGGTCCGCGCCGCCCCGGCGGCCGCAGGTTCGCCCCGCGCCGCAAGGTCTGCAGGCTCTGCGCCGAACACATTGACCTGGTGGACTACAAGCAGGCTCAGATCGTAAAGAGCTTCTGCACCGACACCGGCAAGATCCTTTCCCGGCGCATCACCGGCGCCTGCGCCAAGCACCAGCGCCAGATCATGAGGGCGGTAAAGATCAACCGCAACCTGTCCCTCATGTCCTATAACGGCTAAGACTGGAGTATTAACCATGAAAGTCATACTGAAAAAAGACGTCAGCAACCTCGGCCGCTCCGGCGACATTAAGACCGTGAAAGACGGCTACGCCCGCAATTTCCTCATGCCCCGCGGCCTGGTGGAAACCGCCACCCCCGGCGCCCTCAGCGCCTGGAAGAACAGCGCCGACAAGCGCGCCAAGCGCGTCGCCGGCGAGAACGAGGCCCTCGGGGGCCTGGCCAAGCGCCTCTCCGCGATCACCCTGTCCTTCTCCCGCCCCGTCTCCGAAGAGGGTGTCATGTTCGGTTCCGTGGCCAAGAGCGACATCATAAAGAACCTGGCCGCCGCCGACATCGAAATAGACAAAGACATGATCCGCCTGCCGGCCTCCATAAAGGCCGTCGGTACCTTTGAAGTCGAGATCGCCCTTAAAGCCGACATCACGGCCAAGATCAAGGTCGCCGTTTCGGCCCAGAGCAAGTAACTTCAATCCTTAGACGCCCGGGCCCGCTTTAACCAGCCGGCCCGGGCTTTACTTAACAGCGGCAGGGGGAGTATATGACCTACAGCAAGGTTCCTCCAAATTCACTCGACGCGGAAATGGCCGTTCTTGGGGCCATGCTCATCGAGAAAGAAGTCATCGAGAACATCACCGAGGTTCTCCAGCCTAAACATTTTTACAGCGAACAGCACCGCAAGATCTACGAGGCCATGCTGGAACTGCGGACCCGCAACCAGCCCGTGGACGTAGTCACGCTTTCCGAAGAGCTCAAGAAGACCGGCCGCCTGGAGGAACTGGGCGGCCAGAAATACCTGGGCGACCTGATGGACAAGGTCTCCACCTCCGCCCACACCCAGGCCTACGCCCAGATCGTCAAAGAGAAGGCCCAGCTGCGCGAGCTCATCCGCGTCTCCACCAGCATCGTGGAGAAATCCTTCGAGGGCGCCGAGGACGTGGGCAAGATCATGGATTTCGCCGAGGAGCAGGTGCTGGGCGTGGCGCAGCGCCATACCTCGCACGGCTTCAGCCCGGCCTCCGAGCTGGCCAGCGAAGTGCTGGGCCGCATAGAGAAGTATTATTCCAACCACAATTCCATCACCGGCGTGCCCACCGGCTTCTCCAAGCTCGACGAGATGACCGGCGGCCTGCAGAAGTCCGACCTGATCATCCTGGCGGCCCGCCCCAGCCAGGGCAAGACCGCCATGGCCCTGAACATGGCCTACCACGCCTGCGTGGAGAAGAACATCCCGACGGCTTTCTTCTCGCTGGAAATGAATAAATATTCCATCATGCAGCGCATGATCTGCTCCGCGGCCCGCGCCAACCTGGGCGGCGTGCGCAACGGCCGCCTGCCGCGCGAGATCTGGCCCCAGCTGACCCGCTACACCGGCGAGGTCTCCAAGGCCCCGCTGTTCATAGACGATTCCCCGGGCCTCAATATCCTCGAGATCCGCAACCGCACGCGCAAGCTGATGAGCCAGCTCAAGAGCGAGAACAAGACGCTCGGCCTGATCATCATCGACTACCTGCAGCTCATCCGCGGCGCCGGCAAGACCGAGAGCCGCCAGCAGGAAGTGTCCGAAATCTCGCGCCTGCTCAAGGACCTGGCCCGCAGCCTGGAAGTCCCGGTGATGGCGCTCTCGCAGCTCAACCGCCGCAGCGAGGACAAGGCCCGCGAAGGCAACCGCCCGCAGCTGTCCGACCTGCGCGACTCCGGCTCCATCGAGCAGGACGCCGACGTGGTGGGCCTGATCCACCGCCCCGAATATTACAACCGCACCGACCCGACGCTGAAGAACCAGGCCATCCTCATCATCGCCAAGCAGCGCAACGGGCCGGTGGGCGACGTGGAGCTCGCTTTCTTCCACGAGTTCACCAAGTTCGAGAACCCCGCCATGCCCGGCATAGAGAACGCCGTGCCCGAAGAGGCGGTGTTCTAGAGGCCATGGCCGCCGCCACCATCCTGCGGCCCACGCGCGCCGAAATACGGCTCTCGGCCGTGCGGCGCAACCTGCAGAAGCTTAAGAAAACAGCCGCCCCCGCGCGGCTGCTTTTCGTGGTAAAGGCCAACGCCTACGGCCATGGCGCCGTGGAGCTGGCCCGCCTGGCCGAGCGGGAAGGGCTGGTCTGGGGTTTCGGCGTCTCCTCCGTCGAGGAAGGCCTGGCCCTGCGGGGCGCGGGCGTGCTGGCCCCGGTGCTGGTGCTGGGGAGCCTCTACCCCTTTGAAAGTTTTATCGAGGCTATCAACGCGGACCTGATGGTGACCATCGCCAGCCTGGACGCCGCCCGGCAGGTGGCCGAGGCCGCGCGCAAGCTCGGCAAAAAAGCCGTCTGCCACATCAAGCTGGAGACCGGCATGGGCCGCATCGGCGCCCGCCGGCCTTCCGTCCTTAAAATTTACGACGAGCTTTTTTCCTCCGGCGCGGTCTCGGTGGCGGGGCTCTACACCCACCTGTCCAGCGCCGATTCCGACCCGGAGTATACGGGCCAGCAGCTGGCGTTCTTCAGCGAGACCTCGGCGGAGCTGGAGCTGCGCGGCGCGCGCGGCCTGGCGCTGCACGCCGCCAACTCGGCCGGCGCGCTGAAGTACCCGGTCAGCCGGCTGGACATCGTGCGCTGCGGCATAGCCGCCTACGGCCTGGCCGAAGGCTTCGAGCCGGCGCTGGCGCTGAAGACGAAGATAATTTTCATCAAGAACGTGCGCGAAGGCGCCTACGTCAGCTACAATAAATCTTTTCGCGCCGACCGCGGCATGAAGATAGCCACCCTTCCCGCCGGCTACGGCGACGGCTACCTGCGCCGCTTTTCCAACAAGGCCGACGTGCTGATAGGCGGCCGGCGCTGCCGCGTGCTGGGCAACGTGACGATGGACATGACCATGGTGGACGTCACCGGCGTCAAGGACGCCTTCGTCGGGGCCGAGGCCGTGCTGCTGGGCCGGCAGGGCGACGAGGAGATCACGGCGCAGGAACTGGCCGACCTCGCCGGCACCATCACCTACGAGATCGTCACGCTGATCACCGCCCGGGTGCCGAGGGTGTACCTGGAATGAAACACTACGTAACCGAGCACATCGGCCGCGAGTTCATCGGCCTGGCCGAGGCCCTGGGCGCCTCGGCGCTGATGCTCAAATCCGTGTTCTTCTGGTTCTTCCGCTCCCGGTTCGAACTTTCCGAAACCATCAAGCAGTGCGTCAAGATCGGCGTGGATTCCGTCACCGTCACCGTCCTGACCAGCTTTTTCACCGGCATGGTGCTGGCCCTGCAGATGGGCCACTCGATGCGCAATCTCTTCAGCGAGCCTATGTACATCGGCACCATGGTGGCCTTCACGATGCTCAAGGAACTGGGCCCGGTGCTGACCTCCGTGGTGGTGGCCGGCCGCGCGGGCGCGGTGGTGACCGCCGAGATAGGCACCATGCGGGTGACCGAGCAGATAGACGCGCTCTACACGCTGGGCACCAACCCCACGCGCCACCTGCTGGTGCCGCGCTACATCGCCTTCATGATCATGCTGCCGCTCTTGACCGTGCTGGCGGATTTCCTGGGCGTGGCCGGCGGCTGCCTGGTCGGCGTGGTCAAGCTGGACATCTCCCCGTCGGTCTACTTCGACGACATCCTGACCTATCTCGACATCGCGGACTTCATGCACGGCTTCCTGAAAACTTTTTTCTTTGCCTTCATGATCGCCACGGTCTCGTGCTATAAAGGCATGAGCACGAAGGGCGGGGCCGAAGGCGTGGGCAAGGCCACCACCGAGGCCGTGGTGGCCAGCATGGTGCTGGTGATGGTGCTGGACTACTTTATCAGCGCGCTGCTGGTGGCGGTGGGCATATGATAGAGATAAAGAACCTGAGCAAGGCTTTCGGCGAGAAGTGCATCTTCGACGGCGTTTCCGTGGATATAAAGGAGGGGGAACTGTTCAGCGTGATAGGCCCCTCCGGCATAGGCAAGAGCACTTTTATCAGGTGCATCATGCGGCTGCTCAGGCCGGACAGCGGCAGCATAGTGGTGGACGGCCAGGATATCGCCGCCACCAACAACGAATTTACCCTGGCCAAGGTGCGCCGCAGCTTCGGCTACCTGTTCCAGGAGGGCGCGCTGTTCGACTCGCTGACGGTGCTGGAGAACGTGGCTTTCGGCCTGAAATACCTGACCGATAAGCCCAGGAGCGAATACCCGAAGATAGTCAGGGAGAAGCTGGCGCTGGTGGGCCTCAAGGACGTGGAGCACCTTAAGCCCTCCGAATTGTCCGTCGGCATGAAGAAGCGCGTGTCGCTGGCGCGCTCCATAGCGGCCGAGCCGAAGTACATGCTTTACGACGAGCCTACCACCGGCCTGGACCCGGTGACCACCGGCATGGTGAAGGAACTCATTACCGACATGCGCGCCAAGCTGGGCATCACTTCGGTGGTGGTCACGCACGACCTGAGCCTGGCGCTGGAGATCTCCAGCCGGGTGGCCATGCTCTACGACGGCAAGTTCGCCGAAGTGGCCGAACCGGCCAAGTTCCGCCAGTCCGAAAACCCCGCCGTCAAAGAATTCATGGAAATCTCCCACCTCTCGCGCAAGTAATCACACAGGTTTTTACGTTCTTTGGTTTTATCACACTCCACCGTAAGGGTGCTGCCTGGGGGGATGGTACGCAAAACACGCTCGGGCACACCGTGCCCTCGCTCGGTATTCGCCCGCCGCGCTATGCAAGCGGCGGGCTCAACGACGGTTTTGCTTAACCATCCCCCCAGGCAACACCCCCTCTGCCCTATTTTTTAATATAATGGATATCGTATATAGATATCATTCGGCCGCAGACCTGTAAAAGGATGTCATGAACGGCGAGATGAAAGTCGGCTTATTTGTGCTGGTGTGTTCCGTGCTTTTCGGGACCGCCGTTTTTCTGCTGGGCGATTATTCCTTCCAGAAGTTCTATCCCATTTACGCGGAATTCTCCGACGTGGCCGGCCTGCCCGATAAATCCACCGTAAAGCTTTCCGGCGTAGAAGTCGGCAAGATAAAAAAGATCTACCTCAAGAACGACAAGGTCGTGGTAGAGGTGGCCGTGCGCGAGGGCGTGAAGATCTACAGGGACGCCCGCTTCCTGGTGGGCTCCACCAGTATGATAGGCTCCAAGTTCCTGCAGGTGGACCAGGGTACGCCCGCCGCCGGGATTATAGAGGCCGGCTCCACCGTGCGGGGCGACGACTCCCTCCCGCTGGACCGCGCGCTCGGCCGCGCCGTGACCAGCCTGCAGAAGATGGTGGAGGATATCAGCGGCCAGGGCCGCCTGGCCCGGGACCTCAACGAGGTGATGCAGAACCTGCGCGAGATCACCGCCAACGTCAACGACCTGGTCTCCAACAGCCAGCCCCACGCCGAGAAAGTGGTGGAGCGCCTGGATTCCATCACCGCCAAGCTCGACGCCATGCTGGACAAGACCGACGCGATCGTGGACAAGGTCAACCGCGGGGAAGGCGTGGCCGGCGCGCTGGTCTCCGACCAGAAGATGAAGGCCGACGTCACCGAGGCGGTCAGCAACATCCGCGACGCCAGCGTTTCCGTGAAGGAAGCCCTGGGCCGGGTGGGCGGCTTCCGCACCTACCTGAAATGGGACTATAAGTACGAGCCGGCCGTCCGCTCCTCTAAGAACAATTTCGGCGTCAGGATCTACCCCCGCCCGGGCCGCTACTACTATCTCGGCGGGGCCAACATGATAAACGTGAAGGACGCCACGCACGGCACCGACTACGAGACGCTCAATACCGTGGACGCCCAGCTGGGCTGGGAGATGGGCGAGCTGGATTTCTACGCCGGCGTGCTGCACGGCGCGAGCGGCGCTGGCCTGCGCTGGCGCCCCTTCCTGAATTCCAGGTGGGACCGGCTGGCCGTGTTCGTGGAGGGCTCCGAGTTCTCGCGCAACAGGCGCATTAAAGGCCGCTCGTTCAACGACCCGCGCTACGACGCGGGCGTGGACATTACGCTCAACAAGTACGTGTCCGCCGGCCTGCGGCTTAACGACATGGCCGAGACCAAGCGGGTGAACTACACCACGCGGGTGCTGTTCGAGGACAAGGATATAGCCTACCTATTCGGCTTCGCCACGCTGGGGTCCATGGCCAAGTGATATGAAGCTAAAGACCATTTACCGTTGCCAGGAATGCGGCCAGGCCTCCCCCAAGTGGGCAGGCAAGTGCCCGGCCTGCGGCGGCTGGAACACGCTGGTGGAAGAGGCCGAAGAGGTCCTCTCCAAGGCTTCGTCCAAATCCCGCGGCCTGACCGATTTTTCCGAACCGCCGGTGAAGCTGTCCGAGGCGCGGGCCATGAAGGTGGAGCACGCCTCCACCGGCATCTCCGAGCTGGACCGCGCGCTGGGCGGCGGGCTGGTGAAGGGCCAGGTGGTGCTGCTGGCGGGCCCGCCCGGCATAGGCAAGAGCACGCTGACGCTGGAGAGCTGCGCGTCGCTCGCCGCCGGCGCCTTCAAGGCCGGCAAGGTCCTTTACGTTTCCGGCGAGGAATCCCTGGCGCAGGTAGGTTCGCGGGCCGAGCGCCTGGGCGCCAGGCCCGACAACGTGTACCTGATGTCGGAGACCAACCTGGCGCGCATCATAGAGGAGTTCCGCAATTTAAAGCCGGCTTTCCTGGTGATAGACTCCATCCAGACCGTCTACCACCCGGACTTTGTGGGCTCCCCCGGTTCCGTGGGGCAGATCCGCGAATGCGCCTCCGAGCTGCTCAAGACCGTTAAGTCCGCCGGCGTGCCGCTGTTCCTGCTGGGCCACGTCACCAAGGAAGGCTCGCTCGCCGGGCCCAAGGTGCTCGAGCACATAGTGGACACCGTGCTCTATTTCGACGCCGAGAAGAACAACGCCTTCCGCGTGCTGCGCCCGCACAAGAACCGCTTTGGCGCCGTGGACGAGACGGGTATTTTTGAGATGACCGCCAAGGGCCTGCGCCCCGTGGACGACGCCGGCCTGCTGCTGGCCGAGACCGACCGCGACCGGCCGCTGGCGGGCCGCGCTTTCGCCGTGGCCTTCGAGGGCGCCCGCCCCATGCTCGCCGAGATCCAGGCGCTGGCGTCCCGCTCCTACCTGCCGTACCCGCGCCGCACCGTCACCGGCATAGACCTCAACCGCGCGCAGATGCTCATCGCCGCGCTGGAGAAGAACGTGGGGCTGCGCTTCGACGAGATGGACGTGTTCGTGTCGCTGGCGGGCGGCATAAAGCTCAAGGACGCGGCGCTGGACCTGGCTTTCTGCGCCGCGCTGATCAGTTCCGCCAAGGACATTCCCCTGCCGCCCGACTGCGTCTTCCTGGGCGAGGTGGGCATCCTGGCCCAGTCCGCGAGCCCCGGCTTCATGGACCGCCGCCTGGCCGAGGCCGAGCGCCTGGGCTTTAAAACCGTTTTCGTGCCGCGCCAGCCTAAGAAGGACGAGGGGCGCTTTAAAGGCCTCCGGCTGGAAGTGGTGCGCGACATGGGCGCGCTGTACGCCGCCCTCATGAGATTGACTCCCGCGAAAGCGGGGACTAAGAAGGAATAAGGAGCAACACATGATAGTATGGATCTTCAGGGCCGTGGCCTTAATCGGCACGCCCGTGCTAACCTGGCTGACCGTTTCCAAGGACCTTAAAGGGCTCGCCTTCGGCGCGCTGATAGGCCTGGTGATAATCGGCATAGAGTACGTCTTCGAGAACGTCAGCCTGTTCTCGCTCATCATCGGCGTCATAGGCGCGGTGGTCGGCATCATCCTCTCCAAGCTGCTGGACTACACCGTCTTCCAGATCGGCAACTCCAGCCTCAACGACGTCTGGGCCACGTATAACCCGGTGATCCGCTACGCGCTGGCGCTGCTGGGCATGATCATCAGCGTCAAGAAGATCCCCGAGATCGACGACCTGGACAAGAACATCCTCTCTATCGGCCGCAAGGGCGGCAAGAACATGAAGGTGCTCGACATCTCGGCCATCGTGGACGGCCGCGTGCTGGATATCTGCGACACGCACTTCATCACCGGCGGCATCATTACCCCGCGCTTCGTGGTGCAGGAGCTGCACTCGCTGGCCGAGAGCAACGACCCGATAAACCGCGCCAAGGGCCGCCGCGGCCTGGACATCCTCGCCCGCCTGCAGGAATCGCGCGACATCCCGTTCCGCGTCCTCGACAGGGAGATCAAGGAGACCGCCGACAACCAGATCAAGCTGGTGATCATCGCCAAAGAGCTCGGCGCCTCCATCATCACGACCGACTTCAACATCAACAAGCTGGCCGCGCTGGAGAACGTGACGGTGCTCAACATCAACGACCTGACCATCGCCCTTAAGCCGGTGGTGCTGCCCGGCGAGGACATGAACGTGTTCGTGATGAAGGACGGCAAAGAGAAGGAGCAGGGCATAGGCTATCTCGACGACGGCACGATGATCGTCATCGAGGACGGCCGCGATTTCATAGGCAAAAAAGTGGACGCCGTGGTGCAGTCCATCCTGCAGACCTCGCAGGGCCGCATTATCTTCACCAGGGTCAAAGGGAAAGGCGCGGCGCAGGGGCCCAAGCAGCCGTAAGCGCGCCCTATGCCCGGCAGGAAAGTTAAAACCGGCGGCGCCGAGGCCATAATACTGGCCGGCGGCTCAGGCTCGCGCATGGGCGGGGACAAGCAGTACCTGCTCCTGGCCGGCCGCCCGATGATAGAGAGGACCGTGGAGGCCTTCACTGCCAGCGGGCTCTTCGACGGCGTTATTCTGGCGCTCGGGCCGGAGAACCTGGCTAAATACGGGCCGGGCTGGGAGAAGGCGGGGGTAAAGACCGTACCCGCCGGCGAGACGCGCACCGAATCCCTCAGGAACGCTTTTAAAATGGTCGGCCCCGGCGCGGCGCTGGTGGCCGTGCACGACGGGGCCAGGCCCCTGGTCACCCAGGAACTTATACAGGCCTGCCTCGCAAAGGCGGCCGAGGCCGGCGCGGCCGTGCCGGCCGTACCTCTTAAGGATACGGTAAAGACCCTGGCGGCGGACGGTAAAGTTTTCGAGAGGACGCCCGCGCGCGCCTCGCTGCTGGCGGTGCAGACGCCGCAGTGCTACAGGCGCGAAGTGCTGGCCGCCATACTGGACGCGGCCGGCCGCGGCAAAGATTACAGCGACGAATCCCAGGTGCTCGAAGAACTCGGGCTCAAGGCCGCGGTGGTGCCTTCAAACTACCGCAACATCAAGGTGACCACCCCGGAAGACCTGGTGATAGCGGAGGCTTTTATGAAAGATGAAAAAACAGTCAGCACGCGCGCCAAGCTCCCCCTGGCCCGCGCCGGTTTCGGCTACGACATCCACCGCCTGGTGGAAGGGCGCCCGCTGATCCTGGGCGGCGTGAAGATAGAGCACACCAAGGGCCTGCTCGGCCATTCCGACGGCGACGTGCTGCTGCACTCCATCTGCGACGCGCTGCTCGGCTCCATCTCGGCCGGCGAGATCGGCGTTTATTTTCCGCCCACGGACCTCACCCTCATGGGCATCTCCAGCGTGGCCATAGCGGAGAAGACCATAGAGATCCTCGCCTCCAAAAAAGCGCGCATCATCAACGTGGACGCCACCATAGTGGCCGAGGAGCCCAAGCTTAAGCCCCATTACGAGGCCATGCGCAACTCCGTGGCCGCGATACTGAAGATGGACAGGGCCGACGTCAGCGTAAAGGCCAAGAGCCGCGAAGGCCTGGGCGATATCGGCCACGGCGAGGCCATGGTCTGCTACGCCACGGTGAGCGTTCTTAAATGAGGAAATTCCCGGCGTGCCTGCTGCTGCCGCTGGCCGCGGCGCTGGCCGGCTGCTCGGTTCCAGAGGCCGCGCGCGGCCCCCAGGTGCAGGCGCCCTCCGGCCCCGGCGCGGCGATAGTTTTTGAAAAACGCACTTTTAAGCTGGTCAGGATCCCTGACCCGGAGCTGGAGGCGGCCCTGGAGGGCCTGCTGACCGCCAGCTACGAGGCGGCCATAAAGGACCACGCCGGCGACAACCCCATGGACATCGGCTTCACCTATTCCCTGGCGCCCAAGGGCGCCGTCTACCCGTTTTCCGAAATAGAAGTCTCCTGCATCCTGCAGGAAAAATACGCCAACAGGCGCGGCCCCGAACTGTGCGGCTATTTCTTTACGCAGCTGGACGGGAAAATCAGGAAGGCCGTAGCCGGCCGCCAATAGAGAGCTACCGACATGAACTTCAGGATCTACAACACGCTGACCAGGCAGAAAGAAATTTTCCAGCCCATCAAAGAGGGCGAGGTCGGCATCTATACCTGCGGCCCCACGGTTTACCATTACGCGCACATAGGCAACCTGCGCACCTACATAACCGAAGACGCTTTTGTCCGCATGCTGAAGTTTTTCAGCTGGAAGGTAAAGCGCGTGATGAACATCACGGACGTCGGCCACCTTACCTCGGACGCCGACACCGGCGAGGACAAGATGGAAGTGGGCGCCCGCCGCGAGGGGAAGTCCGCCTGGGACGTGGCCAAATTCTACACCGAGGCTTTCTTCAAGGACTACAAGGCACTCAACTGCCTGCCGGCCGACGTGCTGTGCCCCGCCACGGACTACATACAGGAAATGATAGACATGGTGCTGACCCTGGAGAAGAAGGGCTACACCTACAATATCCCCGGCGACGGCGTTTATTTCGACACCGCCAAGCTGCCCGATTATGGCAAGCTGGTGGGCAAGAGCCACATAGAAGGCATACAGGAAGGCGCCCGGGTGGAAGCCAACGCCGCCAAGCGCAACCCCGCCGATTTCTCCGTCTGGAAGTTCGCCGCTCCCGGCGAGCAGCGCCAGATGGAATGGGCGTCCCCCTGGGGCAAAGGTTTTCCCGGCTGGCACATGGAGTGTTCCGCCATGGCGGTCAAGCACCTCGGCGAGACCATAGACATCCACTGGGGCGGCGAGGACCACGTGGCCGTGCACCACACCAACGAGATCGCCCAGAGCGAGGCGGCCAGCGGCAAGCCGTTCGCCCATTACTGGATGCACGCCCGGTTCCTGGTGATGGGGAATCTCGGCAAGATGTCCAAGTCTTCCGGGGATTTCCTCACCACTTCCTCCCTGCCCGAAAAAGGCTATGACCCGCTGGCCTACCGCTACTACTGCATGCTGACGCATTACCGCAAGCAGTTGGAATTTACCTGGGAAGCTGTGGAAGCGGCCGCCCGTGGCCTGGACGGCCTGCGCGCGCTGGCCGCGAAGGTTAAAGCCGAGGCGGGTGGCGCCGCGCCGGCCGTAGACCGGGAGTCTAAATATTTCAAGGACTTCACCGAGGCCCTGGCCGACGACCTGAACATGCCGTCCGCGCTGGCCGTGCTGTGGGAGACGCTTAAGGATAATGCCATCCCCGCGCCGCAGCGCCTGGCTTTTGCCGTGGCGGCCGAGGAAGTTACGGCGCTGGACCTTTTTAAGGTTAAAGAGGCGGGCGAACTGGCCCCCGAGCTGGCCGCCCTGATCAAAGAGCGCGAGGCCGCCCGCGCGGCCAAGGACTGGAAGAAGTCCGACGAGCTGCGCAAGGCGCTCGCCGACAAAGGCGTGCTGATAGAGGACGCCCCCGGCGGCACCAAGTGGAAACTGGCCCGGGGCTGAAGCGCCCGGGCTGTTCTTTATATTGAGCGGAGGAAATAATGGCTGACAATAACGCGAAGGCTCCTTTTAAATACGAGTGGTTCAAGATGGGCGACATCAACGGCTTCTTCGGCCTGATGTTCGACAACATGACGGTGCTCTCGTTCATGGCCGGCATCCTGATCTTCGCCTTCGGCTTCCCGGCCGAGATCGTCTACAAGCGGATGTTCCCCGGCACCGCCTTCGGCGTGCTTTTCGGCGACCTCATCTACACCTGGATGGCCTTCCGCCTGGCCAAAAAGACCGGCAATCCCAAGGTGACCGCCATGCCGCTCGGCCTCGACACGCCGTCCTCCATCGGCATAGCGCTCGCCGTGCTCGGCCCGGCCTTCCTCGGCTTCAAGGCCAACGGCATGAGCGAGTACGACGCCGGCATGGCGACCTGGTACCTGGGCATGGCCACCATGGTGCTCATCGGCGTCTTCAAGTTCGCTTTCTCCTTCATCGGCGGCTGGCTGCAGCGGCAGATACCGCAGGCCGGCCTCCTCGGTTCCCTCGCCGGCATAGGCCTCGCGCTCATCGGGTTCTTCCCGCTGGTAGAGGTCTTCAAGATGCCGATCATCGGCCTGATGGCCCTCGGCCTGATCATGTACACGCTGGTGGCCGGCATAAAGCTGCCCAAGAACTTCCCCGGCGTGTTCGGCGCGGTAGCGCTGGGCACCGTGCTCTACTACATCCTCGCCCCGCACGGCCTGGCCGGCGGCACGCCGAAGCCGCTGCCCGAGCTGTCGCTCTATCTCAGCCTGCCCATTCCTACGCTGGATTTCCTGAAGGGCCTGGGCGACGCGCTTAAATACCTGCCGATCGCCATACCGTTCGCCATCCTCACCGTGGTGGGCGGCGTGAACGTGACCGAGAGCGCCCGCGTGGCCGGCGACGACTTTAACACCCGCGACATCCTGCTGACCGAGGCCGTGGCCACGCTGGTGGCCGGCGTCTGCGGCGGCGTGGCGCAGAGCACGCCTTACATCGGCCAGCCGGCCTACAAGGCCATGGGCGCCCGCGCCGGCTACACGCTGCTCACCGGCCTGTTCATCGGCCTGGGCGGCTTCCTGGGTTACCTCGGCTTCATGGTGGAGCTTATCCCCGCGGCCGTGATAGCGCCTATCCTTATCTTCGTCGCGCTCGACATTATGTGCCAGGCTTTCCACGCCTGCCCCGTCCGGCACGCTCCCGCCGTGGCGATGGCCTACTTCCCCACGGTGGCGCGCATGCTGCAGATAAAACTGTCCAACCCGGGCATGGTTCCCACCGAGATCTTCAACAAGAACCTGGTGGCCGCGGACAAAGGCCTGCCCGAGCTGCTGGTTACGGTGGCGCTGGGCAACGGCTTTATCCTGACCGGCATGCTGTGGGGCGCCTTCATGGCCAAGCTGATAGACCGGCAGGTGCGCGCGGCCGCGTTCTACGTGGCGGTGTGCGGCGTATTTACTTTCTTCGGCATGATACACTCCGCCATACCCGACGGCAACATGTACCTGCCTTGGCAGCTGGGGGACATGCTGCGGCAGGTGCCGTACCAGTTCACCATCGGCTACCTGGCGCTGGCCGCCATGCTGCTGGCCCTGTCCTTCTCCAAGGAAGTCAAAGAAGGCCACGCGCCGGAGCATTATTGAGCGCGGAGGGGGGGGTATTCCAAAAATGCCCCCCTTTTTGGTAAAATATTCTGGTAGTATTAAGTAACGGCAAATGCGGGCGTGGTTCAGTGGTAGAACGCGACCTTGCCAAGGTTGAGATGTGGGTTCGATTCCCATCGCCCGCTCCAAAATTTAGACCACCCGCAAGGGTGGTCTAAATTTTGGAGCGGGCGATGGGAATTCCTTATGGGGAACGGTCGCTACCGCTCCCTGTCGCCCGCTCGGATAGTAAAGTAACTGATGAAAAAAACTTTCAGGCGCGCTTTCATAGAGATCACCAACAGCTGCAACCTGAGCTGCGGCTTCTGCGCCTCGTCGTCGCGGCCCAAGACCGAGATGACGCTGGAGAATTTCGAGCGCGCGGCCGCGCAGGCCGGGGAGCTGGCGGCTGTGCTGTTCCTGCACCTGCTGGGCGAACCTTTCATGCATCCGCGGCTCCCTGAACTGCTGTTTGCCTGCTCCCGCCTGGGGCTGAAGGTGAACCTGGTCACCAACGGCCTGCTGCTGAACAAGTTCGGGCCGGATATTTTCAGCGAGGGCTGCCTGGACCAGGTATCCGTCTCCCTTCAGGCTTTAAGCGGGCTGCCTCCCGAACGGCGCGCCGCGGAGCTGGGCGGCCTTATGCAGTTCGCGCTGCGGCGGCCGCCGGGACTTATAGTCAGCTTTAGGCTGCGCGGGAATCCGGGGGACGCTTTTGTTAAGGACACTAAAGCGGCGGTGCTTGAGGCGCTGGCCGGCGGCGGCCCCGGAGAGAAGGTGCGCGACGGGCTTAAACTGCGCGAGGGCGTGTATCTAAATTTTGGCAGTATTTTCGACTGGCCCGGCGGCCTGGGCGGCAGGCCCAAGAAGGGCTGCCTGGGGCTGCGGCATCATTTCGGCATTTTAAGCGACGGGCGGGTGGTGCCCTGCTGCGCGGATGTCGACGGCGTCATGGCGCTGGGGAACGTCAACGAGAAACCGCTGGCGGAGATCCTTTCCGGCCCCAGGGCACTTGCCCTGCGCGACAGCATAGCCGGCCGCACCCCCATGCCCCCCTTCTGCGCCTCCTGCGGCTTCACCGCTCCCGACATAGACCCCGCCTAGGGGAATCTGGAATCTGGGGACACAATACTTAATTCAACAGAATTAAGTATTGTGTCCCCAGATTGAGAACGGGGGGCGGGTTGCTTTTGTGGGGGGGAAAGAGTAGAGTTTATATACCCAATGGCTAAACAACCTGAACTTATCAAAGAAATTGAGACGCTGCTTGCCGCGGACGGCAGGGCGGACACCGCGCTTTCGGTGGTGTTCTTCAAGGACAGGCTCGCCTATAAGCTCAAGCGGGAGATCAAGACCGGCTTTGTGGATTACTCCACGCTGCGCAAGAGAAAGGCCATGTGCGAGCGCGAGTTCCTTATAAACAAGAAGAACTCCCCGGACCTGTATATCGCCGTGGCCGCCGTGTGCCGGGGCAAGGACGGCGCCTTAAAACTTTGGGGCGGCAAGGGCCCCCTGCCCGGCGTCCCGGTGGAATACCTGGTGGAGATGAACCGGTTCGAGGAGAAGGGTCTGCTGAGCAACCTGGCCAAGGCCGGGTCGCTGGACTCCGCTATTTCCGACGTCCTGATAGAGCGGGTGGCGGCCATGCACGCCGCGGCCCCGCGCGTTCCGGCCGGGAACTACGATAAAAAATTCCGCAAGGCGGTGGACATCTCCATCCGCCAGTTCCGCGAAGCCGCGGCCGGGGTGCTGCCGCCGGACGCCTGGCGGGAGATAAGCGCCAAGCTGCTGCGCGCCTTCGAGCGCTGCGCGCCCGTGCTGAAAAAAAGAGGGAAGAGCGCCATAAAGGACTGCCACGGGGACCTGCACCTGGGCAACGTCTGCCTTTACGGCGGGCGGCCGCGCGTCTTCGACGCGGTGGAGTTCAACGCCGGATTCACGCACATCGACACGTTCTACGACCTGGCTTTCCTGCTGATGGACTACCATCACCACAGGATGCCCAGGCAGGCCGAAAGGGCCGCCGATAGATACCTGGCCGCGGCGGGGCTGGACCGCGCGGATTTCGCGGCGCTGATGCCGCTCTACATGGGGCTGAGGGCCGTGATCCGCAGCAGCATTTCGGCCGCCGGCTCGAAATGCGTGCGGGGGGAACCGCAGAAGCGGTTGAGGGCGGAGGCCGTGCGCTATCATGGAGAGGCCCTGGGGTACCTGGAATAGAGCGTATCTCCGAAAACTAAAAAGGCCGTCATCTGACGGCCTTTTTGTTTTAGGCGGCCCGCTCCTACTGCGGCAGGGCGGAGACGGACAGCCAGTAGCGCCCGAACTGGCAGATCACGTCCTTGAAGCATTCGAAACTGGCCGGCTTGGTGATAAAAGAGGCGGCGCCGTATTCGTAGCTGCGGGTGATGTCGTCCCTGGAGGAAGAGGTGGTCAGCATGGTGACCGGGATCTTTTTTAATACCGGGTCGGCTTTAAGCTTGCGGAGCAGCGCGAAGCCGTCCATCATGGGCAGGCTGATATCCAGCAGCATCAGGTCGGGCAGCTCCGGCTTCCGGCCTGAATATTTGCCCCTGCAATGCAGGTAGTCCAGCGCTTCGGACGCGTCGGCTACGGTGGTAAGGGAGTGTTTGAACCCCATGGCGGCGAAAACCTTTTTCGCCATAAGGGTGTCGTCTTCGCTGTCGTCTACCAGCAGGATCTTGAGGCCTGAATAAGAAGAAGTCATAATCCCTCCCCCGGAATAAAAATAACCTTGCGGCCTAACGACCAAGCCTATGCCTGTCGTTACGGCCGCTCCCCCCTCGCCATACTATAGCAGACCTATTAAATATATCAACGTTATCTTTAGTACATATAGATTCCCCGATATTGCGGGGGACTGCCGTCGCCGCTGGTCCTAAGGGCCTAGGCCCCGCGCCCGCCAAGGCCTACGCCGGCATAGGCATTAAAACAACCGCGGGCTGGGCACTTGGCCTCTTATGAAACAGGTTCCTTTGCGCTACACTAGAGTAATGACCCATACCACTTCCACCTCCAAAGCCTTCGCGGTAGTTTTCTTCTCCCTGGTCTGCGCCCTCCAGGCGCCCGCCTACTCGGCCGAGTTCTCCACTTATTTTGACGGCACCAATAAAGCCTCCATGGCCGAGCTGGTCGGCGGCCTGCGCACCGAAGGCGCCGGCGAGACGGACCCTAAAGCCCCGGTTCCCCAGCCCGCCCAGCCCACTACCGGCAACAACGAACTCCTCCATTTCTGGGAAGACCTCAAGAGCGACGTGTTCGACGACATCTGTAAAGACGTGGAGATCCCGCTGGAACAGGGTTTCGACCTCGGCGATATCGCCGGTATCGAAGGCAAGTTCAAGCGCTACATGAAGCAGTTCCCCGACAACAAGATCGCCGTGATAGACGAAGTCGGCGTCAAGCTGGACGCGGGCCATACCTTTACCGACCTCTTCGACGTGAACGGCAACACTTTCAACATCGGCCTCTCCGGCGGCCTGGAAGGCAAATCGGTGGTGGTGCGCAAGACCAACGAGGACAAGTACTGCAAGAACCTGCTGAAGCTGGCCGACCTGCGCAAGGTAAAAACCATCCTGCCCGTCAACGCCAAGCGCATCGGCGAGATGCAGGTCAACGAGATCTGGAAGTTCCCCGCCCGCCTGCACATGGGCGTCAGCGGCGGCCTGGGCTACCCCGTGCAGCCCTGGCTCTCCATCGCCTTCTCGCTGGGCACCTCCAAAGAGCTGAAGCCCTCCGTCACCCTTTTCAAGATGGACGAGAGCAAGATCCGCATGCGCATCCGCCTGGACCGCATCACCGTCAAGAGCGCTGGCGCCTCCGTAGGCACCTCTTTCGACGCGGGCATGATCGGCCTGCCCGAGGCCGAGGGGTTCCTGATGAAGGAACTCAATAAGACCCTGGTTAAAGAATTTAACAAGTATATCGCGCTCAAGTTCGGCCTCTCCACCAGCCGCGCCAAGGGCCAGAAGATCCTGCTGGAGTTCATCATCGACTCCAAGGACCCGGAACAGGTGGCCAAGCTGGTGGACTTCCTTAAGGGCGACCTCGGCATCATCAGGAAGCTCATCCAGATGGGCGTGCGCTTTAACGACTTCTCCTCCCTCGACGACACCACCGCCGGCCAGCAGGCCCTCGACAGCGTGTCCGACGTGGCCGCCAGCGGCCTGGGGCTCAACTCCACCTTCGCCGGCTCCAACCATTTCAACAGCACCTCCCACGCCATGAACATCGTGCTGCCCGTGGTGCTCCACAGTGAGTCCAATAACGGCCAGCGCTACGACCGCTACCAGATCTCCGGCAGCGACCAGGTGCTGCACGTGCATAACGCCTCCAAGAACGAATCGGTCAGCAACGTCAACGTGCCGTTCGTGGGCAAGATCTTCAAGCACAATACCAACCAGAACTTCTACGTGGTCAACTACGAGGACAAGAACGGCGCCGTGTCCGAAGGGGCCGTGGTCTACCAGCGCTACGAGGGCTACATCAAGCACAACGAGACCGACTCCCGCGGCATGGTCCGGAGCATGAACGAGATCCTCAAGTTCGCCGGCACCCAGGGCAACGGCGTCAACAACGACTTCATGATAGACGTGGACGGGATGTTCCCGCACCTCGCCGCCGAGGAAGCCAACCCTTCCGAGACCGATGTGGACGGCAATCCCGTGCCCGACAGCCGCCGCTACAAGTCGGCGCTGATGTCCTTCTCCCTGGTCTTCACCAAGGAGGCAGTGCGCGACATCGTGGCCGCTCCCTCCATGCTCATCATGAAGGCCGTCGCCAACGTGATGGAAGGCCTGGACCGCGAGATCATCAGCAAGGTGCAGCACCTCTTCAAGATAGGCAATAACGGCAAGCTGGATTATGACTGGAGGGCCGCCAGAAAGATCCTGAACGAATACTCCCGCGACGGCGAAGACGCCTTCGACCCGCTCTCCGTGGTCAACTCCTTCTGCTCCAACGTGGCCGCCATCATCTCCGACATCGCCAGCGTGCGCAACATAGGCGACCAGAAAGAAAAATCGGAGCGCCTGTCCAGGGTGCTGGCCGGCAAAGGCAAGAGCGGCCTGGGCTACGAGGGCCTGATGCAGGTGCTGATACAGCTGGTGGACGTGAAGGACATCTACGCCAGCCTCAACGTGCAGACCGACAAGCGCATCAAGGGCGAAGAGAACATCGCCAACAGCTACAACATCTACAACACCGGTCTGCAGGCCGGCTACGGCGCGCAGCTGGGCAACGCCAACTCCATCCGCGACCGCTTCTCCGACCCGTCGGTCCTGAGCGACTAAGTAGTGTCGCACCGGCGAAAGCCGGTGCCCAGTCTGGATCCCGGCTTCCGCCGGGATGACGGGATAAACAAAAAGCCCCCGGCAAAACCGGGGGCTTTGTTTTGGTGACACAGAACTTAATTCAAGGAATTAAGTTCTGTGTCACCTTATCTACCGGATCTTGCCGTCCACGCCGAAGATGTAGGCCATCAGGGCGGCGCGGGCCCACATGCCGTTGCGCTCCTGCCGCCAGAACACGGCGCGGGGGTCTTCGTCCACGGAAACTTCTATCTCGTGGCGGCGCGGCAGCGGGTGCATGATCACGCAGGTCTTCTTGATGTCCTTCAGGTTCTCTTTGCGGAAGTAGAAGGGGGAGTAATCCACGCCCTTGCTCTCGCCGGCCTTGTCGTGCTCGTCCTGGATGCGGGTCATGTAGATGGCGTCGGCAGTCTTCATCACGCCCTTGAAGTCCTCGGTCTCCTGGAAGGGGATATTGTGGCGCTTGAGAAACTCCAGGATGTCGGTCTCCATGCGGAACTCCTTGGGCGAAACGAAGGACAGGGAGATCTTGTTGTAGTTCTTCATCAGGTAGGACAGCGACCGCACGGTGCGGCCGCGCTTGAGGTCGCCCACCATGACGATGTGCTTGTTGTCCATGTCGCCGTTGAAGCTGCGGTACAGCGTGTAGGTGTCCAGCAGGGCCTGGGTGGGGTGCTGGTCCTTGCCGGAGCCGCCGCTGATTATCGGCACCGGGCGGCCGGTGCGGTTCATCAGCCAGGCCGTCTTCTCCACGAAGCCGGGCGTGGGGTGGCGCATGATGATCATGTCCACGTAGCTAGAGAAGGTGCGCACGGTGTCCTCGGGTGTCTCGCCCTTAACCTCTGAGGAGGTGGAGCTGTCGCGGATCTCGGAGGTCTTTACGCCCAGGATGTGGGCCGCGTTCAGGAAAGACATGAACGTGCGGGTGGAGGGCTGCGCGAAGTACAGCATGGCCCGTTTGTCGGAGAGCAGGCCGGAGATGTAGTCTGCGCCGTCCTTGTGCTGCGTTACCTCGCGCAGGCGGTCGGCGGTGCGGAACAGCAGCGTCAGCAGGTCGCGGTTGAGCTGCTGGGCGAACAGGCAGTCGTAAACGCGGCCGTCGCGCGAAAAGAAGGGGGTTTTTTCGGAGATGGGGCGGGGATAGAAATTCTCCCAGTCCGGCTGCACGCTGGTCATTTCCTGTGTTCTCTGCATGTGGTCTCCTTTTTTTAGGGCGAACCGCCCGGGGCGGTTGGCGCCAGCGGGCGGGGACGGCGGGAGCGCCGGCTGGCGGACTAGAGTTTCTTTACCAGGTCCAGAAGGTCAAGGCGGCGGCCGTGGCCTATTTTCACCTTGGCTATCACCGACCCGCTGCGGGCGTCCTTGAGCGGGTTGTTCTCGTTTACGAAAAATTTCTCTATGCCGTACAGGGCCACGGTGCCGCGGAAATTGTACTGCAGGTTGGCGCTCACCCAGCCCGGCTCCTGCGGCGGATTGGCCGAGCAGTCCGTGGCCTCGTAGACAGGCACCGTGCCGGCCGCGGTATTGGCGGTGCGGCCGCGGTCCTCCAGCTTTACGAAGACGGAGCCGAACTTGTTGAAGGAGGGGCAGCGGCCGGCCTTAGGCTGGGAGATCTCGTAGGTGAGCGCCACGTAGGTGCCCGAGAGCAGGTCGCGCGGGTCCACCGGGGCGGTCTCCAGGTAGAACTCCGGCGAGGCGGAATTACGCGAGGACAGCAGCCAGCCGCCCCACACCGCGAAGAAGAGGAGCTGCAGGCCGAGGACTATGCGGAGTTTACTCATTTCTTCACCGACTCTATAAGGGCTTTCCTGCCCTTATTCACAAAGTAGGCCAGCGCCGCGAAGGCGAGGCCCGTAACTATGAAGGCCAGCCCGCTCTTAAGCAGGCCTCCAAAAAGGTCCATGAAGCGGGTGACCGCGGTGAGAGTTATTACCAGCACGCCGCGGTTAATCAGCCGCTCGTCGGAATTCTTGGCGCCGCTGATTATGCAGCCTGCGCCGAAGGC
Source organism: uncultured Elusimicrobiaceae bacterium (assembly GCA_964417965.1). Classification (GTDB taxonomy): domain Bacteria; phylum Elusimicrobiota; class Elusimicrobia; order Elusimicrobiales; family UBA9959; genus UBA9959. The sequence goes on from CAYQJX010000002.1 coordinate 195,917, forward strand.
GGCCAGCATCAGGTTGGCGAGCACGGCCAGGATCTTGGCCGAGGCCTCGTTGGCGTCGAACAGGAGGAAGGCGCACAGCATGGAGGCGGCCAGCAGGCTCTTGGCCAGCCAGGTTTCCATCTTGCCTTCGGGCAGCAGGCGCTGTTTTTTGAAGAGGACCGTCAGCAGGGCGCCGGCGAAGAGCAGCCAGGTCAGCGCGCCGCCCGCGGCAGTGTCGGCGCCGCCGTAGCGGGAATAGTCATGCGGCCTGTAATGCCAGAAGAAGGTCATGGCGTAGACGGCGCCGGTCCAGGCCAGCAGCGGCAGGCCGGCCTTCTCTTCCTCGGGCTCGCGGCCGAAAGAGAGCCACAGTACGGCCAGCGACATGCCCGCCAGCAGCACCAGCGCTTCCGAGCGCACCTTTATGGCCGTGTCGGCCACCAGCATCAGGAACAGCCAGACTACGCCGGCGGCCAGCGGCCGGCCGGTCTTCCTGCCGGGATAAATGGCGATGCCCGCGGCCAGCACGGCCAGCGCCAGGGGCCAGTGCCAGAGCGGCTGCGCGTAGCCGACGCCCCGGTAGGCGGCCAGCGAGAGCATGCTCTTGCCGCCCAGCGTGCCCCAGTAGAGCGTCGCGAGCAGGAGGGCGGCCGTCAGGTAGGCGGTCAGGGGTCTCTTGGACAGCAGGGCCAGCGGCGCGGACAGGGCGGCCCAGACCAGGTAGGGTTTTACGGGGTCGCCGCTGAGGTTGAAGATCTGCGCATACAGGCCGATGCCCAGCACCGGCATGAAGAACCAGAGCGTTTCCAGCGGTATGGCGGCGGCGGGTTTGTCTTCCAGGCGCAGGCTGGCCTCGGCCGCGCCGGCGAACAGCAGCAGGTAGGCGCCCATCTTGGCTAGCGCGCCTATCTTGTCCCAGTTGCTGGCTACTACGAGGATGAGGCCCAGGGCCACGAACAGCCCGGCGGCCGCGGCTATCCAGTGGGCGGCTTTAAAAGAGGCGAAGGTCCTGCGGGCGTAGGCCTTCTCCCAGACGTAAGCGGCCTGTTCGGGCGTAATAATTCCCTCGGACGCCGCCGCGGCGAGATCCGCTTTAAGTTTTTTGTAGTAGGCCATCTTTATAACTGAACTATCCCCGCAATAATTATAATAAATACGCGCGCATATTATAAAATTGAGCAATGGTACAAAGGGACAGGCTGATAACAATAGCCGGCTGGGCCGCTTTCGCGTTCGCCTGCTCGGCTTTTTTCCTGCCGGTGATAAACCCGGATATTTTCTGGCACCTGTCCGCCGGGAAATACGCGCTGGCCCACCTGGGGCCGCCGCGCGCGGACTTCCTGTCCTGGACCCTGCCCGGGGCGGAGTGGTACGACTTCGAGTGGCTGCCGCAGATCTTCTATTACCTTCTCCATAAAGCCGGCGGCTTCAAGGCGCTGCTGTTCTTCAAGGCGGCGCTGCTGGCGCTGACGCTGCTGGTGTTCCGCTCCATCGCCCTGCTCTACGGCCGCCGTGCGGCGCTGCCGCTGGCGCTGCCTTTCTTCGCCGCCGCCATCATAACCAACAGCGACCTGCGCCCCGAAAATTTCAGCCTGCTGTTCTTCGCGCTGGAGCTCTACTTCCTGGAGCGCCGCCGCCTGGGCCTGCTCCCGGGGGGAGCGCCCCTGCTGGCCGCCGCCGCCGCTTTCTTCTGCGTCTGGGCCAATATCCACGCCGGGTACATGTACGGCCTGGCCCTGGCGGGCCTTTACGCCGCCGGGGAATTCTTCGCCGAGGAACTGCCCTACATCTACGGCAAGTCAGGTTTCGTCCGCCCGACGGGCAGCTTCGCATATCTCTGGGTCTTCTGCGCCGGCTTCGCCGCCAGCCTGGTCAACCCCTACGGCTGGAAGATCTACGCCGTGATCGCCAACCACCAGAAGCATATCAACACCCTGCAGGAGTACATCCAGGAGTGGAACACCTTCGACCTGATGAACATCTACCAGTGGCCCTATGTGCTGGCGCTGGCCGGGGTGCTGGGCAGCTTCGCCTTCTTCGTGCTCAAGCGCCGCCACGCCGTGTACTCGCATTTCGCCTGCCTGCTGTTCTTTGTCTGGGCCTCGGCCAACCACGCGCGCCATATCCCTTTCTTCATCATTACCGGCCTGACCTTTACGCTGGCCCTGCCCTGGCAGGACATAAAAGTGGGCGGCCGCCGCCTGGCGCAGGCCGCCGGGGCCGCCGCTGTTCTGATCCTGTGGTTCTACGGCGGCAGCGTCTGGACGCAGTACACCGGCAAAGCCACCGGCTTCCGGTGGGGCTCGGACGGGCTGGCCTCCTTCCTGCGGGTCAATAAGGCGGAGCTCTCGGGGCTGCGCGTTTTTAATCCCTGGGGCTGGGGCGGCTGGCTGGGCTGGACGCTGGCCCCGGACTACAAGGTTTTTGTGGACGGGCGCTACCTGTTCCACGACAAGATCGCCGAGGTGGTGGACGTGCGGGAAAGCCCCGCCAAGTGGGAGGAGCTGATAAGGAAGTACCGCTTCGACCTCATGCTCATCCAGCTCGACGAGCCGAAGGTGCCGGTGAAGCAGCGGCTGGCCAACGGCCGGGAGATCATGTTCTGGCGGCCCGCGTACATGTACTACCTGCCGCGCCGGGAGTGGGCCGTGGTCTACTGGGACAACGGCGTGGCCGCCCTGGTGCGCCGGAGCGCGGCGGACCCGCGCTGGCTGGCCGAGCACGAATACCGCTACCTCAGGCCCGGCGACACGCTTAACCTGGTGGAGCCGGCGCTGGCCGGCCAGGTGCCGCTCTCGGCCCTGCGCGCCGAGATGGTGCGCTACCTGAAGAACCACGAGGCCGGCCACGAAACCTCTCTTAATTCGGGCGTCATAAGTTTCATGCGGGGCATGGAAGCCCTGTGCGCCCGCAAGGAGTCCAGATGCGCAGACTGATAGACGCGGCCAAGGGGCACCCGCTGGCGCTGTTCCCGGATTTCCGCAGGCTCTTCGTCGGGCGCGTCATCTCCGCCGTCGGCGACAAGTTCTTTTCCATCGCCATAGCCTGGTGGGTGCTGTCTTCGGCGGGGGAGGGTTCCAAGTTCCACCTCGGCCTCATCATGGCGGTCAACGTGCTGCCGGTCATAATCTTCGGCCCGCTGCTGGGCACGCTTTCAGACAGGTCAGACAAGCGGCGCGTCATGCTGGGGGCGGACGCGGCGCGCGCGGCGCTGGTGCTGGCCCTGGGGCTGCTGCTGTGGAGCGGCCGGCTGAATCTGGTCTGGCTCTATTCCATATGCTTCCTTATTTCCGGCTTCGGGCCGCTGTTCGAGTCGGCGGTGGCCGCCTCTATCCTGCGCCTGACCTCGCCGGAGAAAATGCCGCAGGCGGTGGCGGCCGACGCCTCGGTGCTGCAGCTTTCCAACGTGGTGGGCTCGGCGCTGGGCAGCGTGCTGATGGCGGCGGCCGGCGTGGCGGGTGCTTTCCTGTTCAACGCCGGCGGCTACGCGGCGTCCTTTGCGGCGGTGTGGGGGATAAAGACCGGCCTGGAGCCGGAGGCGAGGACGGACAGTTCTTTCATGGAGGAGTTCAAGGAGGGGCTGGCCTACACTTTCGGCAACAAGCCGCTGCTGTGGCTGATCCTTACTTTCGCGGCTTTCAATTTCTTCGTCTCGCCGATACTTATACTCATCCCGATGATAGTGAAGTTCACCCTTAACGAGTCGGTGACCTGGCTGGCGGTGTTCGAAACTTTCTTCGCGCTCGGGTCGGCGGCGCTGGCGGGGTTCCTGAGTTTCAGGAGCCTGGGCGGCAATATCTACCGCTGGCTGTTCCTGTCGCTGCTGCTGATGGGGGGCTGCTTTGCGGGGCTGTATTTCTCGCCGGACAAGTACCTGGTATGCGCGCTGCTCTTCATGGGCGGGGCGGCGCTGGGCGGCGGCAACACGCTGGCCATCACGCTGTTCCAGTCCACGGTGCCCGACGAGATGAAGGGGCGCTTCTTCTCGGTGCTGACCACGCTGGCCTACGCGGTGATGCCGCTGGCCTTCATGACCAACGGTATTCTGGCGGAGAAATTCTCGGTCGCCTTCTGCCTGGCCATGAACGCCGCCGCCATCCTGGCCCTCTCCTTCGTTATCCTGCTCATTCCACGGGTTCCGTTAGCCGCCGAAGATAAGTAGGGCTCCGGCAAATTAAAAAAGAACCACGGAACTTTCCGTGGTTCTTTTATTTGCCGGAACGGCTTAGGCCGGGTTGGGGATGTCGATGAAATCTGTCTTTACTTTGAACTTTTTCTCGAGCACCTGGGCCAGCGCCATGACGCCGGGCTTTTCGCTGTTGTAGTGGCCGGCCGAGATGAAGTTGGAGCGGGTTTCGCGGGCGTATTCCTGCGTGGTCTCGTGCACCTCGCCGGTGATGTAGAGGTCCAGGCCGGCCGCGACCGCCTGTTTGAACATGCTGGCCGCGCCGCCGCTCACTACGCCGACGGTCCGTATCTTCTCGGCGCCGAAGCGGAAGCAGAGCGGCTCGGCGTCCAGTTTTATGGCCAGCACCGCGGCTATGTCGCCTATCGAGAGCGGCCTGGCGAAGGCGCCGCGGAAGCCGATGGTCTCGCCATCGTGTGTCCCGAAAGGTTTCATGGCCTTGGCGCCGAGCAGTGTCAGCAGGCGGGCGTTGTTGCCGACCACCGCGTGCTTGTCCAGCGGCAGGTGCCAGCCGCAGAGTGAAAGCCCGCTGTGCACCAGCGCGTCGAGCTTGCGCTTGAAGGGGCCGGTGAAGGGCTGGGACGCGCCCCAGAGCAGGCCGTGGTGGACTATCAGCATATCGGCGCCGCAGGCGGCCGCGCGCTCGATGCAGGCCAGCGAGGCCGAAACGCCGAAAGCGATCTTTTTTACCCCGGGGCGGCCCTCGTACTGCAGGCCGTTCTGGGAGGAATCTTTTACTTTTTCAGAACCGAGGTAGGCGTTAACGAAAGCTGCTATCTTGTCCCTGTCGGCCATATGTTCTCCTTATTTCTTTCCCGGCCTGACCGCGTAGATATAGCCGCCCGAGATGTCGGAGGCTATATAGTCGGTCAGCGTAAAATCTTCGGCTCCCTTCGGGGCCAGCAGCAGCGCCGCGTAGCCCCACAGCCGCGGGTTGCCGGGCAGCAGGGCGCGCGGCACGCTCACCTTGACCGCGCCGTTCTCCACCCTGGGCTTGAAGGTCCCGATCTGGGCGGGACCCCGCGGGGTCACCTTGTGGAGCGCGGCATTGGACGGGGAAATTTCCAGCGCGTATTCCCAGGCGTTCTCGGGGAACAGGCGCAGCGGCCGGCCGTTCAGCAGCCGGCTGATGCCGGCGCGCGGCCGGTGGTTGATGTCTATGTAGAGGTCCAGGCGGATATGCGAGAACCCGGAAGCCAGGCGCAGCGGGTTGTCCAGCTGCAGCGTGGAGAAGGAGAATTCCACGGCTTCGGGGGAATCTGAAACCTTGAAGGAGACCAGCTTCCAGACCCGGTAGGGGTCCACGCCTTTCGAGAGCGGCAGTTCCGTGGCCGGCATATCCGGCTTGCGCCCGGTGTTGAGGATATCAAAACCGTCGGGCGCGTTCTTTATCTGCAGCTTGTCCTCCGCCGCGCCGGAGGCCGCGTCGGAGAGCGTGGAGAAAACCCAGGGCGGGGGCTGCTTCTGCATCAGGCGGTAGACGTTGCCGAGCGCGTTCTGCAGCTCTATCTCCGCTTCCCTGGCGGCGTCGGGGTCCGGGAAAGCCAGCGCTGAAAGCTTGCGCCCGCCCTCCAGTGAAAAATATTCGTCGAAGGCCGGCTTGGCCGCCTTGTAGTCGCCCTGGCAGGCGTTGAGATGCAGCATCAGGTCCGCCCTGGTGCGGGCGAAGGCCGCCAGCGCCCCGGCCTGCTGCGGCATGGCGGCCCAGGGGGTGTAGTCGCCGCTCCACGGGGCAGTCAGGAACGGCAGCTGTTCGGCGGGAGCCGCGGTGGAGGACGCGAGCTTTAGCGCTTCCGACACCGTAGCGCGCCGCTGCGGCACCGAGGCCGTCAGTTCCGCGGCCAGCAGGGCGCGCAGCGCCTCCGGGTCCGGGGCGGAAGTCTCGTCGAAAATTATGAAGGGGGCGCCGGCCGCGGCGGAAGAGAACAGGACGAAGGGCACGGCGTAAACGCCGTCGAAATCCAGCACGGCCGCGGCGGTGGAGGCGGCGGGGCCGGAGGCTATCCATTTTATGCCCAGGGCCCTGGCCAGCGGGAAATAATCCGGCACCAGGCCGCCCGGGGCGGAGACCAGCCCTTCGGGATTCTTCTTAAGGGTTTTGTAGGCGGCCTCTTTGGCCATGCCCAGGCGCGCCGCCAGGAAATACCTGTCGCTGGTTAGGGCGGCCGTGGAGCCCTTGCCCTGCCAGGCCACCTCGGCGGCCGCCGGGTAGTACAGCAGCGGCAGCGGCGGGTCGCCGGCCGGCCGCAGCGCCAGTTCCAGCCTGCCCGCCTGCTCCAGTTTCTTGATGCGGTCTTCGAGACCTTTGGGGAGTTCTTCAAAGGCGGCCGTCAGCCGCAGGTCTTTCCCGGCTTCCAGCAGCCCTATTATTTTTTCGGCGCCCTGTCCCGACAGCGGGAGCCAGAGCAGGGCCTGTTCCGCCCTGAGGGGCGGGGCCAAAAGGAGGAGCAGCGAAAAAAGCGCCGTGGATCTGGACATCTTTACCTTTATTTAACGGTGAGAAGCGAAACCTTGCGACCGCTTTCCATGTCGGTGTCCGGGTTAAGCGGGTCCAGCACGTCCTGGCCGTCCACGCGGCACAGGTACTTATACTTGCCGGGCGGCAGCGGGACCAGGGCCTCCCAGAGACCTTTGCCCCGGCTGACCAGCGGCAGGGCGTCGGGGTTCCACTTGTTGAAGTCGCCGGCTATTTTTACGTCCTTGGCGCCGGCGATCTTGACCGAAAATTTTACGAACCGGATCTCCGGCTGCGGCGGCTCGTCCGGCCTTTCGGCGCGGGCCCGAGCCGGCGGTATGGTGGAGGTCCTGGAGGGTTTCACGCTGGCCACGTCCCAGTGGCCGACGAAGCTGAAATATTTTTTTATCGCGTTGTTGAACAGCACGCTGGGCACGCTCACCAGCGCCAGGCCGGCGGCCGCGGCCAGCATCAGCAGGGCCTTTCTTTCCATCATTTGCCGCCCTCTCCGTCCAGGAGCGGGCGCACGCGGGGGTCCGCGCCGAGCTGCAGCGCGAGGGCTTTGAATTTTTCTATATCCACGCCTTCGGTTTCCACCGCGGTGGCGAACGCCTCCGGCAGCAGCAGGGACGCTTCCCGGATGAACTCCTTGACCTTCTCGAAGCCGTCGGTCTTCCAGGGGTCCATCGGCCGCATCAGGGCGGCCCACTGCGCCGGGTCGGAGGTGTTGAGGCTGACGTGCACGGAATCTATGAGGCCCTTCATCTCGGGCACCACGTTGCGGCCCCAGACGGCGTTGGCCAGGCCGTTGGTGTTGAGGCGGATGCGCAGGTTTTTGGGGATAGGCTCGGCGCGGCCGTTGCGGATCAGGCGGGCGGTTGCGAGCAGCGCCTCCAGGCGCATGGTCGGCTCGCCGAAGCCGCAGAAAACGAGTTCCTCGAAGGGCTGCGCCGCCCACTGCTCCTTGGCCAGGGCGACGACTTCGCCGGGGGACGGCTCCACGCCGCGCAGGTCCAGGTCGCTGCCGCGGTAATCCATCTTCCACGTGTGCTTGACGCAGAAAGAACAGGCCGTGGGGCAGCGGTTCGTCAGGTTGACGTAGAGCCCCTTGCTGTAGCGGTAGACGATAACGGGTTTAGGTGTTTCCATCGGCTTAAAAGTTCGCGCGCCCTTACCTGATTATTCTATCATTTAGGAATGAGGATTTTGATAGCCCCGAACGCCTTCAAGGGCACGCTCTCGGCCGGGCGGGCCTGCGGCGCCATCGCGGCCGGCGTCCGGACGGCTTTTCCGGGCGCGCGCATTGACGAACTGCCCGTGGCCGACGGCGGCGACGGCCTGCTGGAGGCGCTGGCCCCCGCGCTGGGCGGCCGCATAATGCGGACCCGGGTCTCCGGACCGCTGGGGCGCCCCGTGGAGGCCCGCTGGCTGCTGGCCGGGCGGACCGCCGTGATAGAAATGGCCGAAGCTTCCGGCCTGCGGCGCCTGGGCGGGGGCGCCCTTAAGCCGCTGGACGCTTCCACCCGCGGCGTCGGCCAGCTGATGCTGGCCGCGGTCGCCTCCGGCGCGCGGGAGCTCATAGTCGGGCTGGGCGGCAGCGCCTCCAACGACGGCGGGGCCGGCTGCGCGCAGGCTTTCGGTTTTTCGCTGGTCGACGCCGCCGGCCGCCCCGTGGCGCCCGGCGCCCGCGGCCTGGCGGCCCTGGCCGCCGTGTTCCCGGGGGAGGCCAGGCGGCGCCTGCGCGGGGTAAAGGTAGTCGGCCTGGCCGATGTGAAGAACCGGCTCTGCGGCCGGCTGGGCTCGGCCCGGATCTTCGGCCCGCAGAAGGGCGCCGGCCCGCGGGAAGTGGCTTTCATGGAGCGCGCCCTGCTGCGCTACGCCCGGGTGGTACGGGCCTGCCTCGGGGTTCCGGTGGCCGGCCTGCGCGGCGGCGCCGCCGCGGGGGGGCTCGGCGCGGGCCTGGCCGGCTTTTTCGGCGCGGAGCTGGATGACGGCTCTTCCTATGTGCTGGCCCGGCTCGGTTTCGAGGCGCGCCTGGCGCGGGCCGACCTGGTGATAACCGGGGAAGGCTGTTTTGACGCGCAAACCTTCTACGGCAAGGCCCCCGGAGCGGTAATAGCCGCCGCGCGCCTGCTCGGCAAGCCGGTCGCGGTGGTCTGCGGCCGCTCCCTGCTGGCTCACGCCAGGGGGGTGGTCAGGATAATAGAGGCGGGCCGCCAGCCTTCCCCTTACGCCGCCCTGCGGCGCGCCGCCGCCGGCCTGGCCGGGCTGCGCCCGCGACGCGGTTGAACCCTACCCCTTATTTTTAATAATATATAGGTTCTGTTTCGGCCAGGCGGCCCGGGAGCCGCCATGGCGGCGTATGTTAAGGAGAAACGATGAGTTCCCACCAGGCAAACCATATCTCTTTCGGCACAGACGGTTTCCGCGGCATCATAGCCAGGGATTTCACCTATGACGTGGTCAGGAAGACCGCCCAGGGCATGGCCGACTACATCGCCTACAAATACATGCGCACCGAGAAGCCCACGGTGGCCGTAGGCTACGACAGGCGCTTCATGTCGGACCGCTTCGCCCGCACGGTGGCCGAGATCATGGCGGCCAACGGCCTCGACGTCACCCTTAGCTCCACCCCGCTGCCCACCCCCGCCGTCAGCCTGCTGACCGCCAAGGGCTACGGCATAGGCGTGATCATCACCGCCAGCCACAACAAGCATTACTACAACGGCATAAAGGTCAAGCAGAACGGCCGCTCCGCGCCGCCCGCCGTGACCGCGGAGATCGAGAACTACGTGGCCAAGGCCACCCCCATGAAGCCTTCCGGCGCGCCGCTTGTGTTAAAGGATTTCCGGCCCGCCTACGTGGATTACCTCAATTCCAAGGTGCCGGCCTCCAAGGTGCTGTCCAAGCTGCCCGGCAAAGTGGTAGTGGACTTCATGCACGGCGTCGGCGCCGAAACCGCCGGGGAAGTATTCAATTCCAAGAACGTCATAACGCTGCGCTCCCGGCACGACCCGCTGTTCGGCGGCATGGCCCCGGAGCCGGTGGAGAAGAACCTGCTGGAGCTGGTGGAGGCCGTTAAAAAGAACAAGGCCATGTTCGGCGCGGCGCTCGACGGCGACGCCGACCGCTTCGCGCTGGTCTCCGACAAGGGCGTCTATATGACCCCCTGCCAGATCGCGCCGCTGCTGCTGAGCTACCTGCTTACCAAGGGGACCTATAAGGGCAAGATCGTGCAGGCCGTCTCCATGGGCTACCTCACCAAGCGCATCGCGCGCGCCGCCGGTCTGCCTTTCGACGAGGTCCCGGTCGGCTTTAAATATATCGCCGAGAAGATGCTTTCCGAGGACGTCACTTTCGGCGTGGAGGAATCGGGCGGTTACGCCTGGAAGGGCAACCTGCCGGAGCGCGACGGCGCGCTGACGGCGCTGTTCGTGATGGAGATGGTGGTGAAGACCGGCAAGACGGTCTCGGCCCTGTATGCCGAGATCGAGAAGAAGTACGGCAAGTCCTGCTTCATCCGCCGCGACTTCAACCTGGAGAAGGCCATCCCCAACAAGCACTCCTTCGCGGTGAAGATCAAGAAGAAGCTGCCGAAGATCCTGCTCGGCCACAAGATCACCGAGACCAACACCATAGACGGCCTCAAGATCGTGCTGGACAACGACTGGTGGGTGCTCATGCGCCCGTCGGGCACCGAGCCGCTGCTGCGCACCTACGCGGAGACGGATTCCCAGGAGACCACTAAAAAATTCCTGGACCTGGCCTTCAAGCTGGTGGAGCATAAGTAAGCCCGGTGGGGCTAAGTTTGTATAATTTGGGTAAATAACAGGAGGAAGAACATGAACTTCAAGGGTAAAAGGTATGTCAGCTCAGAATCGGTGACCGAGGGTCACCCCGACAAGGTCTGCGACCAGATTTCGGACGCGGTGCTTGACGAGATCATGAAGAAGGACCCCGCCGGCCGCGTCGCCTGCGAGACCTTCATCACCCGCGGCATGGTGGTCGTGGGCGGCGAGATCACCACCAAGACCTATGTGGACGTGGACGAGCTGGTCCGCAAAGTCGTTAAGGACATAGGCTATACTCATTCTAAATACGGTTTCAACTACGAGACCTGCGCGGTGCTCAACGTGATCGGCCGCCAGTCTCCCGACATCGCCCAGGGCGTGGACACCGGCGGCGCCGGCGACCAGGGCCTGATGGTCGGCTACGCCTCCGACGAGACCCCGGAGCTGATGCCCCTGCCGCTGCAGCTGGCCCAGCGCCTCGCCATGCGCCTCGCCGAAGTGCGCAAGAAGAACATCCTCCCCTACCTCGGCCCCGACGGCAAGAGCCAGGTGACCGTGGAGTACAACGACGGCGTGCCCACCCGCATCGAGACCATCGTGGTCTCCTCGCAGCACACCGTGGAGATCCTCGACAAGACCGGCCACCAGATAACCGAGAAGTCCCGCAAGGAGATCATCGAGGCCGTTATCACCCCGGTGATAGACAAGAAGCTGATCGACAAGAACACCAAGATCTACATCAACCCCACCGGCAAGTTCGTCGTCGGCGGCCCGCAGTCCGACGCCGGCGTGACCGGCCGGAAGATCATAGTGGACACCTACGGCGGCGTGGCCCCGCACGGCGGCGGCGCGTTCTCCGGCAAGGACTGCACCAAGGTGGACCGCTCCGCGGCCTACATGGCCCGCTATATCGCCAAGAACATCGTGGCGGCCAAGCTGGCCCACGAGTGCACCGTGCAGCTGGCCTACGCCATCGGCGTGGCCGAGCCTGTCGGCCTGTACGTGGACACCCACGGTACCGGCAGGATAGCCGACGAGAAGCTGTCCAAGATAGTGCGCTCCAGCTTCGACCTGACGCCCCGCGGCATCATAAAGACGCTGAGCCTGCGCTCTCCGGTGTACCGCAGGACCGCCGCCTACGGGCATTTCGGCCGGGCCGGCTTTTCCTGGGAAAAGACCAACGCCGCGGCGATGCTCGCCAAAAAGGCCGCCGGCGCGCCCAAAGAAGAGTGCGCCTGCAGCTGCTGCGGCTGAACTGAAAGCGGAACGCGTCCGGCGGGCGGGGGTCCGGCCGGGCGCGGTACCAGCGGTCAATAGGGGGAGAGTTATGAGAGTTTTACTCGTAGAGGACAATGCCCTTACCCGGTTCACCATCAAATCCCTGCTGGATAAGCTGGGGCACGAAGTGGTGGCCGAGGCCGAAGACGGGCCCAGCGCGGTAAAGTTCTTCACGGAGCTGCGGCCCGACGTGGTGTTCCTGGACCTGATCCTGCCCGGCAAGTCGGGGGTGGAGATACTCGAGGACCTGCGGGCGGTGGACCCGGCCGCGCGCGTGGTGGTGGTGACCGCGGTGGAGCAGGACGAGATAGACCGGCGCCTGGCCGACAAGGGCGTAAACGCCATCCTGCGCAAGCCGTTCTCTTTCGAAGATTTCAAGGCGCTGATGAAAGACCTCGCCTGATCATATGGACGAAAAAGCCAGCCGGATACTTGAAAGCATAACCCTGCTCAGCCTCGAGAAATGCGCGGTCAAGCTGTCGCGCATTTCCGCGGGCAAGTGGTCAGTTTCCGACGTGCGCGTTTCCGCGCGCAGCATGGAGGAGACCATAAAGGACCACGCCTCCTCGCGCGGGCCCGGCGCCGCCGTCTATTTCGAGATAGCCGGGGAGCACCCCTTCACGGCCATGATTGTCTTCAGGCCGGAAGATATCGACACCATCTCGCGCGGCTTTCTCGGCTTTTCTTTCTCCAACCTGCCCAGCCTGAGCCAGGCGCAGGAGCTGCTGCTCTCCGAGCTCGGCAACATCATCCTCAATTCCATCGTCAGCTCGCTCTCCAACGCCCTCAAGCGCGCCTTCCTCCCGTCGGCGCCTAAGTGCGTGCAGGGGGAACCCCGCTTCCTCCTGGAGGCCCTCTGGACTTCCCTGGGCTCCGGCAATCCGCACCGCCTGGTGACCGTGGCGCTGGACCTGGATTTCGACAAAGCCGTTACCCGCAGCGAAGTGCTGGTCCTGATACCCGAGAGCATGGAGAAAGCGCTTACCGGCGCCTCCGAACCCTACTAGGAGACTTCACCGATGAAAACCGCCTGCCTGTCCGCCCTTTTAGCCGGCGCCGCGCTGATCAGCGCCGCCGCCGCTTACGCCCAGACGGAGATCATAGGGGTGGACTGGGAGCTGTCCCGCCTCAACGGCAAGACCCGGGCGCCCTTCGCGCGGGTGACGGAGCTGAAGGCTGCCCCCGAGGTTAATTTCCAGGACCATCTGCGCGCCATAGTCACCCTGCGCAACCCCGCGGCCAAGGCCGTGGAGGGGGTAGTGCTGCGCTACGCGGTCAGCCTGCGCCTGATCAGGAAGGGGGACGCGGCCGATAAAGCTTTCTGGAGTGTGCCTTTCTACGTGGAGGAAGTGCGCGTTACCAAGATAAACCCCGCGTCCGAAAAGCAAACCAGGGTTATCCGCTTCGAACTGCAGAACCAGCTGCGCAAGCTGCGCAACAGCGGCTTCACGCCGCTGGCCCTTAGGATGGAAGTTATGGTCGGCCCGCGCCAGGGCGACGAACCCGCCTCGATAATGCGCGAGGCCGTGATCGAAATTAAACCGTAAACTCCCCGGAGCCCCCATGCTTGACATCAATCTCATCAGGACCGACGCTGAAAAAGTCAGGCGCGCCCTGCTTAAAAGGCTCGACTCCGTAGACCTGGAGCCCGTGCTCGCCCTCGACCGCAAGCGCCGCGACCTTATAGTGGAGGCCGACAGCCTAAAGATGAAAAAGAACGCCGCTTCCGCCGGCGTGAAGAAGCTCGACGCGGCCGCCCAGCAGGCCGTCTTCGCCGAGATGAAGACGATCTCCGCCCAGGTGAAGACCCTGGACGCCGAAGCCGCCGCCGTGGAGGCCGAGCTGGCCCGGCTGATGGCGGAACTCCCCAACCTGCCGGCCGACGACGTGGTCGCCGGGGGCAAGGAGAATAACTCCGTCCTGCGGGAATGGGGTAAAAAACCCGATTTCAGCTTCGCGGCCAAGGGACACCTGGAGCTCTGCAAGGATCTCGGCCTGGTGGACTACGAGCGCGGCGTAAAACTGGGCGGCACGGGCTTCTGGCTCTACCGCGACCTGGGCGCGCGCCTGGAATGGGCGCTGATGAACCTCTTCGTGGAGACGCACCTGGCCAACGGCTACTCCTTCACGCTGCCGCCGCACATCCTTAACTACGAGTGCGGCTATACCGCGGGCCAGTTCCCCAAGTTCAAGGACGATGTGTTCCTGCTGGCCGGCGCCGAGGAGAAGACGCAGTTCCTGCTGCCCACCTCCGAGACCGCCCTGGTCAGCCTGCACCGCGACGAGATCCTGAAAGAGGACGAGCTGCCTAAAAAATATTTCGCCTACAGCCCCTGCTACCGCAAGGAAGCCGGCGGCTACGGCGCCAACGAACGCGGCATGATCCGCGGCCACCAGTTCAACAAGGTGGAGCTCATCCAGTTCGCCAAACCCGAGGAGTCGCAGGCCTCCTTCGACGAGATGGTCGGGCACGTGGAGGCCGTCATGCAGCGGCTGGGCCTGCACTACCGCCTGGTAAAGCTCGCGGCTAAAGACTGCAGCGCCTCTATGGCGCGGACTTACGATATAGAAGTCTGGATCCCCAGCATGAAGGGCTACAAAGAGGTCAGCTCGGTCTCCAACGCGCACGACTACCAGGCCCGGCGCGGCAATATGCGCTTCAAGCGCGCGGCCACCGGCAAGAACGAGTTCCTCCACACCCTTAACGGCTCCTGCCTGGCCACCAGCCGGCTGTTCCCGGCCCTGCTCGAGCAGTTCCAGCAGGCCGACGGCTCGGTGCTGGTGCCCGAAGCCCTGCGCAAATTCATGGGAGCCGACGTAATAAAATTATGAAGAAACTACTACTGCCGGCGCTGCTCTTTTTCTGCGCCGCCGCCGCGCAAGCCGCGACGCCCAAGAGCGAGCCGCTGCCGGAAGAGCTCCGGCTGCTGTCGAAAAAAGGCATAGACGCCATTTACGCCGTGGATATCCCGGAGGCCGTAAGGAATTTCTCCGCGGCCCTGCAGAAATATCCGGAGCACCCCTACCCGCATTTCGGCATGGCCATGACCAAGTGGGCCACGCTGGAATACCTGGAGGACGAGTCCGACCCGTCGCTGGAGAAAGAGTACGGCAAGATGACGGATGAGGCCATAGAAGTGGGCCAGGCCTGGATCAAGAAGCATCCCGGCGACGCCAACGCCTACCTGTGCCTGGGCGGCATGTACGGCCTGCGCGCCCGCCTGGCCGTGCTGCAGCACCGCTGGATAAAGGCCTACTTTGACGGCAGGAAAGCCCTCTCCTACACGCACAAGTCCCTCAAGATAGACCCCGAGCTGTACGACGCCTACCTGGGCCTGGGCATGTACGAATATTACGCGGGCACCCTGCGCGGCGTTATAAAGGTGCTGGCGAAACTGGTGATGAAGGGCGACGCCGCCAAAGGAATAGAGCTCCTGGGCCTCTGCAAGGAGAAAGGCTACTTTAACGCGCTGGCCGCGAAGCTGCTCCTGATAGAGATCTATACCACCACGGGCAGCCCGTACCTGAACACGCCCGTGGCCGTGAAGTGGTCCAAGGAGCTGCGCGCCGTCTATCCGCAGCACCCCCAGATGCATTTTGTGGAGATCGTGTCCCTTTACGAGGACAAGCAGTATGGTGAATCCAGAAAGGAGGCCATGGCCTACCTGGCCGCCGTCAACGAAGGCAAGCCCGCCTACCGCCGGCGCTACCTGCCGCGCGTGCTGACCGCCATAGGGACCACCTACCTGGTGGAAAAAAAATACGACGAGGCCGCCGACTATTTCGGCCGCGCCGCCGCGACCCTCAAAGAGGACCCCAAAGCCCATCCCGCCCGCTGGGGCGTCTGGGCCATAGTGCGGCTCGGCAACGTGCACGACCTGAAAGGCCTGCGCGCCAAGGCGCTGGAGTATTATAAAGAGGCCAAGGCCTACAAGGACGAATGGGGCTTCTCCGAGTCTATCGCGGCCTACCTCAAGCGGCCCTTCGCCGACGGGGAGCTGCCGGGGCAGATGCCCCCGCCGTAAAAAACATGGAACTTTCCACCGTTATTTTCCTCCTGCTCGCCATCCTCGGCTGGGGGCTCGGCGCCTTTTTCGACAAGGCCTGCCTGAAGCATATGGACCCGTCGGGCGCTTTCTACGTGCGCTCGCTGTTCATGATAGTGCTCTTCACCCCGCTGGTGCTCTGGAAATACTCACAAACAAAGCAGGCGCTGCTGGGGTCGGACAAGCTGGGGCCGATCTTCGTCGTCTCCAGCGTGATCGTCTCCATGGCCGGCGTCTTCTTCTACCTGAAGGCCCTTTCCGGCGGTGAGGCGATGAAGATAGTCCCGCTCAGCTCCGCCTACCCTTTCGTAACTTTCGTGCTGGCGATGATGTTCCTCGGCGAAACGTTCACGCTGAACAAGCTGTTCGGCACGCTGCTCGTTTCGGGCGGCATCTATTTTATCTCCAAGTAGCGGGCGGGGGCCTGCCTCATGACCATAGAAGAATTCGAGGGGCTCGCGGCCAAGGCGCTCAAGCGCCTGCCGCTCCAGTTCCGCGCGCGCCTGGACAACGTGATCCTGACGGTGCAGGCCGCGCCCACCAGGGCGCAGACCCGCCGGTTCGGCGCGGGGCTGCTGGGCCTCTACGAGGGCGTGCCGAATACCGAGCGCGGCACCTGGTACAGCGGCGCCATGCCGGACAAGATCACGCTGTTCATGAAGAATATAGAGAAGGCCGCCGGCGGGGACGGCCGGCTGGAAGCGAAGATCCGCCACGTGGTGATGCACGAGGTCGCCCACTATTTCGGCATGGACGACGACGAGCTTATAGAGAAAGGTCTTTACTAGGCCAGCCGGACGGCTTTAGCCTTGCGCAGGTAGCCCACCGCGTCCACCATCTTTGTCTTTACCATATCCCCCGCCTTCAGCGTCTGGCCCTCGGGGGGCTCGACTTCCACCCTGCCGTCTATCTCCGGCGCGTCGCGGTAGGTGCGGCCGAAGACCGGGGAATCCATCAGCACGTCGAATTTCTTGCCCTTCAGCTCCAGGTTGACGGCGTCCAGCACGCGGCTCTGGGCCTGGATCAGCGCCCCCGCCCGCTCCTCTTTCACGTCCTCCGGGACCTGCCCGGGGAAACCCGCCGCCGGGGTGCCCGGCTCCCTTGAATATTTGAACACGCCTACGCCGTCCAGGCGCGCCTTCTTGACAAAACCCAGCAGCCGGTTGAAATCCTCCTGGGTCTCCCCGGGGAAGCCGACTATGAAATTAGTGCGGAGGGCGATGTCGGGCATGGCGCGGCGCAGTTCCGTGATCTTGTTCTTTATGGATTTCTCGGTGGAGGAGCGGTTCATCCGCTTGAGGATCCGGTCCGAGACGTGCTGCAGCGGCATGTCCAGGTAGCGGACTATGTTCTTGTTGGCCCGCATCACCTCTATCACCTCGCTGCTGAGGCGCTCGGGGTACACGTACATCAGCCGCCACCACTTCACGCTTTTGATCTGCAGCAGCGTGTTGAGCAGCCACGCCAGGCGGGGGCGGCCGTAGAGGTCGGTCCCGTAGGAGGTGGTGTCCTGCGCTATCAGGGAGATCTCAACGGCCCCGCTCGCCGCCAGGGCGCGCGCCTCTTCGGCCAGGGCTTCCACGGGCTTGGAGCGGAAATTGCCGCGGATGGAGGGGATAAGGCAGTAGGCGCAGCGGTTGTCGCAGCCGTCGGCGATCTTGAGGTAGGCGCTGTGCCGGGCCGTCAGCCGCGCCTTTATGCGCGGCGAGTCCAGGGGGCCCTCGGCGGGCAGGATATAGTTGCGGCCTTCCTCTATGGCCTTGGCCGCCTTGGCCAGGGCGTGGATGCCCACCAGGGCGTCCAGGTCCGGGAAGCGCGCCAGGAGGCCTTCCTTCTCCCTCTCCACGAGGCAGCCGGCGACCATCACTTTGGCGAGCTTGCCCCGCGCCTTCAGGCGCAGCAGGCGCTTGATCTCTCCCTCCGACTCCGCCACGGCCGAGCCCAGGAAGGCGCAGGTGTTGACCAGCGCGGCGTCGGCGCCGGCCTCGTCGGGGGTGATCTCCCAGCCGGCCGCGGCCAGTTCCCCGGCCATCACCTCGGCGTCGGAAAGATTCTTGGGGCAACCGAGGGAAACGATGAAGAGTTTGGGCATAGGGGACGCTGATGACTATATGACTATTTTGTGAGAGGGGCCTGAGCGGCTATATGTTATTTGCCGGGCATGCCGGCAAATAGTCATATAGTCATCAGCGTCCCCTAGTGTTTCTCGAGGCGCTTGATGAGGACGAAGGTGGCGGCTCCGACCAAAAGCATGGACAGCAGGAAGAGCGGGTAGGCCAGGCGCCAGTGCTCTGTCCCGGTCATAGCCGAGAACTCGGACATGCCGCCCACCCCGGCGAAGAAACTGGGGACCGCCACGGCGATGACGATGGCGTTGAGGTTCTTCATCAGGATGTTGAGATTGTTGGCCACGATGGAGGCGCGCGCGCCGACCAGCGAGGAGAAGATGTTGGAGTAGATCTCGGCCTGCCGGTAGCACTGGTTGTTCTCGATGATGATGTCGTCGAGGAACTCCACGCTCTTCTGCGTGAGCTCCATCTTCTCCGTGTTGTGCTTGAGGCGGTCTATTACGTAGGAATTGGCGTTGATGGCGTTTAGGTAATAGACCAGGCTCTTCTCCAGGGTGAAGAGGTTGAGCAGGTGGCGGTTCTCCATGGAGTGGGTGATCTTGCTCTCTATCTCGTCGGCGATCATGTTGATCACCTTGAGATGCTCCATGAAATGGAAGATGGAGTTGTAGATGAGCTTGAGGAAAACTTCGCGGATGCCGGCGACCTGCTTGAAGTATTTGCCGGAGAACATGTTGATGTCCTCGGACAGGGCCAGGATGAGCTTGTCCTTGAACAGGAACAGGCCCATCGAGGAGACCTTGAACATGAAATGGTCTTTGGAGGAATAGTTCTTGGGCCGCTTGAAGATGAGCGCCAGGTGGTCCGGCTCGAACTCCATGCGGGCGGGCTCTTCCGGGTCGAAGGCGGAGGTGAAGTTGTGCTCGTCGAGGTTGAACTGCTCGGTCAGCCACTTCTTCTCGTCCTCGGTCGGGCTGATGACCACCCAGATGTCGGGGGTTTCGGCCTCGACCTGCTTTATCTGGTGGTTGTCGATTTTATAGCGCTTTATCATGCTCTCGTTCCGGTCCGTCCGCTACCCTTATTCTACTATTTCCGCGCGGCCTTTGCCTTGGCCGAGAATTATCCAATGCAGGATGAGCATGAGAAAAAGCCCGTTTCCAACGCAAGAT
>CAYQJX010000003.1:0-207678 GCA_964417965.1 uncultured Elusimicrobiaceae bacterium
AACCATGACATTTCTACTTACCGCAACCATGACATTTTAAAAAAATCGCTACAGGCCGGCAGGCCCCGCTTGTCTGGGGCCCGGCAAAGTGGTATCATCGTAACTATTGTTACATTGAACCGGTTATTTTAAGGAGCGAAAAATGCGTAAATCAGCTGCTATCGCGGTTATCTCGGTCCTGGCCTTGTCCAGCGTTCTCCCCCTCGGCGCTCAAGAGACGGCGTCCTCCAAATACAAGGTGAATTTCTACGGATTCATAAAGAGCGACGTCAGCTACGACGTTCATGGCGCGGCTTCCGATGACTATATGATGTACGTCGCCTCCGAACTCGATTCGGAGAAGGATTTCCGCTCCAGCGCCCGCGGCACCCGCTTCGGCCTCGACATTACCGACGGCGACAAGGTCTCCGGCAAGATAGAGACCGATTTCCTCGGACTCAATGAGAACGTCGCAGGAGCGGCCAGCGCCGGCTCCACTTCCGACCTGCGCCTGCGTCACGCCTTCGTTAACCTTAAAGCCGGCAAGTTCGATGTCCTGGCCGGCCAGACCTGGCATCTCACCCCGCTGGAATTCTCCGGCACCAATAACGAATTCGCCCTGGGCTACAGCGGCGTGCTCTGGATGCGCGCCCCGCAGCTGCGCGTCACCTACAAGCACAACGACAAGCTCTCCTTCGCGGCGGCCGTAGTGCGGCCCACCCGCAAGCTGACCGATTCGGAAGGCACCGCTTCCGGCCTGCCGCAGGGCCAGGCGCAGGCCCAGCTGAAGATCGGCAAGGCCAAGTTCACCCTGATGGGCGCGCTCGGCGAGTGGCGCAACGCCGCCTGGCAGAGAGGCGAAGTGCAGCTGGTGGACTTCGGCTGCAACGTCCCCCTCACCTCCATGTTCACCCTTAACGGCCAGGTCTGGACCGGCCAGAACCTCTACGACTTCCTGGGCGGTATCGGCAACATGGGCTACGAATCCGCCGAGGTCAAGGCCTCGGGCGGTTTCGCCAACCTGCTTATCAAGCCGGCCGGCCGCTTCTCCTATAACGTGGCTTACGGCGTGGACAACCCCGTGAACTCCAAGATCGCGGCGTCCGCCACCGCCAAGACCAAGAACAGCACCCTGCTGGCCAACGCCAACTGGCTGGTCTACGACAAGGTGACCGTTACGCTGGAGGCTGCCCGGCAGGTCACGGAGTACAAGCTGACCACCGGTTATGAAGACAGGAGCAACCTGCACTACCAGCTCAGCTTCAAGTTCCCGTTCTGAACCTGACGGCATAGAAAGAAGAGACCCGGCTTACGGCCGGGTCTCTTTTTTATATTAGAGGGCGAAGTAGGAGGACAGGAGCAGTTCCCGGTCAGGGACTTTGCGGGCGGAGAACCCCGCCAGCAGTTCCGCCTGGTCGTAAGGCACCGCCTTGTGCTGTATGGTGACCTTGCCCTTGTGGAAGCGCGCTATGGCGTAGCGCGCGGCGGGCTTGTGCCAGCACCCCAGCGAGCCGGGGTTGACGTAGCGGACCTTGCCTTTGACGTCGGAAGATTTGTGACGGTGACCGTGAAAGACCAGCAGCGAGGAGTGGCGGCCGATCAGCGCGTCCAGGTCGCTGGAGACCTGGTCGCTTATGGGCAGCGAGATCTTGCTGCCGCAGGGGCTGAGCGCGTAGTGCACGAAGGCCGCGCGCAATCCTTCGAATTCATGCTCGCTCAGGTAGGGCCACGCCGCCGCGGCTTTCACCTGCCCGCGCGTCACTAAAGTGTCCAGCCAGGCGTAGTGGCGCTCCAGCCAGCGGGCCGCCCCCTTGGGCAGGCCGCCGCACATCCACGCGTCGTGGTTGCCGGCCAGCAGGTGCAGGCGCGGTATGGCTTCCAGGAGTTCCAGGGTTTCCCCCGGCCACGGGCCTATGCCCACGGCGTCGCCGGTGTGGAAGGCGGCGTCATAGCCTTCCCGCTTTATCTCGCGGGCCAGGGCTTTAAGGGCCGGAAGGTTGGCGTGGGTGTCGGTAAAAACTACGATCTTCATAAATAAAAGCGGGGAGGGCGAACCCTCCCCGCGCTTTGGCCGTTATTAAGCGACGGCGGCTTCTTTCTTCTGCGTCAGCAGCGAGACTATCACCAGCACCAGGAAGCTCAGCGGTATCGAGATAATGCCGGGGTTGTCCAGCGGTACCGGCGCCGTCGCCGGGTTCAGGCCGAACTTGTCGTACATCGACGGCGAGAACATGATGAGGCCGATGGCCGACACCATGCCGGTCACGATGGAGGCCGCTATGCCCTTGGCCGTGGTCTTCTTCCAGAAGAGTATCATAATGATGGACGGCAGGTTGGCCGACGCGGCCACCGCGAAGGCCAGGCCCACCAGGAAAGACACGTTCATGCCCTGGAAGATGATGCCCAGGACGATGGCGATGATGCCCACCACGAAGGCCGCTATCTTGCCGGCCTTCACCTTCTGCTTCTCGTTGAAGCCGAGCTGCATATAGCGGTCCATCAGGTCGTGCGCCACGGCGCCCGAGGCGGCGATGATGAGGCCGCTGACGGTGCCGAGCACGGTGGCGAACGCTATGGCCGAGATGACCGCGAACAGGAAGGTCCCGAAGGTCCTGGCCAGCAGCGGCGCCGACATGTTGTCCGTCACGGGGTTCAGCGCGGCGTTGATCACGGCGCCCAGGCCCATGTACATGGTCAGCACGTAGAAGAAGCCGATGGCGGCGATGGCCACGATCGTCGACTTGCGCGCGCAGGCCTGGCTGGGCACGGTGTAGTAGCGGATCAGGATGTGGGGCAGGGCCGCGGTGCCCAGGAACAGCGCCAGCATCAGCGACAGGAAGTCCAGCTTCTGGATGGGCGTGCCTTCGGTCTTGAACTTCAGGCCGGGGCGCATCATCTTGTTGCCGGGTTTCACGCTGGGGGCGTAGACGATAACTTTGTCCTCGCCGTCGGATAGTTTTACTATCTTCCAGGTGTTGATCTTGGTTTCCGGGTCGCTCAGGATGGACAGGAACTCGAACGGTCCCACCTTGCCGGTGGCCGCCTCGGGGCCGGTCTTGCCTTTAATGGCCTCCAGGCCGCCGTTCTGCCTCAGGACGTTTTCCTTAGAGGCGGGCAGGCCGTTGACCAGCTTGCTCCCGTCGGCTTTCTTCACCTCGTACTGCGTTTCCTTCAGGGCGATCTTGCCGTCCTTGTCGGAGCGCAGCCACCAGGTCTGGACGCCGTTGTTCTCCAGTTTCACGTAAGTCTCGGTCTTGACCGGCACGGAGCCCTTCACGGCGTAAGCCTTGTCGGCCACCACGAGGGCGCCCTTAACTTCGGAGGCCTCGAGCGTCTTGTACTGGTAGAACGGCACGCGGCCGCCCTGGTCCGGGGTCGTGGTCAGGCCGCGGTAGAGCACCGCGACGGTGACTATCAGGGAGAACACCACCAGCATGGCGCCCTTGATGAACTGCACGTAGGTAGTGGAGGTCATGCCGGCGGTGGCGACTATCGTTATGACGATCGCGCCCACCATGATGACGCCCGCGTAATGCGGGATGCCGAGCAGCGGCTCAACCAGCACGCCGGCGCCCACCATCTGCGGGATCAGGTAGAACACGGAGACCACCAGCGTGCTGATGGCCGCGAACAGCTTGATGCCGCGCGAGTTGAACTTGGCGTCGAGCGCGTCGGTGAAGGTGTACTTGCCGAGGCGCTTCATCGGTTCAGCCACCACGAACAAGGCCACTATCCAGCCGGCCAGGTAGCCGATGGAGTAGAGGAAGCCGTCGTAGCCGGCCGTCGCTATCATGCCGCAGATGCCCAGGAAGGACGCCGCGGACAGGTAGTCGCCGGCGAAGGCGATGCCGTTGACGCCCCAGTGGATCTGGCCGCCGGCGGCGAAGTAGCCGCTGGCCGACTTGGTCTTGGATGCGAAGTAGAACGACAGGCCGAGCACCGCGACGACGAAGGTGAGGAAAATAGCTATAGCCATGTTATTTCGCCTCCGGGGCGGCCTTGTTGTCGGCCTCGTGGGTGCTGCACATATGGTTATAGATGAGGGCCTCGATCAGGGCGAACACGATCAGGCCGAAGCCGAACACCACGGCCAGGTTCAGGCCGAGGAACACGGTCTTCTCCATCCAGAGGGGTTTAAGCAGGTTGATGGCTACGAAGGCGGCGTAGATAGCCGCGTAGAGCAGGAACATCCACACGCCGATACGCTGCTTGTATTCGGCCGAAGCGTCGGGGCCGCACTGGGCCGCGGGTTCATGAAGCATTTGGTCTCCTCATTAAAACGCGGGCGCTCGCTGCAACCGGGCGTCCGCGTACGTAACATTTTAAACGATGAGAAATTTTACCAAATACTTCAGCTTATTGATAGCCTCCGCGGCGGCCGCGGCGGTTTCTTTGAGGGCGAGCTGGTCGGCCTGGGAGAGTTCGGCGGGCTTGAGCCGGTTGTCCGGGGCCGTGCCGGCGCCGGCCAGGGCGGCCTGGCGCCTGAGCCGCAGCCGCATCAGCGTCTCGAAGGCCTGCGAGAAAGACTCCTTCTCGGCCTGGTCCAGGACGTTTGCCGCGGCCAGGGCGGCCAGCCGGCCGGCCGTGGGCAGGGCCTGGATGTCCCCCCGCAGCGCGTAGATCCTCGCGAAATCGGTGAACACCCGCAGCAGCTGCTTGGCGTCGAAGGTTCCGCGGAATTCCCCGGCGTCCTCCAGCGCTACGCCGCCCCTGAAGGCGAGCGGGACTTTAAACAGCAGCGCGTTGTTGGCGAGGTTGAGGAAAAATATCTTCTTATCCTTAAGCACGGACCTGACGTGGGCGCGCAGTTCGGTCTCCAGGGCTTTTTCCCCGGCCACGCAGCGGAAGTCGAAAAAAACGTTGACGTCCAGCAGGGCCTGCGGGTCGGTTATGGCGGCCCAATCGGAGAAGTAGCCCTTCCAGGCCGAGACTGGCCGGCACCATTTGGGATTGTTGGCCATCGCGGCCCCTTTGCAGTAGGGGTAGCCGGCGGCGTCCAGCCAGGCGCAGACTTTTTTGCCCAGAGCTCTGAAATATTCCTCGGCCTCTTCCCGCCGTTCGGCGGGAGGGTCGGCGTAGACCAGGGCGTTGTCCTGGTCCGTGGCCAGGGTCTGCTCCCAGCGGGCCTGGCTGCCCAGCGCCATAAAGGCGAAAGGGACCGGCGGCTCGCCGAGCTCGCGGGCGGCGAACTGCACGAACCGGGCCGTCGCGGCGTCGGCCACGGCGCTGACCAGGCGGGTAATGCCGGCGCTGTCGGCCCCGCTGTCGGCGAGAGTCTTGACCAGGCGCGGCAGGCGCGCGCGCAGCGCCGTCACGTCCTCCACGGAGGCGGCCCGGGCGAATTCTTCCATCAGCACCGCCGGAGAGTACCACTTAAGGGCCAGCAGTTCTTTTTCGTCTATGACACTCACCACCTTGCCCGAGGCGTCCCGCACCGCGAGATGCCGGATGTTCTTTTCCTGCATGAGCAGCACGGCCTCGAACAGCAGGGCTGTCTCCGGGACGCTGACCAGCGGCGAGCTCATGATGCGCGAAACAGGCTCCTGCGGGGTGGTCCCCCCGGCGAGCACGCGCGAGCGGAGGTCGTGGTCCGTAACTATGCCGATGAATTCCCCCGCGCTCTCCACCAGCACGCAGCTGCTGTCGGCCCTGGTCATGGCCTCGGCGGCTTTGCCTATGAACGTGTCCAGGCGGCAGACGGCCGCGGCGCGGGCTACGCCGCGCACGGACTGGTTCAGAGAGCCCAGCGACATCTGCAGTTCGGTAAGGAGCTTTTCCCGCTCCTCCTCCGCCTTCCTGCGGGCGGTCACGTCCTCCAGGAGCCCGTCGCAGAACCTGGCCTCTCCGGAGTCGGCGGGCAGGGGCATCAGGGAGACCAGCAGCGTCCGCTCCCCTCCCCGGGCGTCCGGGATGGAGACGCGGGCTTCCCTCACCACTTTGCCGGAGGCCGCCTCTTTCAGTATCCCGGCGTCCTCGAGCGCTTTCAGCGGGGCGGCGCCGGCTCCCGAGAGTTCCGCGGCGCCGGCGAAACCGAGGATGCGGGCGGCGGCCGGGTTGGCTTCGGTAAAGAGCGGCCCGGCCAGGTCCAGCCGGAAAACGCCCAGGTTGATGCTGTCGGTGAGGAGGCGCAGCTTCTCCCTGCTCTCGGAAAGCTCCTCTTCGGTCTTCTTGTGCCGGTCTATGTCCTTGACGGTAAGGATGTAGCCGTCCCGCCCGCCGAAGCGCAGCCGGGACGCGGTCAGCAGGGCCAGGAAGCCTTCCCCGTCCTTGCGCAGCAGGGACGCCTCTATCTGCGGCGGCGCGCCGCCGCTCTCCAGGAGCTCCCGCAGGTAATCCGCGCTTGCGGCCGAGCCGGGATGCAGTATCTCCGCCAGCGTGAGCCGCTGCATTTCTTCCGGGGCGTAGCCCAGCATGTCGAGCAGGATGCGGTTGAAATAGACGGGCTGGCCGTCCAGCACCATCATAATGCCTTCCGTGGCGGCCTCCACCAGCTTGCGGTATTTCTCTTCCGATTCGGAAAGGAGCGCCTCGGCCTTGCGCCGGGAGCGTTCTATGCGCAGGCTCTGCTGGTTTACATAAAGGAGGATGAGGGCGATTATCCCGGCGATAAGCAGGGAGATCTTTATGAGGCTGGCCTCGAGGCGGGCCATCTCTTCCCGGACGTCCTCGATGTAGATGCCGGTGCCGGTAACCCAGCCCCAGGGCTTGAACAGGCGCACATGGGAAAGCTTGGGGACTATGCGGGCCTGGTCGTCTTTCCACTGCCACATATAGTCTACGTAGCCCGCGCCGTTCCGGCGGCCGATCTCCGCGAACTCCACGAACATCAGCTTCCCGTGGGAATCTTTGAAGGCGGAGAGGTCCTTGCCGTCCAGGTCCGGGCGGTAGGGATGCATGACCATCCTGGGCGCCAGGTCGGTTATCCAGAAATAGTCCTTGTCCTCGGGGCCGTAGCGCAGCGCCCGCACGGTCTCCGCGGCCTTCCGCCGGGCCTGCGCCCCGGTGAGCAGCCCCGCCTGCTCGTCCCGGTGGAATTTCTCCAGCAGGCCGTGCACGGAGTTGTTGAGTTCCCTTATAGTCTCCCTCTTGCGCTCCATCATGTTGCGCTCGAAGGAAGGGATGATGAAAAGGAAGGTCGCGGCGATGAACAGCGCTATCGCCAGCGCGCTCGGCAGCACTATGCGCGCGAGGAAGCTGGCGCCGTCAGGGCGGGTCTTTATGTCCATTATTCAGGAATTATAATAAATAGGCGCGCGTTTGGGGCGGCTACCTGCGCCGCGCTCACTTGGGGATCATTCCGGTAAGAACGTCCGGGGCGAGGCCGGAGACCAGCACGTCGTCCTCCAGGCGCACCCCGCCTACGGCGCGCCAACGGTCCAGCCCGTCCCAGGCCACGCTATCCCTGAATTGCTCCCGGCGGCCGGCGTCGTCGAGCATGGCCGGCACGAAGTAGAGCCCCGGCTCCACCGTCATCAGGAAGCCGTCCTGCAGCGGCATGTCTACCCGCGGCCTGGCCCCGCAGCACAGGCGGCCTTCCGGGCGGCCGGGAGACCTCCCCCCTACGTCCCTGACCCGCAGGCCCAGCATATGCCCGACGCCGTGCGGGAAGAAGAGCGCGATGGCGCCGGTTTCCAGAAGGGCGTCGGTCGAGCCTTTGAGTATCCCCAGGCCCTTGAGTCCCTCCGCCATCGCGGCGGCCGCCGCGGAGTGAACGGCATGCCATTCGGTGCCGGGGCGGCACAGGGCGATGGCGGCGGCCTGGCCGGCCAGGACGATATCATAGATGGCCTGCTGCTCAGGGGTGAATTTCTCGCCCGCGGGGAAAGTGCGGGTAACGTCCGCGGCGTATTCGCTGACCTCGGCGCCGGCATCCACCAGCACCAGTTCCCCGGCCGCTATGCGGCGCTGGCCGGGCTCGAAGTGCAGCACGGCCGAATGGGTGCCGCCGCCGACTATGGTGCCGAAGCTGGTGCCGTCCGCGCCGTGGCGGCGCATTTCGGCCTCCAGCTCTATCTGGACCTGCCGTTCCGTAACCCCGGGCTTTATTATTTCGCGGGCCTTGCGGAAGGCTGCCGCCGTTGCCGCGGCGGCCCTGCCGACCAGCGCTATCTCCGAGGCGTCCTTGACGCGGCGGACGCGGTCCAGCTTTTCCAGAGCGGACGCGGCCAGGGCTGGATCTTTGCTGAAGTGCGCGGCCGGAGGGGCCGCAGCGCAGCCCAGCAGCGCGACGGGCCTGCTCCCGCGGGCGGCCAGCCAGGCGGGAAGCGCCGAGACATCTTCTCCCTGCGGGACTTCTGGTACGCCTTCCCACAGCAGCTCTCCCGGGTCCGCCTGGCGCACGAAATGGGTCCAGCCCTTGCCGGGCTCGTACGCCATTACGCAGCCGGAGCGGCGCGAGCCGGACAGCCAGTAGTATTCCGGCTGCGGGAGGAAAGGATAGGTCTGGTCCAGGCCGCCGGGTTTGGACAGCGGTTCGCCTGAAGGGATAAGCAGCAGCGGCCCGTCGCTGCCGAGCGCTTCGGCGGCTTTTTTCTGGCGGAGCTGGATCACTGAATTTTCGAAGACGGGCATAGATATCCTGGGGGACTAAGAGTTTTCCTAATTGTACAGATTTACTGGGAGTCAATAAAAGGGACGGGAGAAAAGTTAAAGACCCCCACTAGGGGGGTCTTTAAATTTGCTCGCCGGGCTGGACTCGAACCAGCAACCCTTCGGTTAACAGCCGAATGCTCCACCATTGAGCTACCGGCGAATGCACAACTGGATAAATTATACAAAATAAAGCCGCTTCGTCAAAAAAATAGCCGTGGGGGTAGCGGTTGTCCGTTTTTTTGTAGAATATCCGCATGATCAAAAACGTCCAGGAATATTACCAGTGCATACTGGATAACCTCACCGGCGGACTGATAAGCGTGGACCTCAAGGGCAAAGTCGTCTATATCAACCCTATGGCCGGAAAGATCCTGCGCATGGAGGCACAGACCTGCTGCCATGACATGTGCTATGAAGACCTTTTTTCCGATTTCCCCGCCCTTACCGGCGTGATCAAAGAGACCATCGAAACGGGCAAATGCGTCCGCCGCGCCGAGATCTCCATCATGCACGCAAATACCCCGCTGATAATCGGCTACAGCACCATGCTGGTAAAGAACCCCGAAGGCGCGGAACTCGGAGTCACAGTCGTATTCCAGGACATCTCTTTCGTGGCAAAGAAACCGGTATGACAAAAAACGACAACCAGGCGCGTTCGGACACTCCGCAGGTCCAGGCCCCGCAGGAACAGCCGCAGCGGCCCCCGGTCTCATCCGGCATGATCTGGACTTTCTGGGGCGCGGTAGCCGCCGCGGTGATAGCCGCCAGGGTTTGGACCGCCATGGCCCCGCAGACCCCCGACCAGGTAATAGAGCGGTGGGTCATGCTCGCCTTCGCGGCTTTTCTCGCGGTATTCCTCGCAAAGCTGAAATAGGGCCTATGGCTGACTATATAGACTATTACTCGCTGCTGGGCGTGCCTAAAACCGCCGGCGAGTCGGAGATCAAATCCGCCTACCGCAAACTTGCGCTCAAGCATCACCCCGACCGCAACCAGGGCAACAAGTCCTCCGAAACCAAATTCAAAGAGATCAACGAAGCCTACGAAGTGCTTTCCGACCCGCAGAAGCGCCGGCTCTACGACCAGTTCGGCAAGGAAGGCCAGCAGGGCTACCGTCCCCCTCCCGGGGGCCCTCACCGGCAGCAGCGCTCGGGCCCGGGCGGCTTTCAGTACCAGCACCAGTCCGGGCAGGGCGGTCCCGCTTTCGAGCAGTTCGGGGATTTCAGCGATTTCTTTAAATCCATGTTCGGCGGGGCCCAGGGCTTCGAGGGTTTCGGGGGCATGGAGGAGCAGGGGAGCGGGCGGGGACAGCTGGACATGGAAGCAGAACTGCAGCTTTCCATAGAGGACCTGCTGCGCGGCGGCAACAAACAGCTTTCTTTCAGCTACCGCTCGGGGCGCAAGACCGAGAACAAGGACATCAACGTAAAGCTCCCGAAGGGGCTGCGCGACGGGGCCACTATCCGCCTGCGCGGCCAGGGCCGCGAGGCCGGCGGGCATTCGGGAGACCTCTACCTGAAGATCCGCATCAGCCCCGACTCCCGGTTCGAGATCGACGGCGACGACCTGCGCGTGGCCGTGGAGGTTATGCCCTGGGACGCCGCGCTGGGGTCTGAAATTTCGGTTCCCTCGCCTTCCGGCCCGGTCAAGGTGAAACTGCCGGCCTGCTCCGGCTCCGGCCGCCGCCTGCGGCTGTCAGGCCGCGGCCTGCCGCGCAAGGACGGCACCCGCGGCGACCTGTACGCGGTGCTCTCCCTGGCGCTCCCCGAAAAGCTTTCCCCCCAGCAGCTGGACCTCTTTCGCAAACTTAAAGAATCGCTCTGACCTCCCGTTCCAACCTTCCCGCATAAAGACAAAACCCCAGCGCCCTTTTATAGGGCGCCGGGGCGAAAGGAGGACTGACTGCCTTCAGCTTAGTTGAAGCTGGAGGTGTTGACGTTGACCGTGGCCGCGTCGATCTTGGCCTTGGTCTTCATCTCCTGGGCGTTCTTGAAGGGGGTGCCGATCTCTTCGAGCACGCCGTCGCCACGCACGTAGTAGATGGCCTTGGAGGTGATGTCCTTGACCATGGTGTGCACTGTCCACTTCAGCTGCACCTGCATGGAGGCGATGGGGTCTTCGTGCGTCCCGACGTTGGCTATCGTGGAATCCGGCACTTCGGAGACAAGGGTGACCTTGTAGCCCCAGGCGGTGACCACGTTGATCGGTTCCACGGTGACGCCGGTAAGGAACTGGCCTTTGCCCTGGAAGTTGCCCTTGTAGGTGTAGTGCACCTGGTAGTTGACCTTCACGACTTCCGAGCCGTAGCCGTTCTTCATGGAGAAGGCGTACTTCTTGGTGGCCGGCTTGCTCCAGCCCTGCAGCTGGGTCCAGTGGCTGGTCCCGAACGGCACGGCGTTGGCGTAGTTGGTGGTGATGTTGACCACCGGCTGGTTCTTCTCGATGATAGCGAATATCTTTTCTACCAGGTTAACGATCTTGTCGAGCGCGTCGACGGTGCCGTTGACCTGGTTGAGGGCGTTATTGAAGCCGGCATTGGGGTCTACTGCCGTGCCGGTAACGCCGGGGGTTCCGCCGCCGGGAACGATCGGGGGATTGATCACGGGGCCCGAGGGAGGCTTAGGCAGGTCGCCGGGGCCGGGGATGCTGGGGCCGCCGGTCGGGCCGGAGCCGGGGAGCGAGCCGCCCCTGTCGGTCACTTCTTCTATCATCACCGAGCTGTCGTCGATGGTGAAGTATTTCAGGTCCGTGACGTCCGCTGCGGAGACCCGGCCCGCGAACAGCGAAGTTACGGCTGCGGTTATTGCGAGTAGTTTCTTCATTTGTTTACTTCCTCCTTTACTGTATGCTGCGAATTCAGAACGCGCCGCCGGCGAGCAGCGGGGCGGCGGCTTCTACTCCCGCCAGGTCCTTCTTCCAGGGGCTGGCGATCTCTTCGTAGTAGCCGGTGCCTTCCACGTAATACACGCTGGCGCCGTCCACCTGCTTGAGGGCCGAAGCCATAGTCCAGTTGAGCTTGAGCTGCATGGCCGCTATAGGGTCGGCTTCGGTGCCTACGTTGGCGATAGTGGAATCCGGTACCGAGGCGGACATATGGAACCTGTAGCCCCAGGAAACCTGGGCCTTCTCGGGCACCACGGTGACCGCGGTAAGGTACTTGCCCTTGCCCTTGTAGGAACCATTATAGGTATAAGTAACCTTGTACTTGACGTCCACGGTGGTGGAACCGTAAAGGTTTTCGGCGTAGAAGCCGTAGACATAGCTCTTGGGCCTGCTCCAGCCGGCCAGCTGGGCGGCGGAGGTGACGCCCTGGGGATAAGCCGTGGCGTACTTGGTGTCGATATTGACCACCGGGGCGTTGTCCTTGATTATCTGCCAGACCTTGGCGGCGATATTGACGATCTTCTCTATAGAGACCAGCGTGCCGGCCAGGTCCTTGGGAGGCTGCTCCTGCAGCTTCACGTAGTTCATGTTCGGCTCTTCCTTCACTTCCTGAAGGGTGACGCGGATAGAATCGGGGTTGATGGTGTAATAGCCGGGATAGGTCCTGGCTATATCCTCTTCCGAGGTGGTGAACTTGCTCCTGTGCTCCACGAACGGGGAACCTTCGGGCGCGGGCGGTTCGGGGAGTGTCTGCGCGGAAACGGGAAAGGCGCAGAATAACATCAGTGCTGCCAGCGCGGAGAAGGAGGAGAGGTATTTAGACATGTTGTGTACTCCTTTATCCATCGGCTACATTAAGAGTATATCCCAAGGATGAAAACCGCGTCACCCTCCAAAGGCCCACGGCCGGCGAGTATTTAGGCCTATGCCTCTCTAGGCCTTTAGGTAAAGAAAAAACAGTGCGTTGCACGGGTAAGCCGGCAGCCTGAAAAGAAAAAGGGCGGGCCCTTTCGGACCCGCCCTCTTTCATTGGTAGGCCTATACTATACTACACGGCCACCTTTTCCCCTTCCTTGGCCGGGGTCTCGCAGTTCATGGCGGCTATCTGCTGGTACACGCTGAGCCTCCACTTGTACTCGCCGTCGGCCAGTACGGCCAGCTTGGCCGCCACTTCCGGGTTGGTCTTCTGCAGCGTGCGGAAGCGGTTCTCGCCGTTCATGAAGTCGGCCACGGAGATCGTGGGAGGCTTGCTGTCTATGGTCAGCGGGTTCTTGCCCTGCGCCTTCAGCGCGGGGTTGTAGCGGAACAGCGGCCAGCGGCCGGACTGCACCGCCCGCTTCTGCTCGTTCATCCCGGAGCCCATGTCTATGCCGTGCGCTATGCAGTGGCTGTAGGCGATGATTATGGACGGGCCGTCGTAGGCTTCCGCTTCCGCGATAGCCTTCACGGTCTGGTTATAATCCGCGCCCATGGCGATCTGCGCCACGTAGATATTACCGTAGGTCATGGAGATCATGGCCAGGTCCTTCTTGGGCAGCGGCTTGCCGCCGGCCGCGAACTGCGCCACGGCGCCCAGCGGGGTGGCCTTGGACATCTGGCCGCCGGTGTTGGAGTACACTTCGGTGTCCAGCACCATCACGCGGACCTTGCGGCCGGTGGCCAGCACGTGGTCCAGGCCGCCGTAGCCTATGTCGTAGGCCCAGCCGTCGCCGCCGAGGATCCAGACCGTCTTCTTGATGAGGTAGTCGGCCAGGGTGCCCAGGCGGGCGGCCTGCTCGCCGCCGGCGGAGATCAGGGCCTTCTTCAGGTCGGTCACGCGGCCGCGCTGCTGCTCTATACCGGTCCACTCATCCTGGTTGGCGTTAAGTATTTCGTCGGCAAGATTGGCCTGCGCCTTCAGCTGGCCGTCCTTCATGGAGGTCAGCAGTTCGCGGGCTTCGCCGCCCATCTTGTCGTAGGCCAGGCGCATACCCAGGCCGAACTCGGCGTTATCTTCGAACAGCGAGTTGCTCCAGGCCGGACCCTTGCCGTCCTCGCGGACGCAGTAGGGCGTGGTGGGCAGGTTGCCGCCGTAGATGGACGAGCAGCCGGTGGCGTTGGCCACGGTGAGGTGGTCGCCGAACATCTGCGTCATCAGCTTCACGTAGGGCGTCTCGCCGCAGCCGGCGCAGGCGCCGGAGAACTCGAACAGCGGGCGCACCAGCTGGGAGCCCTGCACGGTGTTGCGGTTGACCTTGGAGGAACCAGCGTCCTTGAGGGCCAGGAAGAACTTGAAGTTCTCCCTCTCGGTGGCGCGCAGCGCGAACTGAGGGGTCAGGTTGATGGCCTTCTTGCCGGTCTCCTTGCCTTCCTTGCGCTCCTTGCCGGGGCAGCTGTACACGCAGGCGCCGCAGCCGGTGCAGTCTTCCACGGCGGTCTGCACGGTGAACTTGAGGCCCTTCAGGGCCGGCGCCTTGGCGTCGACGGACTTGAAGGTCGCGGGGGCCTTGCCGAGCTCGGCGCCGTCATAGGCCTTGATGCGGATGGCGGCGTGCGGGCAGACCAGGGAGCAGAAACCGCACTGGATGCACAGCTCTTTCTCCCACACCGGGGTCTCGAGGGCGATGTTGCGCTTCTCGTACTGCGAGGTCGCGGTCGGGAACGTGCCGTCCACGGGCATCGCGCTCACGGGCAGGTCGTCGCCGCGGAAGGCGATCATCTCGCACAGCGTCTCGCGCACGAACTTGGGGAAGCCCTCGACGGCGCAGGAGCGCACGATCTTGGAGTCGGCTTTGCCGACCTTCACTTCCTCAATGGCGGCCAGCGTGGCGTCTACGGCGGCGTAGTTCTTGTTCACCACCTCGTCGCCTTTCTTGGAGTAGGTCTTCTTGATGGAGGTCTTGATGGCGGCGATCGCCTCGTCCTTAGGGAGGACGCCGGAGATGCCGAAGAAGGCGGTCTGCATGATGACGTTGATAAGCGAGCCCATGCCGGTGGCTTCGGCGATCTTGGAGGCGTCGATCACGTACATCTTCAGGTGCTTCTTGACGATGACTTCCTGCACCTCTATCGGCAGCTTGTCCCAGACTTCATTGGCCCCGAACGGGCTATTGAGCAGGAAGATGCCGTTGTCTTCGGCGCGGTTGAGCATCTCGTATTTCTCGAGGAAGCTGAACTGGTGGCAGCCGATGAAGCGGGCCTTGGAGACCAGGTACGGCGCGCGGATGTAGGACTTGCCGAAGCGCAGGTGGGAGGCGGTCATGGAGCCGGCTTTCTTGGAGTCGTACACGAAGTAGCCCTGCGCGAACTGGCCGGTCTCTTCGCTGATGATCTTGATGGTGTTCTTGTTGGCGCCGATGGTGCCGTCGGAACCCAGGCCGAAGAAGAGCGCGCGGAAGGTGTCCGCGGGTTCGGTGGAGAAGTTAGCGTCGTATTTCAGCGAGAGGTTGGTCACGTCGTCGTTGATGCCGACGGTGAAGCCGTTGAGGGGCTTGGGAGAGGACAGGTCCTCGAACACGGCTTTCGCCATGGCCGGGGTGAACTCCTTGGAGCCCAGGCCGAAGCGGCCGCCGACGATGAGGGGCAGCTCCTTGAGAGCGCCGGCCTTGAAGGCGGTGGAGCAGACGGTGACCACGTCCTGGTACAGCGGCTCGCCCAGGGCGCCCGCTTCCTTGGTGCGGTCGAGCACGGAGATGGACTTTACGGTCTTGGGCAGGGCCTTTATGAAATCAACTTCGGAGTAGGGCCTGTAGAGGCGCACTTTCAGCACGCCCACCTTCTCGCCTTTGGAGACGAGGTGGTTGACGGTGTCTTCCAGCACGTCGGCGCCGGAGGCCATCACGACCACTACCTTGGTCGCGTCGGGCGCGCCCACGTAGTCGAACAGGCCGTACTTGCGGCCGGTCAGCTTCTCGAACTGGCCCATGGCTTCCTTCACCATGGTGGGCACGGCGGCGTAGAACTTATTGCCGGCTTCGCGGCCCTGGAAGAAGACGTCCGGGTTCTGGGCGGTGCCGCGCAGGGTGGGGTGCTCGGGGTTGAGGCCGCGGGCCTTGTGCTCGGCGATGAGCTTCTCGCTGATCATGCTGCGCATGACCTCGGGGGAGAGGGGCTCCACCATGTTCAGCTCGTGGCTGGTGCGGAAGCCGTCGAAGAAGTGCAGGAAGGGCACGCGGGTCTTGAGCGCGGCGGACTGGGAGATCAGGGCGAAGTCCATGGCTTCCTGGGGGTTGGCGCTGGCGAGCATGGCCCAGCCGGTCTGGCGGCAGGCCATCACGTCGCCGTGGCCGCCGAAGATGGAGAGCGCGTGGGCGGCGACTTCGCGGGCGGACACGTGGAACACGGTGCTGGTGAGCTCGCCGGCGATCTTGAACATGTTCGGGATCATCAGCAGGAGGCCCTGGGAGCAGGTGAAAGTGGTGGTCAGGGCGCCGGCGGTGAGAGCGCCGTGGACCGCGCCGGAAGCGCCGCCCTCGGACTGCATCTCTATGACGGACGGGATGGTGCCCCAGATGTTCTTGTCGCCTTTAGCGGACCAGACGTCGGAAAGTTCGCCCATGACGGACGAAGGGGTTATGGGGTAGATCGCTATGACCTCGTTGGTCTTGTGCGCTACGAAAGCAGCAGCCGTATTGCCGTCCATTGCAACTCTTTTGTTAGACATTATTATAATCTCCTTAAGGATGTAACTGCGAAATCTGGACTGAGGAACTACCCTCCAAGTATAGCATTTTTGAGGCTCCGGTCTGACCGTGGGCTGGTCCCGCGCTCCTGGCTATTGTTGCTGAATGTAAGGCCGGTCCGACCGGGGTATACCTCCGCGAACCCGGACTGCAGGGAACCGTTGCGCGGTTCCCCTCAACCGGAGGAACCGGTTGAGCCTCCCTTCCCCAACGGGTTCTCGGAGGTATACCCCGGCCGTCCCGTGCGTCACACCTCCAGCCACAGTAGGCCTGGCGAGGGTATGCCTTCGCAGGGGCCTCGTGAGCCCCGAGCTTACGTAAGCGCGAGGGGCGAGTCGAAAGAGCGAGGCCACGGTGTGGCCGAGCGTACCCGGAGAAGGCATACCCTTGTCAGGCCTACGAGACTGATACGTCTCGGAGGTATGCCCCGGTCGTCCCCGTCTTCCGGTTTTGTTATAATTTATATTATGGAGAACAAGCCTAAGAAACCTACACCATCGATTAAACAGAACCATGGGCGCCACCAGGATCCCCTGACCCGCCGCTCCAATTTTGAGGAAGTCGCGCTCGGTTTCGGCCTCGAGGAGGCGGTTACCGAGGCCGCCCGCTGCCTGGGCTGCAAGAACAAGCCCTGCGAGGCCGCCTGCCCGGTCAACGTCAGGATCCCCGAGTTCGTAGACCTCGTCCACAAAGAAGATATCGGGGCAGCCGCCTCCAAGATCTTCGAAACCTCCCTTTTCCCGGCCATCTGCGGCCGCGTCTGCCCCCAGGAGACCTACTGCGAGGCCGCCTGCGTGATCAAAGACAAGTTCGGCCCGGTCTCCATAGGCCGCCTGGAACGCTTCACCGCTGACTACGCCCGCAACAACGGCCTGGTCACCCCCCCGCCCTGCGCCCCCGACACCGGCAAGAAAGTGGCCTGTGTCGGCTCCGGCCCCACCTCCCTGGCCGTGGCGGCCGAGCTGCGCAAGCTGGGCCACGCGGTCACCGTGTTCGAGGCACTGCACGAGTTCGGCGGCGTCCTCAGCTACGGCATCCCCACCTTCCGCCTGCCGCGCGAGGTGGTCCGCTTCGAAGTGGAGATGCTGCGCCGGATGGGCGTGCGCCTGCTCAAGAACGTCATGGTGGGCAAGTCCATAACCATCGAGGAGCTCAAGAAAGATTTCGATATCGTCTACATAGGTTCCGGCGCCGGCCTGCCCACCCCCATGAACGCCCCGGGCGAAGACCTCGTCGGGGTTTACAGCTCCAACGAATTCCTCACCAGGGTCAACCTGATGGGCGCCTACAAATTCCCGGACAACGACACCCCTTACTACATCGGCAAAAAAGTGGTGGTGGTCGGGGGCGGCAATACCGCCATGGACTCCGCGCGCTGCGCCATGCGCCTGGGGCCGGAGAACGTGACGCTGATGTACCGCCGCACGAAAGCCGAAATGCCGGCCCGGAGCGAGGAAGTGGAGAACGCGATGGAGGAAGGCATAAACTTCGAATTCCTCACCGCCCCGGTGGAGCTGGAGGGCGACGAGAAGGGCCGCCTGAAGCGCGTAAAATGCGTGCGCATGGCGCTGGGCGAACCGGACGCGTCCGGCCGCCGCCGCCCGGTGCCCCAGCAGGGCTCGGAATTCTACGTCGAGGCGGACAGCCTGGTGGTCGCCATAGGCTCCAGCCCGAACCCGGTGATACAGAAAACCACGCCCGGACTCGCCGCCAACAAATGGGGCGGCATCATAGTGGACGAATCCACCGCCAAAACCTCGCTGGACGGCATCTACGCCGGGGGCGACGTGGTGCGCGGCGGGGCGACGGTACTGCTGGCCATGAAGGACGGCAAGGCCGCCGCCAGCGCTATCCACGAAAAACTTTCAGCCAAAGACAACTAATATGAAACACGACATCTACTCCACCGAAGGCCTCTACCGGATAGTCGAGAAGACGGAGCTTTCCCCCACCGTCTCCAGGCACGTCATCTACGCCCCGCTGATCGCCGCCAAGGCGAAAGCGGGGCATTTCGTCATCCTGCGCGCGCGCGAAGGCGGCGAGCGCATCCCGGTGACGCTGGTGGACTGGAGCCCGGAGAACGGCACGGTCACCGTCATCATCCAGGCCATCGGCAAATCCACCACCGAGATGAACGCCTTCAAGCAGGGCGAGTCTTTCTCCGACGTGGCCGGACCCCTCGGAACCCCCGTGGAAATTAAAAAATGGGGCACAGTGCTGGGCGTAGGCGGCGGCGTGGGCATAGCCGAACTGTACCCGATAGCCCGCGCCTGCAAAGCGGCCGGCAACAAGGTGGTCTCCATCCTGGGCGCCCGCAACAAGGACCTGTTAATACTCGAGAAGGAAATGGCCGAGCTCGGGGAAGTTATCGTCACCACCGACGACGGCTCGGCCGGAAAAAAGGGCCTGGTGACCGACGCCATAAAGGAGCTTTACGCCTCCGGCCAGGGGCCCGACGCCATCTTCACCATCGGCCCGATCATCATGATGAAGTTCGTGGCCGAGGCCTCCCGCCCGCACAACACGCCCACCTTCGCCAGCCTCAACCCCATCATGCTCGACGGCACGGGCATGTGCGGCGGCTGCCGCGTGGAAGTGGGCGGCAAGCCCCGGTTCGCCTGCGTGGACGGGCCCATGTTCGACGCGCACCAGACCAACTTCGACCTGCTCCTGAAGCGCACCGCCGCCTACCGGGACAACGAGAAGGCCTCGCTGGAGCGCTACGCCCGTGACCACCAGTGCCGCATAGGCCTGCACTAGGTCAGGCCTCGGCCCGCCCCGCATTTTGCCCGCCACTTGATAACCCCGGCGCGATTTCATAGTATTACCGCATGCTTGAAAACATACCTCTTAAATACCTTTGGATACTGCTGGGCCTGGCCATCATGAGCATGGAGCTGTTCCTGCCAGGCTTCATCCTGGTGTTCTTCGGGATGGGCGCGGTGCTGACGGGGGTGCTGCTCATCTTCGTGCCGATGACCATCAACACGCAGCTGGTCCTCTTCACCGTCCTCTCGATCATACTTCTGGCCGCCTTCCGGCGCATGGCGCAGGGCTATTTCATCGGGCGCGTAGCCAACGTCAACCCGACCGGCGCCGCGATGGAGAAATTCAACGGCGAAACCGCCGTCGTCACCGAGGACATAATCCCTAACTCCACCAAAGGCAAAGTGGAGTTCCACGGCAGTTTCTGGAACGCCGACGCCGAGACGGAGATAGCCAAGGGACAGAAAGTAACCGTACTCACGCGCCACAACCTGACGCTGAAAGTGCAGCCGCTTAACTAAGGAGAAAAACATGGAATTCATACTTGCGATAGGCGTACTGTTTATCATGGTGGTCCTGGCCAACTCGGCAAGAGTCGTGCCGCATATGACGGTCTTCATCGTGGAGCGGCTGGGTAAATACCACACTACCCTCGAAGCCGGCTTCCACATCCTGATCCCCTTCATCGACAAGATCGCCTACCGGCGCAGCCTTAAGGAAATGGTGGTGGATGTGCAGGAGCAGACCTGCATCACCAAGGACAACATCTCCGTGCAGGTGGACGGTATCCTCTACATCCAGATCATGGACCCCATAAAGACCTGCTACGGCATCACGGACTACCAGTTCGCCGCCACGCAGCTGGCGCAGACCACGATGCGCTCGGAGATCGGTAAAATAGAACTGGACCGCACCTTCGAGGAGCGCGAGAAGATCAACATGGAGATCGTCAACGCCGTCGACAAGGCCTCCATTCCGTGGGGCCTGAAGGTCACCCGCCACGAGATCAAGAACATCACCCCGCCCGACAGCATCAAGGGCGCCATGGAAAAGCAGATGCGCGCCGAGCGCGAGAAGCGCGCCATCATCGCCGAATCCGAGGGCGAGAAGCAGGCCAAGATCAACCGCGCCGAAGGCGACAAACTGCAGAATATCGCCTTGTCGGAAGGTGAGAAGATGAAGCGCATCAACGAAGCCGAGGGCCGCGGCCAGGAGATCGAGCGGATCGCCATGGCGACCGGCAAGGGAATCCGCGAGATCGCCGCCGCCATCAACGAGAAGGGCGGCTCCGACGCCGTCAACCTGCGCATCGCCGAGCAGTACCTGGGAGAATTCGGCAAACTTGCCAAGGTTAACAACACCCTCATAATCCCCGCCGACCTGGGCGACACCGCAGGCATGGTAGCCGCGGTGAGCAAGGTGTTCACCGCCACCAGGCAGCGCGCCGACCAGCTGGAAAGAGCCGCCGCCCCCGCGCCGGCGGCCCCCTTCCCCGGGGTCAAGCCCGCCGGCCAGCAGTACCCCCCGCTCAAGCCTTAAGGCGCAGAGCCGCAAATAAAAAAACCGGGAGAAGTCTCCCGGTTTTTTCATGTCTTAACGCGGCCTATTTATCCGGCGCTTCGCCCAGCTCTTTGAGAGCGGTCTTGAGGGCTTCGGCGTGGCGGCGGCTCTCCAGCGGGGCCAGCAGGCTGTAGGCGCAGGGCACTACCAGCAGCGTCAGCAGGGTGGAGAACAGCACGCCGCCTATCACGACCAGCGCCATGGGGATGCGTGTTTCCGCGCCGGGCCCGATTCCCAGCGCCGGCGGGATGGCCGCGGCGATGGTGGCGAACGAGGTCATCAGGATGGGCCGCAGGCGGATAGGGCAGGCCTCCAGCAGCGCTTCGCTCACGCCCAGGCCTTTCTCGCGCCTGCGGTTATTGGTGAACTCCACCAGCAGTATCGAGTTCTTCTTCACAATGCCCATCAGCAGGATCATGCCGATCATGCTGTAGATGTTGAGCGACTGCCCCCCCACGAGCAGCGCGATGAAGGCGCCGGTGATGCTGAAGGGCAGGGCCAGCAGCACCGTCACGGGGTGGATGAAGCTGTTGAACTGGGAGGCCAGCACCATGTACGCCACGAAAACGCCGAATACCAGCGCCATGATAAGGCTGCTGAAGGATTCGGTAAAGGTCTGGGAGCTGCCGGACAGCACGATGCGGTAGCCGTCGGGCAGCAGTTCCTTGGCCGCCCGCTGCACCTCGGCCAGGGCCTCGCCCTGCGCCACGCCGGGGGCGGGGTTGGCGAAGAGACCGATGGCGCGCTCCCTGTTCTGGCGGGAGATGGACAGCAGTGTGTCCTTCTGGATTATCGTCATCACTTCGGACAGCCTTATAAGTTCGCCGCGGTTGTTGCGCACCCAGATCTTGCCGATGTCGGCCGGGGTCCGCCTGTCCTTGTCGACCAGACGGATGCGGATATCATAGCGCTTGCCGTTCTTGGTGAATTTCCCCACCCGCACGCCGCCTATCATCGCGTTTACGGCTTCGCCGATAGTAGCCACGTTCACGCCGCGCGCGGCGGCCTTAACGCGGTCGGGTATCACCTGGACCTCTGGCATGCCTTCCTGGTAGTCCGTGTCCACGTCCACCATCTTACCGGACTCCGTCATGCGCTTCATCAGCGCCCGGTTCAGCTCGGCCAGCTTGCCCCAGTCCGGGCCGCGCAGGCTCAGGGAGACCGGGTAGCCGCGCTTGGAAGTAAAACCCGCCTGCGACGGGTCCTGTATCGAGATCCGGTCCAGGCCCTTTATCTTTTTAAGGGCCTTGCGGGTGTACGACATCAGTTCCTGCTGGCCGGGGCGCCTGGCGCCCTCCTGCAGCGGCACGCGCAGCTTCACGGGCTTGAGCGTAAGGAACAGCATGCCTCCGCTGGGCTGGATCATGCCGAAATAGCGCTCGATATTGGGCTGCGTCATGGCCCAGGTCTCTACTTCCGACATAACCTTGGCGCTGTACTCGAAAGAGGACCCAATGGGGGTCTGCAGGCGGACCATGAACTGCCCCTGGTCCTGAGACGGGGTGAATTCCATTGGCAGCCGCTTGGCGATGAAGAGCGAGAGCCCGAAAATCAGGACGGAGACGCCTATCGTCTTCCAGCGGTGCCGCAGCAGCCTTGCGAGCAGGCCGCGGTACGAGTTAGCGACGGAGACGAAGGCGGCGTCCATCCAGCGCCCCATGGTGGTGGTGCGCCCGGAATCCACGAACTGCGAACAGCGCATCGGGGAGAGGGTCAGGGCTTCCAGCAGCGACAGCATGACGGCGGCCGTCATGGTGACGCCGAACTGGAAGAAGAACTTGCCGATGATCCCCTTCATGAAGATCACCGGGACGAAGATGGCGAGGATCGCCACGGAGGCGGCTATGGCGGGGAACGTTATCTCCCTGGCCCCTAGGATGGCGGATTTAACGCGCCCGTGTCCCATTTCGTTGTAGCGCACGATGTTCTCGAGCATCATGATCGCGTCGTCCACCACTATGCCGATGGCCAGCGACAGGCCCAGCAGCGTGAAGGTGTTGAGCGTGAAGCCCATGAAATAAAGTATCAGGAAGGCCCCGATGATAGACGTCGGGATGGCGAGCAGCACGTTGAGCGTGGAGGACCAGGAGCCGAGGAACAGCCAGCAGACCAGGCCGGTCAGCAGCGCCGAAAGCACCAGCGTGAAGTTGAGTTCGTGCGTGGATTCCTCTATAAACCGGGTGCTGTCGTTGACCACTTCCAGTTTCATGCCGCGGGGCAGGCTTTTCTGCACTTCAGCCACCCTGGCGCGCACGGCCCTGGCCACCGACACGGCGTTGGAGCCGCGCTGTTTCAGTATGCCTATTCCCACGGAGAGCTTGCCGTTGGTACGGGCCACGTGGCGGATATCGTTGAGCCCGTCCTCCACTTCCGCCACGTCCTTTATACGGAAAGTTTTCCAGATCGCGGCTCCGCCGCGGCCGGTGATCACCAGGTCGGAGAATTGCTGCGGGGTCGCCGCCTCGCCCATGACGCGGACGTTGAGCTCCTTGTTGCCGGAGCTGATGTAGCCCGCCGGGGTTTCCGTGTGCTGGTTGCCCACGGTGTTCATCACGTCTTCGATGGTGAGCTGTTTGGCGTTGAGCTGTTCCGTGTTGACCCAGATGCGCAGGTTCGGGTCCACAAAGCCGCCCATCTCCGCGTCGCCGACGCCGGCGATGGTGGTGAATTTGTCCTTGAGCTGGTCGTTGGCGTAGGCCATCAGGTCTTTCAGCGGCACGTCCCCGCTGAGCGACACCCGCATGATGGGCTGGTCCTCGGGGTTGGTCTTCCTGACTGTCGGCGGGTCGATATCGCGCGGCAGGTCGTGCGCCGCCTGCGAGATCTTGGCCTGCACCTCCTGCATGGCCACGTCGATATCCCGCCCGATCTCGAACTCTATCGTCACCTGGCAGGAGCCGCGCCTGGACACGGAGGAAACATCCTTTATGCCCTGGATGCTCATGACCGCGCCTTCCAGCACGTCGGCGACCTGGGTCTCCATTACCTCCGGAGCGGCGCCTTCGAGCGAGACTGAAACGTTGACCACCGGGTAGTCCACGTCCGGCATCTGGCTGATGCCCATGCTGGAAAAGCCTATCCAGCCGAACACTATCAGGCCCAGCATCAGCATCCAGGCGAAAACGGGGTTCTTTATGGAGAGGTCGGAAAGCGTCATTGTTTGGCCTCCAGGCCAGCTGCGTTTTCAAGTTTTATCAGGGCCAGGCTGTTGCGGGCCTGCGCCCTGGAAAGCGCCAGCCGCGTCGCCTGGGCCGTGTTCAGGGCGTTGAGCACGTCCAGGTTGGTCACCATGCCCAGCGCGTAATCTTCCTGC
This sequence comes from uncultured Elusimicrobiaceae bacterium, assembly GCA_964417965.1. Taxonomy (GTDB): domain Bacteria; phylum Elusimicrobiota; class Elusimicrobia; order Elusimicrobiales; family UBA9959; genus UBA9959. Next base: position 23,755 of record CAYQJX010000003.1, read on the forward strand.
TGCAGGCGGGCGTTCTCGTCGGCCAAGGCAAGAGCGTCGGCGAGGCTTTTGGCCTGCTTTACGGAAGACTCGTACTCCTCGTAGGCGGAGCTCACGTCGGAAAGCGCCTGCCTCTGCGCCAGGTCCAGGGCCAGCCGGGCGGAGCGCCGGGCCGAATAGGCGAAGTCTTTTTTTCCCCGCAGCTCCCCCCCCGTATAGAGCGGCACGTTCAGGTACGCCCCGGCGTCCCAGCGGTTGACCGGGTCCGGCCTGGGGGTACGGACGACATAGTAATTCGCGGAAAGGTTTACCGAGGGCCACTGCGCTCTCTCCTGTATTTCGGCCAGATAGTCCGAAGCCTCCGCTTCGCGGCTGCGCGCCTGCAGGTCGGGGCGCTTCAGGGCAAGCTCGCGGTAGGTGCGCAAGTCCGCGGCCTCACGCGAGGGCATCGCTGATGGAGCCAGGTCTTCCGAAAGGCCGGTTATGAATTTAAGGGCCTGCTGCGCCAGCCTTTCCCCGGAAATGGAAGCCAGGTACTCGGCCTTGTCCTGCGCCAGCTGGGACCGCGCTGACACAACCTCGCTGCGGCGGGAGCGGCCTATGGCCGCCCTGGCTTCCAGCTCGGCTATGCGCCTGGCGGTGACGGCCAGCTGGTCGGCCCGGATAAAGATCTCACGCTGGGCGGCCAGCAGGTTCAGGTAGGCCTGGGCCGCGGAAAGGTAAAGCTGCTGCCTGGCGCGTTCCAGGTCCAGGCGGGCCGCCCCGGTATGCGCCGCGGCGGCTTTCGCGGCGATATAGTCCCGCATCCCGGAGAAAAGGCCGTAGCTGCCGGAAAAGTAGCCTTTGGTCGCGGTATCAGCGTTCTGCTGTTTGGAGAGGGAAGCGTTAAAGTCGAAAGAGGGGCGGAAAGCCGCGGCCAGCTGCCGCTCGGCCGCGTCCAGCTGGGCCGCCCCTTCCCCCTGCTGCGCCAAAGCCTCGCTGCGGCCCAGGGCCAGGGCGTAGGTCCCGCCCATTGAGACGGACCGCATCTCCGCGGTCGTGAAGTCCTGCGCGCGGAGTACGCCGCAGGACAGTGCCAGCAGGGCCAGAAAGACAGCTCGTTTCATTATCGTTTCCTTGTGCCGTTCAGAAAAATATTTTTTAAGCGGCGCGCGCGTTCTTCCACCGGGAGGCGGCGCCCCGCCGCGCGGGCGTAGGAGTTGGAGCCCCGGCAGAGTCCGAACAACGCGGAGGCGGAAAAGAGATGATCGTCCGCTTCAAGCAGCCCCCCCGCCGAGCAGAGTTTCAGTATCCCGGCCAGGGCCTGCATGTTGGAGGAAAAATGCTCCCGCAGGGACTCCTTGCGCGGCCCCGCCAGGGGCAGCCCGCCGGAATAGCCGGTGATGTCGCGTTTATTGTCGAAGTGCCTGAGCAGAGCGAGGATCGTCTCGTCCAGCAGTTTTTCGGGAGGAAGCCCGGAACCGGCCAGCGCGCGCAGCGCGGCGCCGAAGGTCTCAGCCATCAAGGAGAAGACCGCGAGGACCAGGTCCTCTTTGTGTTTGTAATAAAGGAAGAGCGTGCCCTTGGCGACCCCGGCTTCCCTGGCGACCTCGTCCATGGTCAGGGCGTCGAACCCGCGGGAGGCCATGACCCGCGTAGCGGCCTGTAGTATGGCCGCCTCCCGTCCGCGTTTTTCAGATTCGGTTAATGCCTTCATAATGACCCGCTGGTCAGTATAATAGCAAATATAACGCGCCGCCGGCGAAAGGGGCTGCGGCGGTCACTTTTTGATCAGGTGCCAGACTATTTCGGAGGCCTTGGAGAGATGCTCGAGCAGGATGTATTCTGTCTTCGCCTGCGGGTTCTTTACCCCGATGCCGAAATTGACGGCGGCCACGCCCCTGTCGTTGAGCGCGTTGGCCTCGCTGCCGCCCGGGGCGGGAACGGCCGCCGGAGCGAACCCCGCGCCTATCAGCGCCTCTTCGGCCAGGCGGCGCACTTCGGAGCCCGGCTGATGCGCGTAAGGCGCGAACTCCCAGGTCCACTTGAACGCGGCCGCCCCGCCGGCCGCCGCGGCGGCGGTCTCGAATTCTGTTTTTATCCTGTCCAGTATCGGTTTGGCGTTCTCCTGCCGGGAAGCCCGGACCTGGCCCCTGACCATGGCGGCCAGGGGCACGGTGCCGGTAGCGGAGCCGCCGGCTATGGTGCCTACGTTGGAAGTGGTCTCTTCGTCATGGCGGCCCAGCTTCAGGGCGGCCAGGGCCCGGGCCGCGATAGCTATCGCCGAAACGCCTTTTTCCGGCTCAGAGGCGGCGTCGGCCGCCCTGCCCAGCACGTCGGCCGAGAAGACCGCCACGCCGTGGGAGGAGGCCGTGTAGGCGCCGGGGTCCAGCGGGGAGTCGAAAACGAAACCGCAGCGCACCCCTTCAGGCAGGACCAGGTGCTTAACGCCCGCCATGTTCCCCCTGCCCCTGGTAGTAAAGGCGATGGTGAAAGGCTTGAGCGGGAGATTGGTGTTGATGGCCCGTTCCAGGGCGTAGAGTATAGCCGCTATGCCGGCCCGGGCGTCGACGCCGAGCGGGCTCTTGCCGTCCGAGGCCGCGCGGTCCGGAGTGAGCGCCGGGACGGTGGAGGACGTGTATTGCGCCGTATCCATATGGGCGAGCAGGACGAAGTTCCCGCCTCCCCCCACGCGGCAGACGACGTTGCTGGTATTGGAAAGCACGGCCGCGGCCGTGTCGTCGAGCTGCACCGGCAGGCCGAGGTTCTTGAGGAAGGCGAAAAGATATTTCGCCACCTCGGCTTCTTTGCCGGGCAGGGCGTCTATGCGCGCCACCTCCAGGAACAGGTCCACCAGCCTTCTGCTTACCATTCAGTTCTCCAGGGGCTACTTAGCCCATTCCCGGACCAGGTTGACCACCACTTCGGCGGATTTGTTCATCCCGTCGAGGGAGACCCATTCGTACCGGCCGTGGTAGTTGTAGCCGCCGGTGAAAATATTGGGCGTGGGCAGGCCCATGAAGGAGAGACGCGCCCCGTCGGTGCCGCCGCGCACGGGCTTGACCCGGGGTTCCAGCCCGGCCTGTTTAACCGCGGCTTTCAGGTTGGCCATCACCGCCGGATGCTTGACTATAACTTCCTTCATGTTGCGGTAGCTCTCGGTGAAGGTGAGCTCTATCTTCGCCAGCGGGTACTTGAGGCGCTTGGCGGCTACAATGGCCTCGAGCTGGCGCTCCATGGCCTTGAGCTTCTTCAGGTCGTGGTCCCGCACTATGCCGGAAACCTCGCCCTTTTCGGTCTCGCCGGCAATGTCCATGAACATGATGAACCCCTCGTGGCCGGCGGTGGTCTCGGGGATCATGTTTTCGGGCCAGGAGGAAACGATGTCGGCCACGATGCGCGTGGCGTTGGCCATGGCGTTCTTGGCCGAGCCGGGGTGGACGCTCTTGCCGGCCACCTTGATGACCACCGAGTCGGCGTTGAACGTCTCTTCCTCTATGGAGCCAGCCACGTCGCCGTCCACGGTGTAGGCGTAATCCGCGCCGAAAGCCTTCACGTTGAAATATTTTACGCCCTGGCCCACTTCCTCGTCGGGGGTGAAGCCTATCTTCAGCGTGCCGTGCGGGATCTCACGGTGTTTGAGCAGGTATTCGGCGGCCGTCATGATTATAGAGAGGCCGGCCTTGTCGTCCGCGCCGAGCAGGGTATCCCCCGAGGCGGTAACGATATCGTCGCCCTTGCAGAGGGAGAGCTTGGGGCAGTTCTTTTCGTTGAGGATGACGCCGTGCTTGCGGCTGATGACGATGTCGCCGCCCTTCCAGGCCTTGTGCAGCTGCGGCCGCACGCCCTTGCCTGAGGCGTCGGGAGAGGTGTCCACGTGGGCCAGGAGGCCGATCACCGGCGTTTTCCCCTTGACGGTGGCGGGGATCTCGGCGGTGACGTAGCCGTATTTGTCCAGCTTCACCTTTTTGGCGCCGATGGCCTTCAGCTCCGCCGCCAGCATTTTAGAGAGCGTCAGCTGTTTTTTTGTGGAAGGGAAGGTCTGGGACTTGTCGTCGCTCTGGGTGTCCACGCGGGCGTATTTGTCCAGCCGCTTGTAAAGGGGCGCCTTAAGTTCCATGTTTCCTCCGTAGAATTGTCCGGCTATCGCAAAAAGGATATAATTAAATTATACCCCGGTTCAAGGAGCGTCCCAATGTCCCTCAGCTTCATTCCCAAAGAAGTTAAATTCTTCGACTACCTCAATCTGCAGTCCGAAAACATCGTCAAGACCGCCGCCTGTTTCAAAGCCGCCGTGAAGACCGGCTCTTTTGACGAAGAAACGGTCAAGAAGATAAAGAACCTGGAGCATGAAGGCGACACTCTTTCCCACGAGATCGTGGACATGCTCAACCGCACTTTCATCACCCCCATAGACCGCGAAGACATCTACACCCTGGCCAACACGCTCGACGACATCGTAGACATGATCAACTCCATGGCCAACCGCATAAAGCTCTACAAGCTCGACACCAACGACGAGCACATGAACCTGTTCGCCGACACCATCGACCAGTCCACCCAGGCCCTCGCCAACGCCGTCAAGCACATGCACGACACCAAGCGCGCCCGCCGCGTGCTGGACTACTGCATAGAGGTCAACCGCCTGGAGAACGTGGGCGACCAGATCCGCGAGAAGGCCATCAGCCATCTTTTTGAGACCGAAAAAGACCCCATCATGGTCATCAAGTGGAAAGAGATCTACGAAGTCGCCGAGGGCACCCTGGACACCTGCGAGCACGTGGCCAAAGTGATAGAGGCCATCCTCGTGAAGCATGGATAGCACCCTCCTCGCGGTCATCGGCCTGATAGCCCTGGCGCTGGTCTTCGACTTCCTCAACGGTTTCCACGACGCCGCCAACTCCATCGCCACGATAGTCTCCACCCGCGTGCTTACCCCGCGCCAGGCCGTGATCTGGGCCGCGTTCTTCAACGTGGTGGCCTTCTTCATCTTCGACCATTCCGTGGCCAAGACGATGGGGCGGGGCATAGTGGACATCGCGGTGATCGACACCCATGTCATTTTCGGAACGCTCGTAGGGGCCTGCACCTGGAATATCCTGACCTGGTATTACGGGCTGCCGTCCAGCTCTTCCCACGCGCTCATCGGGTCGCTGGCCGGGGCCGCCGTGGTAAAGGCCGGCTCCACCAAGGTGCTGGTAATGTCCGGCATCTACAAGGTGGTGGCGTTCATCGTCATCTCCCCCCTGCTGGGCATGCTGCTCGGCCTCTTCTTCGGGGTGGTGGTTTACCGGCTCTTCGCGAAGTCCGTCCCCGGCAAGGTGGACCACCTTTTCCGCAAGGGCCAGCTGCTGTCGGCCGCGGCTTACAGCCTGGGCCATGGCGGCAACGACGCGCAGAAGACCATGGGCATCATCGCGGGCCTCCTGGTCAGCGCCGGCTACCTTAGCGGCGGGGCTACCGGCTCGGAGTTCGATATTCCGAAATGGGTGGCAGCGCTCTGCTATTTCGCCATGGGCCTGGGCACCATGTTCGGCGGCTGGCGCATAGTTAAGACCCTGGGCCACAAGATCTCCAAGCTCAAGCCCGTGGACGGCTTCTGCGCCGAATCGGGCGCCGCCGCCACGCTGTACCTGGCCTCCGGCATGGGCATCCCGGTAAGCACCACCCATACCATCACCGGCGCCATAATGGGCATCGGCACCATGAAGCGGTTCAGCGCCGTGCGCTGGGGCGTGGCCGGCCAGATCATCTGGGCCTGGGTCCTCACCATCCCCGGTTCCGCCGCCATCTCGGCGGCCGTCTACTTCCTCTCAAGCGGGCTGTTCGCTAAATAACCTCCGGGGAGCCGCAAAAAAAGAGCCGCGTTAGCGCGGCTCTCTTTTTTCTGTTGCGGCTGGCGGTCTTAGCGTTTGGCGGCGTCCCGGCCGGCCAGTATCCCCGAGGTCCAGGCCAGGTGCAGGTTATAGCCGCCGGAATCTCCGTCGATGTCCAGCAGTTCCCCCGTAATATAAAGCCCTTTTACTTTTTTAGAGGCGAAGGTGGCCGGGTTCACCTCTCCGGCGGGGCAGCCCCCGGCCGCCACCATGGCGTCCTCAAAACCTGTCGAGCCCTTGATCTGCATCGGCAGGCATTTGAGCAGGGCGGCGAACTTGTCCATGACTTCCGGGTCCAGGCGTCCGCAGAGCGCCTGCCACTGCGCCCCGGCCAGGCCGGCCAGGACCTTCATGAGCTTATCGTTATGCAGGCCGGCGGCGAAATGACAGAAGGGCCGGTCGGCAAAGCGGGCCGCCCGCTCCGAAAGCAGGCGGTGCAGCGCTCCCTCCGGGGTGTCCGGGAAGAGGTCGGCTTCAGCGAAGACTTCCCCCTCGCCGAGCGCCGCCAGCGCGGCCCGGCTGACGTTGATGGCCGCGGGACCTGAAAGGCCGTAAGAGGTGAACAGCAGCTCTCCGCGCGCCTGGCCCACGGTTTTGCCGCCGGCCGCTACGCGCAGCGCCGCCTGCAGACGGACGCCGTCAAGCTCGGCCACAAAAGATTCCCTGACCTTAAGCGGGACCAGGGCCGGGCTGGCCGGGGACACAGTATGCCCCAGGGCGCGCAGCAAGACGTACCCGGCGGAGGTGCCGCCGATCTGCGGATAACAGGGGCTGCCGGCGGCCAGGATGACCTTGCCCGCAGTGAAAACGAGCTTCTCCCCGCGCTGAGCTTTCTTGTCCCATTGCGGCGGCACCCGGCAGGCTTCCACAGTAAACACGCTGCCGGGTTTTATCGAAACCACTTCGGTAAGGGTGCTGACCCTGGCCGTTCCGGCGGCGAGCTCGTTGGTCAGCACGCCGACCACGTCCTGGGCTTTCATGGACCTGGGGAAAAGCCTGCCGTCCTCGACCTCCGTCCGCAGCAGGCCCAGCCCTTCAAAAAAGGCGAGGACCTCGGCGGGCGGCAGCGCGGTGAAAGTCTTTTTCAGGAAAGCCGCCGGTGCACCGTGATAGAACGACGGGCCGATCTCCTGGTTGGAAAAATTGCACTTTCCGGAGCCGGTGGAGAGTATCTTCCGCCCGGGCACATGGTTCTTTTCCAGGACCAGCGCCGAAGCCCCCGCGCGCGCGGCCTCCACGGCCGCGGCCAGGCCGGAAGCCCCGCCGCCAACGATGATCACGTCGAAGTTGTTTTCCATATTAAAAAGAACGCCCGGGGGTCCCGGGCGTTCTCTCCTTTGCCCTGGTCAGTTCAGACCCTGCCGGCCGAACCGAGGACGGTGGTGTTCTTATCCATGTACATCTTCACCAGTTCCTCGCGGGCCGGGCCCAGGTACTTGCGCGGGTCGAACTCCGAGGGCTTCTCGGCGAAGACCTTGCGGATGACGGCGGTCATTACCAGGCGGCCGTCGGAGTCTATGTTGATCTTGCAGACGGCGGACTTGGCCGCGCGGCGCAGCTGGTCGGCGGAGACGCCCACGGCGTTCTCCATCTTGCCGCCGTATTTGTTGATCATGTCGATATACTCGTTGAGCACCGAGGAGGCGCCGTGCAGCACGATGGGGAAGCCGGGGATGCGCCGCTCGCATTCCTCGAGGATATCGAAGCGCAGCGGCGGAGCGCTCTCGCCGGGCTTTACCTTGAACTTGAAGGCGCCGTGGCTGGTGCCGATGGAGATGGCCAGCGAGTCCACGCCGGTCTTCTTGACGAAATCCTCCACCTGCGCGGGGTCGGTGTAGTTGGAATGCTCGTGGGAGACCTCGTCCTCTATACCGGCCAGCACGCCGAGCTCGCCCTCGACGGTGACGTCGAACTTGTGGGCGTACTCCACGACCTGTTTCGTGATCTCCACGTTCTTCTCATAGGGGTGGTGCGAGGCGTCGATCATCACGGAGGAGAAGCCGGCGTCTATGCAGCTCTTGCACAGCTCGAAGGTGTCGCCGTGGTCGAGGTGCAGGGCCACCGGCACCGGGCCTTCTTTCATCTCCTTGATCATCTCCATCGCGCCGCGGCCCATCCAGCGCAGCAGCGTGGCGTTGGCGTAGTCGCGGGCGCCCTTGGAGAGCTGGAGGATCACCGGGGAGCGGGAGCGCACGCAGGCGGTCAGGATAGCCTGCAGCTGCTCCATGTTGTTGAAATTATAGGCCGGTACGGCGTAGCCGTCCTTCATCGCATTCTTGAACATCTCGCGCGTATTGACGAACCCGAGCTCTTTGTATGATACCGGCATAGTGTCCTCCGTGGTGAAATACCTTCAAACTCATTATATTAATTAAAACGGGCCCGTCAAAACTTACTTCTCCCCCCGCTAATTTGATAAAATAGCTTATTAGCATCTCCGAAGGGGTTTGAACGGAGACAGGCGCAACAGTGATAGCACGGGGACAACGGAGGGAACATGCAGCCACAGGAAAAACCGTATCTTACAGGCCGGGCCTTTTTATTCAGCATCCATAAAGGCGAGGACCTGCTGCAGGCCATACAGTACTTCTGCCACCACCACCAGGTGCGCTGCGGCCTGATCAACGCCATAGGGGCCGTGGAGCGCGCGACGATCAGCGTCTACGACCAGAAGGCCAAGAAGTACAACAAGATCAATATCGAGAAAGAAATGGAGATACTTTCCCTCTCCGGCAACGTCAGCCTGTTCGACGACAAGCCGATGGTCCACGCCCACGTCATGTTCTCGGATTCCGAGGGCAAGGCTTTCGGCGGCCACCTGGTAATGGGCACGCGGGTGTTCAGCTCCGAGGTCTGCATCCAGGAACTGACCGGCGACATAAAGGTCCGCAAACTGGAAAAAGCCACGCAGTTGCCGCTGTGGGCCAACCCGGTCTGCCTTAAATGACGGACAGCCCTCCTCTCAAGGACGGCATGGATGGAGGCGGCCTGACCCCGCCTCCATCTTCATTCCGGGCCGGCTTCATCCCGATAACGGGACTGCCTAACGCCGGCAAGTCCACGCTGATGAACTCCCTCTGCGGCACGCGCCTCTCCATTATTTCGGACAAGCCTCAGACTACCCGCAACAATATCCTGGGCATCCTCAACGCCCCTGGCTACCAGGCCGTGTTCGTGGACACCCCCGGCTTGCTGAAGGCCCGCAACCTTTTCGAACGCAGCATGGAAGGAGCTATAAAGCGCGCGGCCAGGGAAGAGGGCGATCTCTGCATCCTCATCGCCGAGCCCGGCCTCCCCCCGGCGGACAAGATCCCCCTCTTCGACCCGCTCAAGCAGGTTCGCTGCCCTCTCTACCTGGTCATCAACAAGCTGGACAAGGAAAAGACGGAAGACCGGGCGAAAGCCGCGGTCGACTTCTATTCCAAACTGCTGCCCGTAACCCAGGTCTTCCATATTTCCGCGCTTACCGGCGGCGGGCTTAAAGAGCTGCGCGCAGGCATAAAGGCGGCCCTGCCCGAGCATCCCCCCTATTACCCGGTCGACCAGCTCACCGACCGCTGGGAAAAATTCTACGCCGCGGAGATCATCCGCGAGCAGATCTTCAAGATGTACAGCCAGGAGATCCCCTACTCCTGCGCCGTGGAGATAGAGGTCTTCAGGGAGATGCCCGGCGAAGACGACCAGATCCTGGCGGCCGTGCACGTGGCTCGCTCCGGCCAGAAGCCGATAATCATCGGCAAGGGCGGCTCCGCCATAGCGCGCCTGCGCGAGGCTTCCGCCAAAGCCCTGGGAGTTTTCCTGCACCGCCGGGTGGAGCTGCACCTGACCGTAAAGGTCACCCCGGGCTGGCAGGACAACCCGGTCTTCCTCAAAGAGATCGGTTTTTATGACAAGAAATAGGGAGGAGGTCCTTCTCTACTCCCTGGCCGCGTATTTCGCGGTCTCCGCGCTCCTGACCATCGTGCTGCTGCTGGCGGCGCTGGCCGGCATGAAGCTGGCCTTCGCGCTGGCCCGGTTCGCCCTGGGGCCGGAGCAGGTTTACTGGCTGAAGCCGGCCATTTACGATTCAGCCGGCTTCGCCATCGCCTCCGCCGCCACCGCCGCCCTTCATTACTACCTGGCCAGCCTGCTGCGCTTCGCGGGGGCCGGCCGCGCGGGGATTTCAGCCGCGGTCTTCTTCGGCGCGGTCTTCTGCGGCCTCCTCTTCTGGCGCGGGGCGGCGGCCTCCAGCCTGGGCGCCTACGGTTTTTCAGGGTTATGCGTCACCGCCGCCGTCCTCATCGGCGGTTTGGGCGCGGCGTTCCAGGAGCCGGGAGAAAATCCCTGGCCCCGGTCGGTGTCCGAGCTTTTCATGTAGCTATTTCCAGACTCCGGGGATAGCCCGCCCGCACGGGCAGGTCCCGGTCCCTTCCAGCAGATTCAGTTTAACGCCGAAACCTTCGCGGCGCACTACCGCTTTGCCGCAGCCCGGGCACAGCGTGTCCTGACCTTTAGCGCCGGGGACGTTGCCGCAGTAGACGTAGCGCAGGCCTTTGGCCAGGGCCAGGTCGCGGGCGCGGTACAGCGTCCCCGCCGGCGTGGGCGCCCGGTCCGGCATCAGGTGGTCGGGGTGAAAAGCGGTCAGGTGCCAGGGGATATCCGGAGAAAGGCCCGCCAGGAAGGCCGCCATGGCGGAGATCTCCCCGTCGGAATCGTTGAAGCCCGGGATCAGCAGGGTCACTACCTCCAGCCAGAAACCGGAGTCTTTTATGATCCTTATCCCCTCCAGCACCTTCTCCAGGCTGGCGCCGCAGACTTTGGCATAATTCTCGTCGTTAAAAGACTTGAGGTCCACCTTCCAGAGGTCCAGAGACGGCTTAAGGAAGGCGGCGGCCTCCGGCGTGGCGTAGCCGTTGGAAACAAAACCGGTGCGCAGGCCCAGCGCCTTCGCTTCGGCGAACACCGCGGCCGCCCATTCGGCGCTTATCAGCGGTTCGTTGTAGGTGGAGACCACCAGCTTCGCCCCGCAGCCCGCCGCGGCCGCCGCGAGCTCCGCGGCCCCGGTTTTCTGCGGGCTGAGGCCCGCCGCCGCTTTGACGCCGGAGATCTCCCAGTTCTGGCAGAAGGCGCAGCGGAAATTGCAGCCGAACATCCCGAAGGAAAGGGTGCGCGCCCCGGGCAGAACGTGGAAGAAAGGTTTTTTTTCTATCGGGTCCGGCGCCGCGCCGGAGACGTAGCCCCAGGGGGCCATGAGGGTCCCCCCGTCGTTGTAGCGCACCCCGCAGAGGCCGGCGCCGCCGGGCGCGGGAACGCAGGAGTGGGCGCAGGCGAGGCAGCGGACCCGGCCGCCGGCGAGTTTTTCAGAAAGCCCGGCGGGCCGGGTCAGCTCCGGAAGGAAAGGCATGTTATTTGTTTGGCAGGCTGGGCTTTGGGGCGAGCACTTTTAACGCGCCCGGCAGGACGCTGAACCGCAACCGCCCGTCGTGGGAATAGAAATCCTCCCCGTCGAGGTGGTACCAGGCCCCGCCGCCGCAGTCCAGCTCAATGATCCTGGCCTGGAAGGCGGAGTAGATGTCCGTATGCCTGTCGATGCGGCCCCTGAACAGGGCCGGCAGCGCGAGCAGCAGGCGCGGCAGGGAAGCTTTTTTTATGGAGATCAGGTCCAGCAGGCCGTCGTCGAGATAAGCGCCCGGGGCGACCTTGGCGCCGCCGCCGTACTGCACGCCGTTGAGTACCGCGTTGATCATGGCCTCGGTCTCAAAGCGCCGCCCGTCCGCGCTGCCCGCCACCTTTGAGGGCTTGTAGGCGAGCAGGCGCCGCGCGGCGTGCCAGACGTACGGGAGGATGCCGCGCCGGCCGGTCATGGAATTAAAATCGTGCGCCACTTCGGCGTCCAGGCCAACGCCGGCCGCGCAGAAGAAAGGCTTGCCGTTGGCCAGCGCGGTATCCACCGGGCGGGGAGCCCAGGTCAGGAGCCCCGCCAGCGCGGCTTCGAAATTCAGAGGGATGTAGAGGTTCCTGGCCAGGCCGTTGCCCGAACCGCAGGGCAGTATCCCCAGGGCGGCCTGCTTGCCCACCAGCGGTATCGCCGTTTCCCGTATCGTCCCGTCGCCGCCGGCGGCGACTATCCGGGTGAACCCCGCGAGTACGGCCTTGGCGGCCAGTTCCGAGGCGTGGCCCCTGGCCGCGGTAAATTCCGCCTCAAAGCGCAGCCGGCGCCCGGAGAAGAACCGCTCTACGCGCCTGAGCACGTCGCCGTGCCTGCGGCCCGCGTTAGGGTTGATTATGAAAAAATAGGACATGTCACTCTACGGCGGAGAGGCCGGTGGCCCAGTCCGCCTTGTCCCCGGTCGGGGAAACAGCGGAGATAACGTTGCCGGAGGCGGTTTCGCCTTTTTCGCAAAGGAAGCTGACGCTGTAGACGTAGCCGATGCGCAGGTCCGGCTTTTCCCCCAGCAGGCTCTGGCCGGCTTCGGCATACAGGTAGTCTATGCGTTTATCGGGGCCGGTGTGCACAAAATTGAGGCGCCAGCCGCCGGAGGATTTTTTGGCCGTTATCATCTGCAGGTCCATCTCCAGCTCGCGGCCCGCGTAGGCCGAAGGGTTGCGGAAGAACTCGTCCCTGACCCCGGACACCGCCGCGGCCTTCGGCGCGCGCGGCGCGGGGGCCGGCTCGATCACTATAGGGGTGTCGCCGTTGCCGCTGCGGGCGTCCGCGAGCGTCTCGGCGGAGACGGAGGGGCGCTGGGCGGGAGCGGCCTTAGGGGCGGGCTCCTCCAGGACCTCCTCGTCGGCCGGTTCCTCGCCGGAGGGTTCAGCTTCGGGCTCGGCGGCGGTTTCGTAGGCGGGCTTGTACTCCGCGGCGTAGGGCTGCGGCTTCGGGGCCTGCGGGTAGAAGCGGTCCTTCAGGATAAACCCGGCGATTATCCCTATCAGGAACAGCAGGAAAGTATTCAGCACCCTCAGGCGGAAAAAACTCATAGGTTGATTTTATAATATATTGGCGGTCCCGGGACAAGCTATCGCCGCGCCGCAAAAAAAGAACCGGCCGGGATCCTCCGGCCGGTCTCACCCCGCTCCCGGCCGCCCTACTGCAGCTGGGCGTCCAGGTCGTAGGAGGAAGTGCGGTTAACTTTCAGGGGCATCTTCTGATTCTTCATCAGCAGCTGGGACAGGTCGGCGGCGCCGCCCCTGTGCATGGCCACGTCCATGACGGCCGTGCCGCCGCTGTAGCCGCGCACCCACGAGGCGCGCACCGCGGGAATATTGCGCAGGACCTTGGTGAATTCGCTGAGGTCGTTCATTGTCCTGACGTTGGCCAGGTTAAGCCGCACGATGGACCTTTCCCTGAGGGCCTTGAGAACGGCTTCCTTGAGCGGCTCGGCGGCCTTCTTGGCCGCGTTTATGATGGAGGCCCGGGCGGCGGCGGGTTCGTTGAGGTCTATGCCGCCGGCGGCCTCCTGCACGGAGGCGAGGGTTTCCTGGGACCCCTGCTTGACGGCGGAGAGCGAGATGCCGGCGCGGTAGGAGATGAAACCGCCGAGCCCTTCCCTGGTATTGAAGGAAGTGTTGGCGGCCCCCTTTATCACGATGTCGGCCTTATCTTTCTCGCCGGTAATGAAGCCGGCTTCCGCGAATTTATTCTTGAGCTCCAGGGCGGCGTATTCCGTAGCCTGGGCCTTGGAGTCGGCGGCCTCTGAAACGTCGAACCCTATTACGGGATTGCCCAGTTTCTGCGGCTCGTTCTCCAGGGTGCGCAGCTTGGCCGAGAGGTCTTCTTTGCGCACATGGGCGCGGATGCGGGTCTTGTAGAACTCTCCGTCGCGCCACTCCTTGAGGACCTCGTACTTTTCGATATAGCCTTCGGTCTGGGAGGTGATGTTGTCGTCGATCAGCACGGCTTTGGAGACCATGGCGTCCTGCGAGACATAGACCCCCACTACCAGGGCCAGCGCGCTCTTCATGGCTTCGGCCAGGGAAGTCTTGCGGGCGCCCTCGGTGTCGCCGTTCATCACAGGCGCCATCCCCTCGGCCTCCACGACTTCCGTCTCGTAGGCGGGGTTGATGGCGCTGCGGCGGGTGCCGGAACAGCCGGCGGCGGCTAACATCGCCGCCGCCATAAGGACGCTGACTGAACGTTTGGTCATCGGCGTTTTATTCTACGATCTTTATGCCGGACTCTTTCAGCGCCTTTTTGGGGAGGCGCAGCACCACTATGCAGCCGTCGTCGGAGGTCCACTCGGTGCGCACCACCTGGGCGCCCTTTATGACCGCGTCTATCTTGGTGGCGAGGACGGAGTCGGTCTCTATGGCCTTCTCGACGGTGATGCCGCCTTCCAGGCTGACGCCCTTTATGAAGGAGAGCATGTTGTACTGGCCGTTGACTATGGAGGCGTTGCGCGAGGTGGCCATGCGCTGGGTCTTGTTCTCCAGGGTCTGGTCGGCGGCGCCCATGCCGCGGGCGAAAATATAGTTCTTGGTGATGCCCTCTTCCACCCATTCCCGCTCTATCTCGCCGTTCTTGGCGACGGTGCCTTTCTCAGGGGAAGAACCGCAGCCCGCAAGCAGGAAAGCCGCGGTGACCGCAAAAAGTGCTTTTTTCATGATGAACCCTCCTTAACCGATAACCTATATTTTTATTCTATAAACTACGGGCCGTGGTGTCAATTTGACTTAGGTGACATGAAAAAGCCCGGGCAGCTGCCCGGGCCTTAAGGCTCGCGCGAGGTCAGAACCGGTACCCCAGCATAACGGAGACGGCGCTGTTCTTTACGTCGGCGGTCTCGCCCCCTACTTTTTCGGAGATAGTGACCAGGCTGCGCGTATACCTGGCCTCCAGGGAGACCTTCCCCTTGCCGGTCTCCACGTCTACCGCGCCGCCCAGCGTGATCCCCGGGTCGAAGGCCTTTATGTTGTCTATGGTGCCGGTGCTGGAAACCCCGATGGAGCGCGACTCCGCCTTGGAGCTGATCTTTATCCCGAAAGACGGCCCGACAAGGATGGCGGGCTTGGCTCCCCCCCGGGTCTTGATATCGAACCTGGCCAGGACCGGGATCTCCAGATAGGTAAGCCTGACGATCTGCTCGTAGACGGTGTCGAGCACGGCCCACTTGTAGATCGCGCCTTTCTGGGAGATCAGGCACTCCGCCTGCACCTTCACCTGCGGATGGACGGGAAAGACCAGGTAGCCGCCGCCTATGAAACCGGTCTTCTGTATCTTGGAGCTGCCGGCGTCGCTGCCGACGAAATCGGTGATGTTCAGGCCCAGCTTCAGGCCGCCGGAGACCTCCTCCGCGCCGGCAGGCGGGCACAGTAAGGCCGTTGAGGCTAATATTAAAAAAGTAAGCTTCATTGTTTTATCCAGCCTTGGTCCGGCTCAATAGATCCAGAAGAAATCGGCGTCATTGCGCGGTTTCTTTTCCGGCTTCGTCTGCCTGGCCGGTTCCCGGGCGGCGGGCTTTGCCCTGGCCGGCCGGGGAGCGGGCTCTTCCTTGGTGCTGTAGCGCGGCTGCTTCTTGAATTCCCCGGTGCGCCAGCCGGTGAACTTGTAGGCGAAAGAAACCTGGGAGGTGTTGAACACCTCGCCGCCCATGGACATGCCGAAATCCAGCGAGAAGTTCTCGTAATGCACGCCCAGGCCGAGGGTCGGGCCTTTGTTGTCCTCCAGCCCCTTATAGCCGAGGCGCAGGTTGAAGATCTCCTGGAAATGGTACTCGACGCCGGCCTTGAGGCTCTTGAGGCTCTCGTTGAGGTAGGCGTCGTACTCCGCGGAGATCAGCAGCGACTGGGCCATGACCGTGGGGCGCTGGTAGGCTACGCCGAGGCGCAGGATGGACGGCAGCGGGGTGGATTCCCTGAAGTAAGTGATCCCGGGGCCGAAGTTAGAGAGGGAGGCGCCCAGCGAAAGGCCGAGGTTGGGCTCGCGCAGCAGCCAGCCGCCGTCGAAAGCCACAGCCGAAGCGGAATAGGTTTCCAGCAGTTCTGAATCTATGTACTTAACAGTGAGGCCCATGTACTGCTCTATCTTGGCCTTATAGCCCTCGAGGTCTACTTCGTCGGAATAGATCTTTTCGCCGTAACTCAGCCCTATCACCCGGGTGCTCTCGGCGTCCATGCTGACGGACCCGACGTTGCCGGCGCCGTCGATGGGGCTGTAGAGGAACCTGCCGCTGTCCGAGAAGATGGCCGAGACCGCCAGGCCGGGCTTGTCCAGGCCCGCGAGGCCCTGAATAGGCAGCGGCATCCCGAAAGCCAGGAACTGCAGCTTGGAATCGTCAAAGCCGGAAAGATACATGGCCGAGGCTTCCGGGAGGTACAGTTGGCCGAGCCCTGCCGGGTTATAGTTGGAGGAATAGATGTCGTCGGACACCGCTACGAACGCGCCGCCCATGCCGAAGGCGCGGGGGCTCATGTCGGTCTTGAGCACCTGCACGCCGGCGGACCCGGGCCCGCCCGCGCAGGCCGGGACGGCGGCGGCCAGCAGCAGCCCCGCGAGAACGAAAGCCTCCGGCGCCGGCTGTTGCCGGAGCAGGCGCTGCAGGTTAGTCTTTATGGCCGTAAGCTTCATAATGTCTGTCCGGGGCGATCAGCGCCCGGTTACCTGACCACCGCTATCTTGACCACCTTATCTATCCCGGGACCCTTGGTCTTCACAAAATAGATCCCGCTGGCGACCTTGGCGCCGTTGGAATTAGTGCCGTTCCAGTCCACGGTGCCTTTGCCCGCCGAGATCGGGCCGTCGAACACCGTCTTCACAAGGGAGCCGCTCTGGGTATACACCTTCACCGAAAGGCTGCCGGCGGACTGCGTCTCGTACTTGATGATAGCCGCGTCCCCGGCGGCGGTAAGGATATTGTTGTAGGCCGTTACGGCGGAGCGGTTAGCCGAAAGGTTGATGGCGTTGGACACGCCCAGAGACACCACGTGTCCCAGGTGGTTGCGGCCGAAGATCTCCAGGTAGACGGTCCCCACGCCCGGGTAGCGGGCCGCGAAGCCGGCCTGCAGGCGCACGCGGCCGGAGAGGATGTCCCGGCCTATGGTGTCGAGGCTGGTGGCGAACGAGCCGGCGACGCGCTGCAGGTAGGAGGAGGCCATGTTGGTGGCGGTCTCAGCCAGCGGTTCGTAGTTGTGGTCGCGCAGGCGGGCGTATTCGAACACGAACTCGGCCCCGGACATTTCCGCCGTCCCGGTGACCGAGAGGTCGAGGACCGCGGCGGAGGACGGGGCTACGTTCATGTCGAACCGGGAGAAAGGGACGGAGAAAGTGATCACGTCGCCGTCGAAGGAGGCGGTCTGCATGCTGGCGGAGGCGCTGCCGGTGGGCGTGCGCGACAGGTTAAGCGTGTAGGGCGTGGTAGAGTTGGCTTCCGAATTGCCGAAGTACTCGTTGGGGGCGGCCGAAACCACCAGGTAATACCTGCCGCCGTACGTGACGTCGTAGCTGAGCGTGACCGAAGGCGACACGGTAAGACAGTCGCCGGTATTGGGGCAGTAGCCGCCGTAATTATTGTAGACCTCCGGCATGGCTATGGCTTCGCTGCCGTCGGCCCTGACGGCCACGTTGCGGTCGGCGTCGAAAAGGAACAGGGCGTAGGCCTTATAGGTGTCCGGCTGGGAACTGCGCGGCAGGTCCAGCCGCACGGCGAAGTTGCCGGCCGAGAGGGGCAGGGAGTAGTAGTCCACGTCGCCCAGCGGGTAGACGGTGGCGGAAACCGCGGCCAGGCTGCCCACGTCGGAGGCGCACTCGGGGCCGTTATTGCTGCGGCACATCCCGGAGGAATCGGATTCTTCGTAGACGTCGCCGGCGTCCCCGTCGCCGCCTATGCCGTGATAGGAGAAGGCGCCGGTGATCTTGGACTGCATGGTCGTGCTGCAGGCCGCCGGGTCAAGCTGGCGGCAGGCGTCCACCATGGCGTCCATGAAGTTGGCGAAGTTGTCCGGGAAATAGAACAGCGCGGCGTAGGCAAAGACGTCGGCCCTGTGCTGCCCCAGGTAGGTGCCGGCGGTAAAGGAGCCGAGGTCGTAGGTGAGGTTCTTGCGCAGCTTGTGGAGAGCCTGGGAGATCATCAGGCCGTCCTCGTGCACTTCGCCGCGCCAGCCGGACATCAGGCGCTCGGTCGTGGGGCTGCCGCCGCCGGAGATATCGCGGGCCGCGCCCTCGCCCACGCTGACGAAATTGCCCAGCGTGGTGAGGGTCTCCCCCTCGCGCCAGAAGGAGGCCATGGCGAAATAGTCCGACAGGCCCTCGCTGATGGCGCCGAACTCGCCGAAGTTTATGATCGGATAGATGCGGTTGATCACCAGGTGGATGTACTCGTGGCGGACTATGGTGCCGTCCAGGGCGAAAGAGCGGTATCTGCCGGGCGTCTGCTGGTCTATCTGCCCGTCGCCGAGCATGATGTGGTCGTTCTCCAGGTCGTAATAGGCGTTAAGCATACCGCCGCAGTTGGGATCGTTGAGGTTGCAGAACTGTCCTACGCGGTCGGCGTTGCCGTGGGCGTGCACCATCACCGGCACGTGCCGGTTAAGGTCGGCGGGGATATTGCCGGAGCCGTCGATGTTTATGGGTTCGAAATAGCGGCGTATGGCGTTAAGATGGTAGAACGCGTTCACCTCGGACTGCCCGTTGGCGTCGCCCATGGAGCGGTCCGTGTAGAAGTTGGCGGAGGGGTTGGCGTTGGGCGCCGTCGACCAGAAGATCATGCCGGTGGCGTTGTTGGCCGTGGCGGGGGCGTCGGTAAGCACGAGGTAGCTGGATTTGGAGACCGTAAAGCCGTTGCGTACGCCTGTGATGTCCGTCTTAAGGGTTATGCCGTAAGTCGGGCTCTCCACCGAAGCCCCGTAGAAGCCCACGCTGCGCTGCCCGATGTAGGCGCCTTCCACCGAGGAGCCGTTCTTTACATACACCAGGTCCGGGTCGTCGAGGGATCCGTATATGTCCAGCTCGCCCACATCGAAGGCGGAGAAGTAGGGCATAGCCTTGGCGAAAGTCTGGCTCACGGTGTAAAGATTGGACGGGATGGTGACGGTATAGTCGTACTGCTGGGAATTTTCATAAGGGTGCGGGCTCTGCACCGAATGGGTGTAGGTGCGCCAGTCTCCCCCGCCGTTGTCGAAATGGGCGCTGGCGCCGCGGAAATTGGAGACGCTGAAATAAGGCCCCTTGAGCGAAGAGAAGGCCTTGCCGGACTTGGTCGCGCAGTAGTCGCCGTACTGGTTGGTGACGGTGCGGCTGGAATAGTCGGTAACCCAGACATACTGGTCCCGAAGCGATCTTTTGACAGGCAGGGTCCAGCTGTCTTCGTTCACGGCCAGAGAGTCGGCGACATAGGTCGGCAGCGGAGAGACGGCGTATACCGCCCCGGACGAAGTGGCCTGGGTAGCGTAAGAGCCGTTGTTGTTGCAGACATAGCGCAGATCGTCGTAGCGGAACAGCACGGCTCCGGTATGGGCGTCCACATAATAGACCCAGAGGCCGTTGGCGCGGCCGCGCACCTTCCAGGCCAGCCGCACGGCGGCGGCCGGCTCGTCGGGATAGACTACCAGCTCGGTCTTCGAAACCCGGAGCGGGAGGCCCAGGTCGGACATGGCCGCTATCACGGCGGCGTCGGCTGATACCGTTGGCGCGGTGTTTACCGCGATATCGGGCTCGAACCTGCCCTGGTAGCCCAGCACCTCTCCGGAGCCGGTCACGTGGACGCGGGCGTAGGAGAATTCCACGGGCAGGCCGTCCTTGTACTGCTGGTACTGCAGGTGGGTTACCCCGTCAAATTCTTTTTTCAGCACCAGCTCCAGGGCCGAGGCGTCTATATTAAGGAGAGCCTTGTTCTCCTCGAAGAAAGCGGCCGCGGCCTGTTCGGGGGTCCCGGGGTACCGGGAGGTCCGGCCGCCGGTCAGGGCCTCGGGCAGGGCCGTGCGGGGGTTGTAGCGGACCTTCCAGCTGCGCCCGTGCCGGCCGGCGAACCTGTTGAAGATGGCCCGCTGTTTAAGGGAGGGTTTTTTGCTTACTTTGCGCAGCGAATCCGAAAGCGGCGAGATCTTCTGCGCCCGGGTGCGCGCCTGGACAGGAAGAGCCGCCCAGCCCGAGGCGAACAGGGCGAGGCAGACGGCAGGGAGCAGCTTCCTATATATAGTAGTCATTTCCTTGAGAACCTCTTAAGCACCTGCAGCGCGGCTTCCAGTTTCACCGGCACGCTGACGTCTTCCAGGGCCTGGGCCAGCAGCGGGATGGCGGCGTCCTCGGGGAAGGCGCTTATTACGTCCAGCGCCTCCAGTTTGACCTCCGGCGTGACCGAGTCCAGCGCGCTCTGCGCCGCGGCCTTATCCGGCTCCGCGCCGGCCAGCATAAGCCCTTTCTGGGCGCTGATCTTAAGGCGTATATCGTTGGTGGCGGCGGCGATCTCCGCCTGTTTCGCCTGCACCTTGGCGTCTTTTATGCCGGCCAGGGCGGCCAGCGCCTTGTATTTGATGGTGGGGTTCTGGTCGTCGGCCAGTTTAAGAAGTTCCCCGGCAGCCTCTTTCTTCGAAGGGTTGCATTTAATGGCGTCCAGGGCGGCCATGCGTACCCGCACCGACTTTTCCCCCGCCAGCAGGGTCTTCAGCGGGGCCGCCGCCGCGGGCGCGCAGATCTTGGCCATCAGGCCGGCGCTCTCGTAGCGTATCGCCTCGTCCTCGGACGCCAGGGCTTCGGTGAACTGCGCGAGCTCTTCCTCGTGGCCGAGCTTGGCCAGCTCCCTGGCCGCGGCGTCGCGGATGGTGCCGTAATTGTCGTTCTTGAGCTTGTAAAGCTCAGGGGCGGCCTTTTCCCCTTTCATCCAGGCCAGGGCCGCCATGGCGTGTTCCCTTATCTTGTTCTGCGAGATGATCTTCAGTTCGACCAGCGGCAGGTTGGTGACCGGGATGGTTCCCTGCGCCGGGATGTCGTTGAGGATGGCGTAAACGGTTTTCATCCCCGCCGGGCTGCCGAGCTCCCAGAGGGCGCGCGCGGCGGCGATGCGCACGTACTTGTCCTTGTCCCCCAGCATGGCCTTCAGCATCCCCAGGGCGGCCTTGTTGCCGGCCTCGCCGAGGATCTCCGCGGCTTTGGCGCGCACGTCGGAGTCATCGCTCCTGAGGTGAGCGACGACGGTCTCCAGCGCCTTGCGCCCGAGGTCCTTTTTAGCAATGGGCTGAGCCTGCCCGGGGATAGCGGACAGGGCTAGGATCAGAGCCAATAACGTTGCGGCCATGTATAGATTCTAATAGTTCCTGTTTGCGATATGGTTAACTTTTGATTACAAAATGATTACAGAACCTGCCGCCCGGGACGGGTGCCCCCTAGAGGACTCGGCCACAGCTCCTCGGCTCGCCGTCGCTCGCCTCGGGCCGCGGCCCCGGCTCCGCTCTGCGGCCTGCTGGCCTCGAGCGTCCGCCCTTAGAGTCCTCCCGCGAGCCATGATTATGGCTCGCTTAGGAGGCATTCGTAAAACTCATGCCCCCTAGAGGACTCGAACCTCTAACCTACTGCTTCGAAGGCAGGCGCTCTATCCAGTTGAGCTAAGGGGGCTTCCTGTCACTCCCCCCGGATACGGCTTGGCGGGGCGGGTTGTTAAACTATCCATATTATTATAGAATTTATTTCATCGCGGTCATAATTGCGGCGGATTTCGGCTGATATTCCTCAAACAGGTTAAGGAGTTTACCATGGGCGGACATTCTCACTGGGCCGGTATAAAGCACAAAAAAGCCATCACGGACGCCAAAAGAGGCAAGGTCTGGACCAAGATCATCAAGGAAATAGCCATCGCGGCCAAGGCCGGCGGCGGCAACCCCGACGATAACCCCCGCCTGCGCTCGGCGATCGCCGACGCGAAGGGCAGCAACATGCCCCTGGACAACGTCAAGCGCGCCATCAGGCGCGGCACCGGCCAGGAGCCGGGCGTCACCTATGAGGAAATCGTTTACGAAGGCTACGGCCCCGGCGGCATAGCCATCATCATTAACGTCACCACCGACAGCAAGAACCGGGCGGCCAGCGAGATCCGCAAGATCCTGGACCAGCACGGCGGCAACATGGGCTCTTCCGGCAGCGTGGGCTGGATGTTCGAGCAGAAGGGCTACATTTCCGTCAAGAAGGAAGACGCCAAGGAAGAAGAGCTGATGAACATGGTCCTGGAAATAGGCGCCGAGGATTTCCGCTCCCCCGAAGGCGCCGACGAATACGAGATAATAACCGCGCCGCAGGATTTCGATTCCGTCAAGAAACAGCTCGAAGAGAAAAAAGTCCCCCTTTCCTCTTCCGAGGTCACCATGCTCCCCAAGAACGAGGTGAACGTCGGCGAGGACAAGGCCGAGCAGGTGGTCAAGCTGATGGACGCGCTGGAAGACCACGACGACGTGCAGCAGGTCTATTCCAACTTCAATATTCCCGACGCCATCCTCGCGAAGCTGGAGAAGTAAGCCTCGCGATGAGGATCTTAGGCATAGACCCGGGGCTGGACAGGACCGGTTGGGCCGTGCTGGATAAAGACGGCGCCGCCCCCCCCGTCCTTGCCGCGGCCGGGCTCATCCACACGCCCAAGCACACCCTGCTGGAAAAACGCCTGGCGGCCATTTACGCCGAGCTCAGCGACCTGATTAAAAAACACGCCCCCGCCGAAGCCGCGATAGAGGAAGTTTTCTTCTCCAAGCGCGCCGATACCCAGGCCAACACCACCCACGCCCGCGGCGTGATCCTGCTGGCCTGCGAACACGGCGGCCTGGCGATAAGCGCCTACAATCCCAAGACCATAAAAAAGACCATCTCCGGCAGCGGCACCGCCGAAAAGAAGCAGATGCAGCGCGTGGTGCAGATCACCCTCAACCTCGCCTCCATACCGGAGCCCGACGACGTGGCCGACGCTATGGCGGCGGGCCTGTGCCACCTGCGCCTGGCGCCGTTGGCCCGGGCCATGGCCCAGGCCAGGGCCAAGGCGGGCCTCTCATGATAGCCTACCTGCGCGGCCGCGTGGTGACCCGGGGCGAGGAGAGCGCCGTAATTGAGGTTAACGGCCTCGGCTACGAAGTTTTTTTCTGCGAGCCCTCCCTGGCGGACCTCGGCCCCGAAGGCTCCACCGTGGAGGTTTTCATCGCCGAGTCCATCAGCATGTACGGCGGCACCGCCCTTTACGGTTTCCGTTCCCGCGACGAGAAGGCCCTTTTCGACCTGCTGCGCGACGCGGTGCCGAACACCGGGGCGAAGAAAGCCATGGACTACCTGGGCAAGGCCGTAAAATCCATGCCGGATTTCGCGGCGGCCGTGGCCGGCAAGGACCCCAAACGCCTCACCGCCATCTTCGGCTTTACGGCCAAGACCGCCGACAAGCTGATCTCCGCCCTCAAGGACAAGCTCCCTTCCGGCCCGGGAGCCACCTCCGCTTTTAAAGCCGAGACCGGCGCCTACGCCCAGGCGCTGAACGCCCTCACTGGGCTGGGCTTCAGGGCCGGCGACGCCAGGGCCGCCATAGAGGAAGCCGCCGCCGAGGCCGGACCCGCCGCGGACGCCGAAACGATAATCAGGCAGGCCCTGCGCCGCCTGTCTCCCAAATAAAATGCCAAAGAACGACGACATCCTCTCGGCTAAACCCGCGGCTGGCGAGACCGCCCGCATGGAATCGGCCCTGCGCCCCTCCTCGCTCGACGAGTTCGTCGGCCAGGCCCGGCTTAAGGAGAACCTGAAGGTCTTCATCCAGGCCGCCCGCGGCCGCAAGGAGCCGCTGGACCACTGCCTTTTCTACTCCCCCCCCGGCCTCGGCAAAACCACCCTTTCACATATCCTGGCCAGCGAGATGGGCGTGAACATAAAGGTCACCTCCGGCCCCGTGCTCTCCAAACCCGGGGACCTGGCGGCCATGCTGACCACCGAACTGGCCGAAGGCGACATCCTTTTCATCGACGAGATCCACCGCCTCAACGCGGCGGTGGAGGAAGCCCTCTACCCCGTCATGGAGGATTTCCTCTTCTTTATAAATACCGGGCAGGGCCCCGGCTCCACCACGCTCAAGCTGGCGGTGCCGCGCTTCACGCTGGTAGGCGCCACCACCAGGAGCGGCCTGCTGACCGGGCCGCTGCGCGACCGCTTCGGCATAGTTTTCAACCTGGGCTTCTACGGCGAGGACGAGATAACGCAGATCCTGGTGCGGTCGGCCGGCATACTCGGGGCCAAGGCGGAGCGGGCGGCCCTGGCGCTGATCTCCCGGCGCTCGCGCGGCACCCCGCGCATCGCCAACCGCCTGCTCAAGCGCGTGCGCGATTTTGCCGACGTCAGGGCCAACGGGGTGGTCACGAAGGACGTGACCGAGTCGGCCATGACTTCCATGGAGATCGACCCCGAAGGGCTCGACAACCTGGACCGCCGCATCCTGCTGACCATCGCCGAAAAGTTCGGCGGCGGGCCCGTGGGCATAGAGACCCTGGCGGTGGCCGTCTCGGAAGAAGCGGACACGCTGACCGACGTCATAGAACCTTTCCTGATGCAGGGCGGCTTCCTGAAGCGCACCACCCGCGGCCGCGTAATTACCGCCAAGGCCGCGGCCCACCTGGGCCTCAAGCTTCCCCGCCAGCAGGACCTCATTTAACAGCTGATGAAACGCCTCCTCGCGCTGCTCCTGCTTTTCTCCTGCCCCGCGCCCGCCCGCCCCGCGGACGGCAAGGACGACGGCATCCCGCGCATCAGGGTGGCCATCTACCGCGGCTCGCCGGCCATAAAGTTAAAGACTTCTTCCCGCGTTTACGTGCTGGACGTGAAGACGGACCAGAAATACCTGCTGCTGGAGAACTCCGCCTACGAGATAAAGCCGGGCAACGGCGGCATCCTGGTGGGCTCCCAGGAACTTTCCTCCCCGGTAAAACTGCTCGCCGCCGAAGGCCACGAGCGCATCCGCCTCGGCGGCAACCTCTATAAGGGAGACATTCTCCTCAAGGCCACGCCGGAAGGCCGGCTGGACATAATAGAATTCCTGACGATCGAGGATTATCTCTACGGCGTGCTGCCGGTGGAGATGAGCCCCGACTGGCCGCTGGAAGCCCTTAAAGCGCAGGCGGTAGCGTCGCGCACCTACGCGATGCGGTTCATAAACCCGTCCAAGGATTACGACGTCACCAACGGCGTGGAGATGCAGGTTTATAACGGCACGGACAAGGTCAACGCCCGCATCATCGACGCCGTAAATTCCACGCGCGGCGAAGTGCTGAAGTACAAGGGAAAGCTCGTCATGGCCTTCTTCCACGCCTGCTGCGGCGGCCACACCGCCAGCTCCAAGTCGGCCTGGGGCGAGGACATCATAAAGCCTCTTTACGGCGTGCAGGACCCGTTCTGCAAGCCTTCCCGCCATTCCCGCTGGGAGCTCTATGTTTCCTCGTCGGAGCTGCTGAAGTTCATCCAGGCGCAGGGCTCTACCGCGCTCAAGGTGAAGGGCCTTAAGATAAAAGGCAAGGACCGCTCCGGCCGCGCCACCTCCTTCACGGTGACCACCGATTCCGGCAGCAGGACGGTAAAAGCCACGGACATGCGCAAGCGCTTCGGTAATTTCGAATTCCGCAGCACCTATATAACCAGGGTAAGCCCCGTGAAGGGCGGCTACGAACTGGCCGGCCGCGGCTGGGGCCACGGGGTAGGCCTGTGCCAGGAAGGCGCCAAGTTCATGGCCTACAAGGGCCGCCCCTACACCAAGATCCTCCGGCATTACTACCCCGGAGCGTCGATAACAGACTATGAGTGACGACGCCCTTAAAGAATTCTCCGCCCTCGACATAGAGCCCCTGATAGCGGACCGTCCCGCCGAGCCCCGCGACGCCTCGCGACTCGCCTGCGTGGACCGGGCAGCCGGCTCGGTGGTCCACCGCCGCTTCCGCGACCTGGCGGACCTGCTGGGCCCGCGCGACCTGCTGGTGCTTAACCGCAGCAAGGTCTGGAAGGCGCGCCTGGCCGCCGCCAAACCCACGGGCGGCAAGTCGGAGATACTCCTTATGGCCCCCTCCGCGCCCGACGGGCTGGTGTGGACCGGCCTCTGCCGCAAGATACAGCCGGGCCAGTCCCTCAACTGCGCCGGCGGGGTCAGCGCCGAGTGCCTGGCCCGCAACGCCGACGGCAGCTACTCTTTCCGCTTCTCGGCCCCGGTGGACGAGGCCTACCTCACGGCCAACGGCGCCGTCCCCCTGCCGCAGTATATTCTCAAGGCCCGCGCGCGCAGGGGCGCCGAGGCGCCCGCGGACGAAGAAAAGTACCAGACCGTCTACGCCGCCGAAGCCGGTTCGATAGCCGCCCATACGGCGGGGTTCCATTTTACCCCGGACCTCTTCTCCCGGCTGGACGCCGCCGGCGTCAAAAGGGCTTTCGTGACCCTGCACATCGGCTGGGGCACTTTCAGGCCGGTGCGGTCGGAGGACCCGGCCTCCCACGTGATGATGGAGGAGAGCTGCTCGGTTTCCGAAGAGACCGCGGCCGCGATAAACGCGCACCGGGCGGCCGGGGGCCGCGTGATCGCAGTCGGGACCTCCTCCATGCGCACGCTGGAAACTTTCTCGGACGACAGCGGCGCGGTGCGGGCAGGCGAAGGCCGCGCGGGCCTTTTCATCCGGCCCGGCTACAGGTTCAAGGTCGCGGGCGCCTTCATCACCAATCTGCACGTCCCCGAATCCGCCCCCCTCTACATGACCGCCGCCTTCGCCGGCCGCGACCTCCTTTTTGAAGCGTACTCCGAGCTCGTCCGCGAAAAATACCGCTTCTACTCCTACGGCGACTCTATGTTCATATGCTGATAAGACCGCGAGATGCGAAGTCGGGGAATGACCGGGGGCTGTCCCTGCGCTCCTGGTTAACTGCAAGGGAAACCGTTGCGCGGTTTCCCCCCCGCGGGAAATTAAGCGGGGCCCCCCTTTCCCCAAAGTCGCGCCGGAACAGCCCCCGGTCATCCCCTCCCGGTTTTTTGATAGTTTTGGTTTTATCCATGACAGCGCAGGCGGAGACCGCGGTTTTGCGTTCCGGCACACACGGTAGGCCGCCGAAATTTCAGCTATCACTTAAGGACCCCCACTATGGAACATCACTTCAAGGTTTTACATAAGGATACGGAGACTGCCGCGAGGGCGGCGGTGCTGACGACGAACCGCGGACTGGTGCATACGCCGGTCTTCATGCCGGTGGCCACGCAGGGCACGGTGAAGGCCGTTACCGAGCGCGACCTGGTGGAGATAGGCACCGAGTGCATGCTCTCCAACACCTACCACCTCTACCTGCGCCCCGGCCTGCCGGTCTTTGAGAAATTCGGCGGCCTCAACAACTTCATGAAGCACGAGGGCCCCATCCTCACCGACTCCGGCGGCTTCCAGGTGTACAGCCTCAGCCGCCTGCGCAAGATCACCGACTCGGGCGTACACTTCGCCTCGCATATCGACGGCAGCCCGCATTTCTTCACGCCCGAGAAGGTCATCGACTACCAGGCCGCCATAGGCTCCTCCATCTGGACCTGCCTCGACGTCTGCGTCAAGAACCCGGCCTCCCGCGCCGACGCGCTGGACGCCCTGAAGAAGACCAAGAAGTGGGCCGAGCGCGCCAAAACCCACTTCGACGAGAAGACCCGCCACATGGACCCGGCCAAGCGCCCGCAGCTGTTCGGCATCATCCAGGGCTCCATCTACACCGACCTCCGGGCCGAAGCCGCCAAACATATGGCGGAACTCGGGGTGGACGGCTTCGCGGTAGGCGGCCTCTCCGTAGGCGAGAGCAAGGCGCAGATGATGGAATCCCTGGCCGCGGTCATGGAGAACCTCCCCAAGAACAAGCCGGTCTACTTCATGGGCCTCGGCACCCCCGAGGACATCTGGAACTCCGTGGAGCTGGGAGTGGACATGTTCGACTGCGTGCTGCCTACCCGCAACGCGCGCAACGGCCAGGCCCTGACCTCCACGGGCAAGCTCTACATCAAGAACGCGCCGTTCAAGAACGACGAATCCCCCCTGGACGCGGAGTGCGACTGTATCTGCTGCCGCAACTACAGCAAGGCTTACCTCTCGCACCTCTTCAAGGCGGGCGAGATCCTCGCCAGCCAGCTCATTTCCATCCACAACCTGCGCTTCCTTATAAACCAGACCAAGGCCATGCGCCTGGCGGCCGCCGCGGGGACCTTTAAGCAGGCGAAGAAGGCCTTTATGGACGCCTATCTGCCGAAATAGCAACTGCGCGCCCGGCTATGCTATAATTGGATATCAATAAGTATACGACGGAGGAATAATGAACCAGAACGGAGCTCTCATTCAGCTTGTCCCCTTTATAGCGGTAGCGGTCATCTTCTATTTCCTGCTCATCCGCCCGCAGCAGAAACAGATGAAAGAAACCAAGAAAATGCTCGAGGCCCTCAAGGCCGGAGATAAAGTTATAACCCGCGGCGGCATGCTCGGCGTTATCACCTCCGTTAAAGAAGAGGAAGTGGAAGTCGAGATCGCCAAGGGCGTCAAGTCGGTCTTCACCCGCAGCGCCATCGGCGCCGTCGTGGCCCCCACGAAGTAATCGGAAGAAAAAGGAGCATCGGCAATGAATAAATTACACTGGAAGATAGGCACCGTCCTGGGCCTCCTCATCCTTTCATTCTGGCTGCTGTACCCCAGCGTGGAATGGTACTCCAAGACCAACGACGAAAGGGCTAAGACCGAGGCCATGCGCATGCGCCCCAAGCGCATCCTGAACCTGGGCCTGGACCTGCGCGGCGGCACCCACCTGCTGCTGGAACTGGACGTCGAGAAGCTCGACAAGAAAGAGAAGCTCAACGACGCCATGACCCGCGCCATCGAGATCATCCGCAACCGCGTAGACCAGTACGGCGTCGGCGAAACCCCCATCTCCCGCCAGGGCGAGCGCTGGATCTCCGTGGACCTCCCCGGCATCTCCAACACCGAGGAAGCCGAGAACCTGATAGGCAAGACCGCCCTCCTGGAGTTCCGCCTGGTCAACACCTCCGACGCGGCCCAGGCCGTGCTCTCCAAGGTGGACCTGATGAGCGAGCCGCCCTTCAACAAGAAAGGCGAGCTGCTCCCCGAGATCGCCAAGGTCATGCCCAAGGGCACCATTCTCTGCAAAGCTGCCCCCGGCGCCGAAGGCGAACGGGCCCGCTACTACGTGCTCGAGGACACAGTGCCGGTGACCGGCGCCTACCTTGAAGGCGCGCGCGTGGAGACCGACCAGCAGTTCGGCACGCCCAATATCGGCTTCACCTTCAATAAGGAAGGCGGCAAACTGTTCGAGAACTTCACCGGCGCCAACGTCAACAAGTACCTGGCCATCGTGCTCGACAGCGTGGTGCACTCCGCCCCCGTCATCAAAAGCCGCATCGGCGGCGGCTCGGGCGTCATAGAGGGTTCCTTCACCATGGAGGAGGCCCGCAACCTGGCCATCATCCTGCGCGCCGGCGCCCTGCCCGCGCCCGTCAACATTATCGAGAAGCGCGTGGTCGGCCCCGGCCTCGGAGAAGACTCCATAAAGAAAGGCCTTTCGGCCGCCGGCATCGGCTTCATCCTCGTCATAGCGTTCATGCTGGTCTATTACCGCGCGGGCGGTTTTGTGGCCGACGTGGCGCTGGCCCTGAACTTCGTGTTCCTGGCCGCGTGCATGGCCTACTTCGGCGCCACGCTGACGCTGCCCGGCATCGCCGGCATCATCCTGTCGCTGGCGATGGCCATCGACGCCAACGTGCTCATACTCGAGCGCATGCGCGAGGAGCTGGCCCTGTCCAAGCCGGTGGCGATGGTGATCCCCGTCTCCTACGACAAGGCCTGGAGCGCCATCCTGGACTCCAACGTGACCACCTGGATAGCGGCCATCTTCCTGTTCCAGTTCGGCTCCGGCCCCGTAAAGGGCTTCGCCGTCACGCTGACCATCGGTCTGCTGGTCGGTATGTTCACCTCGGTCTTCGTGACCCGGGCCCTGTATGAATTCTGGCTCACGTCCAACCCCAAGGAGCTCAGCATATGATGGTATTAATAGGTAAAACCAGCATCGACTTCATCGGCAAGCGTTTCATCTTCTTCGGCCTGTCCGCGCTGATGATAGCCGCCGGCGCCGCCTCCATGGCGGTCAAAGGCCTGAACCTCGGCCTCGACTTCACCGGCGGCACCCTGCTGCAGGTCCGCTTCGAGCAGAAAGTGACCACCGCGCAGGTGCGCGAGGCCATGAACAAAGCCGGCCTGGAGACCTCCATCCAGAGCTTCACCGACCGCAACGCCTACCAGATCAAGATAAAAGGCACGCAGGAGAGGGTAAACGAGATGTCCGAGAAGATCATGGCGGGCTTTGCCGCCTCCTTCCCCGGCAACGCGTTCACCGAGGAGAAGCGCGACTATGTGGGCCCCGTGGTGGGCCGCGACCTGGCCAAGAAGGCCCTGTTCGCCTTCATCCTGTCGCTGTTCGGCATCATCGTCTACGTGGCGTTCCGCTTCTCCAACCCCGTCTGGGGCGGAGCCGGCGTGCTGGCGCTGCTGCACGACGTGTTCGTGGCCGCGGGGGCGCTCTCCATCACCAACCGCGAGATCGACCTGGTGATCGTGGCGGCCCTGCTGACCATAGCCGGTTACTCCATCAACGACACCATCGTCATCTTCGACCGCATGCGCGAGAACCTGCGCATGTTCCCAAAGATGGCGCTGGGCCAGCTGGTCAACACCAGCATCAACGAGACCCTGTCCCGCACGCTGCTGACCAACTTCACCGTGCTGGCGGTAGTGACCATCCTGTTCTTCTTCGGCGGCGAGGTCATCAATAACTTCGCCTTCTGCATGCTGGTGGGTTCCATCTGCGGCACCTACTCCACCATCGCCATCGCCACCCCGCTGGTCTACCAGTGGGGCAAGAAAGGCAAGTAAAGGGCGGGCGGTTCTGCGGCGGCGGCGTAAACTATGCGCAAGATAAAGAAGTTCAAGATCCCGGTCTACTCCTACGAAGTGCTGCGCAAGGCCCGCAAGCATAAGCTGGACCTTGCCGGCATCGGGCTGGCGGACGAGATTGCCGTGCGCGAACACGCCGCGGGTCTCGCCGCCGCGCTGGAGCCCGCCGTGGTCTTCGAGTACCTCCCCCCGGAGGACGAGACCGCGGGCCGCATAGGGGGCGAGTCCCGGCTGGGCTATACCGCCGGCATCCTGACCCTGGGCAAAAGCTTCGAGGAGAAACTGGCCAACCCGCCCGACGAGACGCATAAGCGCCTGGCGCGGATAGCGGCCCAGGTCTTCATGCAGACGGCCGTAAGCGTTACGGCCGAGTTGGCCGTCCGCGAGGCCGAGCCGGAAGGTTTCGAACTGGGCCAGGCCGTCTATATCGCCTCCTGCCCGGAGCCGGAACTGCCGCCGCAGGAAGCCACCGCGGTGCCGCTCTACGAGAATGAACTGATCAAAGCCCTGTTCGAGCGCCTGGAAGCCGCCAAAATCGGCGTCTCTTTCGATACCGGCGCTTTCGCCCCCAAGTACTCGGCCGTTTTCGCCCTGCCCTGGCTCTCCAAGAAGAAAAAGAAAGCCGCCGCGGCGAAAAAATAACCAGCCCACCCGGGCGCCCTCCTTGATGGGATATTTCCTCCTCCTGATCTACAGCCTGCTGGCACCCGCCATAGCGGCGCTCTACGCCGTATTCTTCCTGCTTTCCCCACGCCGCGCGCTCATGAAGTCCCTCGGCGGGGAACTTGGGGAGCGCCTGGCCCTTACCCCTGCCCCGGCCGGCCCGCGGCCGCTGTGGGTACATGCCGCCTCCATGGGCGAGGTCAAGGCGGTGTCCGGGCTGGCGCCGGAGCTGGCGGCGGCCCTGAGGGCCCCCCTCCTGATAACCTCCTCCACGGCGGCTGGCCGCGCCGAGGCCGGCAAGCTTGGCGCCAGAGCGCTGCTGGCCCCGCTGGACTTCTACCCGCTGGCGGCCGACTTCATAAAGAAGAACTCCCCGCTAGCCCTCTTGCTGGTGGAAACCGAGATCTGGCCCGCCACGCTTTACGCCGCGGCCCGCGCCGGGCTGCCGGTTTTCATGGTGAACGCCCGCATCTCGCCCCGGACGGCTTTCCTCTACCAGGCGCTGGCGCCGCTGGCCCGCCTGGCTTTCTCCGGAGTGAAACAGGTGCTGGCCCAGACGGAGGAGGACGCGGCCAGGTTCCGCGCCCTGCCCGGGCTCAGGGACAAAGTCTCGGTCACGGGCAACCTAAAGCACGATCAGATCGGCCTGTCCGCGGCGGGGCAGGCGGAGGTTAAGGAATTTATAAAGGCCTCGGGTTGGGGCCAGGCCCCTGTCTTTACCGCCGGCAGCACCCATCCGCCGGAGGAACCTTTTATAATAGGCGCCTGGCTGGAGGCCAGGAAAAGGACCCCGGACCTGAAGCTGGTGATAGTCCCCCGCCACCTCGAGCGCAGCGGCGAGACCGAGGCCGTTCTGAAACAGAAGAACGTGAGCTTTGCCCGCTGGTCAGCCGGGCCGGCGCCGGAGGACTGCCTGCTGGTGGACGCCATGGGCCTGCTGCAGGCCTTCTACTCCGCTTCTTCAGTTTGTTTTGTGGGCGGCACCATGGACGACACCGGCGGGCATAACCTGCTGGAACCTGCTTTGTTCTCCAAGCCGGCGCTGTTCGGCGCCAATTACCGCAACGCCCGCAACGCAGGGCGCGCCCTTATAAAAGGCGAAGGCGGTTTTCTTACGAAAACCGCCAACGATATAACCTTGGCCTTGAACGCCCTGCTTTCAGACCCCGCCGCCCTCGCGGCCGCCGGGGAGAAAGCCGCTAAAACCCTCGCCGCCCTGCGCGGCGCCACCGCCAGAACCGCTGAAGCCGTAACTTCTCAACTCCGCCCCGTATAAGACAAGAACCTGTCACGGACAGGCTATATTCGCACCTACGCCGGTCAGCACGCCGTTGTTGAACGACCACACGTTGCACGGGCTGCCGGTGGTGGTAGTGGTGCGGGCCACAGTGAATGTCTGCACCCCGGCTGCGCCGGCCACGGTGGTAAAGTCCAAGGCGCCATTGGCATAAAGCACGCCGGCGGTAAAAGTTCCGAGCCCGGTGCCGCCGCGGGCTACCGGCAGTATGCCGGTAACTTCGGCCCCGCCCAGGGCTACCGCTCCCGCCGCTAGAGAGGTCCCGTCGGACCTGACCACGCCGGCGGCTATGGCTGTCGTACCGGTACCGCCGCGGCCGAAGCCAAGCGTGCCGCTGGTTATATGGCCGGTGTCTATCCCGCCGAATTCATAGGCGGTATTGCCGGCATTGCGGCGCAGATACTGGCTGGCGAGGCCTGCTATAGCCGTTATAGGACTGCCGCCCAGCAGCACGCCGGAAAGCGTGGTCCCGGTGCCGGTGCCGCCCTCGCTGACAGGCAGGGTGCCGGAAGTTTCGCCGCCCAGGGCGACGCAGTCCGTGCAGGTAAAACCGCCGTTAAAAGTCTGGGCCCCGGTCCAGGTGTTGGGGTTGCCGAGGTTAAGAGCCAGCTTCCACGGGTTGCCTGACCAGCCGGCGCCGCTGCGGGTAAGCGTGGCGTCCGCGGTGTCAGTAACCTCGTTGCCAACGGCTGAGTCCGCGGAAAAAGTGTTCACGTCCTGCCAGGATGCGTTGCCGGCGGCATCCGAGGTGAGAACATGACCGCTTGTCGGGTTATTCGTCACCTGGAAAGTGGTGGCGCGCAGTTTGCCGTTTACGTCCAGCTTTATGCCCACGGTAGGGGCTACGCCTACTCCCGCGTTGGTCCCGTCGTCGGTGATAATGCTGTTCGTTATATTGTTGCCGCCAGCCCCCCATTTGACCAGGTTATTGGCGGTGCCGGTCATGGCCGTAACCACGCCGGCCAGGTTGCCGCGCAGCACGCCGTCCAGCGTGGCGCCCACGCCGGTGCCGCCGTTGCCTACCGGCAGTATGCCGGTAACGGCCGCCGCCTGGTCCAGGTTGATGCTGCCGAACACCGGCACGCCGGTGGCGTTGGCGCGCAGCACCTGGTACTGGGTGCCGGCAACGGTATCTTGAACAACTCCCGTGCCGTTCCCGTACAATACGCCGTTAGTGATAAAGGTCGCCACGCCGGTGCCGCCCTTGCCCACTATCAGCGGGTCTATTATTCCGATCTCTATGCCGCCGGCGGTATGGGTTATGTCTATCTCGCTGGCCGAGCCGGTGAGCTGCTTGTATTCCCAGCCGGTAGCACCGTTGTTGGCGCCCACTACGTAGTTGCCTGTGCCCAGAGTGGAGAGCCCGCCGATGGAGAAGGTGCGGTTGGCCGAAAGGTCATTGCCGCCCGCGAGCGGCAGCGTGGTGCTTATGGTGGTGGTAGTGCGAACTATCGTGATAGGCAGGTCCGGCGCCTGTATCAGCGAGGGGGCATAGTGGGGAGTCACGCCGCCGGTCCCGCGCAGGTACCAACCCAAAGGTGCGGTGTTGCCCACGCGGAAACCGTACCCGGAGTCTACGTTTATGTCACCGGAGGCCACGTGCAGACGCTGCAGCGGGACGATGGTGCCTATGCCGGTCCGCGCGTCGTTTACGGCGGCGGCGGTGGAGAGGAACACGCTGTTGGCCACGATCAGGTTGGATAACTCCACGGCCGAGGCGGAGCGCTGTATCAGCGCGCCGTCGAACACTATATGCCCGCCCACGATCAGGTCTTCCTGAGAGTTGTACGCGTACGGGTTGACCGGGCTGCCCAGCACCAGGTCGCCGCCGCGCACGTTAAGCTTTGAAACCGGATTCACGGTGCCGATACCCACGTTGCCGCCGGAATTCAGGATCAGGCCGTCCAGCGAACCGGCGCGCAGCAGCACGCTGCCGCTGCCGGACTGGTCGGCGTCGGACTGAATGACGGCGTCGCTGTTGTTGGAGAGGCCGGTGGCCGAGCCGATATTGGCCGCCGTGTTCATGGAGGAGCCGTCGGCGAAGATGATGCCATAGCTCTGGCCTGGAGAGGACATGGTGGAAATGCGCAGGTTGCCCTCCACGGTGAGCCGCCAGTTGGGGTCCAGCACCGGGGTGCCCATGCCGACGTTGCCCATGTAGGAACTGACGTAGATGGCCGGGGTGGAGGCGTAGCCGGTGGAGATCCACACCACGCTGTTCTGGATGCGGTGGTAAGTCTTGTCGGTCAGCGTCTTGGTCTGGCCCTCTACCACGAGGGCCAGGTTGCGGCCCATCTGGGATTCAATGCGCGCCGATTCTACGCCGCCGCGGTAGAAGTTCAGCACCGCGTCGGCGTTGTCGCCGCCCACCAGGTAGACCAGTGCGTCGTGGTTGGAGTATTCGGCCTTATCGTCGCCGACCTGCAGGTACTTGGCGCCCGCGAAGTCGAAATCCGTTACGCCCACGCCTATGCGGTTGACCGTAAAGATATCGCTGGAAACCTCCACCTGGTTCTCAAAAATATTCAGCCCGGTAAAGGTCTGCGTCGAGGCTATGTAGGCCGGGAAGCCGGCGGCCGACCCTATGCCCCCGGTAACGCTCAGGGTGCCGTAGATGGTGGTGCTGGTCAGGAAGACCTGCTTGTTGTTGCCGTTGGCGTTGAGGTTGCCGCTCATGGTCACGTCGTTTGTGAACACGCCGGTGCCGGCCCTGACGCCGTAGTCGGAGAGGATGCTGCCGCGCACGTGCAGCTTCTCGCGCGGCGTATCGGTGCCTATGCCCACGTAATAGGGGTTAGTCTGCTGCAGCAGCAGGTGCGTGGTGTCGGCGGCCCGCACCTCGTTGGCGGCCCCCGTCCAGGTGTTGCTGTACGCGCCGATAGAAACGGAACCGCCGCGCACGCCGGTGTCGGCCATCATGTTGCCCGCGGAGTGCAGCGGTTCGGAAGGGGCGGTGAGGCCCACGCCCACATTGCCGTTAGAGTGAACACGCATGCGCTCAGCGCCGCCGGAAACCAGCGCTATAACGTTATTGGTGGCGCCTATGCGCAGGGACTCGTCGCCCCTGCCGTAGATGACGCCGGTATCTACACCCAGATTTACCCTTACATTGACCGTACTGTCGCTGCGGTCATAGATGCCTTCATCCCCGACGTACAGGGACCCGTTAACGTCCAGCTTCCCTATCGGGGCCTGCGTGTTGATGCCAAAATTCCCGCTGGCAGTAATGCGCGCTTTTTCCCCGGCCGCTACGGTAGGAATGCCGAACAATATGCTGGTCCCTGCTTCTATAGTGGCATTGGAGGCGCTTATCACGGCGCCGGAATTAGTCCCCGTAAACCCGTCTATCAGCAGGCTGCCGTCGGGGAAGCGTATGCGCCCTCCGTTGCTTAGCGTGATATCCCCGGACACCGTCAGCTTGGAGGTAGGATACGGGGAGTTTGTGCCAACGGTCATGTAGGCGCCGGGGGCGGTGGAGAGCATGACCCCGTAGGTGGCGGTCAAAGTGGAAAAATTCACGCTGGAGCCGTCCTCCAGTTTCTTTGCCACCATGGCGTAGGCCACGCTGCTCATGGGTTCGCGCGGGGCGAGCACGTCGCTCTCCACCTGTACCTCGAGGTAAAGCGTCTGGGGGCGGGAATAAATATAGAGCAGGTCGGCCTCGCTGAATTCCAGCGTGGCGCTGAAAACGCCCTGCGTGGCCTCCACCGTTATCTCGGGGCTCAGCCAGAGGCAGGGCTGGTTGACGCCGCCGCAGACGCCTGCCCCGCTGTTGGTGAGGTGGTTGTAGACCCGGAAGTAGAGGTGGATAGTGCCGGTGATAGGCGCGTTGTCGCGCTCCAGGCGGCCCTGGTAGTTTATGGTCCGGGGCGTGGAGCCCGCCGTTATGTCCCCGGCCTGCGCCATAAAAGGCAGCAGCAGCGCCGCCGCGGCGGCTAAAATTATTTTTTTCATAGGTTTCACCTTACGATCACCAGTTTTCCCATCTTGCTGGAATTACCGCCCTTTATGCGGTACAGATAAAGGCCGCTGGCCACCAGGCTGCCGGCGTCGTTGCGCAGGTCCCAGCCCACGCTGTCGATGTTGTTGTTCTTCTCTATCCTCCGGACTTTCTCTCCGGAGACGGTGTAAATATAGATCATGGCGTTCAGAGTCAGGCGGGTGAAGGTGACGCCGGTGCAGGCCCGTTTGGCGTAGCAGGGGTTCGGGTAGGCGTGGGCGGCGGAGACGTCGGCCTGCGGCGGGCGCCAGGAATTTACCACGCCCCAGGTTACGGTATACCGCCCGCCCGAAAGCGTGCCGTAGCCCAGCTGCCCGGTGCTGCCGAGCAGGGAATAGGTGCCGCCTGTCTTCGGAACGGTATTGCCGATGGTGGCCTGCTCGCTGATGAGCATGCGGTAAACCCCGGACCTCATCAGGGCCGGGGCGTAGTTGTACAAGCCCCCCGCCGCCAGGAAAAGGAACAGAACTAAACCGGCCAGTCTCGCGCGCATATTATATAGATATACTAAAACCCGTTGCCTGTCAATGTCTTTTAAGTTAAATCTTTGTTACGGCCGGGCCGGAGTCCCCTCATGCCGAAGCAGGCGACGCTGTTTCCATGGCCGGTCCTTTGGTTTATCGTGAACTCGGTATAATGATATAATTTTTTAATATAGATGGAAATAAACAAGCCGGACCCCAAGATACTGGTCATCAGGATGTCCTCGCTCGGGGACATAATCCTGACGGCCCCCGTTTTCCGCAACCTCAAGGCCAGGTGGCCAGGCTCCCGGCTCGACATCATCGTCAAGCCGCAATTCCTGGGCGCGGTTTCCAAGAGCGCCTTTATAGACAAGGCTATCCCTTTCACCGGCTTCGCCGGCGCTGTCCGCGCCATAAACGCCGAGAACTACGACGTCATCATAGACCTGCACGCCACGCTGCGCAGCCGCCTGCTCTGCCTGGCCGCCAAGGCCCCGGTACTGCGCTACCGCAAGGCCTCGCTGGCCCGCCGGCTGTTCGTGGATTTCCGCGTGCCGAGCCCGGCCCTGGAGAAACACACCCTGGACCGGTATATGGAAACCCTGGCGCCGCTGGGCGTGCCGGCACTGCATTCCGGGCCGGAGCTGGGCGACTGGAACCCCGGGGTTACAAAACCGGCGCTTAAGCCGGGCCCGCTCAAGGTCTGCCTGCTGCAGACGGCTTTCCTCGGGGACTGCGTGCTCACCCTCCCCCTCCTTAAAAAGATGAAAGAGGTTTTTCCCGAGGCCTCCGTCTCCGTGGTCACTCGCCCGGAGACCGCGGAGGTTTTTTCGGCCTCCGGCCTGGCGGCAGAGATAATACAAGACCGCAAGAAGAGCGCGCCGTCGGGCCTGGCCGAGTTCTCGCGCCTGGTCTCGGAGCTGCGCGCCCGCTCTTTCGACGCGGTCATCATCCCGCACCGTTCGCTCAGGAGCGCGCTGCTGGCCTGGCGGGCGGGCATCCCGGTGCGGGTGGGGTTCTCTTCCAGCGCCGGCAGCTTTTTCCTGACCCACAAGGTCCCGTTCTCCTGGCTGCTGCACGACGTGGAGCGCAACCTGGCCCTGCTCTCCCCGCTGGCCGAGAACCTCAAAACCGCCTTCCCCGGCCTGCGCTCCGCCGCGGCGCCCGCCCTTAACGGCGCCGCCGTCGGAGTGAACACCGGCTCGGCCTGGCCCACCAAACGCTGGCCGGCCGAAAAATGGGCGCGCCTCATCCGCGGGCTGTCCGCCGAATTCAAGACCCGCGTGCTGATGGTCGGCGGCCCCGGCGAGAAGGCCTGGAACGCGGAGATAGAGCGCCTGGCCGGGGCGGAGCATTGCCTTAACCTGACCGGCCGGACCACGATGCCGGAGCTGATGGAGGCCATCCGCCCCCTCCGGGTTTTCGTCTCCAACGATTCCGGCCCGATGCATATCGCGGCGGCCATGGGCGTACCGGCCGTCGGGATCTTCGGGCCCACCACCAGGGAACTGGGCTTTTTTCCCTACGGCGGCGGCAACCGCGTGGTAGAGACTCCGCTGGATTGCCGCCCCTGCGCGCTGCACGGGTCAAAGACCTGCCCGCGCGGGCATTTCCTTTGCATGCGCCTGCTGCCCGTGGGCCAGGTCCTGGAAGCGGCCGTCGACGCGGCCAAAGAGAAGAAGTAAGGAGATTATATGTCAGTGATCCTCTCCGTCCTCGTGCTTGCGGCGCTCGCCGTCAGCGCGCGCTGGACCTGG
Source organism: uncultured Elusimicrobiaceae bacterium (assembly GCA_964417965.1). Taxonomy (GTDB): domain Bacteria; phylum Elusimicrobiota; class Elusimicrobia; order Elusimicrobiales; family UBA9959; genus UBA9959. The sequence goes on from CAYQJX010000003.1 coordinate 62,637, forward strand.
TGGCGCCCCGCGGCCCCCGGCCTCAGGGTGCTCTGCTACCACAAGATAGGGACCCCGCCGAAAGGCTCCAAACTGAAAGAGCTCTGGGTCAGCCCTGAAAAGTTCAGGGCGCAGGTGAAATACCTGCTGGACCACGGCTACACCACCATCCTCTTCTCCGACCTGCTAAAGGCGCACAAGGGCGGAGCGCCCCTGCCGGAGAAGGCCGTGCTGATCACTTTCGACGACGGCTACGAGAACAACTACCTGCACGCCTGGCCCATACTGAAAGAGCTGGGCGCGAAAGGAAATATCTACGTGGTCTTCAACACCATCGGCAAAGTTAACTCCTGGCATAACCCGGCCTCGGAGCCCTGGGTGAACATGGCCACGCTGGCCCAGCTGAAAGAGATGCAGGACAGCGGCGTGATAGAATACGGTTCCCACACCATGAACCACCCGCATCTCTCGGCGCTCAAGCCCGACGACGCGGCCTGGGAGATAGCTGAATCCAAGCGGCAGCTCGAGGCGCTGTTCGGCCGTGAGATGAGCGCCTTCGCCTACCCTTACGGCGACGGCGCCTACGTGCCGGCGATAAGGCAGCTGGCGCTCGACGCCGGCTATGTCTTCGACTTCAGTTTTAAACAGGGCAAGACCCCGTGGCCCTGGGACCGCGCCGTCACCATAGACCGGCTTTTTATAAGGGGCGGAGACAACAACTGGGACCTGGCGCTGCAGCTGGAGCGCGGGGCTTCGAGGCTTTAAAGCCGTCTATTGCTATAATATCTTCGCGAGGTACACACACATGAACGACCTGGGAATAGGCAAACTGGTAAGCGAACTGGCGATGACCAACACCGAGCTCTGGCACGAGGAAGACAAGGCCAGGGTGGGCGACGTGCCGGCCATAGCCGCGGCCAAGAAGAACATCGACCGGCTTAACCAGAAGCGCAACGACCTGATAGAGCGCATCGACGAAAAGGTGCTGGAGTCCATCAATGGCTGAGACCATTGGCAGCCTGGCCGACAAGATCAGCATCATCCAGCTTAAGATCTTCCACATGCGCGAGCAGCTGGCCCGCGCCGACGCCACCGAGGAGCATAAAGCCGCCTGCGCGGGGCGCCTCGACGTGATGGGCGTCCAGCTCCGGGACCTCTCGGAAGAAATGACGCAGCTCGTCTCCGACGTGGCCGCGGGCAAGGTCAAGCTCAAGATCTACCGGCAGTTCAAGATGTACAACGACCCCCGCTACCGCGCGAAGGCCGTGTAGCAGCCACGGACGGAGAGTCTGGTCTCACCGTCCGCTCATAAGCGTGCGCGGCAGAAGAGGGCCTGCGGTCCTCCGCCGGCCTCGAACTCGCTCGGCACACAGTGCCTCGCTCAGACAATCTCGGCCGCAGCCCTAATGATAGGCTGTCCGCTGCGGACCTTGGCCCTGCGCACTAAAATCGCGGACGGCGAGACCAGACTCTCCGTCCACAACGCAAGCTTTAACACGATGGGACATGGAATACTGGTAATAGTTTATAAAGGAATAGGCGACGTGATACTCACCACGCCGCTGCTCCGCGCCCTCAAGAAGGGCATGCCGGACGCCCGCATCTATTTCCTCACCCGCCGCCCCTCCGCCAGGATACTCGAAAACAACCCCAACCTCGCCGGCGTCTTCTACCGCGAGGACAAGCCGCTAGCGGCCATCCGCCGCGCCGGCATAGACATCTCCATCGACTTCATGCGCTCCTCCTCTTCGGGCTTCTTCGCCCGCTTCTCCGGCGCCCAGAAACGCATCGCCTTCCATTACCCCGCGGGCTGGCTGTTCCACAACACCATGCCGGAGAAGCGCGAGGACAACGGCTACACCGTCTTCGACCGCCTCCAGCTGCTCGAGCCCCTCGGCATACCGCACGACGGGCCCAGCCCCGACCTCGCCTTCGCCCCCGGGAACGCGGCCAGGGCGGACGCCTTCCTGGCCGGCCTTCCCCCCGCCCCGCTCACCGTCACCTTCGACATCACCAGCCCGCGCGACCACCGGCGCTGGGCTCCGGAAAATTTCGCAAAACTCGCCGACAGGCTGAAGGCGGACTACGGCGCGCGCGTGATCTTTCTCTGGGGCCCCGGCGAGCTGGACTACGTAAAGGACGCCCTGAGCCTGTCCCCGGGCGGGCATATCCTCGCCCCCGCTTTCGACCTGCTCGACCTGGCCGCCCTCCTGAAAAGGAGTACCCTCCACGTCGGCACCAGCTCCGCGCCCATGCACCTGGCCGTCAGCCAGGGCACACCCACGTTCACAGTTTACGCCCCCCAGAACTCCCCCGCGAGCTGGAGCCCGCCCGGCCCGGAGCATTCCTGGGTACAGGGCGAGCTCGCCTCCCTTCCCCTCGAGACGGTCTGGGAGCGGCTGGCCGCGCACTTAAAGGCCCTGGGAGCGGTTAAATGACCAACACCCCGCTCTCGCCCGAAAAAGTGCGCAACGCCCTTAAGCGCCGCCTGCCCGGCCGCCTGCTGCTCAGGGCCCTCTCGCTGGCCTACGGAGCGGTAATAAAGACCAGGAAGGGCCTTTACGCTTCGGGCGCCCTGCGCTCCCGCTCCCTGCCGGTCCCCGTGATCTGCTTCGGCAACATCTCGGCCGGCGGCACGGGCAAAACCTCCACTGTCGTAGCAGTGGCCCGGGAGCTCGCGCTCTCCGGCCGCAAGCCCGCCGTGCTGATACGCGGCTACCGCCGGGCCGCGCGCTCCTCCTGCGTCACCGTGCTCGCCAAGGGCCGCGCCTTCTCCCTGGCGCAGACCGGCGACGAGGCCCTGATGCTGTACCGCATGCTCGAGGACTCCGGCGTGCCGGTGGTAGTCTCCTCCGACCGGTACCGGGCGGGGCTCGCCGCGCTGGAGCTGGGCGCGGACATCCTGCTCATGGACGACGGCTTCCAGCACTTCGCGCTCAAGCGCGACGCCGACATCGTGCTCGTCAACGCCACTTCCCCCTTCTCCGCGGACCACGTGCTCCCTTACGGCAACCTGCGCGAGCCGGCCGCCGGCCTCGCCCGCGCCGCGGCCGTCATAATAACCCACTGCGAGCAGGTCCCCCAGTCCGCCATCGACGACCTGCGCGCCGAGATCCGCGACCTCAATCCCGGCGTGAAGATCATAGAAAGCATGCACTCCCCTGAAAAATTCCTGGACCCGGCTACGGCCCGCCCGGTGGACCTGGACGCCATCCGCGGGCGCCCCGCCGTCGCCCTGTCCGCCATAGGCGACCCGGCTTCCTTCGAGTCGGCGCTGGGCAAATTGAAGATAGAGCTGCGCCAGATCTGGCGCTACCCGGACCACCACGCCTTTACCCTGGCCGAGCTAAGCTCGGCCCACCAGTCCCGCGGCGGCCTGCCGCTGATCACCACCTACAAGGATTTCGCGCGCTTTCCGCAGGGCTGGCAGGAGACGCTCAAGAGCGGCGTGCTCATCTTCTCGGTCAAGATAGTGTTTCTCTGCGACGGCTGGAAAAGCCTGATGCGGCTGGTGGAGCGCGCCTCCTCCCCCGCGGCCCCGGAGGAACCCTGATGCGCGCCTGGCCCCCCAAACCCGCGCGCGGCAGCAAAGCCCCGGCGGCCTTCCTGGACCGCGACGGCACGCTTAACCGCGACAGGGCGGGCGCCTACGTAACCTCCCTGGAGCAGTTCAAGATCTACGCCGGGGTGCCGGCCGCGCTGCGCCTGCTGGCGGCCAAGGGCTACCGCCTGGTGGTGGTCACCAACCAGTCGGCCATAGCCCGCGGCTACATGAGCCTGGCCGAGTCCAAAGCGATAAACCTGAAGCTGGTGCGCGAACTGCGCAAGGCCGGAGTAAAGCTGGACGCCGTCTATTTCTGCCCGCACGCTCCCGACGCCGGCTGCGGCTGCCGCAAACCGCGCCCCGGACTAATAAAGGAAGCGGTGAAGGACCTGGCCATAGACCTGGAGCGGTCTTTCGTGGCCGGCGACAAGGCCTGCGACCTCGACCTGGCAAAGGCCGCAGGGCTGAAGGGCCTGCTGGTCCTGACCGGCCAGGGCAAGGCTGCGGGCCGCGCCGGTTTTGGCAGCCTCCTGGCCCTGGCCAGGGCGGTACCCGAAGTTAAAACAAAGGAAAGATCATGAAGAAACGCGTTTTCATCTCGATGATACTCACCGTCATAGCCCTGGCCGTTTCCCGGCCGGACAGCGCCGCCTTCTACTGGGCCGGGGCCTGCCTGATGCTGCTGGGCCAGCTCATCCGCCTGGCCGCCAGCGCCGCCATCGTCAAGTCAAAAACGCTGACCATGCGCGGGCCTTACGCCGTGGTGCGCAACCCGCTCTACCTCGGCACGCTCGTCATGACCGGCGGCATGCTGGTCGCCATGACCTCCACCGCCAGACCCGCGCTCACCGCGGCCCTCTGGCTGGGCGTGGGCGCGGCCTTCGCCTGGATCTACTGGGTGACCATAAAGGCCGAGGAGGCTTTCCTCCGCTCGACGTACGGCCAGGCTTTCGAGGACTACTGCAAAGCGGCGCCGGCCCTCCTGGCCTGCCCGTGCAATTTCGGCGGCTTCTTTGAAACCGACGCCTATTCCCGGGAAGTCTTCCGCAAGAACAAGGAATGGCGCGGCCTCTCGGGCCTGGGAGCCATCCTGGTCATACTCTACCTGAAACTCCATTATGGTTATTAAAAGTCTCCTGCTGTCCCTGGCCTGCTGCCTGCCTGCCGCCGCTGGCGAAGACCTCGCCCATCCTTATTGGCAGCTGCCCGCCTCCACGGCGGCGGTCTCCGGCCCTGTCCCCGGCATAGTGGCCGGGGAGACCCTGGAGTACGATATCTACTGGGGCGCCATTTACGTCGGAAAGTCCTTCCTGCGGGTGGACGGGGTGGTGGACGTGTCCTCGCGCCCGGCCTGGCATATAATTTCCGAGGCGAAGTCCGGCTCCTTCCTGGCCAACTTTTACAAGGTCTCGGACCGCAACGACGCGTGGATGGACGCAGAGAACCTGACCTCCTACGGCTACTACAAGAAGATCCAGGAGGGCACCCATTTTTATAACGAGTGGGTGGTCTTCGACCTGCCCAACAAGCGGTTCTACGGCGAGAAAGTCAACAAGAAGAACGAGCGCAACACTGTCGAAGGCCCCATGGAAAAGCCGGCCAACGACGTGCTCTCCTCCCTCTACCGCATGAGGGGCATGAACCTGCAGCCCGGCGCCGACATTGAGCTGGACGTGAACACAAAGCGGGACTGGCGCATCCGGATAAAGGCCGGCAAGCGCGAGAAGATCTCCACGCACTACGGCAAGAAACAGTGCATAAAGTTCGAACCCATGGCCGGGGAAGAAGGCATCTTCGTGGCCAAGAAGGGCCGCCGCATGCTGGTCTGGCTGACCGACGACGAACTCAAGGTGCCCATGCTGCTGAAAGCGGAGATCTTCATAGGCTCGGTCACCGCCAAGCTGGTCCGCCGCGTTATCAGGCCCTGACCCCCTTTTTTCCGGATTCCCCGCCCCCTCCCTAGCGCTCCCGGCTTTTGTTATAATATTTATATTATGACAAAGGCCGGATTCAAACGCCTCTCCTCCGCGGTCGCAGGCTTCCGCGGCCGCCGCATCGCCGTATTCGGCGACATGATGCTGGACCGCTACATTAAAGGTTCCGTAAAGCGCATTTCCCCCGAGGCCCCCGTGCCGGTGGTGCGGGTAACTTCGGAAGCCACCGTCTGCGGCGGCGCGGCCAACGTGGCCGTCAACATAGCCGCCCTGGGCGCCGTGCCCCGGCTGATCTCCGTCACCGGCCGCGACGCGGCAGCCGCGGAATTCCGCGCCCTGCTCGACAGCTCCGGCATAGCGCACGACGCGCTCATCCAAGACGACAATTTCCCCACCATCGAAAAGACCCGGGTGATAGCCGAGCACCAGCAGGTGGTGCGCTTCGACCGCGAGACCCCCGGCAACATGTCCCACGCCGCGCGCCGGGCCGCCCTGGCCTCCCTCGCCGCCGAGCTCAAGGCCGGCTGCCAGGCGGTCATACTCTCGGATTACGGCAAAGGCCTGCTCGAGCCGGCCACTATCCGCGCCGCCATCTCTCTGGCCGTCAAGCGCGGCGTGCCGGTGTTCGTGGACCCCAAGGTGGAGCATTTTCTCATGTACCGCGGCGTCTCCTGCCTGACCCCCAATACGTCGGAGGCCTTCGGCGGCATGCGCCTGACCCAGAAGGACGGCCAGGACGCCGCCGAGGCGCTGGGGCGCGCCATCCTGCAGCGGCTCTCCTGCCGCTCGCTGCTGATAACGCAGGGCGAGCACGGCATGACCCTTTTCCAGCGCTCGGGCAAGTCGGCCGCGAGCGCGCACATCCCCACCAGGGCGCGCGAGGTCTTCGACGTGACCGGCGCGGGCGACACCGTTATTTCCACGCTGGCGCTCACCTGGGCGGCCGGCGCCACCCCCGAGGAAGCCGCCACGGCGGCCAATTTCGCCGCCGGCATAGTGGTCGGCAAGCTCGGTACCGCTTCGGTCAGCGCGGAAGAACTCCTGGAGAGCGCGAGGTCATGGATAAAGACTGCCTGATAGTCATCCCGGCCCGCTACGGGTCCCAGCGTTTCCCCGGCAAGGTGCTGGCGAAGCTCGCGGGCAAACCCGTCATCCAGTGGTGCTGGGAGGCCGCCGTCAAGGCCGGTCTCGGAGAGGTGACCATAGCCACCGAACACCAGGCGGTGCTATCTTTCGCCCGCTCCCTCGGCGCTAAGGCCGTGCTCACCAGCCCCCGCTGCCAGTCCGGCACCGACCGGGTCTACGAGGCCTCCCGCGGCACCAGGGCGAAGTTCGTCATCAACATCCAGGGCGACGAGCCGTTCATGACGGCGGCGACCCTTAAGAAAGCTTTCAGCAAGCTCAAAGCTTCCCCCTCCTGCCAGATAGGCACAGCCTGCGTCCGCATAAAGGACAGGGCGGACATAGAGAACCCCAACTGCGTCAAAGTGGCCATGAACAAGGAAGGCCGCGCGCTGTATTTCTCGCGCTGCGCCATTCCCTTCCACCACGGGCTTTCGGACCTTAAAGGGTACCCTTACTACAAACATTGCGGCTTCTATATATACCGGCGGGAGGCCCTGGAGCGCTTCGTAAAGCTCAGGCCCAGCCCCCTGGAGCGGCTGGAGCGCCTGGAGCAGCTGCGCGGCCTGGAGAACGGCATGAACATCTCGGTGGCCGAGGTGGCCCCGCTCGGCCCGGCGATAGACGTACCGGAAGACCTGGCGGCCGCGGAAAGATTTCTGAAGAAAGCCAGGGGCTAGCCACTGGCCGGGCCGCCCGCGGGGGACGGCTCTTTCGGGACTTCGGCGCCTTGCGCGCAGGGAGAAAAATGACAAGATACATATTCGTGACCGGCGGTGTGGTAAGTTCGCTCGGCAAGGGCATCACCGCGGCCTCCATAGGCCGCCTGCTTAAAGCGCACGGGCTTTCCGTCACCATCATGAAATGCGACCCGTACATAAACGTGGACGCCGGCACGATGGCCCCCTTCCAGCACGGCGAGGTGTTCGTCACCGACGACGGCGCCGAGACCGACCTGGACCTGGGCTACTACGAACGTTTTCTCGGCATCGACACCGGCCGCGCCAACATCATGACCGCCGGGCAGATCTACCAGACCGTCATCGCCCGCGAGCGCGAGGGCAGCTACCTCGGCCAGACCGTGCAGGTGATCCCCCATATCACCGACGAGATCAAGCGCCGCTTCGTCAAGGCGGCCGAAGGCTTCGACATAGCGATCGTGGAGATAGGCGGCACCGTGGGCGACATAGAGAGCCTCCCCTTCCTGGAGGCCGCCCGCCAGATGCGCCCGGACCGCACCCGCAACGACGTGCTCTACCTGCACGTCACGCTGGTGCCGTACCTGTCCGCCTCCGACGAGCTCAAGACCAAGCCTACCCAGCATTCCGTCAACAAGCTGCGCGAGATCGGCATCGACCCGGATATCATAGTCTGCCGCGCCGAGAAGCCCCTGGCCAAGGACATCAAGAACAAGATCGCCCTTTTCACCAGCGTCCCGAGGGAAGCCGTGGTGGACGCGGCCGACGCCGCCAGCATCTACGACGTGCCCTTCATGCTCAAGAAGCAGGGCCTCGACGAGCAGATCATGATGCTGCTCCGGCTGCGCAGCGGCAAATGGGATTTCGACGAATGGACCGACTTCGTGGCCCGGCTCAAGACCGCCGCCTGCGCCCAGCCGGTGCGCATAGCCATAGCGGGCAAATACACCAAGCTGAAGGATTCCTACAAGTCGCTGGTAGAGGCCATCCAGCACGGCTGCACGGCCAACGGCGTTAAGGCCGAGCTGGACTACGTGGACGTCGAGGAAGAGAATTTCCAGGAGAAGCTGGCCAAGGCCGACGGCCTGATAGTCCCCGGCGGCTTCGGCGACCGCGGCATAGAGGGCAAGATAGAGGCGGTGCGCTACGCGCGCGAGAACAAGCTGCCGTTCATGGGCATCTGCCTCGGCATGCAGTGCGCCACCATAGAATTCGCCAGGAACGTCCTGGGCCTCAAGAACGCCCACTCCACCGAGTTCAATCCCAAGACCGCCCACCCGGTGGTGGACCTGATGGCAGCGCAGAAAGGCGTCACGGACAAAGGCGGCACCATGCGCCTGGGCGCCTGGCCCTGCGAGCTCAAGGCGGGGTCCCTGGCCTCCAAGATCTACGGCGCTCCCGCCATCTCGGAGCGGCACCGCCACCGCTACGAGTTCAACTCCAAGTATATCGCCCAGTACGAGAAGAAGGGGATGAAGGTCAGCGGCATGCACAAGAAGCTCAAGCTCCCCGAGATCGTGGAGATAAAGGACCACCCCTGGTTCGTCGGCGTGCAGTTCCATCCCGAATTCAAGTCCCGGCCGCTGATGCCGCACCCGCTGTTCTTCAGCTTCGTCGCGGCGGCGGTAAAGAACAAGGGCGCCGCCCGCAAGCCGGAAACCGCAAAAGCGCATTAAGGAGACCAGCGTGGCAAAACAGAAAGCAGTAAAAGCAGGCAACGTGGTCTTCTCCAACGACCGCCCGCTGGCCTACATCGCCGGCCCCTGCGTGATAGAGACGGAGAAGTCCTACGCGGCGGAGGCGGTGGAACTTAAAAAGGTCTTCTCGGCCCTCAGGACGCCTTTCGTCCTGAAGGCCTCCTTCGACAAGGCCAACCGCACCTCCCACAACTCCTTCCGCGGCGTGGGGATGGAGAGCGCGCTGGACTTTCTGAAGGACCTTAAGAACCGGCTGGGCGTCACGCTGCTGGTGGACGTGCACGAGCCGGCCCAGGCCGCGCGCGTGGCCGAGGCCGCCGACATCCTGCAGATCCCGGCCTTCATGTGCCGCCAGACCGACCTGCTGTTCGCCTGCGCCGACACCGGCCGGGCGGTCAACGTCAAGAAAGGCCAGTTCCTCTCCCCGTGGGAAGCGGAGAACATCGTAAAGAAACTGGAAAGCCGCGGCGCCAAGGACATCATGCTCACCGAGCGCGGCTCCTCGTTCGGCTACGGCAACCTGGTGGTGGACATGCGCTCGCTGGAGATCATGAAGGATTTCGGCTACCCGGTCATCTTCGACTGCACCCACTCGGTACAGCGCCCGGGCGGCCTGGGCACCGCCACCGGCGGCGACCGGCGCTTCATCCTGCCGCTGGCCAGGGCCGCCGCCTCGCTCAAGATAGCCGGCCTCTTTTTCGAGGCCCACCCGCGCCCCGAAAAGGCGCTTTCCGACGGGCCCAACTCGCTCCGGCTCAGCTCGGTGAAGGCCCTGGTAGCCGCGCTCAACCGCGTGGACCGGCTGGCCGCGGAAATACAGGACGCAACAGGGGATATAAAATGAAATGCACTAACTGCGGCCAGGACAACAGGGCCGCCCTGAAATTATGCAAGAAGTGCGGCACGGACCTGACCATGCCGCCGGCCTGGTTCCCGGACTGGCACTGGCACCTCAAGACGCTGGCCTGGATCTACCTGACGCTGGTGGCGGTGTTCTTCGGGGTAAGCTACCTGCTGCACAAGCTCCCCCCGCCCTACGACCAGCGCGAGATCCCGCCGGAGATGACCCCCTGGCTGAACCCGCGCAAGACCCCGGCCAAATAAGATGACCGCCAAGGAAAAACTCATCCTCAAAACCGCCCGCGGCGTGATCGCCCTGGAAAGCCGCGCCGTCGCCGGGCTCTCGGCCGCGCTGGACGCCTCCTTCCTCAAGGCGGTCAGGCTGCTGGCCGCCTGTTCCGGCAAGGTAGTGCTGCTGGGCGTCGGCAAATCGGGCCTGATCGCCCGCAAGATCGCCGCCACCCTGGCCTCCACCGGCACCCGCAGCGTCTACCTGCACCCGGTCGAGAGCCTGCACGGCGACCTGGGCATGATAGCGGCCGACGACGTGGCCGTAGCCCTCTCCTATTCCGGCGAGACCGAGGAAACAGCCAAACTGCTGCCTATACTCAAGCGGCAGGGCCTGCCGGTCATCTCCATAACCAACAATTCCGATTCCAGGCTGGCCCGCGGCTCCGACGTGGTGCTGCGCCTGCGGGTAAAAAGGGAAGCCTGCCCGTTCGGCATAGTGCCCACCTCCTCCACCACCGCCATGCTGGCCCTCGGCGACGCGCTGGCCGTGACGCTGATGTCCCTTAACGGCTTCGACAAGAAACGCTTCGCCAGGCTGCATCCCGGCGGCAATCTGGGGAAGCTCCTCAACCTCAGGGTCTCCGACCTCATGCACAAAGGCAGCGCCAACCCGGTGGTAAAAGAGACCGCCAGCGTGGCCGCGGCGCTCAAGGTGATGACCAGCACCCGCGCCGGCGCGGTTTCGGTTACGGGCAAGGGCGGGCGCCTGTCCGGCTACTTCACCGACGGCGACCTGCGCCGCAGGCTGCAGGGCGGGCTGAAGGACCTCTCAACCCCCGTCGCCGGCGTGATGACCCGCAAACCCCTGACCGTCCATCCCGAGACCATGGCCATGGAAGCGGCCAGGCTGATTTCAGAGAAAAAGATAGACAACCTCCCGGTCACGGATTCCCGCACCGGCCGCCCCGTCGGCATTATCGACGAGCGCGATCTTTTAAAGGAAGGCCTGGGTTGAAGCGGGCTCTCGCGCTAACCCTGCTTGCGGCGCTGGCCGCCTGCTCCTCCCGCGAGTCCCGCGAGGCGGTTGCCGGGGTAAGCCTGCTCGAGAACTTCTCCATGGCTGAATCTTCAGCCGGCTCCTCCCGCTGGCGGCTGGACTCGGCCCTGGGCAGGCTGGACGAGAAGAAAGGCGTTATCGTGTTCGAAGGCCCGAGGATAAAATTCTACGACCGCGGCAGGATCACCTCCGAAATAACGGCGCGCAGCGGGGTGCTGCAGATGAAGGACAAGTCGGCCGAACTGACGAACGACGTGGTCATCGACGCCAAGCGCGACGGCATGCGGCTTAAGACCACCAAACTCTACTACAGTTCGGCGCGCGGCAAGATCTGGACGGAAGAGCCGGTCACCATCCACAAGGGCCGCACGGTGATCACGGGCCGCGGCTTTACGGCCAACCCCGACCTTTCCGAGATAGAGATCCAGCGCCAGGAAACCCGGCTTTCAGGCACATGAGAGTCCTCCTCCTCCCCCTCCTTTTGGCGCACTTCGCCCTCCCGCTGGCGGCGGAGGAGGATTTTCTGATGGGCTCCGTGGTCAAAAGCGACAAATGGAAGATGGACAGGACCAACGACCGCGAGATCTTCGACGGCAACGTCTCCTTCCGTAACCCGCGCTATACGATGAAGGCCGACCACGCCCTCTACGCCCGCCCGGCCCAGACCTGGAACATAAACGGCTCGGTCTCCATCCTGCGCCTCTTCGACGATAAGTCCCTGGTGGAAGTGTTCTGCGACCGCGCCCTATACATGGAAACGGCCGAAGAGGCTTTCCTGGAGAGCGGGGCGCTGCCCGTGCGCATGAAGTACACCTCCCCCGACGGGCGCCTGCTGAAGAGCCGCTCCCGGACCGCGAAAGCCGAGAACAGGACCGGCCTGATGTATTTCGACGGAGATTTTTCCATCTCCACGGAGAACCTGGACATGTTCTCCGGCATGGGCCTGTACAGCAACCTGGAGCGCAGTTTCACCCTGCACGAGTCCACCCCGCTGGCGGCCGGGACCAGGGAAGGCTACGATTTCGCGATAAACTCCGCCAAGATGAAGTTCTTCCGGGACACCCGGGATATAAAGTTCTATAATAACGTGACCGGCTGGGTGAAAGATGTCCCCCCGCCGGTAAAACAGCCATGAAACTAGAATGCGCCCTGCTTGAAAAGTCTTTCGGCCGCCGCCAGGTGGTCAACGGCATCTCCCTGCACGTTAATTCCGGGGAAGTCTGCGGCCTGCTGGGCCCCAACGGGGCGGGCAAGACCACCACTTTCCACATGCTGGTCGGCTTCCTGGAGCCGGACGCCGGCCAGGTCTTCATGGACGGCCGCGACGTGACCAAAGAACCTATGTTCCAGCGCGCCCGCGGCGGCATAGGCTACCTGGCGCAGGAACCCACCGTTTTCCGCGGCCTTACCGTGGCCGAGAACCTGGAAGCCATACTGGAGCGCACCACCCCCGACAGGGCAGCGCTGCGCGAAAGGGTGGACTCGCTGCTGGGCGAGTTTGGCCTGATGAAGCTGAAGGACCAGAAGGCCTGGACGCTTTCCGGCGGCGAGAAGCGCCGGCTGGAAGTGGCCCGGGTCATGATCAACGATCCAAAGATCATCCTGCTCGACGAGCCTTTCGTCGGCATAGACCCCATCACCGTCAGCGACCTCAAGAAGATCATTCTGCACCTCAAGGATAAGGGCATCGGCGTGCTGATCACCGACCATAACGTGCGCGAGACCCTCTCCATCACCGACCGCTCCTACCTCATCTACCAGGGCCAGATCCTCATCGACGGCAACGCCGAGACCCTGCTCAACGACCCCAAAGCCCGCGAACTCTACCTCGGCTGGGACTTCAAGCTGTAGTCTCCCCTTACCAGCCCCATCTCGCCGCTCGCTCATAAGCGGGCGCGGGGCTCCCGGCCTGCCACGGGCATAGGGGTCGTCAAGAACGTGGTCTCGCACACCGTGCTCGCCACTCCCCGCCTCGGACCTCGCGCTTACGCAAGCTCGGTCCTCCGGCAGGGTCTTGCCGACCCCTATGCCCGCGTCAGGCCTAATCGCTAATGTGGTGGCATCGGAATATACTTATGGAGGCAGGCTGATAACAGGAGCGGGTGACGAGGGTATGCCTTCGCAGGGGCCTCGCGAGCCCCGAGCTTACGTAAGCGCGAGGGGCGAGTGAAAGAGCGAGGCCACGGTGTGGCCGAGCGTACCCGGAGAAGGCATACCCTCGGCGCCCGCGAACCTGCAGGCCTGCCGGACCTTAGGTGAAGGTTTCGAGGTGGGTGTGGAGGCCGTGGGCGCGGATGTGGCGCATGGCGGCGGCGTGGCCGGCTTCGGCTTTGACGGTATGGCCCATGAGGTAGTAGAGGTTGGCCAGTGAGAGCAGGGTGAGGGCTTCGCCGCGGGGCTCGGAGCGGCCTTTGAACAGCTCGGCGGCCTTGCGGTAATTCTTGAGGGCGGCGGAGAAGTCCCCGTTCTTCCGGTTTATCTCCCCCATCCCCCATTCCACAAATCCGAGATCGGCCCAGTCGGAGAGCCCCGAGTAAAGCTTGTGAGCGCGGGTATAGCCCGCGTAAGCCTCGTCCAGGCGGCCCAGCTGGCGCAGCACGTTGGCCGTGCCGCATTCCGCGTAGGCTTTGGCGAAGGCGTCGTCGGTCTTACCGAAGAGACGGCGCGCCCGCACATAACAGTCCAGGGCGCGGCCCATGAAGCCAGCCACACGCAGAATGCCGCCCAGGCCGAACAGGGCGTAGCCTGCGGCGGCTTCGTCCTTGTCTTTATTGGCGGCGGCGAGTGAGCCCTCGAAAGCGTTTATTCCCTCGGCATAGCGGCCCTGCAGCCGGTAAAGCCCGCCCAGCGCCCACAGCGCGAAGGCCGCCCCGGCCAGGTCCCCGCTCTTTTTATAACCCTTATAAAGTTTCTCCAGCAGCCTGGCGGCTTCGGCCAACCGGCCCACCAGCCGCAGGGCCAGGGCCCATTCAAGTTCGGCTTCAGTAGCGTAAATCCCCAGCTTTTTGGCCAGGCTCAGCGCGGCCTTCGCCGCGGCCAGCGCGCCCTTCTCGTCGCCCAGCGCGCGGAAGCAGCGGACTTCGCTGAGCAGCGCCTCGAGGGCCAGCTCCTCGTCTCCCCGCGCCGCGCCCCGGGCGGCGGCATATTCCTTCAGCGCCTCGCCGAAGAGGCCCAGCCCGCGCAGGGCCTCGCCTTTGAGCAGCAGCCAGCGCCCGCGCCCCGCGCCGGGTTTAACCCGCTTAAGCCCGGCCAGCGCCCTGGCGAACTCGCCGTTATCCAAAAGTTTTTCAATTTTTTCCATATAGGGGATTCAGCTTTGAGGCAGCAGCCGCTTTATCTCGCGGAGCAGGTCGTCGAGGTTGTAGGGCTTCTTCATGAAGTTGCGGGCGCCGCATTGTTTGGCCTTTTCCTTGCTTTCGTCGGTGTCCAGCGTGGAAATTATCAGGATGGGCGTGTGGCGGGTCAGGTTGTCGCGCATCAGCGCGTTGCAGACCTCGTAGCCGTTAAGCTTGGGCAGCAGCAGGTCGAGCAGGATCAGGTCCGGTTTCTCGCGCCGGGCCAGCGCCAGGCCCGCCACGCCGTCCGCCGCGTGCAGCACCGTGTGGCCTTCGGCCTCCAGCACCTCTTTAAGCACGGTCGAGGCGGCCTTGCTGTCCTCTATCATCACTATCTTGCGGCCGCTCATCGCGCGCCCCCGGGCCGGTAATAGCCGGCCAGCGTTATATAGTCTTTCTCCGAACCGAGCAGGCCGGCGCATTCTCCGTCGGTCAGCGCCCGCTTCACCTTGCCGGGAGCGCCCATCACCATGCTGCGGGCGGGTATTTTGGAACCGGGCGTCACTACCGCGCCGGCGGCGATAATACAGTATTCGCCGATCTCGCAATCCATGACCACCGCGCCCATCCCCACCAGGGTATGCGCTCCCACTACGGAACCGTGTATGATGGCCGAATGCCCCACCGTCACGCCTTCTCCCACGAGCACCGGCTTGTCCCGGTTAGGGTGCAGGACGGCCAGGTCCTGGATGTTCGTGCCCCGGCCTATCTCTATGCGGTCCACGTCGCCGCGGATAACGGCGCCGGGCCAGACCGAGGCTTGCGCGGCTATCCTGACCTTGCCGATAACGCAGGCCGAAGGGTGAACCCAGGCGGCGGCTGAGATCTCCGGGGAGAATTCCATGAACTTCTCGATCATATGCCTCTCCCGTGGCGCGAATGCACGTTGGTATGCGGCGGCTCCGAGGCGTGCAGCGCCCAGTAGATGAAGACGCTGGCTACGGCCGGCAGCAGGTAATAAAACAGGCGGAACAGCAGGCTGGCGGTCAGGGCCTGGGCCACCGGCACGCCCATGCCCGAGAAAGCGGCCGTCATGGCCGCCTCCATGGCGCCCAGGCCGCCGGGCAGTATGGGGATAATGGTCATCAGCATGCCGAAAGCGAAGCCGGCTATCAGCGTGGTGGCGCCGAGGGAGATCCCCACCGCCTTGAAGGCGAAATAGAGGATCAGGATGTTGCTGACCCAGTCGCAGAAAACGTAGCCCACCACCTTGGGCAGCTCGAACTTGCGCCCGTGGATGGTGCGGATGCCCTCGTCGAGCTGGGTTTCGAACTTGAGGAAGCTCTCGTGCGGGATCTCCTTCTTGGAGAAGAAAAAGATGACATGGTTGACCGCCACGAACAGGCGGCGCGCCCAGGCGGCGCGCAGCTCGTGGTGGAAGAACATCAGCGTCAGGGCGAAAGCGAACCCCAGCACGGCCACGACCCCCAGCAGGGCCTCCAGCATGCTGCGGTTGAAGCCCGGCGACTGCATGAACTGCAGCACGGCGCCTTCCACGATAATGAGGGCCAGGGCCAGGTAGATCAGGACGGTTATGACCACGGAGGACGTCACGCTGGCCCCGTACGGCACCCTGCGCTTGCCCAGCAGATGGGCCCTGGTGGCGAAGCCGCTGATGCCGCCCGAAGAGACGAAATAGTTGACCGTGGTGGAGACGAAGGCGATGCCGGCCGTCTGCAGGAAAGGCAGGCGTATGCCGAGGATGCGCAGCACCTCCCACAAGGTAAGCCCCATGAAGGTATAGCTGGAAACGGCGAAGCCGAAAGAGAGCAGCAGCCACCAGTGGTTGGCGGTCTTTATGGTCTCGGCCATGGCTCCCAGGTTGGGATAGATCAGCCAGCCCAGGATGCCCAGGGACAGGAGTACCGGGGCGTAAAGGACCAGTTTTTTGCGCAAGGAGACTTGTTTCATATTTGCTAAAATTACTCTAGCGCCCGCTATTATTGTAAAACTTTTAAAGAGCGGATAAAAGTCGTAAATTCCGCCCCCTCTCCAGCCGGGCTTTGCCATGACCATACACCGTTACGATTTCCTGGTAATAGGCAGCGGCGCCGCCGGCCTGCTGGCCGCCCACAAGCTGGCCAAAACCGGCTCCGTGGCCGTGCTCACCAAGCGCGAACCCGAGATCTCAAACAGCAACCTCGCCCAGGGCGGCATAGCGGCCGTCACTTCCCCCGACGACAATTTTGACCTGCATATCGCCGACACGCTGCGCACCGGCGCCGGCCTCTCCGACCCGGAGCTGGTAAAGGGCGTGATCACCGAGGCCCCGGCCCGCATAGAGGAGCTGGTGGCCCTGGGAACCCGCTTTACGGCCCGGCAGGGCCTGTACGAGCTGGGCCTGGAGGGCGGCCACTCCCGCCGCCGCGTGCTGCACGCGGCCGACGCCACCGGCCGCGAGATGGAGCGCGCCCTGCTGGCGGCCTGCCGCGCCGACCGGCGGATAACCTTCTTCCCGTATTATTCAGCGGTGGACCTGATCCTGCGCGCCCGCCCGGCGCGGGTACGCCCCCCGGAGAACACCTGCCTGGGCGCCTACGCCCTGGAGGAGAGCACCGGCAAGGTACACAGCTTCCTGGCCTCCGCCACCGTGCTGGCCTCCGGCGGGGCCGGCAAGGTGTACCGCTACACCTCCAACCCCGACGTAGCCACCGGCGACGGCATGGCCATGGCCTACCGGGCCGGGCTGGAGCTGGCCAACATGGAGTTCGTGCAGTTCCACCCTACCTGTCTCTACCACCCGCAGGCCAAATCGTTCCTGATCTCCGAAGCCCTGCGCGGCGAAGGCGGCATCCTGCGCGGCGCCGACGGCGCGCCTTTCATGAAGGCCTATTCCCGCTACGCCGAGCTGGCCCCGCGGGACATCGTGGCCAGGGCCATAGACTCGGAGCTCAAGCGCACCGGCGCCGACTGCGTATACCTGGACATGTCCCATTTAAAGGCGGCCTTCCTTAAGCGCCGCTTTCCCACCATCCACGCCAAATGCCTGGCGCTGGGGATAGATATCACTAAGCAGCCTATCCCGGTGGTGCCCGCCGCCCATTTCTTCTGCGGCGGGGTCAGGGTGGACAGGGACGGGCGCACGGCCCTGGCCGGGCTTTTCGCCATCGGCGAAGTTGCCCATACCGGCCTGCACGGCGCCAACCGCCTGGCCTCCAATTCCCTGCTCGAGGCCTGCGTGTTCGCGCACCGCGCGGCCGAGGCCGCAAAAGGCTGCCGCGTGCGCCGCCGGAGCGCGTTAAAACCCGCCCCCTGGACCACCGGCAACGCCCGCCCTTCCGACGAGGCCGTGGTGATAACGCACAACTGGGACGAGATCCGCACCCTGATGTGGAACTATGTGGGCATAGTGCGCAGCGACAAGCGCCTGGCCCGCGCGGCGGCGCGCGTGGAGATCATCTCCGCCGAAATAGTGAAGTATTACTGGGACTTTCTGCTGACCCGGGACCTGCTGGAACTGCGCAATATAGCCTGCCTGGCGGGGGTCATCATACGTTCCGCCCGCCGCCGCAAGGAAAGCCGCGGCCTGCACTATACGGTGGATTACCCGGGCACGTCCCCGAGGTTCCTTAAACCCACCCTGACGGACCGCTACCAATAGGACCTACCCCTTATATGGACAAGCTCATCATCAGCGGCGCGCGCTCCCACAACCTCAAGAACCTGAGCCTCGAGATCCCCAAGAACAAACTGGTGGTCATCACGGGACTTTCCGGCTCCGGCAAGTCCACCCTGGCTTTCGACACCATCTACGCCGAGGGCCAGCGCCGCTACGTGGAATCCCTGTCCGCCTACGCCCGCCAGTTCCTGGAACAGATGGACAAGCCCGACGTGGATTCCATAGAGGGCCTCTCTCCCGCCATAGCCATACAGCAGCATTCCCCCTCCAAGAACCCGCGCTCCACGGTGGGCACCGTTACCGAGATCTATGACTACCTCCGCCTGCTGTTCGCCAAGGCCGGCCGCCCTTTCTGTCCTTCCTGCCATAAGCCGATAAAGGCCTGGTCCGCGCAGGGCATCACCGCCGAGATCCAGGCCAGGTACGGCGGCAAGAAACTGCGCGTGCTGGCGCCGCTGGTGCGCGGCCACAGCGGCACCTACGAAGAGCTGTACGCCCGGCTGAAAAAGGCCGGCTTCACCAGGGCCCGCACGGACGGAAAACTGCACCCGCTTGAAAATCCGCCGGTCCTCAAGCGCTACGTCAAACACGACATCGACCTGTTCGTGGACGAATTTACCGTCAACCCCTCCGACAAGGAACGCCTGGGCGAGGCCGTGGAGCTGGCCCTGGGGCAGTCCAAGGGGCTGATAGCGGTGGAGGAGGCCTCCGGCAAGTCCCCGGCGCTCTACAGCGAGAAGAACGCCTGCCCCACCTGCGGCATCAGCTTCCCGGAACTGGAACCGCGCCTGTTCTCCTTTAATTCCCCCCACGGGGCCTGCCCGGAATGCGACGGCCTGGGCATAAAGATAGAGATAGACCCGGACCTGGTAGTCCCCGACCAGGGCAAATCGGTCAACGGCGGGGCCCTGGAGGCCTGGGCCAACCCGGTGACTACGCGCACCCACCGCTGGAAGGGCTCCTGGTCCGGCTACTACGCCGACATGCTCAAGACCGCCGCCGACGAGAACGGCATAGATCTGGACAAGCCCTGGAAGGACCTGCCTAAGGCCCACCGGGACATGCTGCTGGGCGGCGCCGGGGAGTTCGAGGGCGTGGTCACCAACCTCAAGCGGCGCCACGCCGAGAGCGAATCCGATTTCGTAAAGGAAGAGATCTACTCCAAGTTCATGCGCGAGAGGGTCTGTCCCTCCTGCAAGGGCCTGCGCCTGAAGCCGGAGGCTCTAAGCGTGATAGTGGACGGCCGGAACATCTCCCAGATGGCGGCGCTGTCCATAGCGGATGCCAGGAAAGCCCTGGCGGCCCCGGACCTGAGCCAGAACGAAAGGGCCATCGCCCGCCTTATCCTCAAAGAGGTGAATTCCCGCCTTAACTTTCTCAATGACGTGGGCCTGGGCTACATTTCCATGGACCGCCGGTCGGAGACGCTCTCCGGCGGCGAGGCGCAGCGCATCCAGCTGGCCACCCAGATCGGCTCCGGCCTGACCGGCGTGCTCTACGTGCTCGACGAGCCCACCATCGGCCTGCACCAGCGCGACAACGCCAAGCTTATTAACACCCTCAAGTCGCTGCGAGACATCGGCAACACGCTGCTGGTGGTGGAGCACGACGAGGCCGTGATCCGCGGCGCGGACCACGTGATAGACCTGGGGCCGGGCGCGGGCCTGGCCGGCGGGCATATAGTGGCGCAGGGGACCCCGGCGCAGATCATGCGCGACAGGAAATCCGTGACGGGCCCTTTCCTCAGCGGCGAGCGCTCCACCACGGTGAAGCGGGAGATCCGGAAGCCTTCGGGGAAATTCCTGCAGTTCACCGGCGCGCGGCAGTTCAACCTCAAGGATATCGACGTCAAGATCCCGCTGGGGCTGTTCGTCAGCATCTGCGGCGTTTCCGGCTCCGGAAAATCCACCCTGCTCTACGAGATCGTCTACAAGGCCCTGGCGCAGCAGCTCTATAAATCCAAAGAGCTGCCGGGGCAGTTCCGCTCAATGAAGGGAGCGGAGCACATAGACAAGGTTATCATAGTTGACCAGTCCCCCATCGGGCGCACCCCGCGCTCCAACCCGTCCACATACAGCGGCGTCTTCAACCATATCCGCGACCTGTTCGCCGAGCTGCCGGAGGCCAAGCGCCGCGGCTACGAGCCGGGGCGGTTCTCGTTCAACGTGAAGGGCGGCCGCTGCGAGGCCTGCCAGGGCGACGGCACGCTGAAGATCCAGATGCAGTTCCTGCCCGACGTGTACGTGAAGTGCGACGAATGCGGCGGCCACCGGTTCAACGACGATACGCTGGCGGTCAAATTCAAGGGCAAGAGCATCGCCGACGTGCTGGACCTCTCGGTGGAGGAGGCCAGGGCGCTGTTCGCCGACATTCCCCGCATAGCCAAGATCCTCGCTACCATGAGCGAGGTGGGCCTGGACTATTTAAAGCTGGGGCAGAGCGCCACTACCCTTTCCGGCGGCGAGGCGCAGCGCCTTAAGCTGGCCGAGCAGCTGGCCCGGCGCGCCACCGGCCGCACGCTCTACATTCTCGACGAGCCCACCACGGGCCTGCATTTCGCCGACGTGGCCAAGCTGCTGCAGGTGCTGCACCGCCTGGCCGACGCCGGCAACACGGTGCTGGTGATAGAGCATAACCTGGACGTGATAGCGGCTTCGGACTGGCTGGTGGAGCTGGGGCCGGAGGGCGGCGAGGCCGGCGGCGAGCTTGTCTTCTCGGGCCCCGTCTGCGACGTCCTCAAGGTGAAGGCCTCCCACACCGGCACCTACCTCAAAGAACACCTGGACCTCAAGAAAACCGGCACCTGTTAGGCCTTGGCGTGTGCCATAGCGGCCCGGAACGCAAAAACGTGGTCTCGCACACCGTGCTCGCCACTCCCCGTCTCGGCCCTCGCGCTTACGCAAGCTCGGGCCTCCGACAGGGTTTTGCTAACCCGGGCCGCTACGGCGCACGCGGCATTGCTGTATTTGGGAAGATTATTAAGGCTTGGCGCCGAAGTTGATGAAGGGGAGGGTGGAGATCTGTATGGGCTTGAAGTTGAAGCTGGCCGAGGGGCTGCCGCTGGGGAGGCCGTCCTTGCCGGGCTTGGAGTAGTCCTCCAGCCAGACCGTCCATTTCCGGCCGAAGTCCATGCCCGCGGTGACCCGGTAGCTCTTGAACAGGGCGTCGTCGAGGGCCATGCCGGCGCGCAGGTTCTCGCAGAAGGTCTTGAACTGCAGGCGGGTATGCGGCCGGTAGAGGTAGAGAACGGAACCGTAGGCCTGCAGGTACCAGTCGGCTATCTGCGTATCCGAAGTTAACTGGTCTATTTTGAGCGAGAAGAACTTGTCGAAGGGCACCCGCCTCTCCGGCGGGAAGTAGGCCAGCGCGCGGCTCCACGCCCCCCCTTCCGGGAAAGCCGATTCCTCCATATACACAGCCAGGCCCTCGTTGACCCATTGCGGCGGGTAGGTAAGGCGCTCGGCGAAGAAACCCTCGAAATACAGGTGCGTCAGCTCGTGGGCGATCACGGCCTTCAGTTTGGCCATATCGCCCGTGTCGTAGACCACCACGGTCTTCTTGTTTACGTAGGCCAGGCCCTTGGACCAGCGGGGCGGCTTGAACTCGCCGTCAAGGTAGGATTTTTGCGAGGAGTAGATGTAAATTTTGGTTTTTTCGCGCACCATCCACGGGGCGAACATGGCCAGGTTCAGGCGCATGGAGGAATACATCTTCTCCATCTCCAGCCCGATAGAGCCCGGCGACCAGACGGACTCGTGCCGGATCTCGAAATGAGGGGAAGTCTTGACGTGCCACTGGGCGGCGGAGGGGGCCGGGAGCAACGCCGCGGCCGCCAGCGCCAGCGCCAGGCGGAGAGCCCACGGCATGGTCTTAGGGGCGGCCATAGGAGTATACCTCAGGGGCAGGCGCCGGTAGGATCGTCCTGGTCGGAAGTGATCTGGAACCTGCCGCCGCCCAGGGAACGCACGCAGACGCGCTGGACGAAGCCGGCAGGATAGGTTTCCGCGATGTTAGCCTGGGAGAGGGCTGGCATGCCGGTGGTGTTGAAATTCCAGGTGGCGAAGCGGTCGTGGAAATAGCCGTGGGCGCGGGCCCGGGTGGTGACGGAGCGGTAGCCGCGGGCGGCCATGATATAGCGCCCCATGATCCACTTGAGGACCATGACGGAGATCATGGACAACACGACGGAGATGACCAGGGTCTGCAGCAGCACCATACCCCGGCGCCAGATCGGCTTTTTCATGTTAATAGTCTAGCAGAGAAACCCCGCGTTTTCAATGGCAGCTCAGGGCTGGGAGGTGCGGTTGATGGTAATAAGGCTGTCCAGCGAAAAATCCACGTCGCGCTGGTTGGAACCGAAGCCCCTGTTGGCGGCCACCCAGAAAGAGCGCAGGGAGATGCGCACGGAAGGCACTTCCCGCACCCCGTCGAGGGCCGCCCTGGAGAACGTGAACTGGCTGCGCGGCGCCGGCGGCGGCACCACGTACTGCATCAGCAGCGTGACCGTCCCCCCTCCCCCGAAACCGCAGAAGGCGGGGTAGCCGCTGGCGCCGGTGCCGTTCCAGGTGGCCGGCGCGGCCACCATGCAGCCGGCGTTGCCGCCGGGGATGGTGCCGGTATGGTAGTAGAGGTTGTTAACGCCGGCGTTCCCGGGGGTGTTGTCGGGGGCCACGCAGAACTGATGCCACCGCGCCTCGTCGGGCGTGCTGATGCGGTAACAGCCGGAGGCATTGCCGGCCTGGAGGCCCTGGGAAACGTTGGAGGCGAACCTCAGGGTGTCCGCGGCCGCGCCGTAAGCGGGAAAGTCTATCCGGGTGGCCGTGGAGAGGGTGTTATGGAGCACCTTCATGGCGAAATCGGCGTTGGTCTTTATGATGTTCCGGCGGTAGTTCTGGAACATGTGGCGGTTGGCCGTAGCGTAGATGGTGGCCAGCGACATCGACATGAAACCGAAAATGAAGATAGCCAGGATGAGCTCGGCCATCGTAAAACCTTTTCTGTAGGTCATAATCAATCCGGGTAAATGAGCGTGAACACCACGCGCTTGCAGGCCGTGGGATAGTTAGGCGGGTTGCCCACGCCGAAACCGCAGGGATAGCTGGTAACGGTATAGGTAAGGCTGGCCGCCGGCTGCCCGGGGACGGTAAGCGGCAGGGTGGAAACAAGGGACGAAACGTCGTGCCCGCCTTCCCGCAGGGCCCAGACACCGCCCAATTCCGCCGTCCAGTGGCCCGCCGGGGAGCCGGGGACGTAGGTGGCCTCGGTGGGAACCGCGCTGACGTAGCTCTTGAGGGTTTCCTGGGCCTGTTTAAGCACCATGGCCGCCGCGTCGCGCTTGTCCGCTTTCAGGTCGGAGACGAAACTGGACAGGATGACCGAAAAGACGGCCGTAGTCGTCATGGCGGAGATCATCGTGGCCATTACGACCTCGATAAGGGTCTGCCCGCGGCGCGCTTTGATCTTCATAAGGGTCAGAACCTGGGGCAATCCGGCACCCCGCTGCCGAGGGACTCGCAGGCGCCGCTGTCGTAGAAGCGGTAGCCCCAGGTGTTGTAGGGGCTGCCGGCGCCGGGTTTGCGCCGGGTGCACGACATGCCTATCTCGACGCCCCGGCTGCCGCAGCAGGGGCCGCCGGCGCCGCCGTTGCAGACGTAAAAGTCGTAGGAGGAGTTATCCCAGTCCTGCTTGGCCACGTAGCCGCAGGCGATCAGGCGGCAGGAAGAAGTGCCGGCGGCGGCGCAGGTGACGCTGTTGCACGGGTTATTGGAGACTATGCCGCTGACGTTCATGCCCGGGTTGTCCACCTTGAACATGCGGTTGGCGTTGCCCAGCAGGTGGCCGATGGCCACCGAGTCCGTGGCCTTCGTGGTCTCCACGGTCTTATAGTAGTACGGCACGCCCATCGAAGCCAGGATGCCTATGATGAGCACCACCACCATCAGCTCTATCAGCGTGAAACCCCTGTTCGTTTTCATTGTTAGCCCCTCATTATAAACACGGCGTCAGCCGGCCGTGATCTGCGACAGCTGGAAGATAGGCATGAAGATACTCATCACGATGACGGCGATAATGCCGCCGATGCCCACCACCAGTATCGGGTCTATCATCGACGAGAAACGGCGCAGGAACTGGTCTATCTGTTCCTGGTAATACTTGGAAAGCACGACGATGATGTCGGGCAGTTTGCCGGACTCCTCGCCCATCCACATCATCTCGGTGACCATGCCCGGGAAGATGCCGGTCTTCTTGAACGATTCGGAAATGGAGCGGCCGCTGGCGATGTCGTTCTTGGCCTTCTTGAGGGCGTTCTGGAAGATCAGGTTCTTCTTGAAAGAGCCTTCCAGCACGGATACGGCGTTGAGGATGCTGACGCCCGAGCGGATCAGGGTGGCCATGGTGGTCAGCAGGCGCTCGATCTGCATGCTGCGGATCAGCGCGCCGAAGAACGGGATGTTGAACACCACGTGGTTCCAGGTGAGCCGGCCGGGCGGCGTGGCGATATAGGCCCGCAGGGCGAAGAAAGCGCCGATCGACACCACGATGCCCAGGACCGCGAACCGGCTGACGAGATCGGAAATGGCCACGATCACGCGGGTGATCATGGGCAGCTGCAGGTTGAAGTCGCGGAAAATGCCGGCGAAGACGGGGACGATGTAGACCACGAAGTAGATCAGCACGCCCACCGACATGGTCATCAGCACGGCGGGGTAGGAGACGGCCGTGATGATCTTGGACTTCACGTTCTCCTGAGATTCGCTGTAGGCGGTGATCTGGCGCAGCACGGTGGGCAGCTGGCCCGAGACCTCGCCGGCCTGTACCAGGGAGACCCAGATCTCGTCGAAGACCTTGGGGTGCTTCTCTAGGGCCTTGTGGAAGGCGCCGCCGGCGGAAACTTCCTTGGTGATGGTGGAGAGCACGGCGCCGAGGTTCTTGTTCTCGGCGTGCTCGGAGAGCAGGGACAGGGCGCGCACCAGCGGGATGCCGCCGCCGATCAGCGTGGACATCTGCTCGCCGAAGAACACCATCTCGCGGCCGGACACGTTGCCGCTCTTGAACTTCTTGATGTTGAGGATGCCCTTGGACTTGGTATCCTCCGTCTGGATGGAGAGGATGAACAGCCCTTTGGTCTGCAGGGACTGTACCGCCGCGTCTTCGTCGTCGGCGTCCATCGCGCCGGTGGTGACGGTGCCCTGCGCGTCCTGAACGGTATATATATATCTAGACATAGTTCCCCGGCAGGTTCACTGCCACTCGGGGGAGCCCCCCCCCGGACTAGCGCTCCGTAACTGTGACCGAAAGCATGTCGTCCACCGAAGTGACGCCCGCCAGCACCTTGCGCCAGCCGCTGGCGCGCAGGTTCCAGGCGCCGCCCTTGGCGGCCTCCACGGCGATCCTCTGCACGTCGGCGTCCTTGTAAATGATCTTCTTCATCTCCTCGGTGTTGAAATACACCTCGTAGATGGCTTTGCGGCCCTTATAGCCCATATTGTTGCATTTCGGGCAGCCTTTCGCCTTGTAGAAAGTAAGCCTGGTAAGGTCCGGCAGCGGGTTCAGCATCGACTCCGCGGCGAACTGGTCCAGCTCGGACTGCGGGGGCCGGTAAGGTTCTTTGCAGACGGGGCAGAGCTGGCGCACCAGGCGCTGCGCCGCGAGACAGAGCAGCGTGCTGGCCAGGAGGTACTTCTCTATGCCCATGTCGAGCAGGCGGGGCACGGCCTCGAGGGCGCTGTTGGTATGCAGGGTGGAGAGCACCAGGTGGCCGGTCATGGCGGCCTTGAGGCACGCCTCGGCCGTCTCGTTGTCGCGGACCTCGCCGACCAGGATGACGTCGGGGTCCTGGCGGAGGAAAGAGCGCAGCCCGGAGGCCATGGTCAGGCCGATAGCGGGTTTCACCTGCACCTGGCTGATGCCTTCCATCTTGATTTCCACGGGGTCCTCGAGCGTCATGATGTTGAGCTCGGGGGATTTGATCGTATTGAGCACGGCGTTGAGCGTAGTGGTCTTGCCGGAACCGGTGGGGCCGGTCAGGAAGATCAGCCCGTTGGGGGCGGAGGCGGCCTTCAGGAAGTCTTCCATCTGGCGCTGCTCGAAGCCTATGATCTTGACGTTGAGCTCCACGGAGCCCCGGTCCAGGATACGCATGACCAGCTTTTCGCCGAAGACCGTGGGGCAGACGCTGACGCGGATCTCGATGATGCGGTTCTGGTACTTGATGGAAAAGCTGCCGTCCTGCGGCAGGCGGCGCTCCGAGATGTCTAGCTTTGAAAGGATCTTGACGCGCGAGATCATGGCCTCCACCAGGTCGGTGGGCGGGGCGCTGCGCTCGTAGAGCACGCCGTCGATGCGCAGGCGCAGCGACACCTTCTCGTCGAACTTCTCCAGGTGGATGTCCGAGGTGCGCTCGGAGATGGCCTGCTTCATGATGGCGTTGACCAGCTTGATGGACTGCGCGCCCTTGGACTCGCCGATGATGACCTTGTCCAGGTCCAGCTTGCCGTCGGCGGTGATCACGTCGGAATCGGAGGTCTCGCCCCCGGCGGCGCCCACGGCCTTGTCGAGCACGCGGTCGATCAGGTTGGTCTGCCCCTGGTAGAAAAGGTCGATGACCTTGAGGATCTGGGCCTTGGTGGAAATAAAGGGCTGGATCTCCATGCCGGAGACCAGCTTGATGTTGTCGAGGATGAGGATATTGGTCGGGTCGGTCAGGGCCACCGCCAGCACGTTGTTCTCCACGAACAGCGGGATCACCGCGTTGTCGCGGGCGAACTTCTCGGGGATCATGCGGTCCAGCCCCTGGATCTTCTCGGGGCTGAGGATCTGGTTTTCCCTGGACGCGTAGGGGATGCCGAGCTGCTTGGCCAGGGCCTGGGCTACCTGCTCCTCGGTGGCGTAATGCAGTTTTACCAGGGCCTCGCCGATGAGGCAGCCCTGCTGCTGCTGGAATTTAAGGGCCTTCTGGAGCTTTTCTTCGTCGATCCATTTGGCCTGGATCATTATCTCGCCGAGTTTTTTTGGAGGCATAGATCTGTCGTTCAACCCGCCGCGGCCGGCGCCGGAAACCCCGGGCCGGCTTTGTCAAACCGCTTCCCCCCCGTTAGTCGACCAGTATGGTCGGGGTCAGGAAGATGACCAGGTCCGTGTTGGTGCGCCTGGAGCTGACGCTGGTGAACAGCCAGCCGATGATCGGGATGTAGCCCAGCAGCGGCACCTTGCGGATGGTCTTGCTCTCGGTGGACGCCAGCATGCCGCCGATCACCACGGTCTGGCCGTTCTTGACGCGCACCATGGTGGAGGCGCCGCGGCTGACCGGGTCGTACACCGTCGCGCCCTGCACCGTAATGGCGGAGGCGACCGAGTCGGAATAGGAAGGCTGGACGATCATCGTGATGTAGCCTTCTTTGTTGACCTGCGGGGTCACTTTCAGCGTGAGGCCGATGCGGCGGCGCTCTACGCCGGTAGAGGAATTGCCGGAGGAGCCGCCGGCCGAGGACACGGTGCTCTGGGTGCCCATCGCGGCGTCCTTGGAGATCTGGATCAGGGCGGTCTTGTTGTTCATCGCCACGATCTTGGGCTTGCCCAGGTAGCGGCCCTCGCCCTTGGAGATCAGGGCGCGGAAGATGGCCTGCAGCTGCGCGAGGCTGAACACGCCGTAATAGACGCCCTTGGTGCTCTGCTGGCCGGTGGAGTAGATCGGGTCTATGGTGCCGGAACCGCCGCTGCCGCCGGAGGAGGACCCGGAAGCGCCGGAGTCGGCGGAGTCGCCGCGGGAAATGCCGCCGATGTCGGTGGTATTGGGGTAGAAATATTTCCAGGAGTCCCCGGAGTAGAAGCCGGGGCGCATGCCGTAGTCGGTCAGGCGGGCGGGGCCGGCGAAGTAGGCCATCTCGCCGCGCGAGCCGCCCCACTCTATGCCGAGCTCGTTAATGCGGTCCGTGTTGATCTCCACGATCTGGGCCTCGATCAGGATCTGCGGGGCCTTCTTGTCCAGCTCCGCGATGATCTGCTCGACCTGCGGGAAGACTTCCGGCACGTCGGTGATGATCAGGGTGTTGGTGCGCGGGTCGGTAGCCAGCTTGCCGTACTTGCGGGAAAGCACGCTGCGCACGATATTGATGATGGAGATGGAACTCTCCTCCTCTTTATTGCCGCCGGCCTGGTTCTGGGGCTGCTGCTGCTGCCCGCCGCCGCCCTGGCCGGAGGAGGAAACGTCCTGCGAGGTGATGGAGGCGATCTCTTCGCCCACCGAGGTGATCGGGATGAGCGGGATATAGTTGAGGGTATAGATCTTGGTGATCAGGTTGGGCATGTCCGCGGAGCGCTTCTGCACCACGTAGGTGTTGCTCTTGCCGATGCGCTGGTAGGTGAGGCCTTTCACGCGCAGCAGCAGTTCCAGGGCTTCGCGCACGGTGGTCTTGCGCAGGAAGACCGTGATGGTCTTGGCCTCGAGACCTTCCGTAATGATGAAGTTGACCTTGGACTGGGCGGAAACCACGTCGAGGAAGGTGGAGAGCGGGGCGCCCTTGAGGCGGATCGGACCGATCTTGCGGTCGAGGGGCGAAACCGACTCGACCTCTTCGTACATCGGGGCGTCCTTGGGGGCGCCGCCGATCTGCACGGAATCGATAGGGGAGCCGGGGGTCTGGCCCTGCGGCATGGAGGAAGGCGGCGCGGAGTCGGCGCTGGGTTCCAGTATCGGGCCGCCCTCGTCTCCGCCGGGGCCCTGCAGGTCCTGGGCAAAATCCTTATCAGCGGCGGGCGCGCCCTGGGCGTAAAGCCCGGCGACCGGGAAGAGCAGCTGTTCAAAGGCCAGGGTAAAAGCCAGCAGTATTTTCAAAGTCTTCATAACGCCTCCGTACCTCAACCGCTATTATATTCAATAAGCCGCAGGTTTAACAGCGCGAATTCACTGCAGCACCTTGCGGAACTTCTTGCCTTTGTGCTCCACGATAACGTAATCGGCCCCTACCTTGAGCAGCTTGGCCCCGAGGACGGTCTGGCCTACGGCGTACATATCGCCGTTTATTATCGCCGCGTTGCCCACGATCCCCTGCAGCTGCAGGCGCGAGGTGATGTCCGGGGCCCTGGGCCTGTTCCGCTCGGCCCAGCGCGCCTGGCGCTCGGCTTCAAGACGCGCGTTCTCGGCGTCCTTTATCCTCTGGTAATCGTCCGGGGAAAGCGTGGGGTCCCTGGTGGTCTTGGGCTTGAAATAAGAAACGAGGTTCTGCTGCGCTCCCCCCTGGGCCTGTACCGCCGCGGTAGCCTGCTGCACTTCCTGCGCCGCGGGGGCGGCGACGGCCGCGGCTGCGGCGGGCGCCGGGGCGGGAGCGGGCGCCTGGGCCGAAGCCGAAGGGGCCTGCTCCGGCAAGGGAGCGGGGGCTTTGCGGACCGGTTCCTGCGCCTGCTGCTGCGGGGCGGGCGTAACTACGGCCTGGGCCGCGGGAGAGGGTTGGGGCTGCGCCTGGCGGACCGGCGCGGCGGCAGGGGCGGCGGCGGCAGACTTATCCTGCGGCGGGAAAATATTCTGGGTCGCCTCCTGCGGTATTTCGGCGGAGGCCTGCTGGCGGCTCTTAGCCCACCAGTTGTAGAACAGGAAGGAAGGCACGGCCAGCACCGCGACAAGCAGCGTCCAGCCCAGCACGGAGGTCAGGCTTTTCATACGCCCCCCCCGCCGAACTTGGCGAAAACGGTGGCGAGGGAAAAAGTCACCTTGATGGTGCCGGGGGCGTCAGGGGAGCGGCGGACGGTCAGGTCGGACACCCGGAGCAGGATCTTTGAATTTTCTATCTCCGCCAGCCAGCGGCCGAGGTTGGAGTAGGTGGTGGTCACCATCACCTCGCGCGAAACGACCAGGTAGTTGCCCACCTCGGTCTCTTTCTGCGCGCTGAGGGAGTCGAAGGAGATGCCGTAGGCCCGGGCGGTATTGGTGATAACGTAGTTGAGCCACTCGTCCTTGTCCTTGATGAAAGGGAGGCGGCGCTGGTAGGCCGCCAGCTTCAGCTTGGCGTCCTCGTATTCTCCGGCGTACTGCGCCACCACCGTCATGCTTTCCACCTGGGCCCTGGAGGTCTGGACCTTGGAGGTCAGCGGGTTATAGACGCCCGCGTACAGCACCAGCAGCGACGGGCCGGCGATCATCAGCGGCTTTTTGAAAGGCTCGAAGCCTTTCTCGCCGTAAATTATCATGATATTGGCCGCCATGTCCCTGAAGAAGGACTGGATCTTTAAGAAAATGGCGGCGGCGGCGGCATTCATAACTATTTCCTCTTGACCGTGCACATGACCGTGAAACCGCTGCTCTTCGGGACCGCGGCGAACTGGCCCGGCACCGGCGAGCCCGAAGAGCTCTGGGAGCCTTCCTCGGTGGTGCTGTCGATGTTGCCCATCGGCGGCGTGAACACCTTGAACTCGGGGGTAAGCTTGAGCTTCTTGACGAAAGAGTTGACCACGGCTATCTTGGCCTCGCCCTTAAGCCCGGTCTCTCCGGCGAGCGTCATTTCCTTGCCGGCGCCGGAGATCTCGGAAACGGAAAGCGGGTTGGCGTAGCGCAGGTCGGTCAGCCACAGCTCCTCCGGGATGCAGTCGGACACCGCCGACAGCTTCGGCGCCAGCGTGTCGGTGTCGGAGACCAGCGTGGCGAGCACCCGGGCGTTGGTCTGTATCCCCTCTATCTTCTTGCGGATGGAGTCCGGGTCCATCCCCTGCAGCTCCGGGAAATTTATCACCTTGTTGTTAAGCGACGAAATAGTAGAACCCATCATCAGCAGGCGCGTCTGCGCCACGAGCGAGAGCAGCAGCAGGAAACCGCCCAGGATGAAGGTTATGTTCCAGACATAGCCCTGCACCTCTTTCTCCAGCACGGCCGCCGAGGTGAGGCCGGAAATGTCCAGGGTCAGCTTGGCGGGCACGCGGTCGCGCAGGGCCGCGCCCATGGAGAAGACGGAAGAGGCGTCGTTGTCTTTTATGGAGGCGGCCTTGGCCACGTCCCAGACCATCACCGGCGTAGGCGCCGATTCGCGCTCGGCCGGGACCTTCCAGGCCTCGGCGCCGTCGCCGCTCAGCGCTATGAATTTATAATCCTTGCCGCCCACGTAGCGGTCCACGAACTGGATGGCGCCCTTCACGTCCAGGCGGCGGCGCTCGCTCATGGTCCCGCTGGCGTCGGACTCGGTCTCGCGGTAGAGCACCGGGTAGCCGCCGTGCGAGAACAGCATCAGGGTGGAGTTCTCCGAGAAATGGATGTAGCCCTTGGAGTCGTGGTCCTTGGGGTCCGTAAACCCGAAGAGGCGCTCCATGGAAACCGCGTTGATCTCGATGGCGGCGAGCGTCAGCCCCGCGGCCTTCAGGGTCTCGTTTATGAACTCCACGCTCTTGCGCTGGGTCAGGCCGAAAAGTACGCCGAGCTTCTTGCCTCCGTCGGCGGGCACGGCGCTGAAATCGTAGACGACCTCTTCGAAGGAGACAGGGATGTACTTCTTGGATTCCAGCGGGATGGACTTGCTCCAGAAGCGCCGCTCTATGGAGGGCATCACGAAATAGCGCAGGATCGCGAACTGGGGCGATAGCGTCACCACGACGGTGGAGGCGGACCAGTTGACTTTCTTGACCGCCTGCTTGAAAGGGGTGATCCAGGCGGCCTTCTCGCTGAAGAAATCGTTATTGAGGGAAAGCGGGCGCAGCATGCCTTCCTTCACGGGGAAGCCCGTGGGGAATTTGACCAGGTGCTCGGGCTCCGGCCTGGAGTCCTTGCCGATCTTGACCTGGGCGAGGCATATCTCCTTGGGCGAGATATAGACGCCTATATAATTTTTTTCCGCCGCTTTAGCCATAACTTTTAAATTTTACAATATATTTATCAGATATATACCGCATCGGGCCGGGCCTTACTCCTTGCCCGACATCTTTATCTCCACGATGCTCTTGGGAGTTTCCGAGACGCTGGAATTAACTTCCATGCGGGTCTTGTCTATCTTGTACTTCTCCGCCAGCCTTGCGGCCACGTAGTTCACCCGGTTCTCCGCCATGGCGTCCGCGCTGGCCTCGCCGGTGTAGGCGTAGCCCGTCAGCTGTATGTTGGCCATCGGGTAGTAGCCGAGGGTCTGCGCCACCTGCGCCAGCTTCTTCTCGCTGTTCTCGGTGAGGATGGTGGTGTTTTCCTTGAAATAGATCTTGTAGCTGACCTGACCGGAGAACTGCCCCTGGTCCGCGGCTTCGGCGGGGGCGTCCTGCCCTGCCGGTTCGGGCGCGTCGGCCGGTTCCGCTTCCGGCTTGGCGGCGGCTTTCTTGACGGGCTTCTTTTTAGCGGCCGCGGCCTTCCTGGCGGCGGCTCCCCGCAGGGTTTTCCCCTTTACGCCGACGCCGCCCTTAAGGGCTCTGCCGGCCTTTACGCCGGTGCCGGTCTTGGAGACCGAGCGCGTCTTTACCCCGGCGCGGCCCACGGTCTCGTACGCGGCCGCCTTCTGCGCCGCGGTGCGCGACTGCGCGGCCTTCTCTTCCTCCAGGGTGGGCCTGATCACCAGCAGGCGGCTGAGGGAGGTTTCGCGGCCTTCCAGGTCCGCGGCGGTAACCATGAACATGTACTTGCCGGAGGGATAGGGCGCGCCAAAAAATTTCTTGCGCCCGTTCCAGAAACTCTGGTTATACTGCGGGCCGGTGCCCGAGATCTCCTGCAGCAGCAGGCGGCTGCCGTCGGCCTGTATCTCGTAGATCTGGAACTTCCAGGAGGGAGATCCCTTGGGCGACTCGAAAGCGGCGAACTCCACGATGGCCCCTTCGTTGTTTTGCACCGAGATAGCCGTGGGGTAGAGCCCCAGGGAAACTTTCGGGCCCTTGGTCCTCAGGTCTTCCAGGTCCTGCAGGCGGGGCTGTTTATCATAATCAAGAAGTATAATAACTCCGCTTATGGCGGTAAGTTCCTTGGGGAAGCGGACGTCGGAGCCGGTCAGGTTGACCTCCAGCCTGGCCTTGGAGATGCCGCGCGACTCCAGGTACGAGTTGAGCGCTATGGCCCGGCGGATGCTCTTTATCTTGACGTCCCCCTCGGCCGCCCCCTCGGGGAGGATCAGGCAGTTCGCCTTGCCGAGGGTGAAGATCAGGCCCGCCAGGGAGGCGAGCAGCTTGTCGGAGCCGGGGCGGAAAGAGGCTTCGGCGCTAAAGAAAAAATTAGGATCCAGCGTTATGGCTTTCGGCATCCCGTCGCCCATGTAGAGCCTGACGGCGTCGGTCTTGCCCAGCTCCAGCAGCATGTCGCGCCGCATCGCCGCGATTTTGGCGGAAACCTTCTCGGTGACCCTGTCCTTTTCGTCGCGGGGCCCCTCCTCCTCGCTTTCAATATCTTCCATCTGCTGGGACTGGGCCCGCATGCCGACCACCGGGCCTTGCGACGCGGGCTTGGCCTGGGAAACTTCGGTCAGGGTGGTGGGCTCGGCGCCGCGGTCCTTGACGGTGTTGACGCCGGTGTTCATGCGCAGGGTGATCTTGGTGATATACTCGTTGGCCAGGGCTTTCTCGGAAGGGGTTCCCTTGACGAGGATGTCCATGAAGCGGTCCATCGCCTCGGTGTCCTCGTTCTCATGGTAAAGGCGGATGGCCTGCTCCATCGAGCGGCTGATGCCGCTTCTCGCGGCCTGGGCGGACAGCCCGGGGGCGAGCGGGCCGGCGAAAGCGGCCAGGAGCAGGGCCGGCAGGGCTAGATTTACCGCGATTGTTTTTTTCATACAAGAAAGCTCCGGGACGCTATATTCCTCGGTATATTTAACCTTTTCCTGTTTGCCTAAATATTACAGGATTGTTACATGTTTGTCGCAGGGGGTCCCCCCCGCGGCTAGCGCCGCGCCTTGAGTTCTTTCAGGCGGGCCGCCGCGGCGGCGTTGCCCGGCTCGATCTCGAGAAAGCGCCCCCACTCCGCGATAGCGGCCGGCAGCTCCCCGGTTTTTTCCAGGATGACAGCCAGCCCGTAGCGCGAAGCATTGTCGGAAGGGTTAGCCCGCAGGGCGGCCTCCAGGTCGGCGCGCGCTTCAGCCAGGCGCCCTTCCCTGAAGTAGAGCCTGGCCCGCAGCATACGCGCCTTGGCGTTGGCGGGATCCAGGGCTACAAGCTCGTCGGCCTGCCGCAGCATGGCCGGCACCCCGGCCCCGGAGTCGGCGCGCGGGGCCAGGTCGGCGTAGGCGTTATACCAGTCCAGGTCGGGGTCCTTCTTCAGGCCCAGGCCTTTTCTGACCACTCCGGTCAGGTTCTCTACCAGCATGCGGTTGCCCGGGTCCAATTTTACGCTCCGGGCGTAGGAATAGCGGGCCGAAGTAAAATCTTTCAACAGGGACTGGAAATAGCCCAGGGTATTCCACATGGACGGGTCGTTAGGGAAAGCCCTGACCGCCTCCTGGAAATCCCCGGCGGCGTCCGCCGCCACCTTTTCCCGGTCAGGCGCGGACAGGTAGATCTCGGCCAGGGCCTGCCAGGTAACGGCGTTGAGCGGGTTTATCAGCGCCGAGATCTTCAGCAGTTTCAGCGCTTCTTCCGTCCGGCCGAGGCGCTTGAGCACTATGGCCAGGTTGAAATAGATCTCGTCGTAGCCGGCGTTGGACTTGAGGGCTTCCTTGTACGCCCAGACGGCTTTTTCCTGTTCCCCCGCCCTTACGTAGGCGTTGCCCATCTCGTAATTGCTGTTAACCTCGCGGGGATGGGCTTCCCAGGCGCGCTTAAGCTCCGCCGCGGCCGCGGCGGCGTTGTTAGCCCGCATGATCTTGAAGCCGTTGAAATAGCGGAGCTCCCGGGTGAACTGGCGCTGCCAGACCAAGGCCGCCCCGGCGCAGCAGGCGAGCAGCAGCCAGGCCGCGGCCTTGGCGGCGCGCGGGGAGCGCCACGGGGGATAAGCCCCGGTCCCGGCGGTCTTGAGCGCCAGGGCGCCGGCCAGCCACCAGAACCCCAGGGCCGGCACCGCGAAATGCACCGAGACGTTGAGCATGTTGTCGGCCAGCATGCCCACCAGGCCGGCCGCCAGCGGCACCGCGTCGTAGCGGGCCTCCTCGCCGGCCGAGCGGTAGAAGCGCAGGAACCCGTAAAAGAGCGTCGCCAGGAACCAGAAATAAACGCCCAGGCCGAGCAGGCCGCCCTGCGACCACTGCTCGAGGATCTCGTTGTGGGCGTTATTGGCGTGGGTGCGCAGGCCCCGCACCGCCGGGAAATTCAGTACGACCCGGCCCTGGAAGAAAGGGTAGAAGAGCTCGAACACGCCCCAGCCCTTGCCGAGCAGCGGGTTCTCCAGGCCCATCTGCCAGGCGCCGGTCCAGATGAGCAGGCGCTGGTGGAAAGAGCCGTAGACCTTGCCGGTCTCCCCGGAGAGGTTCACCGCCGCCGGGGAATTGACGTTGACCACCGCCTCCGAGACCCGGTCAAAAAGGCCGGAGCTGAAAGGCTTGAGGTTGTCGGAAGGCCAGAACACCAGCAGCAGCAGCGCCGCGGCGAAGAACGGGTAGAGGAATTTTTTATTAGCCTTCAGCCGGGCGCGGTGCGCCCCGAAGGCGAAGAGAAAAACGAAAGCGGCGGCGGCCCCCAGCCAGGACGAGCGGGTGAGGCTGCACATCAGCATGCCGCCGTAGGAGAGGAAGATCAGGCCGTAGAGCCAGCGCTTGACGGCGGTGTCCGCCTTCATCAGCAGCGAAGCCGCCAGCGGCAGAAAGAGCACCAGGTAGGAGGAGATGAAGTTGGGGTTGCCGAAAGTGGAGACCGAGCGGTTGCCGTAGGGATTGAGCAGCTTGGCCCAGATCAGCTCGACGTGAAAATATTCCAGTATCCCGTAAAGCGCCGCTATGGCCCCGGCCGCCAGGGCCAGGTGCAGCACGTCCTCCTGCCGGCAGCGCCGCACCAGCAGGTAGGCGGCCGTAAAGCCGGAAACCCAGAGCAGGGCCCCGTAAGGGTCGAACATCCGCTCAAAGATCCCGTCGCCGGGGAGCTGCATCTTCAGCGCCGGGAACAGGAACCAGAGCGCCCCCCAGCCCAGGATAAAAGCGAGCCACTTCCCGGCGGGCACCTCGGAATCTTCCCGGCCGAAGGGGACGCTGAGCGCCAGGTAGAACACCGCCAGGCAGTTGACCACGAAGAACAGCCCCGCGCGCATGCCCTCGGCCGCCATGGCCGGCCGGTAGAACGGCGCGTGGCCGAACCAGGACCAGGCGAAAGAGGCGAGGTAAACCAGCCCCAGGGCCGCCAGCGGTTTGGAAAGCGCGCTCGCGGGCAGCAGCCAGCGGCCGCGCTTCAGGGAGCCCCAGAGGAACAGCCCGGCGGCGCCGAGCACGGCGACGTTGAGCAGGGTGATCTGCAGGTAGTACGGGTTGCGCGTCAGGTTGGTGAAAAAAATAAGCGGCGAGACGAAGAAAGCCGCCGTCAGCAGCATGGCTAGCGGCGCGCGCGGCACGGGCAGGTTGTTCTCGGGTTCCGGCATCGTCCTTGTCGGGGTTATTTACGCGGGGCCTGGAACAGGTGCGCCGGCACCCTGGCCTTAACTATGGCCAGGTTGCGCCGCGCCTGCTCGAAAGACGGGTCTTTTTCCAGCGCCAGCTGGTAATTCTCGGCGGCCTCCCGGAACTTGCCCATGGCGTACTGCACGTTGGCCAGGCTGGTATAGGCGTCGGGCGTGGCGTGCAGGTGCCCTTCCTTGTGGCATTTCCAGGCGTTGATGTTGTTGAGGTATTCCCGCTCGGCGGACTTGAAGTCCTGGCGTATGATGTAGATCTGCGCCTTGCGGTAATAATTCATCGCGTAGACCGGGTCCAGGCTCTCGTAAAGGTTCAGCCGCGCCAGGGCCATATCCAGGAATTCCTGCGCTTCCTTCTGCTTGCCCTGCCGCATCATCTGGTCGTGCATCTTCATGTAGAGCGTGCCCACCTGGTGGTGCATCTGCACGTAGTTAGGCGCTATCTTGCGGACATGCTCGTAGGACGCCATCGCGCGCTCATAGTCGTCGCGGGGCTTGCTGTCGGTGTCCCCCCACTCCGGGTGGTAGGACTTATCCAGGTTCAGCCTGTCGTTGAAGACGTTGCCGGTGAAGTAGTACGGCATGATGAAGAACTGGTTGAGCTTGTTGACCTTCTGGTAATAGGAGATGGCGTCTTCCCACTTGCCCTGCTTGGAGAAGAAGATGGCCATGTTGTGGTAGACGTCGCCCTTGAACCAGCCCCAGAAGTAATACATCGGGAAGAGCACGATCAGGATGACCGCCGGCACCAGCGGGGAAACGGCTTTAAGCATGACCCCGGAGAACACGTAGACGGTCAGGCCCACGCAGCCGAGCATGAGCAGCCAGGAGATGTACCACTGCAGGATCTCGCCGGAAGCGATGTAGTTGCGCAGCGGCCCCTGCAGCCCGGCGAACTCGGACACCACCAGCCAGGCGGCGTAGCCCACGCCCGCCACGCCTGCGGCGCGCGCCGGCCACAGCAGCCAGCCCAGCGCGGAAGGGATTTCGTCCCCGGCGGCGGCCTTGGCCTGCGGCTGGGCGGTTTCCTTGTAATGCAGCTCCCACAGGGCGTGCCCGCGGGCCAGGTTCACTATCACGCCGGGCAGCAGGCCCAGGTAGATGCCGGAGGAAACGAAGCGCATGCTGACGTCGGTGAAATTATGGGCGAGCATGCCCAGCAGCGCGGTGAGGTAGCCGAGCAGGTCGTAGGCCACGGGCGGCGGCCGCGCGCCTTTAAGGTTCTCAGTGTGCGCGCTCAGGCCGCGCAGGCCCACCACGGTGACGAAGACGATCATCCACAGGTACAAGCCCATGCCGATGAGGCCGTTGTCCATCCACTGCTCGAGATGTTCCTCTTCGGCGTGGTCGGTCTCGGTATTATGCTTGCCTTCGATATGGAAAATTTCCGGGCGGCGGTAGGCCGGGTAGATCACCTTGAAGCTGCCGACCCCGAGGCCGGTCAGCGGGCGGGATTCCACCATCTCCCAGGTGGAAAGCCAGGTGTTTATGCGGAAACTGTAGGAAAGGGTATTGCCCAGCAGGTAGATCACGAAGAAGGCCGAAATAGGGAGGATAGAGGCGAGCCCGACGAACAGCCCCCTGCTTATCTTAAGCCGCTCGCGCAGGAAGAAGTAGCCGTAGAAGACGGCGAACAGGAAAGCCGAGATGCCGAAGCCGAGGAAGGCGCCCTTGGTGCCGGTGGCGTAGAGGCACAGCAGGTCCATGGCGATCAGCGGCAGCAGGATCACCGAGCGGCGCTTGAGGTACTGCGTCACTATGATAGGCAGTATCAGGACGAGGAAATTACCGAAGAAGTTGGGGTTGCCGTAGGTGGAGAACACGCGCGGCCCGAAGGCCCAGCGCCAGATGAACGGGTCCAGGCCCGGGCCCTGGTCCTTGGGCGGGAAGAAGCGGGTGTCGAGGAACTGCACCACGCCGTAAAGTATGGCGATATACGCCGCGACGATCAGGATCTTGGTCAGGCGGTCCACCGCTTCGGTGGTGAATTCCCGTATGACTATCAGGGTCACCGACATGTAGAGCGTGTAGCGCACGAAGTCGTCCACGCTGGGGCCGCGGTACGGGGCGTGGAAGAAGGAGACAATGACGTAGAGCAGGTAGGCGAAGAACGGCGCCAGCAGGATGAAGTCTTCTTTGCGGAAAGCCCGGCGGCCCTCCATCACCAGCAGCGAGACCCACAGGCCGAGCATGCCTATGCCCCCCATCTGCAGGAGGGTTATCTTGACCTGGGCGGAATCGTAGGTGCGCAGGTAGAAGGTGTCGGAGATGAGCAGGTACAGCAGCGGCAGCCACCACCAGAGCGCTTTGCGGGCGAAACTTACCCCGGGAGCGAAATTAATGTCGTCGAATTCGTTGAGGACCGGGCTGTTTTTTTTGGACATGATTTGCCGGCAAACTTCGGTGGGAACTGCAACGGACCCCTGTATATATAAAATTTTAGCCGAGGATGGGATTTGAACCCACAACCTATCGCTTACGAAGCGATTGCTCTACCGTTGAGCTACCTCGGCAACGAATATAATTATATATAAAGTATGGCGGAATTCAAAGACCTCCGCCGAAAAACCTGAAGCCGGCCCCAGGCAGGCTACGCCAGCGTGGTCAGGGTTTCGGAGATGCCCTTGCGGATCTCGAACCAGAAATCCAGCGCGGCGCCGTGCCGGTCGGCTTCGAACGCCTTCAGCCACTTCTCCAGCTCCGGGTTCTTGTCCCCTTCCGTGTCGCGCTTGCGTTTGAGGAAGCCCACCAGGTAATCGATGTTGCGCTCGGACTCCCAGAACACGGCCACGTTGCGGCTGTTGATGCGGCCTGCGGTGGCCTTTATCACCTCGAGGAAGCGGGCAGAGTTTCCCCACACGCGCTCCACTATCTCCGGGGCCATCTCCTCGGCCCAGCCGCGGTGGAAGCGGCAGATGCCCAAGTCGTCGATCACCAGCTCCTGTATCATCCGGTTAGCGTTCAGGCGGCCCAGCTCGCGCGGCGGCACGAAATCGAAGCCGTAGTACATGTAATACTTGCCCATGATGGGCATGGGGCTCAGGGCGCCGGCGTTCCAGTACTGGTTGGGCACCATCCAGCCGTTGCGGGCATTGGCCAGGCACACAAAGCGCTTGCCTATCTCCGGGCTCTTCTCGCGCGAGAGCCGCCGGGCCAGCTTGCGCGCGCCCAGCGACAGGTCCAGCTCGGCGCGGCGCTTGAGGATGGACTCTATCAGCGCTATCCCCAGGTCCGCGTTATGCGCGGAGTCGGCTATGATGTCGAATTTTCCGTCGTCCCAGCGCGGCAGCGCGCTCACGCCGAGGTCCGCGGGCTTCAGCAGCCCGTCGTGCAGGCATTCCATCAGCCAGCCCAGCACGCCCCCTACGGAGATGGCGTCGAACCCGGCGCTGTCGGCGGCGTGGTTAAGCCGCTCGGCCGCGCGCTGGTCGAACACGCCGCACAGCGGCCCCATGGTCTGGTAGGGCTCGTAGTCCTTCTTAAACTTGCCGTTGAGCTTCTTGCAGACGGCCGCGCAGGGCTCGCCGCAGGTGCGCTGCTGCTTTTT
This sequence comes from uncultured Elusimicrobiaceae bacterium, assembly GCA_964417965.1. Lineage (GTDB taxonomy): Bacteria > Elusimicrobiota > Elusimicrobia > Elusimicrobiales > UBA9959 > UBA9959. The sequence goes on from CAYQJX010000003.1 coordinate 102,709, forward strand.
GGCGATGGTCTCCTCGTTGAACTGCTTTAGGTAATGGTCGGTGACGCAGCGCTTGTTAAGGGACGTGCGCTGCTCCTCCCCCCACAGGACGCTGCGGTAGTTGAAGGCCATCAGGCGCCCTTGAAGCGTGGAATAGTTCACGCCGAAGGTGCCGCCGGTATTGAACTTGGGGTCGAAGCGGTACTTGGCGGTGGCCTCGAAATCCTTGGCCGCCAGCTGCTTCTCGTAGCGCGCCTTGAACCATTCGTCCGCCACGGTGCGGTCGCGGAAGTCCTCGTCGAGACAGGTGCCGCCGTAGATGACGGCGCAGATGCCGTGTTCCCTGAAGAGCTTGCTGCCGAAGCCGCCGCGCCCCGCCCAGCAGTCGGCGTGCGTGGTCTTGCCTTCCTGGTAGGGGGCCGAGGCGATGGCGCCGAAATCCGTCTCGGCCGCGGCGGGCCCGACGGCCAGCACGCGCGGGGTCTGCTTGAATTCCCCCGCCCAGCGCCCGAAAACGTAGTCCATCAGCGCGTACACCCCGCCGCCCTCCCAGATGCGCGCGGCGTCCACGGGGACCAGCTGCACCTGCACCTCTTCGCCGTGCTCGCGGTTGAGCACCAGCACGGAAGGCGAGGGCGCGCGGCCGCGCAGCGACACCATGTTTATGCCGAGGTCGTCGAAGATGAGCCCCGCGCCGCCCATGGCGGAAACGTAGAAACCGCCCCAGCAGGGCGAGTGGCCGGTGAAGATGAGCCGGTTGGAACCGGGAAAAATGGAGCCCGCCAGCAGGCCGGTGCCGAAGTTGAGCACCCCCTGGCGCCCGGCCTCGCGCCCGGTCAGGTGCAGACCCAGGTCCACCGGGCCCCAGAAAGGCCCCACCGGAAAGCGCTCCAGCCTGTAAAACGACGACGCGGCGTCGACATGCAGAACTTTAAGGGTTTTATCCATAACTCATCCTCCGCTCAGCAGTTCCCGCGCCAGTACGCGGGCGCCTTCGGCGAGCGTAAAGCTTTTGTATCCGGAACTCGGCACGAATTTACCGTCTACGGTGACTACTACCAGCCCGGGATCGCGGCCCTGCTGCAGCAGCAGCGCCAGCAGCGTCGCCCCGGCCGGGAACTCCACGGGTTTGTCGTTAAAGTATAGCACGGCCGGATTCCGCTCCATAAGATGATTCTATATTTTCCAGCGGCCCGCGTGAATGGTTTGTAGTAGGGCGGCAGAATTTGTACTATTTCGGGATTCTCGCGGTTAAGGGAGGACTATGGAAGCATTGTTCAGGAAGAAATCTTTGACGGCCCTTATGGAACAGGCCGCGGAAAAGGAACATTCGCTCAAACGCGTGCTCGGGCCGCTCAACCTGACGCTGCTGGGCATAGGCGGCATCATCGGCGCGGGCATCTTTGTGCTGACCGGCCAGGCGGCCGCCCAGTACGCCGGCCCGGCCATCGTGCTGTCCTTTATCATCTCGGCCGTCGGCTGCGCCTTCGCCGGCCTCTGCTACGCCGAGTTCGCCTCCATGATCCCGATCGCCGGCTCGGCCTATACTTATTCCTACGCCACCATCGGCGAACTGCTGGCCTGGATCATCGGCTGGGACCTGATCCTGGAATACCTCTTCGGCGCGGCCTCGGTGTCCGTAGGCTGGAGCGGCTACGTTACCAGCTTCCTGCGCGACTTCGGCGTAAACATCCCCGCCGCGCTTTCCAGCGCGCCCTTCGCCTTCGACCATATCGCCGGCTGGACCACCACCGGCGCGATCATAAACCTGCCGGCCGTCTTTATCATCGCGGTGGTCACCGGGCTTCTGGTGGTGGGCATCCAGGAATCGGCCACCATCAACGACTTCGCCGTCTTCGCCAAAGTGGCGGTGGTCATCCTGTTCATAGTCTTCGGCGTGTCCTACATTAACGCCGACAACTGGCGGCCCTTCATGCCCGAGAACACCGGGGTCTTCGGCCAGTTCGGCTGGAGCGGCGTCTTCCGGGGGGCTGGCGTTATCTTCTTCGCCTACATCGGCTTCGACGCCGTCTCTACCGTGGCGCAGGAGGCCAAGAACCCCCAGCGCGACATGCCCATCGGCATCCTGGCCTCGCTGGGCGTCTGCACGGTGCTCTACATCGCGGTGGCGCTGGTGCTGACCGGCATAGTGAGCTACAAGGACCTGCTGGTGCCGGACCCGATAGCCGTGGGCGTCAACGCCGCCGGCCCCGGCCTGTTCTGGCTGCGCAAGTTCATCAAGATCGGCGCTATCGCCGGGCTTTCCTCGGTGATGCTGGTTCTGCTGCTGGGCCAGCCGCGCATCTTCTACTCCATGTCCCTCGACGGCCTGCTGCCGGCCTTCTTCTCCCGGATACACCCGAAGTTCCGTACGCCGCATATCACCACCATGGCCACCGGCGCGGTGGCGGCGGTGCTGGGCGGCCTGTTCCCCATCGGCGCGCTGGGCGAGATGGTCTCCATAGGCACGCTGCTCGCCTTCGCTATCGTCTGCGCCAGCATCATAGTGCTGCGCCGCACGCACCCGGACCTGCCGCGGCCTTTCAAAACCCCGCTGGTCCCCCTCATCCCGGCGCTGGGCATCATAGTTACCGTAGGGCAGATGCTGTTCCTGCCCTGGGCCACCTGGCTGCGGCTGATCATCTGGATGGCCATCGGCATAGCGATCTACTTCTTCTACGGCCGCCACAACAGCAAACTGGCCGCGGCCAAAACCGACGACTGGAACAAGTAAAGCCCCCGCACAAATGAAGCGGCCGCCGGTTTTAAGCCGGCGGCCGTTTTCATTTTACCTTCCGCGTTTTACTTCTTGGCGGCGGCGGACATGGAGAACAGCTTGTCCGTGGCGCCCTTGATGCCGTTGGTCACGTCGGCCACCATCTTGGGGTCCCAGTCCTTCTTCTCCACGCGCAGAAAAGAGGTCTTGTCCACGCGGTTGTCGAAGCGGCCTATCGGCAGGTGGAATTTCTTCCCCTGAGCGGCGATGGTGATGGTACCCGGCACCTCGGAGTTCTTCTCCAGGTAGTCCATGTCGTCGCAGCCGTAGTCGTTCATCATCACTTCCATCGGCACGCCGTGGTGCAGGATGGAGCCCGGGTCGTTGGGATTGGTGCGGGCGGTATTCTTGCGGCGGCTTTCCTCGGGGGTCACCCAGACGTAGAGGATGACGGCGCGCTTGAGGATCTCGGGGTCCAGCTCGCGCAGTGAGTACTGGTAGCCGAGCGGGTCCTGCAGCGGGTAGGAGGACTTGTCGGGACCGCCGCGGGCGGCCTCTATCACTATGGTCTTACCCTCGAAAGAGTCGGGGTAGGCGGCGTGCTTCTCGTCTAGCATCGCCTTGGCCTCGGGCTCCAGCGCGGCAGCCACCGTCTTCCAGGTAGCGGCGTCAAGTTTAGCCAGGCGCGGGGCGATCTTGGCCCTCTCGCCGGCTTTGTCGATGCGCTTCAGCAGCAGGTCCGCGGCGGAAGCGGTCTTCACAACGTTCTTGGCCATCAGGTCGTGGTAGTCCTCGTTGAGCAGGTGGATCAGGGTGCCCCAGTCCTTGGTGTCTATGAACGGCCGGTCGCCGGATTTGAAGAACAGGCGGGCCTTGCCGAGCTTGACGAGTTCGTCGTCGGCGCGGCGCATCATGTGGACGTAGGGGAAGTCGTCGAGCTGCAGGTTGGCGCCTATGTGAAATTCTTTCTTAAGCCGCTCGGGCTCCACGTTGGCCAGAAAGCGCCTGACCTCGGATTTGCCGGAAGCCGGCAGGGCCAGCAGCAGAACTATGTCGAATGTGTCGCTCATTTTTCCTCCTGACTGATCGTAATGGTTAAATTCTAAACAATATAACGGAAAAAGTAAACCGGCAGTTTTTTTATATAATTCCTTATATATGACCCCTATCGCGATCATGTGGACCGTTTTCATCGTCACCGCTACCGCCCTTTTTGTGGCGGACATAAAGCTCTCGGCCGGCCGTGCCCACGAGATCGGCCGCAAAGAGGCCATGCTGCTCTGCGCCTTCTGGATCCTGGTCGCCTCCGTCTTCGGCGTGCTGACCGGCTACATGCTGGGCTTCGACCGCATGGTAGAGTTCTTCACGGCCTACACTATAGAGTATTCCCTCTCCATGGACAACATGTTCGTGTTCATCATGATCTTCTCCTACTTCTCCGTGCCCAAGAAGTACCAGCCGAAGATCCTGACCTGGGGCATATTGGGCGCGGTCTTCATGCGCCTGGTGCTCATCTTCGCCGGAGTGGGGCTCATCAACACCTTCCACTGGCTCATCTACGTCTTCGGCGGCGTCCTCATCCTTACGGCGGTAAAGATGCTGCTGCACAAAGACGGCGACATGGACCCCGGCAAGAACCCGCTGCTCAAGCTCCTGGCCAAGGTCATGCCCCTAGATAAGGAGGCGTCTGGCGGAGATTTCTTCGTAAAGAAGGAAGTCTGGCACGCCACGCCGCTGTTCGCCACCCTGCTGGTAATCGAGACCACCGACCTGGTCTTCGCGGTGGACTCCATCCCGGCGGTGCTGGCCATCTCCAGGGAGCCGTTCATCGTCTACACCTCCAACGTCTTCGCCGTGGTGGGCCTGCGCTCGCTGTACTTCCTGCTGGCCTCGGTGATGGACCTGTTCCGCTTCCTGAAGTACGGCATCGCCGTCATCCTCTTCTACGTCGGCGTAAAGATGAGCATCTCCGGCTACTACAAAATAGACCCCCTCATCTCGCTGGGCGTGGTGCTGGGCCTCCTCGCGCTCTCCATCCTCCTGTCGGTAGTAGTGAAACCAGCGGAAGCGGCCAAGCCCTGAGGCGCGGCTTTATCCCAATAAAAAAGCCCCGGGCAGCCGGGGCTTTTCTATTTTAAGAACCTGGCTTATTTCTTGGGCTCGGCCTTCACTTCTTTCTTGGCGGGCTTGGCGGCCGGTTTAGCGGCCGGCTTGGCGGCCTTGGGAGCGGCGGCAGGCTCGGGCTGCTTGAGGATCTCGAGCAGTTCAACTTCGAAGACCAGTGTGGCTCCGCCGGGGATGGCCCCGCCGGCGCCCTGGTCGCCGTAGGCGGTGTCGGAAGGGCAGACCAGCTTGGCCTTGCCGCCGACTTTAATTTTCTGCACGCCTTCGGTCCAGCAGGGGATCACGCCGCCCAGCGGGAACTCGGCGGGGGTGCCGCGGTCCACGGAAGAGTCGAAAACCTTGCCGTCCGGGAAGGTGCCGTGGTAATGCACTTTCACCATGTCGGCCGCGGTCGGGTTAACGCCCGTGCCTTCTTTGACGGGGATATAGACCACGCCGGAGGGCAGCTTGACGGCGCCGGTCTCCTTGGACATTTTCTCGAGGAAGGGCTTGGCTTTTTCCTTCTCTTTGCCTACCATGGCTTCCTGCTTCTTGGCCAGGTACTCATTGAGCTTCATGCCGTAGGTATCTTCCAGCTTCATCTCTTTGCCGGCCAGCGTTTCAGAGAAACCCTGCACGATGAACTTGGTCTCTTCGGGAGTAAAGTCGAACTGCTTTATCTTGGAGCTTACGGCCTTGCCCAGGAAGTAAAGCGTCTTCTGGTCCTCGGTCAGCTCTTTGTCCGCGGCGATGGCGGAACCGGCGATGAAGCAGGCAAAAACAGCGAGAAGTATCTTTTTCATGTGTATCCTCCTAAAATCTACAGACATATATTACAAAAAAAACAGGCCCGGCCTAAATGGACTCCGGGTACTCCGCCGTGAAGGTGGTGCCACCGGGCCCGGTGGAAAACGAGACTTTTCCCCTCAGGTATTTCTCGGTCAGCAGCCTTATACTGTAGGTGCCGAGGCCCCTGCCCGCCCCCTTGGTGGAAAAAGACCGCTGGAACACCTGCAGGCGGGAATCGTCGGGCATCCGGCCGGGATTGTGCACGGTAAAAACGGCTCCCGCCGAGGTTTTGCGGCAGTTCATGGTTATAGTCGCCCCGGCCGGCTCGGCCTCCAGCGCGTTTTTAGCGAGGTTGCCTATAACGCGGGAGAGCAGCGTCTTGTCGGTCTTTATAAGGACGTCCTCGCAGTCGGCCGCGACCAGGATCTTCTTGTCTCTCGCCACTTCGTGGGCGGCAAAGAGTCCCGCCAGCTCGCCAAGGAAACCCGCGGTCCCCAGCTCCGCAAGCTTGGGCTGTATCTCCCCGCGCTCGGCCAGGGCCAGTTCTTTCTGGGACAGGATCTGTTCGATTATGCGGTCGGAAGCCTTTGACGCGGCTCCGAGGTATTCCTTCAGTTCCACGGGGTCTGAAGATTCCATGAGCGTAATAAGCCCCTGCACCCCGCCGGCGGTATTGAGGATGTCATGAAAGAACAGGCGTTCCATGACCGCCCGCCGCTTTTCGGAGCTTATGTCCAGCAGCGCCAGCAGGAGAAACTCCTCCTCCCCGTATTTAAAAGGCTTCGCGCTGACCTTTAGGTCCAGATCGTCGCCGAGCTTGCGCGACAGGATGCGGCATTCGTTGACCGCTTCCGCGCCGCCGAGCGCGAGGGCAAGGGCCTGCGCGGCGCCGCAGCGGCTGCAGGCCTCGGTGGTGCCGCAGCCTCCCTCGGACTCCTCGGGATGCTTGCAGCCCAGCAGGTTCCCCATCCGCTTGCCAACGATGCCGTCCACACCGTGGGCAGCCAGAAAGTCGCGAAAAGGCTTATTGACAAAAACAGCCTGCCGCTGGTGGTTCAGGATAATGGTGAAATTCAGCATCCCGTCCAGGGCGTCGGTGATCAGCGCGGAGGAGGCCAGCATAGCGCACTGGCGCTCTACGTCTTCAGGGGCCGCCAACTCCGGCGGCAGAAAACTTTCTTCGGTCATATTTTCCCTAAACCATCAACCTAGGCGCCCGGAGCGGCGCAGGGCCGCGGTTATGCGCGCCATCACCAGCGGGCCTTTGAAAGGCTTTATCACGTAATCGTCGGCGCCCAGCTGGAAGGCCAGCTCCTGACTTTTGTCGGAGTTCTCAGTGGTCAGCATTATCACCGGCAGGTCCAGGAGCCCCAGCGTGCCCCTGACGCCCTTTACCAGGTCGTACCCGTTCATGCGCGGCATGTTGATGTCGGTGACCAGCAGGTCCGGCGCCGGGCCTTCGGCTATCTTCGTCAGCGCGTCTTCGCCGTCCACGGCTTCGACGGCCGCGTAGCCGGCGTTCTCGATGAATTTCTTCAGCAGCATGCGCATGATCTGGTCGTCGTCCACTACCATCACCCTGGCCTTGCCGGCCGGTGCCGCGGGGGCGGCCTGCGGCGCCGCGGCGACAGGGGCCGGGGCCGCCTGGGCCGCGGCCTTGGCGGGCTGAGCCGCGGTTTTCTTTAGCTGCAGGTAGGATTCCACCTCTTTAAGGTCGGTCTGGCCGGTAGCCAGGTGCCACAGAGCGTCCTTGGTTATGGTGCGCAGCGCGCCGCTCTCCGCGCCGGCCGCAGCGATAGCCTCGGCCAGGGCGCCTGAATTTATCAGCTCCTTGATCTTGGGATCTATCAGCAGGAGCTCGACGATAGAGGTGCGCCCGGCGTAGCCGGAGCCTTCGCAGCTCTTGCAGCCTACGGCGCGGTAATAAGTTTTCTCAAAGCCGTGTTCAGCGAGGGCCCGGAGTATTTCAGGAGCGGCATCAGCAGCCGAAACCTGTTCCCTGCAGAGCGGGCAGAGCTTTCGCACCAGGCGCTGGGCCGTAATAGCCAGCAGACCGGGAGAGATCTTAAAACGGTCCACGCCCATGTCCACAAGGCGCGAGATGGTGGAGATAGTGTCGTTGGTGTGCAGCGTAGAGAGCACCAGGTGCCCGGTCATGGCCGCCTGGAAAGCGATGTCCGCCGTCTCATGGTCGCGGATCTCGCCCACCATGATGATATCCGGGTCCTGCCGGAGCACCGAGCGCAGCACCGCCGCGAAATTCAGCCCCTGCTTCTCGTTGACCTGCACCTGGTTTATGCCGGCCAGCTTGTACTCTATCGGGTCTTCCACCGTGACCACGTTGGTGGTCTCCTGCTTGACCTTGTTGAGTATGGAATAAAGGGTGGTGGTTTTGCCGGAGCCCGTCGGGCCGGTGACAAGCAGTATCCCCTGCGTGGAAGTCAGGCACTTGTCCAGGCCGGTCACCACTTCTGGGGCGAAACCCAGCTTCTCGAACGGCACTTCCGCCGCCCGCTGGTCCAGTATGCGCATCACCACCTTCTCCCCGTAGGAGGTCGGCAGCGTAGAGACGCGCAGGCCCACCTCCGCCGCGCCTATGCGGATCTTGGTGCGCCCGTCCTGCGGGCGCATATGGTTGGAGACATCCAGGTCTGCCATGATCTTTATGCGCGAAACCACCGGCCCCATGGCTATGTGGCGCGGCAGCTTCATGATGTTCTTGAGCTCTCCGTCTATCCGGATGCGCACGTGGCTGGCCTTCTCCTCGTGCTCTATGTGGATATCGGAGGAATGCTTGCGATAGGCCTGGGAAATTATAGAGTTGACCAGTTTTATAACCGGGGAGGTGACGGAGGAGTCCTGGGATTCATCCGCCTTGGTGTCGCCCATGACCAATATTTCATCCGGGGCGTCCACCTTGCTGAGCAGGTCGAAGATGACGGTATCCGCGCTGAAGAGCTGGTCCAGGCAGGCGTCTATCTCGCGCGGCAGGGAGAACAGCGGCATGACCCGCCGGCCGGTGATGGCCTCCACGTCCGCCTGGGCGTTCATGTCCGCCGGGTTGAGCATGGCCACGCAGATCTCGCTCTCGGCCAGCCGGACCGGGACCAGGTCGTATTTGCGGCAGATCTTCTCCGGCACCAGCGACAGCGCGAACTTCTCAACTTTTTCCGCGCCCAGCTGGAAATACTTGGCCTTGAGCGCGAGCTCCGCGGCCTTTATGAACTGCTCCTAGCCGATTATGCCGGCATCTATGAGGGAATGGGAAAGGTATTTTTTCTTTTCAGTGCGGAACTGGCCTACTAGTTCAGGCGTAACGCCCTTCACCCCCGCAACCGCCTTCAGCAGCCATTCGTCCCTAAAACGCCATGTTTCGGTCATAGCCGTATTATATTAATTATGCGACGAAAAGTTGTAAAAGCATAAACCCCCGAACTTGCGTTCAGGGGTTTATGGTTGCGGGGGCAGGATTTGAACCTGCGACCTCAAGGTTATGGGCCTTGCGAGCTACCAGGCTGCTCTACCCCGCATAAGAAGTATACCACAACAATGCGGGATAAAGCAAATCCTCGTCGGAGAAAATAATATTTTAAGACGGTGATCTCTACTGAGCACATGCAAAAGTGATCAACCAGAAACAGTGATCGGATTTGTGATCGGTTTGGATGAGAACCCGAGATGTGATGAGTAGTGATGCCTAATGATCAACGCCCCCGATAAGTATGGCATAAGCAAGGCTATTCCACCTGTTCAACTGGTATAATTTACAGGGGGAAGGCCAAAAGAGTTCGCTTCGATACAAAATCCCTACTGCACCAGCCGTCCAACTATTTTCTTGCATGCTGCCTTGAATTTAGCTGGATCACCCACATTTTCATCATATGAGGCGATAATCTTCCCGGTCTCCCCATCCACAACATCAACCGTGATATTATAGGTATCCCCAATCATCGAAAGAGTGCCAAAGAGTATCTGTTTAGCATTCAACAGTTTCCCAACCTCCATGGCAGACTCAGGTGTCGTGTATCCACTGCTCTGGAGTCGCTGTTCTGCAAGAATGGCCTCCCGGGTATTACCTCCAACAACAACCCTGAACTTCTTGGCGCTAACCAGTTCCGTACGGAAGATAGCAGTCACCGCATCCGCATCGGCCTGGAAGACATTATTCGCAACAAAATCTACTACAGCGATATTCGCCCCGCTTTGAATTCCCACTTCTTCAATTTTATACGATACGGGATCTGGCATTGCAGAAGCGGAGCGCTTTAATTTAAGCCCCAATGGCAATTCTTTATTGAAAAGATCTCGACTATCGCTAATGACCAGTTTTATTGGCAAACTATTTAGGCCTTCATATTTTTTATTTATAGCAAAAGCAATTTCTAAGTCCTGTCTATCCCCTGGGGGAATATTCCCAAATGCAAATACCGAGAATGCTGCCTGGTCCATAAAAACAATATCTGTAGATTCGGAAAGCACTTGGACTTTTGTATCTTTGGTGGGCCCGGTGCCATTATTCACCAGAGTAAGCGAAATTTTCTCCAGCCGGCCCTGCTGGACAACATTAGCATTCTTTCCGTTTATCTTAAGTCCGCTCAACCGCAGGTCAGGCGGTTCCAGCCTTTTGGTTTGAATCCTAACCTTAAACGGATCCGGCCAAAAGCTGTTAGCCTCCGTAATCCTCATATTAAAAATCTGCTCCCCAGTCTTAAGACCCAACCCAGCGCTAATTGGCAGAACCACTTGACGACTCCCGCCCCCATCAAGGTCACCAATGTCCACATATTTCGTAAACTCCAATTCCGACTTCTGCGAGCCGTCCACCGTTGGAATCAGTCCAAGCCCGAAAGCCTTGCCGGCACCCTTGGCGTTGGCTATAGTAAAGGATATTTTCCCAGACTCACCGGCATGAAGGGCCTTATCTCCCGCACTACCGTTAAAATCATTGAGTTTAACCGTCAGCGAAGGCGGTTTAGCCGGCAGGACAAAAACAGACTCCTGTTCGGAATAACCTTTACTCGTTTTTACCCTAACGTTGATATATCCCGGTTGAATACTACCGGGAATTCTAACTAATATACGCTTGTCGGAAAGAGATGTTAGCTCCCCAGAGGAATCCCCAAAAAGCACTGAGGTTTCATTTTCATCTGCCCTGAAATTGCTTCCGGATATTTCAAAACTGCTTCCAACAACTGGTTTATCAGGGGAATACGAAGATATAACCGGGTTCGCATTTTCCCTAGCGATTCTAGCGTTTTCAATAGGATTTTTAATCCACGGAATAAACCCTAGATACTCACCAGATTTCATAGCATCCGGCACGAATAAAAAGCCAAGCGAAACACCGATGCTTACAAAAAAATTATTCTCCTTATAGCCAGGAAAAAGGTAATCCCTTCTTGAAGTCGGAATCTTTAAGGATTTATACCCCGCCCTTAAGTCCAAGAGTCCCGCAATACTATACCCCAGACCGCCCTCAAAAGAATTACCTTTGGCAATAGCGCCGCTATCCGACCAATCCGGGAGGGCGGCGGCGGAAGCGAATGTCGAGTATAGGTAGAACAAATTGTATATGTTACGGCCCGACAAGGGCCCGGTATAAGTAGTTTTAGTTATTGAGGGGACAAAAAACAGTGTTACAGGAAATAATTTACTTACTGACCATGTATGTCCGCTACTTAATCCGCTCGTTCCGATCAAATCAGACTTTGGGCCTAAATTATTTTCCTGCAGAGCTATTCCCACTCCTAAACGACTATATGGGTCAAATATTGCTCCCTTGATATAATAATAGGAAAACGGATCTTGACTGGCAGCGGAATAGTCAAACCCGGCCACGCTTCCGTAATAAAACAACTTACTGGTGCCAGCGGCCCGCGCCGACACCACCATTAAAAATAGAAGTGCCAGAGTCGCACCCGAGAAGGAGAGAGCGGCAAGATATTTTTTAGCCGCAGTGCATACTCGCATATGTAGCATATTACTTATTCTTGCCGATGTTCCTAACAGCTGATCGATACATATTTAAGAAGGTTTCCTCGTACTCTTCTTTGCTCATATCTGAGTGCAAATTTTTGGTTAGGAGATAATAGACATTGGCCAGCGTGAACGCTAATCCTCCGACCACAAGCGTTATTATGCGGTCGGGCCTTGTGCCCTTCTTTTTTTCTTCATTAAATACCACGCCGATATAGGAGTTTAGTTTCTTTATAAACTCATTGATTGAACCTCTGAGCATGTTGAGGTCACCGCCAGTATCTTTCTCATCGGTCTTGTTTGTGTTAGCGGCACTCTCAAGCGCCTCTATAATCTCTTTTGCGGTTTCCCCCTTAACTTTAGGGGGAAGGCGCGATACTTCGTCGTCATTATCTTGAAATGGATCTCTTTCTTTGGACATATTCTTTTGCCTCACTATATAAGCCATTCCCATGCTTCTATCTATTAATCGGCATCTGGGTTTCGATTTGCTTGATTAATTTGATCACAGACGCGTCAGATTTCCGGGGAGCTAATCACGACTATACCTTTGAATGACAACTTCTTCTAGCTTCGGCACAATATGCCACGCAACAAACCACACAACAATAGCGGACACAATAGCACATATTCCGCTCAGAACCAGAAGGATAAACGTGTCTGGATAACCCACGGTCCCTTCGGGGGTAGTCCATGTAAGCAACTCTTTAATCTTGTTAAAAGCCGTATAGAAAGTTAGCAGCATACTTCCAATAAAAGCGACCCACAGAAGACCGGTGCCGCATGCATTCACATACTTTTTGTAATCCTCAAAGTCTCGGACAGCCTGTTTCCTATGCCTTTCCTGTATTACTTGCCTGGCATACTCAGGTGAGGCCAGCCACTTTTTTTTTTGTTCGTCTTCCTCTTTTCTCAATCGTATCGCCTCTGCTACTCTTTTCTCTTCCAATACTCGCATTCTTTCGCGCATTTTTTGTTCTGCTGCTATTCCCGCTTCCATCGCCTCACGTATATGCTCCCAATATTGCTGCGGGAGATCTTTTTGACATAGAGGGCAACGCGAGGCACCATTTTTAATGCTTACCATCTTGCATGCGGGGCACTCATAGCTGCCAGGGTTATTCTGTAAGAATGCCGCTTCAGCCACCACATTAGCCATTAGTCTCTCCCGTTCACTACGGGCAGATTCTATTGTTTCCTGCTGGCACATGTCGCATTGACCTTCATCCCACCCTGTTCCCCCATGCTTTGGACAGCGCATATCCGGATTCCTCCGTGCAAATGACCACATCCCTTAAGGACTTCTACCTAAGCTTTTGCAAGCTTGAAATTCCGCAGAAAAACGGGCCTAATGAAAGATACTAATCACTATTTAAGCAAATACTTTGTGGTCTTATGCTTTCCTTCTGTGAATACGACCCCGGCCTTCAACAAAGACTTCAACGCATAGTGAGCCCCGGGGGCGGTTAGCCGCAGGGCACGGGCTATTTCCCTGATACCTAGCGGCCCGCGCTCTCGCAGGGTGCGCAGAAGTTTTTCCTGGCGTAAGGTCAGCGACACTGTCAGACCATTATCCTTCAAACCGAGAGCAGTCATGCGTCCCTGAACACGTTCAAGAGTCTCAAGCACGGCTTCGGACATGAACTCCAGCCAGGAACCCAGGTCCTCCCCCTCCACCTGTACGCGCTGAAGGGCTTTTATATACAGGGCGCGGTTCTCAAGCAATATTTCATCCAGGGCAAAGACATGGAGAGTATCAAAACCAGCCCTATAGAGCTGCCAGGTGGCCAATGCCCGTGCTACACGTCCGTTGCCGTCACGGAAAGGATGGATCTCTACAAAGCGCAGATGAAGCAGGGCCGAAGAGAAGACAGCTGGCAGCTCTTTGGCCCCGGTATCGAGCCAATGCAGCAAATCCCTCATAAGGCCGGGAACTTGTTTCCAAGGGGCGCCCACATGCAGGCCTGCCCGCACATCTAACCGCCGGTAAGCGCCTATAGGGCCATCGTCACAGGCACCCTCGCCCATAAGCTTATGCAGAAATAAAACGTCTTTCTCAGTAACATGTGCAGCCTTCTCGCGCTTTTGCAGCCACTCCAGCGCAGCAAGGTAGTTCTGGGCCATACGCACATCTTTATTGGGATAGCCAAGAGCCTTTTTCCCCTCCATGAGACCCTTTACAGCCTCAAGGGACAGCGTGCAGCCCTCTATGGCGGTAGAACCCCAGGCTGCGCGCGCCATGGCGTCCTTTACCAAGGAAGGCACCCAGGGAACCTTTACGGCGGAAGCACGGATCTGCTCTTTAATCTCCGTTATGCTTTCCAGAAGGCGATAGACCCGGGCTGGAACTTTAAATTCAGGCTTGTACATGCATAAAGTTTACATAAAGTTATTCGTAAAGTCAAAAGCAATATTAGCTTAGACGGCTTCACGTTCGTACAGCGGCTACAGGGCTCTGATTCACTGGAAAGTGATCGGTTGGAAATGGTGATCGGATTCGTGATCGCTTCTAGGTATGTCTTGCGACTTCTCCTGATTCATCAGGAGAATAAAAAAGCACGACTCTCGTCGTGCTGATGCCTTCTGATATGTCCTGATTCCCCTACTCGACTCGCTTGCGAGCTACCAGGCTGCTCTACCCCGCACAATTATTATAGCACAAGGTAGAACGTAATTTACATTTCACGACGAGAGAAGTTACATTTTAAGACGGTGATCTCTACTGACTACAGGCAAAAGTGATCAACTACAAATAGTGATCGGATTTGTGATCGGTTTGGGTGAAAAACAGAGATTTGATGCCTGCACCCCCCCGCGGCCTCGATGTCAAATACCCCACCTATCACCCCGTCACATCGGGCCTGATGAACCTCACGACTATGCCAAAAACCGACAATATGGCGGCCAGCGGGATCACGCATACGGAAAAGGCGATTGCAGCGCTGTCGACTTCGGATTGCACATAGAAAAAGCCGGCGATGGTAAGCGGCAGGGCTAATAGCACGGGCAGGAGATTGCCGATGGTAACACTTCCAACCATGCGCCTGTAATAGTTTTTGAACATACCACTTGCGGAGAGATAAGTCAGGAATACGGAAAGGCAGATGGATACTATGTATACCGGCACTAGGTACTTAGCCAGAAAGCTGTCCGGAGAATCGGCCAATGCGGGAGTGAGCACAAGGGCGGCAACCCCCACGGTAAGGGCTCCGCCCGTACCCGCGAATACTACCACCCCCGTCAGCAGAGACATGAACATGCGCATGAAGCGTCCTTTCCTCCCGGAATCCTGACTGCGAGCAACTCATATTATATACAAATCCGCCAACAAAAACCTCCGGGTTTACGCCTCGTATCCGGTCCGCAGGAAACATAAGCGCGGTTATCGGTAGTTCCCCGGAGGCTCATCCCCTTCCACCCGCGTAAATCTTTAAAAAGAGTTCGCTATTTCGCTATAGGACCCACAGGCTTAAGTTCCAACTGGCTCCCCCACTTTTTACGCTGGACGTCAGGCAGCAACGTGCCCATTCGGGCGAAGTGCGTTCCTGATTCAGCGGAAAGTGATCGGTTGGGAATGGTGATCGGATTATCGGTTCGCCTTTGTTACCCTAAGTCGCCCGACAGCGGCTGAGGGCCTATAAAGGACAGGGGCCTTTAGCTAAGCGGCCTAGGCCGAAGGACTCTCCCCCTTCCGGAGTTCGCGGTCTATAATATAGCAATGCTAATTAACTTGCTGCTTGCGCTCCAGCTGCTCCCGGTTCCTGCAGCCGCCTTAGAGAAAGGCATCTACGGGTCTGACGACCGTCTGGATATTTTTGCGGCCGCTCCGCGTTACAGGCAGGCCGCCCGCTCGGTGGCCGCCGTGATGGATATAGACATTGCCCCGGACGCCCAGGGGCTGACGGACCTGAAGCTCCAGCCTTTTAAGACGGCTTTTTCGCTGTGCGCGGAGGAAAGATTCTCGGACCAGCCGGTGGGCGGCTTCTGCACCGCTTCGCTGGTGGGGCCCGACCTGGTGCTGACCGCGGGCCACTGCCTGCCTGCCGCGGAGGAATCCTGCAAGACTAAAAAATTCGTGTTCGGCTACCAGCTGGGCGAGGGCGGAGAATGGCCCTCGAAGCTCCCTGCCGCAGACATCTATTCCTGCGCCGAAATACTGGGCTATTCCAATGGGGCTACCCGCGACTTCGCCGTGATAAGGCTGGACCGCCCGGTCTCGGGCAGGCCGCCGCTGGAAATAAACAGGGCCGCCGCGCCGCAAAAGGGAACGCCGGTTTTCGTAATAGGCACGCCCATGGGGCTGCCGCTTAAAGTGGCCGATGGGGCCTCGGTACGGAGCAACGGGGAAGATTTTTTCATGACCGACCTGGACACCTACGGCGGCAATTCCGGCAGCCCGGTCTTTAACGCGGAGACAGGCCGTATGGAAGGCATACTTACGGGAGGCGGGCAGGACCTGCAGCTTAAGGACGACGCCTGCGTAATTTCATATCGGCAGGGGCAGGAAGAAGGTACGGGTGAAATGGTTTCGGTCGCGGCCCAGTTTTCGGAATATATCCCCTGAGAAGAATTTAACGGGCGCAGGAGGCCGCCAGGTAAAAGAAGGACTTCCCCCCCTGGAGCCGGGCGTACTTTATTGCCGCAACATCTCCGATTTTCCGTTCGACAGGATCAAGCCGCGCGGGCAGCAGATTGCAGGAGACGCTAAATGAACAGCCCAGAGAAAGTGCTGAAAGACGCGGTCGCTGAGCGCCATGCGCGCATAGAGGCCCTGCCCTTTTTCACCGCCCTGGCCAAAGGGGAGCTGCAGCTGGAAAGCTATGTGGGACAGCTGCGGGCGCTGGCGACGATACACAAGCCTCTGATTCCCGGCATCAATGCGGCGCAGGAACCTGTGCGCCTGAGAACGGAGCAGATTCGCCTTTACCGTGTCGAGCAGCCGACGGACCTGCTGGCCGTCCTCTATGTGCTGCAGTGCCCCACCCTCGGCAATACCGTGCATGCCCCGGACGTAATTAAAACCTTTGGCGGGCGTACCGGCGGCGCGTAATGGATAAGATAAAAAAGGCGCTCTGGTTCGGCGCGGGAATAGTGTTTTTGGGAGTCGCCTATATCGGGGTGGTCACGCCCGGCATTCCCTGGTCTACACCGTCGGTAATTGCGGCGTACTGTTTCGGTAAAAGCTCAAAGCGCTGGCATGACTGGCTCCTGAACCACCGGCTGTTCGGCCCCTTCCTGCGCAACTGGGGCGAAAAGCGAATCTTCCCCACCTATGGCAAACTGGCCATGTTCGTCTCCATGGACTTAAGCCTGATCATTATTTGGTTCACCACGCGCAGCTGGAAAGCAGTGGGCGGAACGGCTTTTTTCATGTTCCTCTGCGCCGCCTGGGCGTTCCGCTATCCGGGCAGCCCGGAGGAATGGCAGCGCCGCAAGGCCGCCGGTGAAAAGATAGGCTGGTTTTAAAACTACGCCCTTGCTTTATCTGCCGGGCCGTCCAGCACCTCGCGCAGCTTGGCGGAAAGCTCCTCAACCGTGAACGGCTTATAGATAAACGCTATGCCCGGTTCAAGAACCCCGTGTTTTATTACAGCGTCGTCCGTATAGCCGGACATATATAAGGTCCTCGTGACAAGCTTGGCGTCCGCAAGCCTCTTGGCAAGTTCCCGGCCATTCATCCCCGGCATCACCACGTCAGTCAAAAGCAGGTCTACCGGCTTACCGTGGCGTTCTGCGGCCGCAATAGCCTCCAGCCCGCCAGTGGCGGAAATCACCGTATAGCCGCCTGCCCGCAAGAGCCGCTCGCCCAGGCGACGCAAGGTTTCCTCATCCTCCACCAAAAGTATAGTTTCTGTCCCTCTCAGGAGGTTGTCTTTGTCTCTGTCTTTGTCTTTGTGGAGAGCGGCATCTGTCATCTGCGGCAGATAAATGCGAAAGGTAGTCCCATGCCCCGTAGAACTCTCAACTTCAATATCTCCGCCGCTCTGTTTGATAATGCCAAATACGGTAGAAAGCCCAAGCCCTGTCCCTTTACCTTTTTCCTTAGTAGTAAAAAAAGGCTCGAACAGGTGCTCTTTGTTTTCCGGGCTGATACCTAAGCCTGTATCGCTTAAACTTAAACATACCAGCGGCCCCGGTTTCAGGTTCGGATGTTTGCTAAAGAATGCTTTTTCCTGAGTTACAATACTGGTCTCAATGACTATTGTGCCGCCCTCCGGCATAGCGTCGCGCGAATTAACCGAGAGATTCAGCAGCACCTGCCCGATCTGTCCGGCATCAACATTTACGACGCACGGCTCCTTCGCGAGTTTTATTTCAAGCCTCACATCCTCGCCTATAAGACGCCTGAGCATATTGACAGTACCCGCAAGAGTGGCGTTTAGATCTATGAGCTGCGGGGCAAGTATTTGCTTGCGGCTGAAAGCCAGAAGCTGCCTGGTAAGCATACCGGCACGTTCAGTGGCGTTAAGTATTTCCTTCGCATCCTCACGCCTGGGGTCATCCTCCGCCAGCCCTTTGAACAGAAATCCGGCGTAGCCCCCAATGGCGGTAAGGAGATTGTTGAAATCGTGCGCCACGCCGCCAGCCAGCCGGCCGATAGACTCCATTTTCTGTGATTGCAGGAACTCGCTATGTATGGCCTCACGCTCCGCCTCAGCCCGATTGCGCATTAAAGCCTCGCCGATGGACGCCGCCATATTCTCCAGCTGCGCTATCGTCCCTTCGGTAAAACGGTTTTTCTTATGGCTGTTCAATTGCAGCAGGCCCACGATGCCGGCTTTGCCGCGTATAGGAACCAGCGCGACCGAAGCGTAGTTTTTGTGAGTGCAGTTGTTCCTGGGATGCAGGCGGGGATCCTGCTCCGCCGGCAGGTCCAGCAGGGGAAATGAATCGTTAGTCCAGAAAGAGCCGCCTTTAGTGAGGACTGGAGAAGGCTTACCGGAAATCACCAGACCGCATGTACATTCAAGACAAACTCTTCCGTCCTTATCGCGGCATAACCCGCCATCAACGGCGCGTTGCACCAGCGTATTCTCCGTAAGCAGGAAGTCCTCAGGAAAACCATCCTGGTAGAAATATGGAAAGTCTTCCCTTTCCTGCAGCCGCAGGCCTACCGCGTCAAAATCGCCGCGGGTTTTCAGCACAGTTACAATATTTTTCGCCGCATCTTTAAGGCTCTGGAACTCGTTAAGTATCTTAAGCACGTCGTGTGAAATATCAACATATAGCTCTTGCTGCTTACGCTCAGTGATGTCCTGGAAGAAACCGTAGATCCTGCGGTTCTTCAAATCCGCCTTGCCGATAGTGTGAACCGCGCGCAGATTGCCTTTGGCGGTAATTATCTCCAGTTCCAGGTCAAACCCCTCTCCATGCTCGATAGCGTGCTGCACCGCCTGTGCGATAATCGGCCGCGACTCCGGAGTGTAATAATTTATCCCCTGCTCAACAGAGGGGTCAGGCGTTATGTCGACCTCATGAATGCGGTACACCTCTTCCGTCCACATTTGCTTCATGGTATCGATATTAAAGGACCAGCCGCCCACCTTGCCTATTTGTTCTGTTTCGCTAAGCAGCCTTTGGCTGGCATTGAGCGTTTGCTCCGCCTGCTTGCGCTCTGTAATATCATAAAGGACTACCAGGTGCTGGCCGGCAAAGGATTCTGCAGGCAAAGCCGCGCTGGCCAGCACGGTTTTTACGGTCCCGTTCTTGCAGGTAACTGAGACCTCCATGGGAGAGAAGGCCGAGCCGGTGAGCTTATGCCGCTGTATTTCCTTATCCCAAGCTGCACATACCCGGTTGCGATACTCCGCGTCAGGGTATGCTTTCGGCCACCAAGCCGCCAGCGTGGGGATGTCCTGCCGGGTATAACCAAAAGTCTCACTAAAAGCTTTATTCAGGAAATTTATGCGCAGCTGGTCATCGTTCAAAGCCATCGGGACAGGCGACACGTCAAGGGAGGCATGGTACTTGATCTCACCTTGCTGCCGCGCAGAGACCGACGCACTGTTGCGCAGGGATATATTCGCTGCCCGTATCTTTATCATGGCCCGGATCTTTGCCACCAGCTCCGCTTCGTCCAGCGGCTTGGCCAGGAAGCCTTCCCCACCAGCCTCCAGCGCCTTGATGCGCCTTTCTTTATCGGTGGCGGCGGCGGTCAGAAAAACCACCGGGATATCGCGGGTGCCGGGCTCCGCCTTCAAACGGCGGCAGACCGCAAAGCCGTCCAGCTTGGGCATCAGGATGTCGAGAAGTACAATATCAGGATTCTCCTTCAAGGCACACTTAAGCCCGTCAGCGCCGTTAAGGGCGGAAAACAGCTTAATCCCGGGGAAGTAGTTCTTCAAAACCGCATTCAAAAGAGATAAGCCTTCTTCCTCGTCGTCAATTGCCAATATTTTCAAAGGCTTTGTGGGCATATAGTCTATTTCTGCAGCTCAAAAGTATCTATGGTCTCGCCGGCCTTGTTATAGACCGCCATATTCAGGAGCTTGTCCTTAACGTTCAGGACGGCGAAATGATAGACGGGGAGGAATTTCTCGGACCACTCCTCGTTGCGGCGCTGGATGTACAGGGTGGAGCCCCCCCCGCCCAGCGTAACGTAGACTATCCCCGTTTCCTCGTCGGGGAGGCCCTCTTTCAGCGGCGCGGTCCGCTCGTAATCGTGGTCGTGCCCCTGGAACACCAGGTCCACCTTGTGCTTTAGCAGCAGCGGCTCCAGCGCCTTAAGCTGCTCCTCCGGCATGGCGTGGGCGCCGGTGGAATACAGCGGCTCATGCGCCACCACGAATTTCCAGGTCTTGTCGGTCTTGGAGAGGAAATAGTCCAGCCATTTATATTGCTTGGACCCTGGCTTCAGGTCCGGGGCGAACTTGGCCCCGTAGAAGGAGTTCGTGTCCAGCACGAAGAACCGGGCGTTGGCCACGTCGAAGAAGTAGTAATGCGGGGGCAGGCCGGTAAGCGGCACGCTGTGGTACGGCACGTAGTTCGCCTTAAGAAAGCCCTTGCCGGCTTCGGAGCGCATGTCCTTGCCGTAGTCGTGGTTGCCCAGGGTCAGGAAGAACGGCATCCGGGACAGCAGCCCGGCGTAGGGTCTGTAATACTGATCGTCGGCGTCGGCGTCCAGGCCGGACTCCACCATGTCTCCCAGGTGCAGCGCAAAATCAGTCTCCAACTTTCCCATCTGCCCCGCCAGCTCCAGCTGCTCCTCGGAACCCGAGCCTGAATCGCCGAAAGCCAGGAAGGAAAAATACGGCTTCTCCTCTTCCCGGAAGGTGACGAACCGGCCCTCGAAAGCCTTATAGACTCCGGTGCTCTGTGCGGCCGGCAGGTAGATGCGGTAGCAGTGGGTGGTGTCCGGCAGCAGGCCGAAGAGCGGCAGCTTGTGTTCTTTCTGTTCGGGCAGGGTGGTCAGGAAGCGTTCGCAGTCCGGCGCGGCGCCGTAGGAGATCCAGGCCGGGGTGGCCTCGTCCACGCGGAAGCGGACGGTGACCATCTCCTTGGTCATGTTTTCCAGGTAAGGCCCCCGCTCCAGCACGGCGGCGCCGGCCGGAGCGGAGCAGAACGCGGCCAGGGCCGCGGCCAGCAGAGCCCTCATTTACCCGACGGCCCGCAGAAGAGCGGCGTCACCTTGAACTTGACCGCGTCTATGACGCCGCGGTCGGTTATCCTGAGCTCAGGTATGGGCGGCAGCGTAAGGAAAGCCATGGCCATGAACGGGTCGGAAAGTTTGGAGCCCAGCATCCTGGCCGCCTCGGTCAGGCGCTTGAGCTTCTCCCGCACGAACTCGGAGGAGCGGTCGCTCATCAGGCCGGCCACCGGCAGCGGCAGGGCCTCGAGCACCTGGCCGTTGAGCGCGGCCACTATGCCGCCCTGCATCTTCACCACCTGCACGGCCGCGGTGTACATATCCCCGTCGTGCGTGCCGATCACCACTATATTGTGCGAGTCGTGCGAGACCGAGGAGGCGATGGCGCCTTTCTTCAGGCCGAAGCCTTTTACCAGGCCCAGCGCTATGCGGCCGCTGGCCATGTGGCGCTCTATGACGGCGATCTTGAGGATGTCGCGCTCGGGATCGGAGGAAACGTAGCCGCCGTCCTGCTTTACCTTCTCCACGCTCATCTTGGTGACGATCTGGTCCGGGATCACGTTTATGACCCGGGCGTGGCTGCCCTCCGCCTTCAGCGCGAAATCTTCGTGTTCTATCCATTTCACGTTCACGGTGCCGCGGGTTTTGCCCTCGTACTCTTTTATCACGCCGGGCACTATCCGCCTGTCGGCGGCCACCAGTTTGCCGTTCTTGAAGACCTTGGAGACCTTCATACCCTTGAGGTCCTGCAGGATCACCAGGTCGGCCTGGTAGCCGGGGGCGATGGCGCCCAGGTTCTTGAGGCCGAAATACTCGGCGGTGTTGATGGTGGCCATCTGGATGGCGCGGATCGGGTCCACGCCCAGTTTTATGGCGGTGCGCACCAGGTAGTCTATGTGCCCCTGTTTCTCGATGTCTTCCAGGTGCCGGTCGTCGGTGACGAGGATGAACTTGCGGGAGTTCTCGGAATTCACCAGGGGCAGCAGGCCCCTGAGGTTCTTGGCGGCCGTGCCTTCGCGGATCATGATGTACATGCCGGCGCGCAGCTTCTCGCGGGCCTCGGCCACGTCGGTGCACTCGTGGTCGGACGTGATGCCGGCCGACACGTAAGCGTAAAGCTGCTTGCCCTTGAGCATCGGGGCGTGGCCGTCAATAACTTTATTTTTCGCTATGGAGATCTTTTCCAGCACGCCCTTGTCGCGCGCCAGTACGCCGGGGTAGTTCATCATCTCGCCGATGCCGAGCACGCGCTCGTCGCCCAGCAGCAGGGACAGGTCGTGGGCGTCCAGCTCGGCGCCGGCGGTCTCCAGGTGCGTGGCGGGCACGCAGGAGGGCAGCATCACGTACACGCCCAGCACGGCGTTGAGGCTGGAGGAGAGCATGTATTTTATGCCGTCCAGGCCCAGCACGTTGGCTATCTCGTGCGGGTCGATGACCACGGAAGTGGTGCCGCAGGGCAGCACCGTGCGGGCGAACTCGGGAACCTTCACCATCGAGCTTTCTATGTGCACGTGGCCGTCTATGAAGCCGGGGGCCAGGTAGGCGCCTTTCAGGTCCATGGTCTGTTTGGCCTTGTAGTCGCCGAAGCCGACCACTTTGCCGCCGTGTATGGCCACGTGCGTGCGGTGGATGTCGCCGGAGAAGGTGTTTATGACCCTGGCGTTCTTGAGCAGCAGGTCCACCCGCTTGGCCCCGCCGGAGATCTCTATGGTATTCCTTAATTTTTCGAGGTTGGCATCTTTTTCCATAATAGGGTCACCGCCTGTTATATTTGATTTTTAATTCTACATATTATGCGCCAGCCGCGCAAAGCGAAACGCTCCGTATTATTTTGTATCATAGCGTTTTAGGCGTGCGGCCTGGTTCCTCGCGCTTTTTGACAGCATATCTATGAGATTCAGACTTAATTCGCTCTCAGCGGCAGCCGCGGCGGCGCTCCTGCTGGTCCTTTTCTCCTCCCTCGGCTGGCTGCTCTATCAGAACATAGCGCAGTGGCGCCGGGCGGAAGGCCAGATAAAACATACAGAAGCCTCCACACGGAGCGCGGAACAGATCTATGCGCTTGAGCTTTCGGCTGAATCGGCGGTGCGCCGGTATGTGATAACCGGAGACCAGGCCGCGCTGGCGCCTTTCAACAGCGCCCTCAACGCGCTTGAACGGGAGATCAACCTGGCGGCTCGGTTTGAGAGAACCTCCCCTGAACATAAAAACTCCATGGAGGGGATCAGCACCCTGGTCGCCAGGCGAAAGGCCAATTTTCAGGAAACCATACTGCTGCGCAGGAGCTCCGGTTTCGACTCGGCCAGGATGCGGACGCTCACCGGCGCCGGCTCCCGGCTTACCGAAGAGCTGAGGACGGCCACAAAGGCCTTCTCGAACCACAACAGAGACCAGCTTACCGACTGGGAATTTAAGGCCAGCACCGCCGCCATGCAGCGCGACAGCCTGTTGACCACAACTTTTCTCATCCTCTTCCTGCTGGTGGCCGCCGCGCTTACGGCGGCACTGCACACCGCCCGCCGCCGCCGCTTGGCCGAGGAGGGCCTGGCCGACGCCAACGCCCGCCTGCAGGGCGTGTTGGATTCCGCCACGCAGCTGGCCATAATCGCCACCGACCTGGAAGGCAGGATCACCCTTTTTAACAGCGGGGCGGAAAAAATGCTGGGCTACACCGCGGCGGAAATGCTCGGCCGCACCCCGGACATAATACATTCCGCGGCCGAGATGGAACTCCGCGGCGCCGAGCTCAGCGAAATTCTCAAGCGCCCGGTACAGGGCTTCGATATTTTTGTGCAGGCCGCCCGCCAGGGCGGCTACGAGAACCGGGAATGGACCTACGTGCGCAAGAACGGCTCCGGTTTCCCGGTGGAGCTGGTGGTGACCGGAGTTAAAGACCACCAGGGAAAACTTACCGGCTTTCTCGGACTGGCCACCGACATCAGCGCCCGCAAAAAATCCCAGCAGCAGATGCGCAAGCTCTCCGCGGCGGTAAAGCACAGCCCCACCTCCATAGTTATCACGGACAAGGAAGGCAGTATAGAGTACGGCAACCCCAAGTTCTTCGAACTCACCGGCTACACGGAGAGCGAGATGGTCGGCCAGAACCCCCGGCTCATCAGCTCCGGCAAAATGCCTAAGGAGATTTATAAGGACCTCTGGGACACGCTGCTGGCCGGGCGGGAATGGCAGGGCGAGCTGCTAAACAAGAAGAAGACCGGGGAGCTGTTCTGGGAGCACGCCTCCATCTCGCCGGTAAAAGACCCGAACGGCAACATCACTCATTTCGTGGCCGTAAAGATGGACATAACGGACAGGAAACTGGCCCAGCGGGAGATAGAGAAAGCGCGCGACACGGCCCTGGAACTGGCGCGCCTCAAGTCAGAATTCCTGGCCAACATGAGCCACGAGATCCGCACGCCCATGAACGCCATCATCGGCATGACCGGCCTGCTCCTGGACACCCCGCTCAACGCGCAGCAGCGCGACTACGTAAAGACGGTCAACGGCGCCGGCGAGGCCCTGCTGGACATCATCAACGACATCCTGGATTTTTCCAAAATAGAATCCGGCAAGCTCCATATTGAAAAGCTGGACTTCGACCTCCGGGAAACGGTGGAGAGCACCGCCGACCTGCTCGCCCCGCGCGCCCAGTCTAAAGGCCTGGAACTGGCCTGCCTGATAGAACCCGAAGTCCCCCCGCACCTGCGCGGGGACCAGGGGCGCCTGCGCCAGATACTCCTTAACCTGCTCGGCAACGCCATAAAGTTCACCGCGGCCGGCGAAGTGGTACTTAAGGTGTCCAGCCTGCCCGGGCCGGCTGGCGGGACAACGCTGAAGTTCTCCATCCGCGACACCGGCATAGGCATCCCCGCCGAGACCCAGAAGAATCTTTTTCAGGTATTCACCCAGGCGGACTCCTCTACTACGCGTAAATACGGCGGCACCGGCCTCGGGCTCTCTATCTCGAAAAAACTGGCCGGACTGATGGGCGGAGAGATAGGGCTGGAGAGCGAGCCGGGCAAAGGCTCCACCTTCTGGTTCACCCTCCCCTTCGAGCCTGCCACTCTGCCGGCGCCGGCCGAGCGGCAGGAGTTGGAATTGTCCGGGGTGAAAACCCTGATCATCGACGATAATTCCGCCAACCGGGAGATAGTCTCCCGGTACCTGGCGGACTGGAGAATGCGTTTTGAAACAGCTGCCTCCGCTGAAGAAGCGCTGTTGCGCCTGCGCCGGGACGCGGGCGGGCCCGACCCGTTCCGCCTGGCCCTGCTCGACATGCAGATGCCGGGCATGGACGGCCTCATGCTGGCGCGCGCCATGCGCGACGACGCGGCGCTGGCGGGAGTGAGGAAGGTGATGATGACCTCGCTCGGCCACGACATGCGCCCTGAGGAGCTGGCCGAGGCGGCTATCGCCGTCTGCCTCAGCAAGCCGGTCAGGACCTCGGCCCTGTTCAACGCCCTCAGCTCGGCACTGGGCGGGCCCGTCAATGAACCCGCCGCCCTGCCCAGGGCGGCCGCGGCCAGACCGCGCAATCCCTATTTCCGGGTGCTGGTGGCCGAGGACAACATCGTCAACCAGAAAGTAGCCGTGCGCCAGCTGGAAAAGCTGGGCTACGACTCCGACGTGGCGGCCAACGGCCTGGAAGCGCTGGAGGCCATGAAGCGCTGGCCCTACGACCTGGTGCTGATGGACTGCCAGATGCCGGAGATGGACGGCTACCAGGCCACCGCCGAGATCCGCAAGGGAGAGCGGGACCAGCGCCACACCCCGGTGGTGGCCATGACGGCCGACGCCCTGCAGGGCGACCGGGAAAAATGCCTCGCCGCCGGCATGGACGGCTATATCCCCAAGCCCGTGCGCATAGAGCAGCTGGACGAGACGCTGGCGCAGTGGGACACGCCGCTCTCTCCCGCCGTACTGAGGGACCTCGCGGAACTGGCCGGGCCGGAAAACCCGGATTTTCTCAAAGAGATCATCGCCGCCTATCTCAAAGACCTCCCCGGCAGGCTGGAGGCCATGCGCGCAGCTTTTGCCGCCGGAGCCGCGCCGGCCCTGCAGCAGGCGGCCCACGCGCTCAAGGGCAGCAGCGGCAACGTGGGCGCCCAGCGCCTGTACAAGATCTGCCGCATGATAGAGGATATTGCCAAAGGCGGCTCTGCCGCAGGCGCCGGGGAACTGCTCTTGGCCCTGGAGGCAGAAGCGCCCAATACCCGGGCGGCCATGGAAGCGGCTGCCGCCGGGGCGCCCCCTGAGGCCGGCTGATGGAGCTGCTGCAGGGAGCCCAACCTTATCTGCCGCTGACCCTGCTGGTCTTCCTGGCCGGTTTCGTGGACGCTATCGCCGGGGGCGGCGGCCTCATCACCCTGCCCGCCTACCTGGCCCACGGCCTCAACCCCGCGCTGCTGCTGGGCACCAACAAACTCTCCTCCTCCATGGGTACCGCGGTAGCCGCGGTCAGGATGATCCGGGAGGCCAGGTTCGGCCTGGACTTCCTGTTCATCCTCGTCGTGCTGGCCGCCGGCGGCTCTTTCCTCGGCGCCAGGCTGATCTCGCTCGTCCCCCCCGAGACCATACGCTACCTGCTCTTAATACTCCTGCCCCCGGTGGCCATCTTCCTGGCGGCTAAAAAAAGCTTCGGCCTGGCCGACACCAGCGCGCGCTTTTCCGAGGGCGCGCTGCTTAAGCGCGCCGGCGGGCTGTCCTTGTCGGTGAGTTTTTACGACGGGCTGCTGGGCCCCGGGACGGGGACTTTCCTGGCGGTGGGCTTCGCGCGGCTCTGCGGCTACGACCTGCTGCGCGCTACGGCGCTGGCCAAACTGCTCAACCTGGTCTCCAACCTGGCCGCGCTGGCCGCGTTCCTTTATCTGGGGACGGTGGATCTAAAACTGGGCCTGGCCATGGGCCTGGCCGGCATGGCCGGCAACTACGCCGGCTCGCATATGGCGCTCAGGAAAGGCGCCTGG
This sequence comes from uncultured Elusimicrobiaceae bacterium, assembly GCA_964417965.1. Lineage (GTDB taxonomy): Bacteria > Elusimicrobiota > Elusimicrobia > Elusimicrobiales > UBA9959 > UBA9959. The sequence continues at coordinate 129,824 of CAYQJX010000003.1, forward strand.
ATCATAAGGCCGATGCTATTTACGGTTTCGGCCGCGCTGCTGGGCAAGATCGCCTGGGACCTGCTCAGGTGAGCATGGCCAGCAGGCCGAAGCGCCCCGTCTTTTCTCCGTCCCGCCGCCAGGAGTAGAAGAGTTCCTTCTCGGAGAAAGTGCAGAGGTGCATGAACTCGTGCTCCCTAACCCCCAGCGCCTCCAGGCGCAGCCGCAGCAATTCCCTCAGATTGAAGAAATGCCGGCCCTCCTTTAGGGTCAGGAAGCGCTTATCCGCGCCGTCCGGGTAGAAGGCTTTAAGCTTCTCCAGGAAATCCTCTTTCACTGGATACTGCGCCGCGGAGATCATCGGGGAAACCCCGGCGATAATATTGGCAGGCTCGCAGCCGAAGCGCAGGCGCATCACATTCAGCGTCGCGCCGTAGACGTCCAGCAGGGCGCCCCGCCAGCCGCTGTGCGCCACGGCGATAACGCCGCGGGACTGGTCGTAAAAAACGGTAAGGGCGCAGTCGGCGGAAAGGCCCAGCAGCGGCACGCCCGGAGAGGCGGTAACGAGGGCGTCCGTATTGTCGGGCGGCGTACTCCCGCCGTTCTCCACCACCGCCACGTTGGCGGTGTGGCGCTGGCGCATGCGCTCCAGCCGGGCCGGCTCGGCGCCGAGCGCGGCGCAAAACAGGCCCAGGTTCTCCTCTACGCTCTCTATCTTGTCGCCCGAGCCGCTGCCCAGGTTAAGGCCGGCGAAAGGCCCCTGGCTCACGCCGCCAGCCCTGGTAGAAACGGCGCAAGCGAGCCCCCCCAGTTTTCTGAAGCTGTCGAAACGCAGCAGTTTAAGCCCGTTCTTTTCTTCCGTGTACATGTTGCCCCCCCTGACCCGCCCGGCCCTAAATTGATATCATACCCTTATGAAAGGCGCAGTAAAGTACCGCTTTATCGCTAACGCCTCCCCGGCCGAAGCTACCGGAATTATAACAATTTACCGGGCCCAGGGCTGGTGGCCGCGCGGCTCGCGCGCAGCGCTCAACCGCCTGATCCGGGGCAGCCATTGCTTCCTGGTCGCGGAGAAGGACGGCGTCATCATCGGCATGGGCCGGGCCCTCAGCGACGGGGCCGGCGACGCCTACCTGCAGGACGTGGCCGTGCTGAAGGGCGGGCGCGGGGCCGGCACCGGCAAAGCCATAGTGGCCGCCCTGTGCCGCCGGCTAAAGCGCGACGGGATAAACTGGATAGCCCTCATAGCCCAGGATGGTTCTGCGCCTTTCTACGCCAACCTCGGCTTCAAGCCCCTCAAGAACGCCCTGCCGATGCTGATAAAGGGCGCCCGGGTATAAAACCATGTTCAACCGCCTGAAACCCGAAGATTACCCGCACCTGAAGAAATTTTTCGACAAGCACCGCTACCCGCTGTGCGAGTATTCCCCTGCCACCATCATACTCTGGAACCGCTGCCTCTACGAAGTCAGCTGGAAGCTGGACGGAGACCTGCTGCTCGTCGCCGAGACCGACCTGGAGCCGCCGGCGGCCAAGCGCCTGCTGATGCCGGTCCCGTACCCCTTCAGGGATATCCCTCCGGAAGAGCTCGCCGACATCGCCCGCCGGAACCGGCACACGCGCTACTACTACGTGCCGCAGGACTACTACGAGCGCCACAAGGCCGGTCTGGAAACCTTTTTCACTCCGGCGGAGCAGCCCGGCTACATGGATTACCTCTACAATACGCGCGACATGGCCGAGCTGGCCGGCCACAAGTATTCGAAGAAACGCAACCTTATCGCCCAGTTCAACAAGCAGACCGCGGCCGTTAAAAAAGTAAAGGTGGAGGCGCTGACCAGGCGCAACAACGGCGCCTGCCTGAACCTGCTGGACCGCTGGGCCAAGGACCCCGAGGCCGGGGCGCACCTGGACATGCTCAATTGCGAGCGCAAGGCCATCATCAACGGCCTCAAGCATTTCGACCTGCTGGAGCTGAGGGGCGTGCTGGTAAAGATAGACGACGAGATCTGCGGCTTCGCCTTCGGCTCGCGCCTTTCCGACGGGGTCTTCGTGCTTAACTTCGAAAAAGCCCTGGACAACGTGAAAGGCCTCTACCAGTTCCTCGACAACGAGCTGGCCCGCCGCCTGCCGCAGGGCTGCTCCTTCATCAACAAGGAGAGCGACCTCTGCAAGCCCGGCCTGGCCAAGACCAAGGAATCCTACTACCCCGCCTTCAAGATCAAGTCCTACACCCTGACGCTCAAGTAAGCTGGCATTTCGGGACAAAAAAAAGCCCGGGGCAGCCCGGGCTTTTTTGCGTGTCGTCGTTTTAGATCACCTTATAAGGGTTGTCGGTGATGCTGAGCAGGTAGACGGCCGCCTTTATGTTCTTGGTCACGGCGTTGGTGATGATGGCCGCGCCGGGGTAGAAGCCGCGCCCTTCCAGCTCGAAGGTGAAGGCGAAGATGCCGCCGGCCGCGTAGGCCCAGTCGCAGCTGTCGCCGGTGGCCACGTACATCTCGCTGGACTTGTAGGAGCGGTAGCCGGTCAGCTTGCCCATCTCGTCGCCGGCCTTTATGAAGACCTGCTTGTCCCTGGCGTTGGAGATCTCCGCGTCGGTGCCGCCCCAGGGGTAGAGGATCTCGCTGCCGTAGGTGTGGTAGCTGATATGGGTCTTGAGGTTTTTGCGGGCTTCCACAAAGCGCTTTACGGCCTGGCTCTCCGGCTCCGAGAAAGCCCTGGGGCCGCAATAGGTGTCGGCGCCGGGATAGGTGGAGGCGCCGGCCTCGCACCACCAGGAGTCGTAGTTGCGGTTCAGGTCCACGCCGCGGGACTTGTCGGCGTTGAAAGCCATGTTCTTGCGGTAATACTGGTAGCTGCCGTTCTTTATGTCGTACTCCGCGCCGTCGGGGTTGAGCATCGGGATGATATAGATGTCGAGCGTGGCGATATATTTTTTTATATCCGCGTCGTTCTTGTGGTCCAGCAGGTAGGCGGCCAGCAGCAGCGGCACCTCGTTGGAAAGGTGCTCGCGGGCGTGGTGGTTGCCGATATAGAGCGCGCCGGGCTTGGCGCTGGGGGTTTCCCCCTTGGCGGCGGAGTTGATGCGCAGGCACCAGATGTCGCGGCCCTCCACCGTCTTGCCGATGGAGAAGAGCGAGGCGATGTCGGAATTTTTGGCGGCCATCTCCCTGAGCAGGTCGGTGGTCTCCTTGAAATTGTGGTAGGCGGCGTCCTGGGACGGGAAGTCCTTGGTCATCATGCCGAGGTAGTCGGCCAGCGGCACCTGGCTGGTCACCACGAAGGACTTATTGGAGAGCTGGCCCATGGTATAGGGGCCGGCGTAACCGGAAACGCTGTCCTTGGCTATCTCTACGATGTCCAGGCCGGCTTCCAGCAGGCGGGTGCGGGCGCGGCTGTCGGCGGCCTTCACGGTGACCCAGTAGCGGCCGGCGTCCTGCGCGGGCAGGGCGGCGTACTGCGCGGCGGGCTCCGGTACCGGGGCCTGTTCAACGGAGGTGATCTCCCGCAGCAGCTGGCTGTAGGAAATGTTTTCTCCGGCAGTAAGAGGGAGAGCGGCGGCGCCGAGTAGTACGATGGAGAGCAGGCTCATCTTCATGCTGTAGATCCTTTTGCGGTCCGGCTGCTTGACTAAGGTCAACTATATTACATTATAGGCCCGAAAGGGAAAAATCTGCAAGGCCAAAGGGCCCAGTCAAATATAGGTCCAAGGGCCTATGACGAATGTCAACCTATGGATTTAAGCGCGGAGAGCGCTCAAAGGAGGCCTTTTATCCCCAGCACCGCGTACCAGAGACCGGCCAGCAGCAGGGTAAGCCGGCCTATCTCCTTGACCCTGGCCCCTACCCAGGGGGTACCCAGCATTACAGGCGAGATAAAAATGGAGGTGGCGGCGAAAAAACCGCCGAAGTAGGCGAAACCCTTAAGGATATCGGCCAGCTCGAGCAGCCGCAGAAAGCCGGCCGCGAAAGGCGGGCAGACGTTTATGCCGGTCACAAAACCCAGCAGGAGAGGCAGGCGTTTAAAGAAAGGGTTCACCCCGCCTTTGAGCGGACAGGGGCCGGACCCGGCCGAAACCCTGAGGGCAGCGAGCCCCGCCATCCAGAGGCCGCAAAGCAGCATGGAGAGCGGCAGCAGCCAGGCGGGCAGCGCGCCGCGGCCCGCCTGCCCGGCCAGTGAGGCCAGCAGGGCGAAGAGCATATAGGCCAGGAAGCGGCCGCCGAGGAACTCGAGGAAGATGCCCAGGTTGAACCGCCAGGCGGTACTGCCCTCGGCCAGCAGGTAAGGGGCCAGCAGCGGCAGGCAGGAGACCAGGCAGTAAAAACCCGTCGAAAGGCCCAGCAGGAAGCCTTCGGAAAAAAGCGCGGGCACCCTAAATGTTAACGGCCCTGTTGCAGCGCTTGCACCAGCCGGCGTTCTTGCCGAAGTTGTTCTTGCGGTTGAGCGCCACCGAATCTTTGCAGCCGGGACATTTAACGTCCATGCCGGACAGGTCCAGGTGGGCGTAGTCCTTCTCGAATATTTCTTTGTTGGTGTAGCGCGGCTCCAGCCATTTACCGTCTTTCATTCAGCCTCCGGAAGTCAGCAGTTTTATCAGATCCCGCAGCGCCGCCGGCGCCCAGAGCGAAGAGAACACGCCCCCGAGCGTCAGCGCCGAAAAAACAAAAAAGGACTCAGCCGTGAACAGGCGCGCGGCCAGGCCCCCTCCGGCGGCAGGCAGGACGGAGCCGAACAGGGTGTAGCGCAGGCCGCCCTGCGGGCAGGCGTCCAGGCACTGGCCGCAGAGGTTGCAGTAGGCCAGGATCTCAAGTTTTCCCCCGGGCACGCACTTTATGGCGCTCATCGGGCAGGCGGAAGCGCAGCGCGTGCAGCCGTTGCACTTGTCGGCCTCGGCGCTGATCCGGAACGGGTTCAGCCTGCCCCAGAAAGCCTGCCAGGCCGCGAACGGGCAGAGGAAAGAGCAGAAGATCCTCTTCTTGGTAAGCAGCGGGCCTATCACCAGCGCCGTTAGGGCGAAGAACATAAGGCCGTACTGCACCCGGCGGATACCGGCGTCCCCGTCGAAAAAAGACTCGCCCAGCTTGAACGGGCAGAGCCACAGGCAATAGACCGGCAGCATATACGCCAGCGAGGCCAGCAGCAGGAAGACCAGCAGGGCCGCCGGCAGGTCGCGCACCTTGAAGGCCCAGCCCCCTATCTTGAGCAGGGGCCGCCCCGGCAGGGCGCTGAGGCCGTCGTCGATACCGCCGTAGAAGCAGGCCCAGGAGCACCAGCCGCGGCCTATGGCCAGCGTTATAAAAAGCCAGGCCGCCCCCAGCGTCAGCGGCCCCCAGAGGCGCCAGCCCCCGCTCATGAAGGCGAGGTACTGCTGGTAGAGGTAGTCCAGGAAATAGGGCGCCATCGCTATATGGCAGAACGGCGCGGCTTTAAAGGAAGACGCCTCGAAGGCAGTGTTGAAAAGCGAGAACTTGAAATGCAGGATGAAAGTCAGCGCGGAGAGCGAGAAGAAGATCCTGCGGTAGAAAGAAACCTTCCCGGTATAGGAGATCGCGCAGGCCGTCGCCGCCGTGAACAGCGCCCAGGCCAGCGCGTAAAAGCGGCTGATCTCGCGGCCGGCGATAAGCGAGGAGAGAAAAAGGACCGGCAGGAAGACCAGGGCCGAAAAAATACCGGCCGCGGCCGCTTTCTGTTTTGGCGTTGCTGCGGTGTCCATTCAATACAATAATATCAAAATTGTGCGGTCGTTCTTTTTAGCCGCTTTCTATTACCTGCCGGCGCCGGGCTGCGCGCCTACTTCAGGGCCTCGCCTTCGGCAAAGGCGTCCGCGGTAAAAGAGTAAAGCTTAACGGCCGGGTCCTTCCAGCAGTCGCGCGGCAGCCCGGCTTTCTGCGCGCAGAGTTCGCCGAGGAAGTCCTCCCTGGCCGGGAGCTGTTCCCAGACCTGCGGCAGAAAAAGCCCGGACCGCCCGCCTTTAGAGACCACAACGCCGTGCACTCCGGGCTTGAGCGCCATGGGGGCCGCCGGCTTCTGCGGGGACAGTACAGAAACCTCAACTTTCACCTTAGCCAATTCTTCCCTGGCCAGCGGGGCGAAGCGCCCGTCACGGAAGGCGGCGCTGTAGGCGCCGTAGCGCACGGCGTCGGCCAGCGTCAGGGCCGGCTCCACGGTGCCCACGCAGCCGCGCAGGGCGCCGCCGAGAGTGAGGGTAACGAAGGCCGCCCCCGGCAGGTTCAGCCGCGGATCCGCCTCGAGCCCGGCCGGCGGCTCTTCCCCGGCAAAATGCCGCTCCACCGTCCTCCGCGCTTCCTTCAGCAGGGCCGCCCGCTGCGCCTTCGAAAGAGTCAGGTCCGCGGCCGCCCCGGACCGGGAGAAAACCCCCGAGATATAGCCGACCACGCGCTCCGGGCCGGCGGCTTTGTTCTCGGCGTAAGAATTGGAAACCTTCAGAGGGATGAAAGACCTGGCCCCCAGCAGGCGGGCCGCCTCCATCCCTGCCGCCACGGCGGCCTCGCCGCAGGCGCAGGTATCCAGGCCGGGAATTTTTTTCTGAACTATGAAACGCGCCGCCGAGAGGAAGAAGGCGGGGTCCAGGCTGCCGATAGCCAGGCTCATGGCCCCGTCGGCGGCGGCGGCGTCCTTGGCGGCGGGGTAATGGGAGAAGTCGGCCGAGATAACGATCAGGGCCTTCTTCCCCTTCAGGGCCGCGGCCAGCGCTCCGCCCATGGTCTTCAGCGCGGCGGGGTCGCCGGTATTAAGGACGGCGGGCAGGAGTTTGAAAGGCTTCTTCAGCCGGCGCTGCAGGAAGGGCAGCTGCACTTCCACGGAGTGCTCCCGGGCGTGGGGAGTGGGCCTGTCCTCGAAGAGCGGGCTCGCTTTCAGCAGGGCCGCGGCCAGCGCCCGGTCAGGTTCGATAGTTCCAAGCGGGGTCTTGTAAGCGTCGGAGGCCAGCAGCGCCGCCCCCTTCACGCCTTCGGTATGGCCTGTGGCCAGGATCACCACGGTGTCGTAAGAATCGGCTATCTGCCGGTAGGCCAGCCCGGCCAGCGCCCCCGAATACTCGTAACCGGCGTGCGGCGCAAGGACGGCGACCACCCCGGAGTGAAGGTTGGCCACGGGGAGAGCCAGGTGAGCGTCCACCGCGCGGGCCAACCCCGCCGCGTCGGCCGGGTAGAACTGCCCGGCCACGGCCGGCTCTCGCGCCGCAGTGGGCGCTGCGCAGCAAAGCAGCGAAAAAAGCAGGAAGGGCTTCATAGGACTACGGGAACACCAGCGTCTTGATCTTCCCGCCGTAATTGGCGCGCAACTTGCAGCGGCCGCGCGCCCCCTCGGGCAGGAAACAGTCGTAAGGGCAGAGGCGGCACTGCACGCCGTTGCACGCCGGGCCGGCAAAGCGGCCGTCGCGCACGTGCGCGCCCTGCGGGGGATAGAGGCTGGCGAAGGTGGCAGGCGGCGGGTAAAAAGCCGCAAGGGCGGAGGCGCCAAGCGCCGCGCAGGCGGTTAGTACCGCCCACAGCGCCGCCGCCTTCCGCCCTTGCAGGGTCATTATTTGCCGTTAGCCAGCGGGAACTTCTTATAGAAGTCCTCGATCTGTTCCAGGATCTCTTCGCCGGTCTCGGCGAAGGTGAACAGCTTGAGGTCTTCCGTGGAAATATAGCCCCACTTGGCCATGTTCTGGAAGTTCATCACGTCGGTCCAGTAATCCTTGCCGACCAGGATTATCGGCAGGCGGGTCTTCTTGCCGGTCTGCACCAGCGTCAGCACCTCGAACAGCTCGTCCATGGTGCCGAACCCGCCGGGGAAAGCCACCAGGGCGCGGGCCCGCATGACGAAATGCATCTTGCGGATGGCGAAGTAGTGGAAGCGGAAGCAGAATTCAGGCGAGACGTAGGGGTTGGGCCCCTGCTCCATGTCCAGCGTGATGTTGAGGCCGATGTTCTTGGCGCCGGCGTCGTGGGCGCCGCGGTTGGCGGCTTCCATGATGCCGGGGCCGCCGCCGGTGACCACCACCAGCTTTCGGTCCGGGAACACGCTGCTCTGAGAGACCAGGCGGCCGAAGTCGCGGGCCACGTCGTAGTATTTCGTGGACTTCTGCAGGCGCTCGGCGGAAGCCACCCGGTTGCGGAGGACCGCGTCCTTGGGGTCTTTTTTAAGAAGGGCCTTCATCTCGGCCACGCGGGCCGCGGACTGGTCCTTGTCCCAGATGCGGGCGCTGCCGAACACCACCACGGTGGATTTAACCCCGTGGTCGGCCAGTATCTTCTCGGGTTTCTGCAGTTCGAGCTGCAGGCGCACGGGGCGCATCTCGTCGCTGCTGAGGAAATCCGGGTCCAGGTAGGCCTTCCTGTAGGACTTGGCCCTCCGGAGTATCATAACTTCCTTGCTGATTTTCTGTTTTTTCACGTTGCGCTCCTGTTTGTAATTAGTGTTTCCCAACCAGATCTTTTTTAGCCAGCCAGCCGGCGGCGGAGGCCGCTATGCGGTCCGCCGTCAGGCCCAGGTCTTCGTAAAGCTCCTCGGGCTTGCCCTGCTCCACGTAGGCGTCGGGGATACCCAGGCGCAGCACGCCGGCGGTTAGCCCCTCGGTGTTCAAAAACTCAAGTACGGCCGAGCCAAAGCCGCCCGCGAGGGAATTGTCCTCTACCGTCACCAGCGGCCCTGCCGCGGCGAGCTCGCGCACCAGGTCCCCGTCCAGGGGTTTGATGAAGCGCATGTCGGCCACGCCGGCGTCGATGCCGAGGCCTTTAAGGAGCTGCGCGGCTTTAAGCGCCGGGTACACCCTGTTGCCGATGGCCAGGAAATTCACATCCTTGCCCCTGGCGAGCAGGCGCCCTTTGCCCAGCGCCAGCGGGGCGGGCTGCGCGTCCATCTCTACGCCGTAGCCCTTGCCCCGGGGGTAGCGCAGCAGCACCGGCAGGCCGCAGGCGAAAGCGGTAGCCAGCATGTGCTGCATCTCGTTCTCGTCGGAAGGCGCCATAAGGACGACGTCCGGCAGGGTCCTGAAAATGGAGATGTCGAAAACCCCGTGGTGGGTGGGGCCGTCCTCCCCCACTATGCCGGCGCGGTCCATGGCTATCACCACCGGCAGCTTCTGCAGGGAAACGTCGTGCTGCACCTGGTCGAAGGAGCGCTGCATGAAGGACGAGTAGATGGCGGCCACGGGTTTCATCCCGTCGGCCGCGAGGCCGGCCGCGAAAGTGATGGCGTGCTCTTCGGCTATACCCACGTCGTAATAGCGCCGCGGGAAGGCGTCGCGGAACAGGTCCAGGCCGGTGCCCTCCGGCATGGCGGCCGTTATGGCGCAGATGGCGGGGTCTTTTTCCGCCAGCCGCACCAGGGTTTTCCCGAAGACCGAAGTGAACGTCGGCACCGGCTTGCCTTTGGCCGGGGGCGCGGCCGTCTCGCCGGTCTCTATGTCGAACCTGGGCGTGCCGTGGAAATCGGTAGGGGCGTCCTCGGCCGGTTCGTAGCCGCGGCCTTTCTTGGTGACGACGTGCAGCAGCACCGGCCCCTTGAGGCCCTTCACGTAGCCCAGCACTTCCACGAGCTCCCCGATATTATGCCCGTCCACCGGCCCGTAATAATGAAAGCCCATCTCCTCGAAGATCATGCCGGGGAAGAACATCACCCTCGCGCGCTTGGCCACGCGGAGGATCTTCTTGCCCCAGAACTGGAAGCGGTTGAGAAAAAGCTCCACCTTGCGCTCGGCGCTCTGCACGGTGCCGAGGGTGAGGAGCTTGGTCAGTATCCTGCCCAGGCGGCCCACCCGCTGCGAGATGAACATCTGGTTGTCGTTGAGCACCACCAGCAGGTCCGTGCGGAGCTGGCCCACGTTCTGCATGGCCTCCCAGGCCATGCCCCCGGTCATGGCCCCGTCGGCCACTACGGCCACCACGCGGTGCGGCGAGCCGGAGTGGTCGCGCGCAGCCGCCAGCCCGGCGGCGGCGGAAAGGGCCGTAGAGGCGTGGCCCGCGCCGAAAGCGTCGTACTGCGATTCGTAGCGCTTCAGGAAGCCGGACAGGCCGCCCTTGGTGCGTATAGTGGAGAACTTATCCGCGCGGCCGGTGAGGATCTTGTGCGCGTAGGCCTGGTGCCCGGTGTCGAAAACGATGCGGTCGCGGGGAGTGTCGAAGACGTAATGCAGGGCGAGGATCAGGTCGGTGGCGCCCAGGCTGGAGGCCAGGTGGCCGCCGGTGCGGCTGATCACGCTGATAATGAGCCGGCGCACTTCGGCGGCGAGGCCCGGCAGCGCCGACACGTTGAGCGCTTTAATATCCTCCGATCCCTTGATGTTAGCCAGCATATCAGTTCTCCCGCCCGTAGACGAAACCGGCCATGGCCTCGAGCGCGGCCTTGGGGGCCGCGGCCCCGGGCACGGCCCGCAGGCGCGCCAGCGCGCGGTCCAGCAGGGCGCGGGCTTCGCGCCGGGCGCCCTCCACCCCGAGCAGCGAGGCGTAGGTGAGCTTCTTGTTGCGGGCGTCGCTGCCGCTCTTGCCGAGCTTCTTTTTATCCCCCACCACGTCGAGGATGTCGTCGGCCACCTGGAAGCAGAGGCCGAGCTCCCGGCCGAAAGCGGAAAGCGCCCTGAAATCTTTGGCGGGCGCGCCCGCCAGGGCCGCGCCCATCTCCACCGCCGCGGTTATCAGGTCGGCGGTCTTGTGCAGGTGGATGTAGGCCAGCAGCTTCAGGCCCGCGCTGCGGCGGGCCGGGGCGAGTTTAGCGCCGCGCAGGAAGCCTTCGGCCTCCAGGTCGGCCGCCTGGCCCGAGACCATGCCCATGGCCCCCGCGCGCTGCGCCAGCACCCGGGCCGCTCCCAGCACGCGCGCCGGGCCGACGGAGCGCGGGTAGCGGGAGGAGACCAGCACGGTGAAGGCGTCCGTCAGCAGGGCGTCGCCGGCCAGGATGGCCAGGGCTTCGCCGTAAACTTTATGGTTCGTGGGCCGGCCGCGGCGCAGGGCGTCGTCGTCCATGGCGGGCAGGTCGTCGTGGACCAGCGAATAGGTATGCACCATCTCCAGGGCGCAGGCCGCCGGCAGGATGTCGCGGGCCTTGCCGCCGAAGATCTCGTAGGAGGCGCCCATCAGCAGCGGGCGCAGGCGCTTGCCGCCGGCCGCGAGAGAATAGGTCATGGCCGCGGCCAGCCGGGGCTGGGCGCCGCCCAGCCCGCGCACGAAAGCCGGCAGGGCGGCGTCTACCGCCGCGGCCCGCGCGCGCATATAGTTAACGACATCCATGGTGATAATTATACAAAAAACTCCGGCGGGGGTCTGTCGGGAAAGAAGGGTTTTGAGAACGGCGGGTAAGGTTTACCAGATGAGCTGCACGCCGATGCGGTGGGTGGCGCCGAGCGCGCCGTAATCCAGGTAGGCGTAATCCAGGCGCGCGCCGTGCAGCAGGCCGCCCCGGTCGGCGAGCCGGTCGAAATTCATGCCGAAGCCGCCGCACACCTTGGAGCCGGTGTCCCGCTGCGTCTTGTAGCCGACGCGCATCTGGAACATCTTCATGAAGTCGATCTCCAGCCCGGTGGCGCCGAGGTAGTCCCGGTCCGAATACTTGACGAGGTCGGTGGCCACCGTGAAGACCATCAGGTCGTTGATGGTATGGAAGTCCTTGGCTATCCCGAAGCGCAGGGAGGAAGGCAGGGAGCTTTCCTGCTCCAGGAACTTGCGCGCGGAGCCGAAATTCTGGGCCGAGGCCCCGAACTGCCAGCGGTTGGGCAGCACCAGCGCCAGACCGGCGTCCATGGCGTAAGAGCCGGAAGATTCGTCGCCCAGTTTCTCGGTGATGCGCTTGACGCTGGCCCCGGCGGCGAAGCGGTAGGCCTTGGGGCGGTAGTCCTTGACCGGCTCGATCCTGGTCCAGCCGGGCGCGATCAGCATGGGGTCGAGCTTGCCGATGTCATGGTTGAAATGGGGCCACGACTGGGCGTAGGAGAGCACCATCAGGGTATGCCCGGTGGAAGTGTTGCCCACCGGCATGTCGTTGTCGTCGTAGGCTTCTATTTTGCCGCTGGAGAGGGTGGAGTAGGCGCCGGCGATGGTGCCGTACCGGGAGCGCCACGACAGGGCCAGGTATTCCTGGGTTATGCCGTCGAGGTACTGGTTGTGCGCTCCGGAGAAAGAGGAATAGTTCAGCAGGCCGAGGCCGGCCGGGTTGTACATGATGGAGTCGGGCCCGACCAGGGCGGTATAGGCCTCCCCCATGGCGGTGGGCACCGCGGCCGCGGGGATCTTAAGGAAATTGGCGGAGGTGGTGCCGACGGAGGGGCCGGCCAGGACAATGCAGCCGGGGCCTGCGGCCAGCAGGGCCGCGGCTAAGAGAACTGCTGTATACAAGGCCTTCTTCCTCATAAGCGGAAAACCGGACCGGGCCGTCGGCCCGCTCCAATTTCGGTATTATAGTATACACTAATGATAGATTATTTCAATGACAGAATTGTTACGGCAGGGTCGGGGGATAATCCTGCCCCGAACCCTGGACTGCAGGGAACCGTTGGCCGTCTGTCGAGCATAGCTCTTGATACGGCACGGGCATAGCCCAGCGCGGTTCCCCCCCGAAGCGGGGCCCCCCTTCCCCAAAGGGTTCGGGGCAGGATTATCCCCCTCCCACGGGCCGTTGATATGACCCGCCAATAATAATATAATTGAGCTGTATAACTATTTTCGCGGGGGCAACAATGATAAAGCGAATTCTATTCTTCCTCTCCCTAGGGGCCTTGACGGTCCTGGCGCCTGCCGGGAACCTTTACGCCCAGGCCTCCAGCCGCACCTCCCTTGAGGCCAAGCTGGCCCTGGAGAACTCGCTGGAAAAGCGGGTCCGGATGGTCCTCGCCGAAGCCCTCGGCACCGAAGACATAATCGTGATCATCTCCGCCGAACTGCAGGAACAGGACAAGAAGAACAAGGAGATCCTGCCGGGCATTCCCCAGCAGGAGAAGATGGGTGAGCCGTCCCTGTCTAGCTCCCTCACAATGGTCAAGAAGATCTCGGCGAGCCTGATCCTGGACCGGTCCGTCTCCGAGGCCGACACCCAGCTCGCCCGCAAGCTGGCGGCCGGCCTGCTCGGCCTCCCCGCCGACAGGCAGGACCTGCTCACCGTCGAGAAGATGGATTTCCGCAAGGCCAAGCCGCTGGCCCTCTCCGACCTGTTCCTCCCCCCCAACCTCTGGAGCCTGGTCTGGGTGCTGGTGGTCGCCGCGCTGGCGCTCTTCACCGTCCTGGCCTTCCTGTCGCCTCTTTCAAAGACCGCCAGGGCTTTCGTGGAAGCCTTCAGCGCCCACACCGCCGCCGTGACCGCCGCTTCCGGCGACCGCCCGGAACGCCGCGAGGAAGCCGAGTCGGCCCGGGAGACGGCCAAAGCGGCGCAGGAAACCCAGGCCGCGGCGCAGTCCTCCGACGGCCGCAAGCCGCCCTTCTGGTTCCTCAACGCCGGGCACGTCGCCAGCCTGGCCTTCATCCTCAAGCCCCGCTCCGTGGAGGACCTGACCATAGTGCTCAGCTACGCCCCCGGCGAGATCGCCGCAAAACTTTCCGAAGCGCTTTACCCCAAGAGCGCGGAAGCCCTGGCCCAGCTGCCCAAAGTTACGCTGATGCCGGAAACCCGCATCCGCTCCCTGGAGACGGAGATCCTTTCCGCGCTGGACTACGTGGTCGGCGGAGAGGAAAAAGCGCTCAACATCCTCGGTTCGCTCGACGAAGCGGTGCAGGAGAAAGCCCTGGCCGCCTTCTCGCGCCTGGACCCCGTGATGGGCCGCAAGCTGGGCTCCTCCGTGGTCCGGCTGGCCAACCTGCAGGACCTGGAACCCGTGCACGCGCAGGCGCTGGCCCGCAGGCTGCCGGCCCGCGTTATGGCCGCCGCGCTTAAAGGCTCGCCCTACGCCGCGGCCTTCATGGCCAAGCTGGCCGGCGGTATGCAGGACCGCCTGAAGCAGGAGCTCGACCTCACCCGCGACCTCCCGGCGGAAGCCTACAAGGGAGACCGGGCGAGGGTGATAGAGACGATGCGCCAGATGATCAAGGAAGGCTTTATCACGCTGAAGGGCAACGGCGCTCCCGCGCCCCGGCCCGCCGGCGCTCCCGCGCCCGGCGTGAAGCCCGCGGGGCTGAAACCCGCCGGCGTTCCCCCCGGAGCCGCTCACAAGGCCGCTCCCGCGCCCGCCCCGGCCCAGAAACCGCCGCTGCAGCCGGCGAAGCCCTGACAAGAGAGGTAAAATTTTATGGACCTGATGACCTTACTGGGCGGCATTACCGGGCTGGGCGTTATTTTCTTCGTGCTCTCCACCGGCGGCATGCTCAGGTTCCTGCTCAACTGGGAAGCCATCATCCTGATCTTCGGCGGCACCGCCGGGTCCATCATGATCGCCTACCCCTGGGCGTCCCTGAAATGGGTTAAGTCCTCGGTCAAGATGGTGCTGTTCCCCCCCAAGCGCCCCCCCATCAACGAGCTGATCCGGGCCATAGTCAACTACGCGGAGCTGGCCAAGAAGAACGGCATTGACTCGCTGGCCGGGGAACTGCGCACCTCCCCGCACGCTTTCCTGACCGACGCCTGCCAGATGATGCTCGACGGCGTGGACATCCACATCCTGCGCGAGCGCATGGAGAACGACATCAACACCACCCGCCTGCGCCACCAGCAGCAGACCAACGTCTTCAACTCCGCCGGCACCTTCGCCCCCATCTTCGGCCTGCTCGGCACGCTCATCGGCGTCGTGCAGGTGCTGCGCAACATCCAGGACCCCTCCAAGATGGGCTCTTCCATGGCCATCGCCATGACCGCGTCCTTCTACGGCATCTTCTCGGCCAACTTCGTCTTCCTGCCGATAGCCAGCAAACTGGGCTACTATTCCGACGAGGACATCCTCAGCCGCGAGATCATCGCCAAGGGCGTGCTCTCCATCTACGAGGGCGACGTGCCGTGGCTGGTCGCCAAGAAGCTCGAAGGCTACCTGTCGCTGGCCCTCCGGCGCAAGGTCAAGGCCGTCCGCAAATAAATGAAGTTTTTCATAAGCAGGTATTCCAGCCACAAGGTAGAGGACAACCCGCTCTACTTGGTCGTGCTGTCGGACATCATGACCAACCTCATGCTGTTCTTCCTCATCCTCTACGTCTTCACCATCCGCCCGGAGCTGGCCGCCTCGGATTTCATGGAAGGCTTCGACAAGGACACCGCCGAGGCGCAGAGGCAGAAAAAAGCGGAAGAGATCATGAAGAAGTTCACCGAGCAGGACCTGGCCAAGAAACTGGCCGAGGACCTGATGAAGGCCGGCATGAAGGACATGGCCGAGGTGCAGATCACCGCCAAGCAGATAAAAATAAATATCGCGGCCCCGGTCCTTTTCCAGTCCGGCAAAGCGGAGCTCAACAAGACCTCCTCCGAAGTGCTCGGGCCGGTGGCCCGGGTGCTCAACACCCTTCCTAACGACATCATCATCGAGGGGCACACCGACGCGGTGCCCATTAAGTCCGGCGACTACGGCACCAACTGGGAGCTCTCCGCCGCCCGCGCCAACGCCGTGGTGGACCTGCTGGGCAATAAGTACGCCGTGCCGCAGGAACGGATGATAGCCGCCGCCTACGGCGAGAACAGGCCGGTGGCCTCCAACGAGACCGTCGAGGGCCGCGCGCGCAACCGCAGGATAGAGATCATAGTCCCCAGAGAATGAACGACAAAAAAGACACTTCGCAGCTGTGGATGGTACCCTACGCGGACCTGATGACCTGCATGGTCATCCTTTTCCTCGCGCTATACGGTTTCGCCTACAACACCAAAGGGTCAGAGTACGAGAAAGCCCTGGCCCAGATGCAGAAAGAGCTCGGCATGAAGCACGCCGACAAGAAACTGAAGGAACTGGAAGCCGCCAAGAAGGTGGAAGAGGACCTGGAGGACCAGATCAAGGAGGGCAGCCTGGGCCTGGAGGTCAGCACCACGCGCATAAAGCTCACCTTCGCCTCCCCGGTGCTGTTCGACTCCGGCTCCGCCGCGCTGAAGGGCGAGGCCAAAAAGGTCCTGGACCCGGTAGCCGACAGCCTGAAGCAGATGGAGAACCTGGTGATCGTGGAGGGCCATACCGATTCGGCCCGCATGCTGGGCAAAAAATTCACGTCCAACCGGGAGCTCTCGCTGATGAGGGCCTTCTCGGTGATAGAGTACCTGCAGAAGAGCGGCGTCCCCCCGGCGCGCATGACCGCCTTCGGCCTCGGGGAGTTCCACCCTGTCGCGGACAACGATACCGACGAGAACCGCCTGAAGAACCGCCGGATAGAGGTGATCATCATGCGCCAGGCCGACGGCACGGAGACCAAATCATGAAAACTTTCATACTGCTTTTAGCGCTGGGGGCCGGCGCGGCCTCCGCCCAGGAAGCCGCCCCCACCCAGGGTTCGGAACTGCGCGAGCTCTACGACAAGGCCTTCGGCTACTACGTGACGGAGGACTACTCCAAGGCCATAGAATACTGGAACCTCGTGCTGCGCTCGGACCCCAAACAGGTGACCGCCCGCAACATGATAGAAGAGGCCCGCCAGAAGATGGCCGGCACCTCCGCCAGCCTCAAGTCCGCTTTCGCCAAATTGCTGGAGCGCGGCCGCTACGCCGAGGCCCTGATGAAACTGGAGGAAATGCTGGCCTCCGACCCGACGAGCCCCTACTACCAGAAGCTGCAGGGCAAGCTCCGCCGGATCGCCGACCTGGCCCCCCAGAAGCCTTCTTCTTCAAAGGCCTGGACGGCGGCCGGCGAAGCCATCGCCTCCTGGCTGAGCGATAAAGAGGACCTCCCGTTCGCCTACGACGCGCTGCGCTACGCCTCCGAGCTGGCCCCCTCGGACAAGACCTTCCCCCGCCTGGTAAAGGCCCTGGAGACCGAATCCCCCCAGCTAAAGCTCAACGACACCAAGCCGGAGAACGTCGGGATCCTGGAACACAAGAAAGAGATGGCCCTGCACCAGATCTACGACTCCAAGTTCTACCTGGCCGTGAAAGAGCTCGAGGGCGTGCTCAGGCTGGAGCCGTCCGACGTGACCGCCCTGAAGCGCCTGGGCTCGGCTTACGTGCAGCTGAAAGATTACCGGCTGGCCAAACAGGCCTGGCAGAAAGCGCTTAAGCTGTCCCCCGAGGACGAGCAGCTCAAGGAATACCTGGAAGCCCTGGAGCAGGCCGCGCAGCAGAAGCCGCAGCCCGATCAGAAAGAATAATTGTACCGGGTAAGGATATTGAGCTCGCTGACGTCGTTAGCGGGCGCCAGCTTATCCGTCCTGGAACTCCCGCCCACGCCGAACGTGAAGCGGGAGTTCTGGCTTTTAACCCAGACCGTCTCCACGTTCACCGAGAGCGAGCCCGAGTCTACCGGCGAGAGAAGGGAATCGTTCTTGGTCGAGGACATGGTGGCCCAGAACTGCACCGCCATCGCCCGGCGCGGCATGGCGTAGGAGACGTTGCCGGTCAGGCTGCTGTTCTTGCCCGTCGTGGAATCCACCTTGTCCTTGGTGGTTGAATTCACCATGCCGGCCGACATGGACATCTTGCGGCTCAGCCGGAACGACCCGTTGAGCGAGACCAGCGCGGTGTCCAGGTCGTGGGACAGCCCGGTGTTGTCCTTGAAGCCGGACTGCTGTATGCCGACGCTGAGCGTATGCGGCCCCAGCGGCTGGGTGACCGAGAGGTTGGTCGTGGTGGTCTGGTTATCCTGCACCGAGGCCGGCTTGGCCTGGGCGGTATTGGTCATCAGCGAGATGTTCACCACCGTTTTTCCCTTTATCCGCAGCATATTGGCGATGGTGGTCTGGGTCTGCTCGGTGGTGGTCTTGGACGGGTCGCCGTCGAGGTTGTCCGTATACGTGTTGTAGCCCAGGCTGAAAGTGGTCCAGTCGGCGGGGAACAGGCCCACCTCGGCGTCGAGCACCTGGCGGTCCGAGATCACCGACGGGCTGGCGAAAGAGTAGAACTTGGGATCGATGCGCGAGACCGCCGTCCTGGCGGTCAGGAGCGTGCCCCTGTATTTCACTTCCTGCTTCCAGGCCGAGCCGGCTACCGCCGGGCCGGCGGCGTTCAGGTCGGCCTTGTAGCCGCTCATCTGGTAGTCGCTGTTGAGCGTGAAGGCGCCGAGGAACTTCCACTCGGCGTTGAGGCCGTAGACCAGGGTCTGCTGCGGCTTTACGGTAAGCGCCGTGGTGGAGAGCGTGATGGAATGCTCGTCGTCGCGGCTCAGCACGGCGTCCGCCGCCACCTTCAGGGCCGGGGTGAACTGCCAGGCCGCCTTGAAGCCGCCGGCGTAGCGGGCGTACCGGCCGCCGCTGGCCTCGCCCGGGTCCTCCGGAGCCACGATGCGCCCCACCAGCGCCGTCAGGGAAAGCCGGCCGCGCGTCCTGTCCAGCGAGACGCCGCGCATGCCCTGCCCGTCCATGGACAGCGGGGTGAGGGTCGGAGAGATATCGCCTACGCCCAGCGTGCCCCAGGGCGCGTAGAAGTTAAGCAGCACGATGGTCGGCGTGATGGGCTTGTGGTAGGTGTGGATGACGTAGGTATTGAACAGGAAGGAGGACTGCTTCACCCTGCCGACGAGGTTGGCCGAGGTGACGCCCTGGTGGTCCTGCCAGCCGTCGCTGTTATTGTTCTTGTAGCTGAACGTCACGTCGCCGCCGATCTTGAAATCCTGCGGCGGCGGCGGGCGGAATTCCTTTTCCGTCACCTGAAAACCCTTATATTCGGTCTCGAGCAGCCGCCGGCCGTCCTTCATCAGGAAGAGCCTGTAGAGCAGGCGGCCCCGGGTGTTGTCCGGCACCGTGAACTTCAGCTGCACGCCCTGCACGCCGCCGGGCGGCACGTCCTCAGGCGGGGACACCGCTTCCACCTGGGCGAGGAACTTGCGGTTTTCCCCCTCCAGGCTGTAGATCTCGCCGGCCCAGTAGTACGTGCCCTTGGCCCAGGCTCCGGCGCCGGTATTGACCACCAGCGCCTGCAGGCGCACTTCCTCGCCGGCCATCACCGGGTCGGGCGCGGCCACCGTGAATTGCAGGCTCGCGTTGTCCTGGGCCGCGGCGGGCCAGGAGCAGAAGGACAAGAGGAGCAGGGCTTTCAGAAGTTGTTTATGTTTCATGTTCAGGTTATTCGGTTCTACCTTAGTACGGCGAATTTTTTAACCACCTTTTCAGTGGTCCCGGCGGAAGCGTCCTTGACGCGCAGGATATACAGGTACACGCCGGAGGCTATCTTCTCCCGGCCCATGTCCCATGAAATTTTCTTGCCGGTGCCGACCGTCGTGTCGTTAGCCGCCCCGGAGAGGGTCTTGACCAGGCGCCCGGCCACGTCGAACACCTGCACCTCGGCTTCGAACGACACCGCGGAGGGCGCGAAGTGGAAGTTGACCAGGGTGTTGGCCGGGTTGGGATAGGCGAACACGGTGTCCTTGTTGAGCAGGTCGTATTTGGGGGTAAAGATAAGCCGTTCCCCCGCCCGCAAGGTCACGTTCTCCATCCGGCTGTAGTCGGAGCCGTTGAACACGCGCAGGCCGTAGGTACCCGGCAGCAGGTTCGGCACGCTGAAGGCGCCGCTGGCGTCGGTGATGGCGGCGCCTATGCGGCGGCCCCGGCGGTAGATCTCCACAAAAGGCTCCGCGCCGGCCGCGGCGCTCACCGCGCGCGTGGTATAGCGGGGAGCGGAAGCGCGGCGCACGGCCGACGGCAGGTAGTTGGCCGGGATGACGCCCTCGATGCTGGCCAGCTGGTAGGCCAGGCTCAGGGTGAAATTAACCCCTGCGGAACCGTTGGCCACGTTGCTCTTGGAAACCGAGCTCTCTATGTCCTGGGCCGTCCAGACCGCCCTGATGGTCAGGTACAGAGAGTTCATGCCCGGGATGGCGTAATTGCCGTAGGCGTCGGTGTAGTCGCTGCCTTCCACGGCGCCGGAAGGGCCTACGCCCTCCACCAGCACGCCGGTAACAGGCTGGGTGGAGGCGTCCACCACCCTGCCGGTCAGGAAGCCGGTATCCGGGTCGCCGGCCGGAGCCACGGCCTCGTTGGAGGGGAGCGACCAGTTGAGCGCGTCGTCGGCCGTCCACAGGGTCAGGTAATAGGAGGCGGAAGCGTCCAGGCCGGAGAGCACCCGGTACTGAGTGGAGCCGGCCGTTATGGAGGCGGTGGTGATGGTTATCTGCGCCGTATCGGTGGAGACCGCCGCGCCGCTGTACGTGGAGTAGGCCACCTTGTAAGAGCCGGACAGCAGGTAGCCGGAGGAGGCGTTGTCGCCGGCGGAGCGCCAGGCCAGGGCCAGGGCGCCGCTGAAAGCGCCCTTGGCGGCCGTCAGCACCGTGGCCGGCGGCGGCGTGGCGTCGTAGTAGGCGAAGGTGGACCCTGACAGCCCGAACGCGCCGGTATTGACCGGCGTGGAGGCGTCGGTGGCGCGCACGCTTACGTAATAAGAGGCGCCGTGCGCCAGGCTGTCGCGCAGGTAATTGTTAAAGCCCCAGGTCCAGTACGGCGTGGTACCGGCCTGCAGCGGCGCGTAGGCGGCGCCCCACGAAGAAAGGCTGTTGTTCCACCACTTCCCGTCGGAAACGCGCTGCAGCACCACCTCTACCGAGGTAATGCCGGAAGCGGCGTCCCCCGCGGTGCCGCTGACATAGGAGGCTGAATAAGCGGCGGACCCGTCGGCGGGGTAGAGCACGGCGGCCGAGGGCGGCAGCGAGTCGAAGGTGAAGGTGTAGGTGGCCAGCACCTGGGAATAGTCGCCGGCCGCGTCGGAGGAACGGGCCACCGCCTGGTACTGCCGCCCGCTGACGAGCGGCAGGTTGGCGAGGGTTATGGTGTAGGTGCTGCCAGTGTCCTCGGCGTCATGCCAGGCCTTGGAGCCGGTGAGGAAAGCGCCGTTGTTGTAGTAGAGATTGCTGGCCGTATCGCGCAGCGTAACCTCGGTGCCCAGCACGGCGTGGGCGTTGGTCTCGGCGGTATTGCCCGACAGCCAGGTGAACGTCGACTGGAACGCCGCGGTAGGCGTGGTTATGGTGACCATCGGGCCGCTCACCAGCTTGCCTATGCCGAAAGCGTCCACCACGGTGCGCGTGGAGCCGGCCAGGTCTACGCTGCGGAAGCTGAAATAGTTGGAGGTGGCGTTGGCCAGCACGTTGAAGCTGTAGGTCAGCACCGGCTCGTAGTAGGTGGCCCCCTGGGTAAGGCCGGGGATGTCCGTCCAGGCGATCACGCCGCCGTCGGCGAAGTTCTTGGCCGCGCTGACGCTGTACTGCACGCGGGCCAGGCCGGACAGCGCGTCGGTAAAGTTAAGACCGGTTACGTCGCCGGGGTAATCTGTGTACCAAGAGGCCCCGGGGGCGTAGCCCACCGCTATGGACGGCGGGCTGCTGTCCTTTATCAGGTTGAAGGCGTCATCCAGGTCCGAGTAGTTCCCGGAATTATCGTAGGCCCGGACCGAGATGTAGTTGGACGTTCCCTCCGGCATCTGTTCCCAGACGGACTGCGGCAGGCGCCAGTTGACGGCGTAGGTGTCCTGGTTTATGCCCGTAGTCACGCTGGCCCAGGGCGCCACCACGCTGCCCGCTATATCCAGCGGGTCCGTGGAAACCTGCACCCGGAAATAGCTGAGCCCCGACACGCCCACGTCGTCAAAATCCACGTCGCACAGGAAGGTGTTGGTGCCCTGCCAGGCGGTAAAGTCGGCCTGGTTGGAAGTTATGGTCGGGCTGTCCACGTCGAGGGCCGGGTTGAAGCTGGTGCGGATCGACGGCAGCCGGGCGAAGCGCGACTTGCGGCCCAGCGCGTTGGCTACCCTGACCTGGGCGTAGTAGGTAGTGCTCTGCTCCAGGCCGCCAAGATCGAAAAAAGTGTCCGGGGTATAGTAGGAACCGGGCGAAGAAAAATCCGGATACTGGGAGAGCATCAGCTCGTAGCTGTAGCCGGCCGGGTTGCCGTTGGCCTCCCACACGGCCGTGGCCGAATCCACCCACACCCCCGCCCAGGGAGCCGTGGCCGGGATGGCCGCGTAGGTAAGGGTGGAGCCCTCGGCGGAATAAGCCGTCTGCACGCCCGTCCAGTTCCTGGCCCTGGCGCGCGCGTAGTAGCGCGTGCTGGGCAGGAGCTCGCCGAAACCGAGGTCGGGCGCGCTGACCCAGCCGGAAGACCGCACGGCCGTCAGGAAATTGGAATCCGAGGAAACCTCGACCTGGTATTCGGTCCCGGACAAGACGGAGGCGAATACCTTGTCGCTGGCGGCCGTACCGTCGTAACCGCCGAAAACGAAGAGCCTGTCCCCCGCCATAGCGGCTCCGTGCAGCTGGCGGGGCGAAGGGAGCTGGCCGTAGGCTTCCCACGTTATGGCCTTCGCCGTGTCCTGGTAGAGGCGGGCCTGGAACACCAGCGCCTGGGCCGCGGAGCCGTTGTTGCCGCCTATAACGTACAGCCTCCCCCCGGCGGCCAGCGCGCTGTGGCCGTAGCGGGGAGCGGGCAGGGACGAGGTGGCCGACCAACCGGAGGGCAGGCCGTCCGACTCGTTGAGCTGCGTGAACCAGACCTCGCTCCGGGCGGCGGAACCGTCGCGGCCGCCGGTCACGTAAAGGCGGCGCCCGCCGGCCAGGGTCAGGCTGTGAGAATACCTGGGGGAAGGCAGCGGGTCCGAGATATCCCAGGTGCCCTGCAGCGAACCGTCGTCCCGGGGCAGGTTCGCGTAGACCGAGGACAGCACGCCGACGCCGCTGCGGTAGCCGCCGGAGACTATTATGCGGCCGGCGGCCACGGCGGCCGCGTGGAAATAGACGGGCTCGGGCAGGGGCGTCTCGACCGTCCATTGCCCCAGCTCTCCGGCGGTGGAGACGTCGGCGGACCAGACCTCGGCGTGGGAGCCGGCGGAATCGTAGCCGCCCAGCAGGTACAGGCGCCCGCGGGCGGCGGCCAGCTGGTGGCCATAGCGCGCGGCAGGCATATAGCCGGCGCTCTGCCAGCCCGACAGGCCTGTCGCCGGGTCCAGCGCCGCGCGGTAGACCGCGCTGGAGAAAGACACCCCGTTAAAGCCGCCCGAAATGAAAACATGGGAACCGTAGACCACCGAGGCCTGCCCGTAGCCGGCGGCCGCCAGCGTGGAGGCGGTCAGTTCGCCCCAGGGAGAGCCGGTATACGGCGGGGTATTCTCGAAATCGGAGAAAGAGAGGCTGACCGTGTTATGCCCGGAGTCCGAGAAGGTAAACGACCAGGAGGAAGGCACGGCGGCGTAGGTGACGGCGGTGGTGGAGGCCAGGGCGGAATAATCGCCCTCTAGGTAATTGGCATAGACGAAATTGTAGTAGCTGGCGTTCGGCGCCAGCGTTTCCACCGGATAGCCGTCGGCGCCGGTGGTGTAATAGACCATGTACGGGTCGGCCTGGGCCCAGGTGGAGACGGCCAGGCCATAGGTGGTGCCGGCGGGGTTGTTTACCGGCGCGCCGCTGCCTGTCCAGGCCAGCGCGTAGGCGGCGGTGGAGGCGGTGCCGTAGCCGGGAGCAGCCGGCGTCGAGACCAGGCGCGAGTAGAAGCCGGACTCCAGCACGGTTATCCCGGGCGCGGAAACGTCATGAGCTATGCCGGGGATGGCCCCGTCCAGGACAAAAAGCCCCCCCGCCAGGCCCAGGCTCCCCGAAGAAAATTCGTGGGAGTCCCCGAGCACAGCCAGGTTTCCGGCGCTTTTATTTACCGCGGCGGCTGTTTGCGCCAGCAACAGCAATGCCGCTACCACTGAACATACTTTCATAAACTACTTCCGCTCTAAACTCCTCCTCCGGCTTGGCCGGCCCTCTACTTCAACAGCAGCAGGGCCTTACCGGCTGACGGGACGCCGCAGTTGGTCAGGAATACCCCGGCGCTGGTCCCTGATGTCGGGAAATTTACCCCGGACGCCTGCCCGGCGGTACCGGAGGTGATCGCGTGCTGCCCGGCGATGGGCCCCGCACAGTTTACCAGCACCACACCTCCTACGGCCACCTTCCCTACAGTAGCCGCCGTAGTGGCATTGAGAGCGACCCCGATCACGGCCGGGTCGGCAGGGGTGGTGGTGGTGTTGAACAGGTTGTTGCCCGTAATCGCAACAAGATCCCCCGCGGCGACAGCCGAGGCCGCGGTAAGCCAGATCACGACCGGCGCGTTGCCTAGCACAGTGCCGTCGCCCAGGCCGACATCCCCGGCCACCTGCAGCCTGGACGGCGAGGCTCCTGGAGTTATACCTATACCGACAAACCCGGTGTCGCTGATAGTGAGGCGGTTAGTGCCGCCGGAGGCGATGTTAAAGTAGATGCCAGAATTGCCGCCGATATCCCAGGTTTCGCCGCCTAAGCCGCGCTCCAGGCGTATATCCGGGACATTGCCCTGGTTTTTTATATGCAGCGTCTTGGCCGGCGCGTCGGTACCGATGCCCACCCAGTTGCCGGCGCTGACGAACAACCCCGGGGTCGAATGTATGGTCCCGGTCGAAACCCAGAACCCGCCGCTGGCCTTGAACTGGACCTGGTTAG
The DNA here is from genome assembly GCA_964417965.1 of uncultured Elusimicrobiaceae bacterium. Taxonomy (GTDB): domain Bacteria; phylum Elusimicrobiota; class Elusimicrobia; order Elusimicrobiales; family UBA9959; genus UBA9959. The sequence goes on from CAYQJX010000003.1 coordinate 154,284, forward strand.
CGGCATTATTGACGAGCGAATCCCCGTTTGAGTCGTTCCAGGCAAAAGCACCGCTGGCGGCCGCGGTGGAGGCATAGCCCGCCGCGAAAGAGTTGCCGCCGCCGGCCGCATTGCTGTTGCCGCCGGGGACAACGGCATAATTGCCAAAGGCCTCGTTGGAGGTGCCGCCGCCGACAAAGGCCCCCTCGCCTTTCGCTTCGTTATCCTGGCCGCCGACCACCGAGGCATAGAATTTGGTCCCGGTAACGCCGGCTATGTTCCTGGCGCCGCCCACCACCACGCCCCTGTCGCCGTACACATGGTTATCGTCGCCGCCGCCGACAAAGCCCAGCTGGGCCGTAACGGTATTGGAACTGCCGCCCACCACCGCCGAGAAGTCGCCCAGGGCCGTGTTGCTGTTGCCGGAGGCGACGCTGTAAGCCCCGCTCGCCGTATTCTCCCTGCCGCCTGTTATCGCGGCGTACAGGCCGCTGGCTACCTGCGTAGCCGCGATGCGCGCCGTCTGCAGGTCCGTGGCGCCGTTGCCGCGCGCGTTGCCGCCCACGGCGCCATTGCCCACGCCGGTGGTCTGTACCGCGCCGCCGGTGGAAATTATAATGCCGTTATCCCCTGCCCGGAAAACATAGCCGTCAATGGTGTTAGCGGTAGAAATATCCAGCGCGTAAACGGGGGCGGTATTCCCTATGCCGACCTTATTGTCGGTGGCAATGGTCAGACGTGCCGTGCCACCAACGCCCAGGTGCAGGCCATTATTCCCGCTGAGACTCATTGCGCCAGGAATGCTGTTCGTAAAAATACCACCTGGATCGCCAAAGCCGAAAGTTCCCATAAGCGTGGTGGTAGTTTTATAAAAACCCATTGCACCGTAGCCGCCGGCAACGTCATTACTGTTAAGCCGCATCAGGTTGCCGTCAACATCGGCATTGATCGTAATGCTCGCGCCGGTTACGGTAAACGGCCCGGTGAGCATGCCGCCGGTAAGCGGCAGCCTGGAGTTATCAATGACCCCGGTAAGCCCGGAGCCGTCGCCATAATATTTCAGCGCATGCGCGCCGTCGCCCGCTACCCAGAAAAGATTTGTCGCCCCCGTGGATACCGCCATGACGGTCCCGGCCTCGCCCGCGCCGCTTGACACGTGCAGCCGGTAGGACGGCCCCGTGGTCCCGATGCCGACGTTGCCTTCCTGCTTAATTATCAGGCGTGCGCCGGTATGCCCCGGTGTATTTTCAAATATGGCGAGAGCGCTGTTGAGATAATCGCCCCTGCCGCTGCCGCCGGCATTTATGCCCCAGTCTATACCGGCGGCATTAGCCAGCCTTAAAGCCGCCGCATAACCTACACCAGCCTGGTTGCTCACCCTGATAGTCGTATCTTCGTTAACCGCTGAGTTGTATAGTTCCAGGCGCGTTACCGGGGTCGCTGTCCCTATCCCGATATTGCCATTCGCTGTGTAGAGGGAGCCAGCCAGGGAAACATTGGAGGAGACCTGGAGGCCGTATGCTCCGCCGCCATTACCGGTTATCGTGACCGACGAGGTGTTGGTCAGCTGTCCGGCCATTATCCCGCCTGCCAGCGGCAGCTTGGAGGCGTCCAATGCCGCCAAGTTGGTAAGGCTGGAGCCGTCGCCGATGAACTTGGCGCCGTAAACCTCGCCGTTGCCCTTTACCCCGAAGACCATATCTGTGCCGGTGGAGACCACCAGTATCTGGTCCGAGCTGCCCGCCGCGCTGGAAATCTCCAGCGCGTAGCGGGGGCTGGCCGTCCCCATGCCCACCTTGCCCGCGAAATAGGCGCGGGCGTTCTTGTCTACCGAGTAGAAGGCGTAGGGAGCGTTTGTCTGGCTGCCCGAGGTCTGGCTATCGATATACACGCCGTAGGTGTTTGTAAAACCGCCGGGAGAGGCGCCGTTGCGGGGCACGTCTATATAGAGGCCCACGGCGCTGCCCACTACCCCGGTGCCGCCGCTGGTGCGCTCTACGTTGGCGTGCAGGCCGGCCAGGAAGGCCAGGCTCTGGTTGCCGTCGGCTTCCGCGCGGAAATCTCCGCCCACCGCCACGTCCTCGGGGCCGGTGCCTACCGCGCGCGCGCTGCCGACCAGGCCGGCGGCCACATCTTCGCCTGCGGTGAGGTTTGTAGCCACGGCCTGGGCGTGCAGGACGGTGTTGGTGGAAGGATTGCCGTAACCCACGCCCACAATGCCCGAAGTGGAAACGCTGAAAAAAGACCCCCCCGTGCCAGTAGCCAATACGAGCAGGTACCCGTTGGCGGCGGGGATATCCCGCACTTCCAGCAGCCCCGAAGGAGTGGCGGTGCCGATACCGACCTTCCCCTCTACCACAAGACTGTTCGCCGGGGGCTGGGAAGAGGCGATACCGGACCCGACGCTCATGCTGCCCTGTACCTGCAGCCGGGGTGAGTTGGTATTACTGTTGACAGCAGAACCGATACCGACGTAATTTCCGCCGTTGGCGACGCGCATAAATGTGGTTCCCGCGCTCTGGAACATCATGCCGTTCGCTCCCTGCGAGAGCAGGCCGTCGACCGAGTCGTTGCCGCCTGTCCGAGTGGAAATCTGAACGCGGCCGAACACATCCAGCGGCGCTGCCGGCGCGGCGGTTCCCACGCCTACCTTCCCGGTGCTGTCTATGCGCATCCTTTCCACTGCGTCGGTCGTGAAGACCATGTTCTTCGCGCCCGCGGCGGTGGCGGAAATATTGGAGTTCCCCGTCACAGTTTCCAGGGCGACCACGCCGCCGCCGTTCACCTTCAGGATACTGGCGGCCGACACCGAGTTGGACGCAAAAAGCGTAGTGGCGCTTACCCCGCCGCTCACGTCCAGCGCCACGGTGGGGGCCGGGACGCCTATGCCGACCCTTCCCCCGGCGACGACCAGCGTGGAACCGCCGACGCTGAAAGCGTCGCCCTGCACGGTAGCCGTACCGGCCGCGATCAGCTGACTCTGTGCCCTTATCGCTCCGTTCACGTCCAGATTGTAGGCGGGCAGGGTGGTATTGATGCCTACATTCTGCCCCGAGTTGTTAAGGGCCAGAGCGCCTCCGAGCACGCTTACATGGCCGATACCGCCGCTGTACTCCACAAGGACGCGGTTAGTAGGGGTAGCGCCCACGGTGAGACCGCTGCCGGTAACGGTTAGAGAAGAGCCCGCCAGCGTCAGCTGGCCGCTCATGGTGTCACCGGCCTTGGCTACCTTGCTCGCGTCCACGCCGGTGGCAGCCGCCACGTTGGTCAGCCCCGAGCCGTCGCCTACGAATTTGGATCCCATCATTACGCCGGTGGCGCTCACGGAGGAAACTACGGTTCCGGCCGAGTTACGCCAGATCTGCGCCATGGTGGCCGGGTCCGAAGCCGAGGCCAGCACGTCTAAACGCGCCTGAGGAACTCCGGTACTGAGGCCCACATGCCCGTTACCTAGCGCCGTAACCAGCGCGGCGCCGCCGCCGTTGTTAACCGCGAGCAAAGTCTCCGAGACGCCGAGAGGCTGGGCTCCCCCCCCGTTCTGTTTCGCTCCCGAGATAACTACCGCGGGCACGGCGTCATCGGGATCGGAGTTGCCTATCACGCCGGAAAAATAAAGCCCGGAGGCGGTACCGAGGCTGGAGTAGCCGGCCAGATGCAGCCCTCCCGTCGGGCTGTTGGCGGTCAGCATGCCGAAAGTATCCGTGGTAGGGGCGAGCGAGGTCATGCCGTGCGCAATATCGCCGTCGCCTAATATCAGGCGGCCGTTGCCGCCAGCCGCGGTCGCGGAGCGCATGGTCCCGTTCACGTCCAGACTATAGGCGGGGGTGGCGGCGCCGACACCAACCATCCCGTTATTGACCGCCAGCGTGGAGCCGCCCACACTGAAGGCGGAGCCGGCTACCGTCAGCGTCCCGCCCACAATGACCTGGGCGTCGAAATTAGCCTCGCCGCCCACGTCCAGGAGGTAATTCGGAGGCGTCTTGTTGATGGCGATCTTGCCCAGCCCGTCGATCATGAACCGGTCGGTCCCGCCGGTCCCGAGGTACAGCGGCTGGCTGGTTTTGGTATTAACATGGCCGCCGCCGACGTTGGTCAGCAGCTCCATCTCCGTTCCGAGCGCACTGACCGAGACAGCCCCGCCGGTCACCGTAAGGGTGGAGCCTGCCAGCGTCAGTTGCCCAATCATGGTGTCGCCGGCCTTGGACACCTTGCTCGCATCCACGCCGGTGGTGGCCGCCACGTTGGTCAGCCCGGAGCCGTCGCCGACAAACTGTATCGCCTGCATAACGCCTGCGGCGGAAACGGAACTGACTACGGTGCCGGCGGAATTGCGCCAGAGCTGCGCCATGTCCGTCACGGCGGGCGTGCGCAAGTCCAAAGCTGCCCCTGGAGAGGTCGCGCCTAAACCTACCAGGCCCGTGCCCTGGATCGTTATGGCCGGTGAGGTCTGAGCGTCGGTTCCGCCCAGGCCGATGTCACCGGAGCCTAAGAAGACCGCGCGATATTTGGAGGCGGTGTCGTCGTAGATCTGCAGCCGGCCGTCGCCGAAGTTGCCCAGGTTCTGCCCGATTAGCCAGCTGCGTACCGGCTGCCCGATCTCGTAGGCCTGTAGGCTGGTGTTGTCCGGCCCCATAATGCTGATGCGGTCATAGCCGCCGCTGTTGGGGGTCTTTACCTGGAGCATCGCTCCGCCCACGTTGCCGTCTATCAGCATCGTGCCAGAACTTATATGCAATTTGGTTTGGGGAGTTTCGGCCCCGACACCGACCTTCCCGCCCGCCACCACCAGCGTGGACCCGCCTACGCTGAAAGCCGCGCCGGCTACCGTCAGCGTCCCGCCCACAATGGTCTGCCCGTCGAAATTGGCCGCGCCGCCGACATCGAAAAGATAATTCGGGGGCGTTTTGTTGATCGCCACCTTGCCTAAATTGTCTATCATGAGCCTGTTAGTCCCGCCGGTTTCCAGGTAAAGCGCCTGGCCGGTGAGAGTATTAACATGCCCACCGCCCACGTCCGACAGCAGCTCCATCTCTGTCCCCAGCCCGCTTACCAGCAGCTTTCCGCCCGTAACGGTAAGGGTGGAAGCGGCCAGCGTCAGCTGCCCGGACATAGTATCCCCGGCCTTGGCCACCTTGGTAGAGTCCACGCCGGTGGCCGCGGCCACGCCGGTGAGGCCGGAACCGTCGCCGTAGAAACTATTGGCGTAAACCTGGCCTGCCCCGGTCATGCGGATAACGTTGGAATCCCCGGTGCTGATGACCACCATGTTGCCGGCTTCGCCGGCGCCGCTGGAAACGACCAGCCTGTAGGAAGGATTGGCGCTGCTTATGCCCACGTTGGCGGACTGGTCCACCACAAGGTGATCCACATGGCCTATGGAGAGGGCCACCTTGGCGTTAGTGCCGCTGTTATTGTTAAGCCGCGCCGTACCGCCGCCGCTCGGGACCAGGTTTATGGTCGCAAAGGTGCCCACCGCGCTGCCGACGAAGACGTACTGGCCCTGGGCCGAAACCTGCAGGGGGTTGGACGGAGAGGCGGTGCCTATGCCGACATAGCCGTTCTTCACCACGAACGTGGAACCGCCCACGGAGAACTCGTTGCCGGTAACCGTCAGGGTCGAGCCGGAGATGGTGAGCTGCCCGGACATAGTATCCCCCGTCTTCTGGACGGACTGGGAGGAATAGGCGGAGGAGGAGGCGTAAACGGAGTACGGCACGGCGGTCAGGCGCTCGCGGGGCGTAAGAACGGAGGCCCCCACCGTCACCTGCAGGTACCACTCCCCGGCGGAAAGATCAACGGCGGGCAGGGTGAAGGTGGATTTGAAGAGGCCGTTCTGCACCGTGAAGCTCTGAGCCCCGGAAGGGGACGAGAGGCAGGAGCCGCCGGCTTCCAGCGAGCAGAGCTCGAAGGTGAAGGCCCGGTTAGCGTTGACCGGCAGGTTAGACTCTTTCAGCCGGCCCTGGTAGGTGATAATCTCCGCCGGCAGCGGGGCCGCCCAGCCGAGCAGGAAAATAGAGATAGCGAGTATAGTTTTTTTCATAAGACCGTCTCCGTAAAACAGCTGAAAATCCTTCGAGCGTTCAAATATGCGCAACAGCCACCGCTCCTGCGCTTATTTCAAAGCCGACCCCCGGCCCGGGGAACCCCGGGCCGGACTAGAACTTCATCCCCAGCGAGAACCTGTGCGCGCTGCCCAGGTCGCCGTAAGGCAGCAGGGCGTAATCCAGCGTAAAGCCGGCGTACGCAAACCCGACGCCCGCGAAGAAGCCGTACATGGACGAAACCCCGGAAACGCCGCCGAACCCCTCGGCCAGCACAGCGTCCCGCTGCCCCTTCGTGTACGTCCTGTAGCCCAGGCGCAGGGCTATGCCCTCTACGCCCTTGTACTCAGCCCCGACCCGCGCCGCGGCCGGCGCGTCGTTGGGAAACTCGGCGTCCAGCGCCAGCAGCAGCCGCCCTTCGGACAGCGCCGCGGCGGCGCCCGCCTTGAACTTGAGCGGCAGCGGGTAGCTCTCCTCCTCGAACTTCACTTTAGTGCCGAAGTTAGTGAGCGCCGCGCCCAGCGAATACGGCGAGCCCTCGAACCGGTAGAGCAGGCCCAGGTCGGCGGCGAAAGACGTCGCCCCGCTGGTCTTGATCCGCTGGCTGATCAGCTTGGCCGACGCGCCCGCCAGCAGCGGGCCCAGCCGCACGCCGCGCGAGGCCTGCAGCGCCAGGTCGCGCGCCGTAAAGTCCCCGGTAGGACTGCCCGCGTCGTCGCGCCCCTCCAGGTCGCCCGCCGAGAAGTAGGTGACCAGAAAGGCGTACGGCCGGCGCATGTAGGCCAGCTGCGAAACCGCGGTATCCTGCACGTGCCAGGCGTGGGAGAAAGAAACCTCCCTGCCCGCGTCCCCCCCGGCCAGCCCGGCCGGGTTGTAATAGACGCTCGAGATATCGTCAGCCACCGCGGTGTAGGCCTCGCCCATGCCCAGCGCCCTGGCCCCGAAGCCGAGGCTCAGGAACTGGGCGGCCGAACTTTCCGCCGCGCTAAGGACCGGCGCCTGCCACAGCAGGACGGCGGCCAGCATTAAAACTCTCATCGCTCCTCCATTGCCCCGCGGCCGGTGATCCGGCCGCGGACGCGGGGCTTACTTCTTCTTCAGCCCGCCCTCTATCTGCTTCACGGTGCCGTCGGGCATCTTGACCGAGGTCTTGAGCTTCTTGCCGGACGCGGCGCTCTCTTCCATCAGCTTGACGAACTTGTCGTAGTCGCTGACCTTCACGTCTTCCTGCCATTTGCCGGCGTCGCCGCCCGACATGGCCTTGGCCGCCTCGGGCGCGGCATTGGCGCCCGCCACGGTGGTCATCTGGCCCGCTTTGAGCGACTGCTTGCCCAGCGAGTTCTGCACGTCCACGTGGCCCTCGTACACCTTCACGGTCAGGAGGCTGCGCTGCTCGATGTCGGCTTCGGTGCCGCGCACGGCGCAGACGGCCGAAGGGGTGCGCACGTTGATCTTGGCCATCTTGTGCAGCATCCTGGTCCACAGCTGCCCGACCGAGAGGTTGAGCATCTCGCGCAGCTTGCCCGCCCCGGAGATCTCGAAGCTGGAGTTCTCGTTGAGCCGCACCTCGGCGCCGCCCTTGGTTACCAGGCCCACCCTAGCCCCGGCGCCGGTTTTAATGTTGTCGCCGGGGTAGAGCATGTCGTTCACCTTCAGCTCCGCGAAGGCGCTCTCGCCGGTGCGCTTTACCTGCGCCTGCCCGGTGATGTACACCGTCACCGCCGCTATCTTGGGCGCGCAGAAAGCCGCCTGGCCCCAGCCCGCCAGCGACGCCGCGGCCAGCAGGGCCCCCGCCGTCATCAGTTTTATCGTTTTAGTCATATGTCCTCCGTAAGTTACCGAACTTTTACTTCTTCACGTCCAGCCGCTTGAAGTCGGCCTTATCCTCCGACCGGTCGTAGAGCTTGAAAATATAGGCCGCGAGCGAGGGCTTCGCCCCGTCCGCCGCCTCTATCAGGTAGTAATCGAAAGCTATCCCGTCGTCGGTCTTGCGGCGGCCCAGCAGGCGCACGGTCTCCGCCCGGTCCTGGGGCGCGGCCACCACGCCCACCACCATCTTGGTCTTGAAATCCACGTCCGGCAGGTCCTCCTCCGGGGAGAGCAGCCGCCAGACCTTCTTCCATTCCTTGCGGTCGCGCACCACGAAGAACGAGGGCGCCTTGGGGCTGGGCGGCTCCATAAAGCCGGTCCATTCGCCCGGGTTCTCATGCCGCACCGGCGCCAGGTCCAGTGAACTCTCGCTGATGTCCCCGCTATCCTCGCCGCCCGACGCGGAGGAGGAGGCGGCGGTCTGCGCCGCGGGCGAGGCCGCCGTGCCGGCGCCGTCGTCGAGCACGGAGGCGTCCACCAGCTGCGCGTCGCCGCTGATCAGGGCGGAGATGATGGCGGAGAGGTCCTCCTGCGTGCAGCCGGCGCAGGTGAGGCTCTCGAAAGTGTAGCCCTCCAGGGCTTTGGCGGCCTCCGGGCCGAGCCGCTTGAGGATCTCCTGGAACATCTCGTCGTAGCTGAGCTTCTTCTTCGTGCCCGGCGCGGAGGCGTCGCCGGAGCTCTTGGACAGCAGCATGGTCTTGCAGTTGTCCGGGATATTGTCGTCGAACAGGTCGGCGCAGGCCACGGCCAGCCCCTGCTCCTGGCCGGAGGGCATGAAAGCGGTGAACGCGAGAGCCTGCTTCTCCCCCGGCGCTATGGAGAGCACCTGCTTCGGGGAATCCTGGGCGGCTATCCCCCCCAGCGACAGTTTGACCGCGATATTGGATTCGGTGATGGAGCCGCTGTTGTACAGCGTGGCCTTCATGTTTACCGGCTTCTCGAAGTCCAGCACCGGGGCGCTGAGCTCCAGCAGGGTGATAGCCACGTTGCGGGTCTGCGCCGAGGCGAGCGACTTCATGGAGAAGTTGTACACGCTGCTCTCGGAGATCTTGTTGTTGGCGCCGTCGAGGCCTTCCACCTTCCAGTGGTAGACCTGGTCGGCCACCAGCTGCTCCCGGGGTTCCGCCGGGCTGGCCGGGTAGGAGTAGGAGCTTTCCCCGGCGTTCAGGGCCGTGTGCACGGGGTTATAGAGGCCGGCGTTCTCCGCGACGGTAACGCGGTAGCGCGCGGCGCCGCTGGCCGTCCAGCGGAAGGTCAGCGGCTTGTCGGAAAGGCCGCGGGCCCCGTAGGGCGGATAAATCAGGGTGATATTGGGGCTGGAGATCATGAACGCGGCCTGCTGGGTCACCGTGTAAGCGTCCAGGGAAGCCGTGCCCACAAAAGTGTAGTTGCCGGGGGCGGAGTAGAAAGAGGAGATGGCTATGCCGGCCAGCTGGGTCTGCGCCGTGCCGGCCGTGCCGGGGGCGGAGTTGCCGGAATGGGTGAACACCTCTGCCCCGGCCGGGTTCTTTATCTTGAACGTGAAAGTTATGGAGTTAAGGCTGGTGACGGCGTTGCTGACGCTTTGGCGCAGCGTGACGGACTCCGCCGTGGTAAAGCTGCCGGTCCGGGCGGCGTCCGACCGCAGGGTGCCCGCCGAGTCGTGCACGGAGGCCCCTTGGGCGGTCAGGTTCTGGGCGTAGCCCCCCGCCGGCGCCAGCGCGGCCAGGGCCCGCCGCGAAATAAATAGTTTTCATCAGTTCTCTCCTGTCATCTTATCACCGCGAATTTACCCCTGACGCTGTCGGTCTCCCCGCTGAAAGGGTATTTCAGCCGCAGCGTATAGAAATACACCCCGCTGGCCGGCTTGCCGCCGGTGAAAGTCCAGAGGTATTCGTTGACGCCGCTGCTGCCAAAAGTCTCCTCCGCCGCTTTGACCAGCGTGCCGTCCAAAGAGTAGACCGCGAGGCTGAACCGTACCGGGGAGACCTCGGTATAAAGCCGGAACTTAACGAAACCCCGCGCCGGGTTCGGGTACGCGTAGGCGGAAGCCTGGCGCAGCAGCGCGCCGAGCGGCGTTACCTGCAGGTCCTCGCCGCCGGCCAGCTGGATGGTGAAACTCTTCCACACGCCGTCGGCCCCGGCCGCTTTAAGCGTGTAGCTCCCCGGCAGCAGGTTGCGTATGGAGAACCGGCCGGCGGCGTCGGGCGAGGCCGAGGCTACCAGGCGCGGGCCCTGCCACAGCTGCACGCCCGCGCCCCCGGCCGCGGAAGGCCGCAGGGCGGACGGCGCGGAGGCCGGCACGGAGCCGGACACGCTGGCCAGCTCGTAGGCCACGGAAAGTTCAAAGTTGGCGTCGGCGTAGCCCATCGGGATCTGGTCCTTGGCGATGGAGCTGGAGAACCCGTCCTCGAGCCAGGTGGCCTGCACCCGGTAGAGGCCGTCGGGCAGCCCCGCCAGGGTGAAGGAGCCGAAGCCGTCGTCGAGCGTATAGCCCGAGGCGGCGATGAGGCCGCTGTTGGTTATAGCCTCCACCATGACGCCGGTAATGCCCTGCCCGGCCGGGTTCTTGACCGAGCCGGAGATCATGTCGTCAAGGGCCTCGCCGGACAGCGTGGAGCCCAGGGGCGAGGGGCTGGACCAGAGGCCGGCGTCGTCCTCGGTCCAGAGGCGGAAATAATAGGTGGCGGCCGGGTTGAGGCCGGCCACGGTATAGGCCTGGGGCGCGGCCGAGAGGACCAGCCCGGTAGAGATCATTACCTGCGCGGTCTGCGTGCTGAACACCGCCTCCGGGTAGGTGGAGTACTGCACGGCGTAGCGCCCGAAGGTGAGCGGGAAGACGCCGCCGTCGTCGCCGGGGAAGGTCCAGGCCAGGTTGACGCGGCCCGGGGCCGTGCCCGTGGACGGGGCGAACTGGACCACGGCCTCGGGCGGATAGGCGTCCACCCAGGTAAAAGTGGAACCCGCCGATCCGAAAGCCGAAACATTGGCCGGGGCGGCCGCGTCCCTGGCCGCGGCTCCGACGTAATATTGCTGACCGTGCACCAGGCCGCCGCGCAAGTTCACCCCGGGCACGAAAGCCCAGGAGGCGCCGGGGGCCGCCGCACTCGATACCGGCACATCTCCCCAGGCGTCGGTCTGGAAGTTCCACCAGCGCCCGTCCACCAGGCGCATCAGGTACACCTCCGCGTTGGCCAGGCCCGCGCCGCCGGTGTCGGCGGCCGTGCCCTCCACGGCGTCGAAGGAGTACACAGAAGAGGCGCCTACCGGCGTGGAGACCCAGACCGTCGGGGCGTTCTGGTCCAGTTGGAAGGTCACGCTGGGATAAGGCGTGGGCGTCACAAAAGAGTTCACGTCCCTGGCCCGCGCGTAAACTTTATACTGCGTCCCCGCCGCGAAAGGCACGGTGGAAGCGTCATAGGACCAGGAGGCCAGGCCGGAGGCGGCCAGCCAGACCAGGGCCCCGGAGGCGAAGGCCGTGCCGTCGTAATACAGGCTGCCGGTCAGTTCCTGAATGGCGACCTCGCTGCCGGCCACCGGGGAGGCCTCGTTCATCGCCGAAGCCGAACCGGACAGGGCGGCCGCGGTGGAAACATAGCCCGCCTGCGGCGCGGCGATGGCCACGGCCGGGCCCACCGTGTTCTTGAGTATGCGGAAGACATCCTGGAGCACGGTATAATTCCCGGCCGCGTCGAAAGCCTTTACGCTGATATAGTTGCTGGCGCCGTCGGCCAGGGCGCCGAAGTCGACCCCCCAGAGGGCAGTGAACGACGGGCTGGAGACGATAACATCTATCGGGGTCCAGCCCAGAACATTAGCATCGGCCAGAGATGGCTGGTTGCTGGCGCTGTAGAGCACCTGCGAAAGCCCGGAGAGGGCGTCGGCGAAATCCACGTCGAAGACCGCTCCGGGATCGGCGGCCAGCCAGCCGGCCGGGGAGGAAGCGTAATCGGCTATCGTAGGCGGAGTGGTGTCGCGCCTGACATAGAAGGCGTCGGGGTAGACCGTGGAATTGCCGACCTGGTCGAAGACTTTCACCGAGACGTAGCTGGTAACGTTCTCCAGTATCGCGTCGAAAGCCAGCTGCGGCAGCACCCAGTCCTGGTCGTAATAGGGGCCGTTTATCCCTGTCACGGCGTTAGTCCAGGAATAGACTATCAGCCCGCCGGCCGCCGGCCCCGAGGTGACCTGCACCTGGAACTTATCCAGCCCGGAACCCAGGTCGGAGAAGTGCACCATGTAGGAACCGCCGGCGCCGCCGCGCCAGGCATCGTCGCCCCCCTGCAGGTCGTTCACCGACGGCGGGGTATTGTCCGCCCCGGCCGTGGTCTGGGCCGTGCCCAGGTACAGCCAGGCGCTCGGGCGGTTAAGGACGTCCCTGGTTTTTACCCTGAAATGGTAGGTCAGGCCGGACTCCAGGCCGGTAACGTTGTAGGAGGGCGCGGCGAACCAGGCGAGCGGGCCGTAGTCCAGGCCGTTGAAGTTCCCGTCCGTGCTTACGCCCACATAATACTCGGTATAGTTAGGGTTGCTGTTCACCAGCCAGAACGTTTCCACAGAGGTGCCTGTGACCACACCCAGGGACCAGGTCGGGCTGGGGATAGGCAGCGGGACCGCGGAAAGCGTAACCACCGGGGCGAACTCCGTTACGGCCGAGCGCACCCCGGAACCGTTAAGGGCGGAGGCCCGGTAATAATACGTGGTGTTGGGAATAAGAGCCACGGCCTCGAAGTAGCTGCCCGGCGTAACGCTGGAATAGTTGACCGTCGCGAAAGCCGCCGCGGTGGACTCGGTAAGCTCGTAGCGGGTGCCGTCCGGATTGCCGTTATTGCTCCAGAAGACGGAAAGCCCGGTGGAGGCGACCAGCGCGTAGACCTCGCCCGCGGGAGGAGAAGCCAGCGTTATCGTGGAGGTCGGGACCGTAGCCGCCGAATCCTGCCCGCCGAAGCCCAGGGCCCGCACGCTGAAGTAATAGGTGGTATTGGGGTTAAGGGCCACGAAGGGAGCGGAAAGGGCCGTGCCGCTGCTGAAGCCCAGGGCGGAGACGAAGCCCTCGTCGATGGCGTATTCCACCTGGTACCAGGTCCCCGCCGGGTTCCCCCCGTCGGCCCACTGCAGCGCGGCGCTGGTGATATGGACGGAGGAGAAGGAAACGGAAGCCGGCAGCGCCGGCGGCGTGACGGAAGATATCGAGGCCGAATAGGCCGCGTCGTCCTCCGAACCGACTTTCACCTTGAAATAGTAAGTGGTATTGGGCTGCAGGCCGTAATAATCCGTGGAGGCCTGGGCCAGCATCAGGGAGGAGCTTGAGATCCAGGTATCGAACAGCGGGTCTTCGGAGAGCGCTATCCAGGGGTTTTCAGTAGCTGGATTGCCCAAGGTCCAGCCTATGGAAGCGCTGGTGGTGGAGGTCCAGTTAAAATGCACGGAAGAAGGCACGGAGGCATACGAAACCCCCGTGAAAAAAAGCCATAGTAATACGGCAAAGGCTGCTTTTTTCATTCCCGGCCTATATTATATTTAATTAAAGGCCGGGAGGTAAGGTGATATTGGGCAATTGTGCTCTAATTTACATTGATAAAAGCGGGGTTTCCCGCGAAATATACCGCGCGGGCGCGGGAATTAATAGCCAAGGTCTTCGTTAATAAGCAGCACCAGGATGTCGCTGACCGGCGGCTTCTTCCAGAGCACCGTAGCCACGTTGCAGATGCGCGAGGGCGAAGCGCAGTCCAGGCAGCGCCCGGCCTTGACGCAGGGGTTATCCTTTTTGAGGCGGATATTGTTGGCGATGGCGGCCGTGTCGCGGGCGCGCCAGAGCCCCTCCTCCTGGTTCCGGGCCAGCTTGTTGATCCCGGCCAGCAGGATGATCCGGCGCGGGCCCCAGGTAACGGCGGCGCAGCGGTTGCCGTTGCCGTCCACCAGGATTATCTTTCCGTCGCAGGTGACGGCCTGCGGCGAGGCCAGGTAGATATCGGAGGCGAGCGCGGCCAGCCAGACCCTGCGGCGCTCCTCCGGCTGCATGCCGGGGCCGTGGGTTATCACCTCGTTGCCGGCGGCGGCCAGGCGCGCGGGCAGGCCCAGTTCACTGACCGTCACCGAGCCGCCGAGGCCGATCTTTTTGCCCGTGCCGGCCAGGGCCAGCAGGGCCGCCGAGGCCGCTGCCCCGTCGGGGTAAACCTCGGCGCCAAAATTATTTTTCCTGAGCGCGGCGGCCGCGCAATCCAGCGCTTTAAGGCCGAAGGCTTTCTTGTTTTCGTCCATATTATCTCCTCCGCAGCGGCGGGGCCGAAAAAAGGCCGCTTGGGGGCGGCCTTTTCCGGTTCAGTCGCCGGTCAGGGCTGGGTCTTGTTGACCAGCGCCTGCGCGTCGAAAGAAAGGTCCCGCGCCTTCCAGGCAAAGTCCCGGCTGTAGCGGGAAATGTCCATGGCCTGCCACTGGGCGTTATAGCCGACGAGTTCCGGCCTGGCCCCGCGCACGGCCCATTCCAGGCGCTGCGCCGAGTTCTCTATGTCGAACTGCGCGCGGTTAAGCAGGGTGCGCGCGTCCATGTCGATGTCGCGCGCTATGCGGTTGAGGTCCTGGCTCTTCTGGGCGAGCTGCAGCAGGGTCTTTACCTGGTCGCGCAGGCGGCCGGCGTCGTTGTTGTAGCGGCTGATGTCCATGGCCATGCGCTGCAGGTCATTCTGGAAGAAAGCGTCGGCGCTGTTGGTCTGGGTTATGCGGCGGGCCGTGTTCTCAAGGCGGTCGATGTCGGAGCGCAGCCAGGTGGTGTCGCTCTCCAGGCGCCACAGGTCGTTCTTGGCCTGGTTGAACTTGTAGACCAGGTCCTGCGGGACCTGGGCGTCCTCCTTGGCGGGGGCCGCGGGCACGGGCACGGCGGCGGCCTTCACGTCGAACGAGGAGGCCTTCATCTTTTCAAGGGAGAAATCAAGCGAGTAGGCGGTGGAAACGCAGGAGACCGAGAGCAGCACTAATATAAGTTTTTTCATTTACCCTCCGTAGACTATACCGTAATAGTATACTTTCGCGCGGGGCGCTCCGTAAGCGCCTTTAGACCTACCGCGGCCCGGGCCTAAAGGTCCAGGCGCAGCACGGCCAGGGAGAGCGGCTCCGCCGTAAAATGCCCCGTGACGGGCTGCCCCGGCTCTTTGGCCAGGCCGGCGGCGTCGAAAGCCCGGAGCCAGTTCCCGGGCGGCAGCGCGAATTTGCGCGCCGTCTTTTCAGGGTTGACCAGCACCAGGATGCGGGGCCAGGCGTCCCCTACCCTGTCGCCGTACAGCTGGTAGGCTATGGCCGGCGGCTCCACCTTCAGCCCGAGCTCCTCGTAGAATTTCAGGTTATCGCGCACTTCGGCGGCGGTCTTCATGCGGAAGGCGGGATGCGCCTTGCGCAGGGCTATCAGGTCCCGGTAAAAAGCGTAGACCGCGAAGTTCTCCTTCTTGCGGGTCCAGTCCAGCCGGTTGATCTCGTCGGGGAGGTTGTAGGAATTTTCTTCCCCCTTCTTGGTGCGCAGGAATTCCTCGCCCGCGTGCAGGAAAGGTATGCCCTGGGAGGTCAGCACCAGCGCGTTGGCCAGTTTGTCCATGGCGACCTTCTCTTTATGCGTCGCTTCCTTGGCCGACAGGTCTATCCGGTCCCACAGCGTGTGGTTGTCGTGGCAGGACACGTAGTTCATGGTCTCCAGCGGCCCGTCGGTGAAATCGTCCACGGCGCCGCGGATGCCGCGCATCACCCCGTCGCGGCTGCGCGCAGCCTGCACGTAGCCCAGGTCGGCCAGCGAAAAGACGCTGCCTTTAACGGAGTCACGGAACCCGTCGTTAAAGACGGCGAAGCCCAGGCCGCGCTGGCTGCCTTTCTGCACGCCCTTCACCGGGCTGGCCCCGGCCTTCCAGGGCTCGCCGTAGACGAAGATGTCCGGCTTCTCGGCCTTCAGGGCCTTCATTATTTCGGCGGCCGCGGCCTCGTCGATAAGGCCCATCAGGTCGAAGCGGAACCCGTCCACCTTGTACTCGCGCACCCAGTACAGCAGGCTGTCCAGCAGGAACTTTCGGGCCATCGGGGCCTCGGTGCGCAGCTCGTTGCCGCAGCCGGAGCCGTTGGAGTAGGTGCCGTCGGGGTTGACCCGGTAATAGTAGTCCAGCGCCGCCGCGTTGAAGTTATAGGTGGTGGCGCGGGTTTCCGCGGTGTGGTTATAGACCACGTCCAGGATGACCTTGAGGCCCTTGCGGTGGAAGGCGTCTATCATCAGCTTGGCCTCGCGCACGCGCGAGCCGTCCGAGGGGCTGCTGGCGTAGGAGCCCTCCGGCGAGTTGAAGTTAACGGGCATGTAGCCCCAGTTATAGACGGCCGGGTCGTCGCGGTTCTCGAAATCCTGGAACGGCAGGATATGCACCGTGTTCACGCCCAGCTCGGCGATATGGTCCAGCGCGGTGGCCACGTCGGGGAACTTGGGGTGGCGCGTGCCGGTTTCAGCCGCGCCGAGGTAGCCGCGCTTGTTCCGGACCCCGGAGAACTCGTCGGAGGTAAGGTCCCGCAGGTGCACCTCGTAGACCACCGCCTCCGCCAGGCCGAAGACCGGCCCGGGCGCTATGGGGGTCTCGTCCCTCAGGACCAGCGCCTTGCCGCCTTCTCCGGTGACGGAGCGCGCGTAGGGGTCCAGCCCCTCGTAGGTCCGGCCGTTCTGCTCGGTGCGGATGCGGTAGAATTTCCCCTCCAGCGGGGCGTCAAAACGTTTTTCCCAGACCCCGCCGGGCCGGCGCTCCAGCGCGTAGGCGGCGGGCTCGCCCGCGGCGCTGTCGTAAACCAGCACGGCGGCCTTTACCGCGTAGGGGGCGAACAGGCGGAAGACGGGCCGGGCCTTGTCCCCGGAGAGGCCCATCTCCAGCGGGCTGTAGAATTCCCCGCCGTAAACGGCCTCGCCCAGGCGCACCGTCACGGGCTCCAGGGTTTTAGAAAAAAGCCGGTATTCTCCGGAGTTAGCCGCCGCGTAGTCGCCCTTCAGGTCCTTGAACGTCAGGCGGGCCGCGCGGGAGTAGGGGCCGTCCACGGGCACGGCGGATATGGCCTTAAATTCCTTCTCCCCCCGCTTGAGGTAGAAAGCCTGCTCGCCCAGGAAAGCTGCCCCCAGCGGGCGGGTGAAAGCGGCGCGCACCACGTTCTCCCCGTCCAGCCAGGCCCCGGTCACGGCGGTGGACACGGCGGGCGGCGCGGCATAGACTTTCCCGTCGCCTTCCAGCAGGTAGACCTCGCCCTGCCTGGCTGCTGGCAGCACCCTGTCGGGCGCGTCCTTGTTGGTCCAGTTGCCCTGCCGCGGCAGGAACCCCGTCCGTTTGCCCGACAGGCCGGAAGCGTCCAGGTCCAGTTCGAAGAAGACCCCGAAAGGGCCGTTGCCGGCCTGGGCCAGTTCGAACCCCGGGGTTTTCTCCTCGTCGTTCCAGACCCAGAGGTTCCAGCCGGAATAAACCTTATCCAGGCGGTTGTAGTGTATCACCAGTTTATCGGCGGCGTGAAGGCTGGGCGTCATAAGCATGGCTCCGGCAAGCAAGATCGGCATAAATTTCATTTAGGTCCCCTTAGCGACATGTAAATTGTAAAATATATCCATATGCTCCATACAGCGCTATTTTTACTGCTCGCTTCTCAGCCCTGCGCAGCCGCCGGAGTTGCCGCCGCAACCGATACGGCCAAGGTCGCAGTTTCCACCACGGCCATCCGCGAACTTGTGCTGGCCGACCGCCAGGTGCGCGGCATCCACCTCACCTCCTGGGGCGCCGGCTCTCCCAAGCTGCGCCGGGAGATGGTCAAGAAGATCTCGGGGTCGGTCATCAACACCGTGGTCATCGCCATCAAGGAGACCGACGGCAAGGTCTATATCCCAGGCGTAGAGAAGGCGCACAAGTTCGGCTCGTACCAGGCCGCCATCAGCGACCCGGCCGCGATGCTCAAGGATTTCAAGGCTGCGGGGCTGTACACCGTGGCGCGGATAGTGGTCTTTAAGGATAAGGTGGTGCCCAAGGCGCGGCAGGACCTGGGAGTGCGCAACCCCGACGGCAGCCTCTGGCGCAGCCGCAACGGCGCCACCTGGGTGGACCCCTACAACCGGGAGGTCTGGGACTACAATCTGGACCTGGCCGAGCTCTGCGCGAAGCTGGGCTTCGACGAGATCCAGTTCGACTACATCCGCTACCCCTCGGAAGGCAACACTTCCATGTGCCGCTACTCCAAAACGCACAACCGCACGGCCGCCGCCCGCAACCTGAAGGATTTCCTGGATTATTCTCGCCGCCGCCTGGCGCCCTACAAGGTGAAGATCTCCGCCGACGTGTTCGGCCTGACGACTTCGGTGAAGGACGACATGGGCATCGGCCAGGACATCAAGATCCTCGCCGAGGGCGCGGACTACGTGTACCCGATGATGTACCCGTCGCATTATAACCCCGGCGAGTATAATCTTAAAAGCCCCAACGCCAGCCCGTTCAAGGTGATCAACCGGGGCCTGAAGGACGCCATGGGCAAGCTGGGCAACGACTACGCCCGCCTGCGGCCCTACCTGCAGGACTTCTCGCTGGGCTACGCTTACGGCCCGTCGGAAGTGCGCGCGCAGATCATGGCGACGCGGCTCAACCACCTGGAGAGCTGGGTGCTGTGGAACGCCGGCAACCGCTACACCTGGGCGGCCCTCACCCCCCAGTCCTACCGCGCCTTCGTCGACCCGGAATACAAATAAGACCTTAGCGCACAAAAAAAGAAAGAGACCGGCAAGTACCGGTCTCTTTACTTTAATGCGGTCGCCAAGGGGGCAGGAACGCAAAAACGTGGTCTCGCACACCGTGCTCGCCACTCCCCGTCTCGGTCCTCGCGCTTACGCAAGCTCGGACCTCCGACAGGGTTTTGCTAACCCTGCCCCCTCGTCAACCGCAAGCACCTAACGCTTAACAATTTTCTTATATTCCGAGTTAAGGCCGAAGTATTGGGCGAAGACGCTGCCGATGTCGGCGAGGCCGGGCATGGTGCCGGTCTTGAGGCCGCCGAGCTTGCGGTCATAGCCCTTGCGGTAGGCGATGAAGGGCAGCGGCTCGTTGTTGTGGTAGCCGTAGTCCTCGCGGTGCAGCATGCCGTGGTCCGCCGTGAGGCCGAGCAGGTCGCCATTGGCCAAGTTTTTCTCTATCAGCGGCAGCGTGCGGTCTATCTCCTCGAGGGAGCGGAGCGCGCCTTCCACGTCGCGGGTGTGGCCGTAGACGCTGTCGGTGTCGACGAGGTTGGTGAAGATGAAGGTGCCTTTAGGGCGGTAGACCGAGTGGGCGGCCTCGAGGGCGTTGATGGTGCCCTGGATGGAGAAGGGGTTGGTGTCTTTCTTCTTCGGGTGCACGAAGCGCAGCCCCAGCGACGGGTCGATGAAGATCTCCTTATTGAGCTTCACCTTGGCGTGGTAGGCGGTGTTCACCAGGTCGCTGGTCTTGCCCACGGCCACGGTCCACACCGCGTTGTCGTGCAGGATGTCCACCAGCGTATCCTGCCCTATCGGCAGCACCGCGTCGTGGCGGTTGGAGGTGCGGATGATCTCGCCCTGGGCGTTCTTCACGTAGGAGCGGGCGATGGCGCGGGTTATCGGGATGCCCATCTCCATCGCCAGCGCGAAGGCGGTGTCGGCGATCTTATGCTGCTCGTGCACGGGGATGACGGCCTCGTTCATGGCCAGCTGGATCAGCGGGTCGCATTTGCTGGCGTAGGCTATCGGCGAGCCTGTGCGCTCGTGCTCGGCGGCGTTGAGCTCTATGGCCTCCATGCCGGCGGCCATCTTGTTGAAGAAGGTCTTGCGGCCGATGCGCTTGGCCAGCTCGGCCAGGTACTTCTTGTCGAAACCGTCCGGAAAAAGGTCGTAGGTGCGGTCGTCCAGCACCCCCATCATCTCGCGGTGCCCCACCAGGCTGTCCGCCGTGGCCGAAACCTGGCTGACGCGGGCGGCGTAGGCCTTGCCGGAGGACTTCACCGGGAAACGCTTTTTGTACTCGGGGCGCACTATTTCGCCCAGGCCCAGGCGCGAGAGGTTTGGCAGCTTAACCTTGCCGGGGAATTTGCCGAGCAGGTACTCGAGCGTGGAAAGGCCTACCGCGTCTATCACCATGAGAAGGGCCGTCTGTTGTTTATGCTTCATGAAGCCTCCGTTCGGCTGAAAGTTGTAATATATTGTAATAAGTTACGCGGTCATTTAAAACACGGAGCCCGCATGAAATTTTTTATCTCGTCCCTCCTGCTGCTCGCCGCCCTGCCCGCCGCGGCCGCCGTCCGCCACGACCTCAGCGTTCTCCTGGACCCGGCCTCCGGCGTGCTGACCGCCGAGGATACGGTCTCCTTCTCCTCACGGTCGGCGGAGTATGTCTTCTCGCTGCATAAGGGCCTGGCCCCCTCCGCCGACAGGGGCAGGCTGGAAGAGCTCGGAGCCGGGGGAGCCGCCGGCCTCTACGCCTCCTACCGCCTTACCCTGCCCGCGCCGGCGGACCGCTTCACCCTGAAATACTCCGGCGTCATCGCCCACGCTCCCGGAGAGCAGGCGCAGGACTACGCGCGCAGCTTCTCCGAAACCCCCGGCGTCATCTCCCCGGCCGGCTGCTACCTCTCGGGGGCCTCCGGCTGGTACCCGGTCTTCGAGAACGCCATGCTTTCTTTCCGCCTGCGCACCGACCTGCCTGCCCCCTACGACTCGGTGGCCGGCGGCGCGCGCTCTTCGCGGAAGTCCCAGGCCGGCAGAAACGTTTCCGTCTGGGAAACGGCGGCTCCGCAGGACGAGCTGACCCTGACCTGCGGCCGCTACACGGAATACTCCCTGGGCGCCGGCCCCGTGACCTACCAGGCTTTCCTGCTCACCCCGGACAAGGCGCTGGCCGACAAATACCTGGAGGCCACCGGCCGCTACATCAGGCTCTATTCCGGCCTGATCGGAGCGTATCCTTACGGAAAGTTCGCCCTCGTCGAGAATTTCTGGGAGACCGGCTACGGCCTGCCCTCTTTCACCCTGCTCGGCCCCAAGGTGCTGCGCCTGCCTTTCATCCTCAACAGCTCCTACCCGCACGAGATCCTGCACAACTGGTGGGGCAACGGCGTTTTCGTGGACTACGCGCGGGGCAACTGGTGCGAGGGCCTGACGGCCTACCTGGCCGACTACCTCATCGCCGAGGCCAGGGGCAAGGGAACGGAATACAGGATGACCACCCTGCAGAAGTATTCCGACTACGTGCGCGGGGGCGCCGATTTTCCGCTTACGGAATTCCGCTCGCGCCATTCCTCGGCGTCGGAAGCGGTAGGCTACGGCAAAGCCCTGATGTTCTACCACATGCTGCGCCGCCTGCTGGGCGACGACGGGTTCCGCAGGGGACTGCGCGGCTTTTACGCCGTCAATAAATTCAATACCGCCGGGTTCGGGCAGCTCCGGCAGGCTTTTGAAAAGGTCACCGGCCCCGGCCGGCTGAGGTCTTTCTTCGAGCAGTGGACCGCGCGCGCCGGCGCGCCGGCGCTGGCCCTAAAGAACGTCCGCCTGACTAAAGGCCAGTTCGGCTACGACCTGGAGTTCACCCTGGCCCAGACGCAGGCCGGGCCGGCTTACGAACTGGAAGTCCCGTCCGTCATCTGGCTGGAGGGGATCGCCGACCCCCGGATGAAGACTCTCACGATGAAGACCAAAGAGGAAACCTACCATTACAATTCCGCCCTGCTGCGCCCCGTGCGGCTGGAAATAGATCCTGAATTCGACCTGTTCCGGCGGCTCAGCCCCCTGGAGACTCCCCCCACGCTCTCGCGCCTGCTGGGCGCCGCCAGACCGGGCGTCATAGTGCCCGCCGGCGCGGAAGGCGCCCCCTGGCGCGCGCTGGCCGCCGCCTGGAACAAGGACAAAGAGAACCTCCCTCCCGTCTCCAGCGACGAGGAGATTTCCTCTGCCCCGGCCTCCTCCTACTGGGTTTTCGGCGGCAGCAACCGCCTGGCGCCTGAGTTCGAGACCGCCCTCGGCGCTTACGGGGCCGTCTTTACCGCCGACTCCGTAACCTTGGAGAACCGCCGCTTCCCGCGCGCGGGCCATACCTTTGTCTTCGCGGCTTTCAACCCGGCCGACCCTGCGGCCTCCGCGGCGCTGGTGCTCTCCGGCACGCCGGACAAGCTGCCCCTGCTGGCCGCCAAGCTGCCGCATTACGGCAAGTACTCCTGGCTGGTCTTCGACGAGGGTATGACTTCCGCCGCCTCCGGCGTCTGGACCGTCTCCGAGTCGCCGCTGGCCGTCTCCCTCCCGGGGCCCGGCGGAGCACCGGCCCGCAATTATCCCGCGCGGACAGCGCTGGCCGAAATCCCCTCTCCCTTCTCGCCAAGCCGCATCCTGTCCGACGTGCGCTCCCTCGCCTCCTTAAGCGGCGGCCGGGCCCCCGGCACCCCGGGGCACCGGGAAGCAAAAAAGATCATAAACGCCGCGCTGCTCAAAGCCGGGCTCAAGCCGTACGCCGGCCCCGGCCTCATGTGGGCGGAAGCCGCCCCCGGCCACGGCAATATTGTCGGGCTCCTGGAAGGAACTTCAAAGAAGGAGCAATACGTCGTCCTCTCCGCGCATTACGACCACCTGCCGTCCAGGAACGGCCAGGCCTTCCCCGGCGCGGACGACAACGCCTCCGGCGTGGCGCTGCTGCTGGAGCTGGCCCGCTGGTACGGCGCCCGCAGGCCCGAGCGCTCCATAATATTCGCGGCTTTCGACGGGGAAGAAGGCGGGAGGCTGGGCTCCAGGGCTTTCCTGGAGACGCTGCCGCGCGGCGGCAGGGACAAGATCAACGCGGCGCTCAACTTCGACACGGTCGGCCGCCTCGGGAACGGGAAGATCCTGGTGCTGGGGTCAGCCTCTTCGGACAAATGGGTGCACATCTTCCGCGGGGCCGGCTTCGTCACCGGCTCGGCCTACGACCTGGTAAAGGAAGACCTGGACTCCAGCGACCAGGCCAGCTTCAGCGAGGCCGGCGTACCGGCCGTGCAGTTCTTCAGCGGGCCGAACGCCGATTACCACAAGCCGTCGGACACGGCGGACAAGATAGACGCCGCGGGCATAGTGCGGCAGGCCGAGTTCGCAAAAGAGATCATCGACTACCTGGCCGGGGACTCCGACTTCCTGACCCGCCCTTCCGGCGCCCCGGCGGCGGCCGGCGCAACCGGGCCGCGCAGGGCCTCCACCGGGCTGGTCCCGGATTTCTCCTTCGCCGGCCCCGGGGTGCGGGCGCAGGAGGTAACCCCCGGCTCCCCGCTCTCGAAGACGGCCTTCAAGGCCGGCGACGTGATCCTGGCCATCGGCGGCGAGCCCGTCGAGGGGCTCAAGGCCTATTCCGAAGCCCTGAAAAAGTTTTCCCCCGGGCAGAAGGTAAGCATCACCTTCCTCTCCGGAGGAAAAGAAACCGCCGCCGAACTGGAGCTGGGCTCCAGGTAGGTCAGGGCTTATCGGCTATCCCGCAGGTGTTCAGGCCGAACAGCTTGTAGAGGCCGCACCAGCCCACCAGGCCGGTGAAAACGGCCATCGCCGCCGCTCCCCAGAGTATATAGGCCGCCGGCCCCGCGGAACCGTAAGCCGCGTAAGCCAGGGCGAGCCCCGCCACCAGCCTTATTATCCTGTCTATTCCCCCGACGTTCTTGGTTATCATAATTCCCTCCCTAAGATCTACGCCGCGGCCACGCTTTCCAGCACGGCCTTCAGCAGGGCCGCTTCCGGCTGCGCCCCTACCAGCGTTACCTTCTCGTTAACCACTATCTGCGGCACGCCCGACACCTCGTATTTGGCCGCCAGTTCCTGAAATTCGCTCGCCTCTATCATCTCGGCCGTAACCTGCGTGGAGGCCAGCGCGAACTTATGCGCCAGCACCACCGCCGGCGGGCAATAAGGACAGGTGGGCGTGACGAAAACCTTTATATTCACCGGCACGGCCAGCGCGCCCAGGGCGGCCAGGGTCTCGGGCTGCAGCTCCTGCGCGGCGGCAGCCGAGTTCTTCAGCGCCTCCAGCAGGGAGACGAACTCGTAGCCGGCGGGGATGCCGTAAAAGCGCACTCTGGCCCCTTTGCTCCCTTCTATCACCGCCGCCGGGGTCAGGCTTATGCCGTAGGCCGCGGCCTTCTCGGTATCCGTGACCCGGTTGTATACCTCCAGCTTCACCTTGGGCGAAAGCGAAGCCACTTCCTTATAGAAATCCTCAGCCGGCCCGCAGGTCTGGCAGAGCAGCGCTTCCTTGAAATAGACTATTTTCACCTCCGCCTCCAGCGTCTCGAGGCGCTTCTTAACTTCTTCGGCGGTCTGCTGGTCCATGAAAGTCATAGCGGTCACTCCTTTTTATCCCTTCCTTGTTAGATGCCGGAGCAGGCCAAAAGTTTCACCCCAAGCAAAAAGGCATCCGAGCCGGATGCCTTATTGGGAAGCCTTACAATGAGCCTAGATTATAGCACCTTGAGCACGCCCATAAAATCGTCCGGCGGCTCGGCCTCCAGGGACATCACTTTGCCGCCCGTGTCGGTGAACCGGAGCTTCCAGGAGTGCAGCATCAGGCGCGGGAATTTGCTCTGCTTGACGGCGTCGCCGTACATATTGTCCCCCAGCACCGGGTTGCCTATGGAATAGAGATGCGCCCGGATCTGGTGCCGGCGGCCGGTAACGATAGAGACCTCCAGCACGGTAGCGCCCTTGAGCCGCTCCAGCACCTTGTACCGGGTAAGCGAAGGCTTGCCGTCGAAGACCACCGACATCCGCCCGGAGCCCCGCTCCTTGAGCGGCTTGTCTATCTCGCCCCGGTCCTCGGTTACCTTGCCCTCCACCACGACGAGATATTTTTTCTCCACCGCGCGCGTCTCGAAAAGCCCGGAATAATAGCGGTGCGCCTCGGGGTTGCGGGCGAAGATGATGAGCCCGCTGGCGTCCCGGTCCAGGCGGTGCGTAACGTACACCCGGCCAAAGCGCTGGTGCAGCAGGCCGACGAGGTGCTTGGCCTTGGCCAGGTCGCCGCGGGCCGGCATGGTCAGCAGGCCCGAGGGCTTGTTGACCACCAGCAGCTCGGGGGTCTCGCGCACTATTTCTATCTCGTCGGGTTTCATGCGGCGTGGAAGTCCTTTTTGTAAGCTTCGCCGGCCAGGATGGAGATCACCCCGCCGGCGAGCAGGTAGATCATGGCGAGGAAGATGGCCACGGGCAGGCCGGCCGAGTCGGAGACCACGCCCAGCAGGAAAGGCGAAACCGCGTCGCCCAGCGCGTGGATGATGAAGATATCCAGAGCGAAGGCCATGGAGCGCATGGTCACCGGCACCGTCTCCACTATGGCCGCGTGGTATGGCCCCGAGTAGGCGAAGATGAAGAACTCGGCGAAGAAGATCATGGCCAGGCACATGTTGAGGTTGTCGGTGAAGATGGCCGACACGCCGAAAGGTATGCTCAGGAAGAAGCTCATGTAGCCGACTATGAAATAGGAGCGCTTGGTGCGCTTGTGCAGCCAGTCGGCGGCCCAGCCGCCGGCGAAGTTGCCCAGCAGCCCGGCCGCCACGGTGACCGCGCCGAACAGGAAACCCGCCTTGCCGACGGTAACGCCGAAAGTGCGCACGAAATAGGAAGGCATCCAGGCGGCCATCCCGCCCACGGAGAAGGTGCCGACGGACTGCGCCAGGCAGATCAGCAGGAAGGTGCGGTTCTTAAGCAGGGCCGTATAGCCGCCGAAAGAGATATGTTCAGAGCGCTGCAGCTTTTCCGGCGTCTCCCTGAGGAACAAGGCGATGATACCCAGCAGCACGCCGGGCACGGCCACTATGAAGAAAGCGTTGCGCCAACCGAAATGCTGGCCCAGGAAACCGCCGAGCAGGTAGCCTATGGCGCTGCCGGCCGGGATACCTAGCGCGTAGATGGCCATAACCCTGGCCCGGCGTTCCACGGGGAACCATTCGGCGAGGAAGGAAGGGCAGACGGTGCCGTAGCCGGCCTCGCCCACGCCCACCGCGGAGCGCGTGGCCAGCAGCTGGCCGTAATTCTTAACCAGGCCGCTGAACAGCGTGGAGACGCTCCAGAAGATCGCGCTCACGCCGATTATCAGCGGCCTGCGCACGCGGTCCCCGAAGTAGCCCACGAAAGGCGCGAAGCACATGTAGACCAGCATGAACGAGGAGGCCAGGAACCCCAGCTTGGCGTCGCTCAGGTTCAGGTCGGTCTTGATCAGCGGGAAAACGGCGTAGAGCACCTGGCGGTCTATATAATTGAAAAGGCTGAGGCAGAAGACGAGCGTCAGCACTCCCCGGGCGTATTTTTTGTTGTCCATCACACTACAATCATAGCAAAATGGTAAAAATGCTAATATAAGGTTTACGATATGAGCATAAAACTTATAATAACCGGCGGCACTTTCGACAAAGAATACAACGAGCTCAACGGCGAGCTGTTCTTCCGGGAGACCCACCTGCGCGAGATGCTGGCGCTGGGGCGCTCCCGCCTCAAGATAGCCGTGAAGCAGCTGATGATGATAGACAGCCTCTTCATGACGGCGGCGCACCGCAAAAAGATCCTGCGGGAATGCCTGGCCTCCAAAGAGCGCAGCATAGTCATAACGCACGGCACCGACACCATGCCCGAGACCGCGCGCCTGCTGGGCCCGGCCATCAAGAACAAGACCGTGATCCTCACCGGGGCCATGGTCCCGTACAAATTCGGTTCCTCCGACGGGATGTTCAACCTCGGCTCGGCCCTGTCCTTCTCGCAGACCCTCCCCCCCGGCGTCTACATCGCCATGAATGGCAGGTATTTCAACTGGTACAACGTCCGCAAGAACAAGGCCAAGGGCGAATTCGAAGAAATAAAGTAAGCCCCGCGGAAACAACAAAAAAAGCCCGGAGAGCCGGGCTTTTTTTATTGCTGGAGGAGGTTCAGAACAGCCGCTTCACCTTCTTCCAAACCGCAGCCGTCGAGGGAGCGGCGAAAACCGTTTCTTTGCCGGCACCGTCTATCCAGACGGCGGCCGTGCCCTTCATCTTGCCCAGCAGGCCGAAAGCTTTTTCCCTGCCCATCACCGCCAGCACCGCGGACGGGATGAAGTTCTCGTTGCCGAGGTCCGGGAAATAGACCACGAGGTTTGAAAAGTCCTCTATCGGGTAGCCGGTCTTCAGGTCGAGGATGTGGGAGTAGAGCTTGCCCTCTATCTGGACGAACTTGTCCCGCCCCGAGGAGGACATGACCACCCCGCCGGGGAAGGAGAACTTGCCGAACACCCTGTCGTCGTGGAACGGGTCCTCTATCGTATAGTCCCAGCTCCGGGCGCCGTAGGCCAGCATATTGCCGCCCAGGCGAAGTTCCACCGGGTAGGCCGGCGCCAGCTCTTTAAGCAGCCGCGCCGCCCGCACGAAACAGTAGCCGCGCATGATGCCGCCCATATTTATCTGCACCGGCTTCGTAAACCGCACCATCCTCCGGGCCGGGTCCAGCTGCACGTAGCCCGCGCCCATATTGGCCAGGGCCTTCTGGATCTCCTCCCTGGCCGGCATCTTGCGGGTGGAAGCGGCGTCCTTCCAGATCGGCCAGAGCGGGGCGAAGGTTATGTCGAAAGCCCCCCCGGTAAGCTTGTAATAATCCATCGAGAGCTGCAGCAGGTAGAACATCTCCGGCTCTACTTTAACCCAGTCCCCGTAGGCTTTTTTATTCACCAGCGTGGTCTGGCTGTACGGCTCGCTGAAGCTGAATTCGTCGGAGATGCGCTTCCACTCCCCCAGCACGGCGTCCGCCACCAGTTTACCGGCGGCCTCGTCCGCCCCGTAAACTTTCACCTGGGCGGGCACGTTCATGATAAAAGCGGTCTGTTCGTAGGCGGCGGGCCCCTTCCTGCCGCAGGCGGCCAAAAGGACGGCGAAAATTATCAGCGGAAGCTTGCAGCAGGTTCGGTTCACGTTTCCCCCCAGGCGTCTATAAGGTTAAAGTACAATTTTCCCGTGTAAACTTCAATAGCCATAAATTCGGGTTTTTTGGTATCCTTTTGGGGACAGGTCAGGGAGGCTTATGAAAAAATTTTTAACTTCGGCGATCCTGCTCGGCACCCTCTGCGGCGGAGCCTGGGCGCAGCCGCTGGAAAAGCTGGCGGGCAAGCTTTCTAACGGGGTCAAGGACCGCCCGGCCATAAAGCTGGCGGTGCTGGAATTTCCCTACGCCGGCGGCAAAACCTCCGACGGCCCGGTCATAGTGCAGGAGCGGCTTACCACCGCCCTGACCCAGAACAAGAAAATGACCCTGATAGAGCGCGGCCTCCTCAAGAAAGTACTGGGCGAGCTCAACCTGCAGTCTTCCGGCGCCATAGACGACGAGACGGCCAAGAAGCTGGGCAAGATGCTCGGCGCCGACGCGGTCGTCCTCGGCACGCTCAACGACCTGAAAGAGACCGAGACCGAGATCAACGCCCGCATAGTGGAGACCGAAACCGGCAAGATCCTCGCCGCGGCCTCCGCCACCGTAGAGAAGACCTGGAAGGATACCGCCGCGGTGCAGCCCCGCCCGCAGGACTACGGCTCCAAACCGCTGGTGCAGGTGGCCATCCTCCTCGACACCTCCAATTCCATGGACGGCCTGATAAACCAGGCCCGCACCCAGGTCTGGAAGATCGTCAACGAGCTGGTCTCCTCGGAGAAGAGCGGCTCCAAGCCCCTCATAGAAGTGGCCCTGTACGAGTACGGCAATTCGTCGCTCCCCCGCGAGGGCGGCTGGATACGCCGGGTGCTGCCGTTCACGGCCGACCTCGACAAAGTCGCCCAGGAACTTTTCGCGCTCAAGACCAACGGCGGAGACGAGTACTGCGGCCAGGTCATCAAAGAAGCCGTAGACGGCCTGAAGTGGAGCCCCAAAGCGGATGTCTACAAGGCTATCTTCATAGCCGGCAACGAGCCTTTCACCCAGGGCCCGGTGCCGTTCCAGGATTCCATAGCCAAAGCCAAGGCGAAGAATATTTTCGTCAACACCATCTACTGCGGCGCGCGCCAGCAGGGCCTGGCGGAGCAGTGGAAAACCGGCGCGGAACTGGCGGAAGGCGACTACGCCAATATCGACCAGTCCCTGCGCGACTACGCCATCGCCGCCCCGCAGGACGACAAGATAGCCGAGCTCAGCGGCCGGCTTAACGACACCTACGTGGGCTACGGCGCCGGAGCCGGAGGCCAGATAGCGGCCAAGCGCGGCGCGTACGGCGCCGCCAAAAGCGCCGGCGGGGCCGTAGCCGCGGAGCGCGCGGCCTTCCAGGCCGCGGCGGCCCCGGCGCAGGTGGCGTCCGAAGCCTCCTGGGACGCCGTCTCCGCCCTCGAGAGCGGCACCATGAAGAAAGAGGACATTGACGCGGAGCAGCTGCCCGAGGAGATCCGCAAGCTGGACAAGGGAGCGCGCGAGAAATACCTGGACGAGAAGCTGGCGGCGCGCAAAAAGATCAAGGAAGAGATCAACAGCCTGCAGACCCAGCGCAAGGTCTACATCGCCCAGGAGGAGAAGAAGCAGGCCGGCTCCAACACCCTCGACAAGGCCATGATCGACACCATCCGCCGGCAGGCCACCCGGCGCGGCTACAAGTTCTCTAAATAAGGAATGCAGACCCCGGGCGGCCTTTTACTCCTCGCGTTTCTCCTGGTCCCCGCAGCCCGGGCATGGGCCGCCGAACCCTCTATCGAGGAGAAGGCGGCCCAGCTTTTGATAGTCTCCGCCGAGGCGGCCGACGTTTCCACCGCCGCCGCAGCGGCCCGGGAGGGGCTGGGCGGCGTACAGCTGCAGTGGGGCTCGTACTCCCTGGAGGAGACCCGCCGGCTGGCCGACAGCCTGCAGGCCGAGGCCGAGGCCTCCCCCTCCGGCACGCCGCTGTTCATCGCGGTGGACTACGAGGGCGGCAGCGTCTACGTGCCCACCACCCTGGGCCTGCTCGAGCTCCCCACCAACATGATGCTCGGCGCGGCTGCCGACGAGAACAATACGGCCATGCTGTTCTACCTCGCCGGCAAGGAGCTCCGGCGCGCCGGCATCAACGTGGCGTTCGGGCCGGTGCTGGACGTCAACACCAATCCCAAAAATCCCATCATCGGCATCCGCTCCTTCGGTTCGGACCCGCAGAAGGCGGCCCTGCTGGGCGGGGCCGTCATCAACGGCCTGAAGGCCGCCGGCGTCATCGCCGTGGGCAAACACTTCCCGGGCCACGGCGCGGCCCTGCAGGACTCGCACAAGACCCTGCCCGAGATCTCCCTCTCCACGGCGGAACTGCACACGGCCCACCTGGTCCCCTTCAAGCGGGCCATAGAGCTGGGCATCCCCGGCATCATGACCGCCCATATCCGCTACCCGGCCCTCGACGCCAAAAGGCCGGCCACGCTGTCCCGCGCCGTGCTCGCCGGCCTGCTGAAGAAAGACCTGGGCTACGGCGGCCTGGTGATAACCGACAGCCTGGACATGAGCGCCATCACCTCGCGCCTGTCCATCCACCGGGCGGCGGCCGAAGCCTTAAAGGCGGGGGCGGACCTGCTGCTCATAGGCAGGGGCGACCCGCGCAAAGCCGTGAAGGAGATAGCGGCGCAGGTGCGCTCAGGCAGGATCAACGAGACCCGGCTCAACGACGCCTACCACAAGGTCCTGGCCGCCAAGCGGGCCGCCGGGCTTTTCGACCCGCCCGAGGCCCCGTCGCCTTTCGACAAAGCCTACCTGGAGATCACCGC
The DNA here is from genome assembly GCA_964417965.1 of uncultured Elusimicrobiaceae bacterium. GTDB lineage: Bacteria > Elusimicrobiota > Elusimicrobia > Elusimicrobiales > UBA9959 > UBA9959. The sequence continues at coordinate 184,850 of CAYQJX010000003.1, forward strand.
CGCCCTTTCCCGCCAGGCCGTCACGCTCTCCGGCGCGGGCTGCTCGCTCCCTCTGCCCAAGGGCAAGAAAGTAGCCGTCATAATGTTCGCCCCCCAGCGCTTCGCGGCCAACTCCATCCACCTCTACCGCGCGCTGCTGGAGAACGGCTACCAGGCCAGCCAGTATTTTTACGACATCGGCGTGAACGGCGCCGACGCCAGGAGTCTCCTGGGAGCGGCCGCTGAAGCCGACGTCCTGGTGATAGGCAGCTTCCAGTGGGCCGGCGCGCAGAACACCACCCAGCGGGAGACCATAAACCGCCTGCTCGCCTCCGGCAAGCCGTCGGTGCTGGTAAGCCTGATGAACCCCTACGACCTGGCCGGCTACCCGCAGGCCGCCTGCACCATGGCGCTCTACGGCATGACCGCCCCGTCCATGGCCGCCGCCGGCGAAGCCCTGGCGGGGCTGTTCAAACCCGCGGGCCGGCTGCCCGTCACCCTGCCGAAGTAGAACGCTTATGCAGCCCTTAAGAACTACGATCATCGTAATAATAACCATAGTTTCCGCACTGGCCGCGCGCCGCTGGCTTGGCGAGCCCATCTACATAGCCAGCGACTCCATGGCCCCCACGCTTACGAAAGGCCACCACCTCATCCTCGACAAGGTCACCTACCGCTTCCGCGCGCCGCTGCGCGGCGAGATCCTGGCCTTCAAGTCGCCCGTGGGCGAGGACCACGAATCCGTCAAGCGCGTCATCGCCGTGGCCGGCGACGCCGTGGAACTGCGGCAGAAGAAGGTTTACCTCAACGGCGAGGCGCAGCTGGAGATCTACGCCTATTACGCCCGGGCCGGGGAAGCCCTGGTCGGGGACGACCTGGGGCCGCTCACGGTCCCCGACGGCACTGTCTTCGTGCTGGGCGACAACCGCGACAACTCAAACGACTCCGCCTCGTGGAAGGACCCCGCCACCGGCGAGCCGCTGCATTTCCTCCCCCTCTCCGCCGTCACCGGCCGCGTGCGCGGCATCTACTAGACATCGGAGCATAAAAGAATGACGGCGGGCTGTAGAAGCCCGCCGTCATTCTTTGGAACGCCCGTGTTTACGGTATCAGTATGCCGGCCACAGTCGCCGTCATGAACGTGGCTATGGAACCTACCACCATGGCTTTGAGCCCCAGCTTGGCCAGGTCGTGCCGGCGCGTCGGCGCTATGCCGGAGATGCCGCCAATCTGGATGGCGATCGACGAGAAGTTGGAGAACCCGGCCAGCGCGTAGGAACAGATGATGATGGACCGGTAGGACAGTTCCCCGCCGGACTTCAGCAGGTCGGCCATCTGCAGGTAGGCCACGAACTCGTTGACGCCCGTCTTCACGCCGATCAGCTTCCCGACGGTCCAGCAGTCCTGGGCCGGCACGCCCATCAGCCAGGCGAACGGCGTCCCGATGAAGCCCAGCAGCATCTCGAGGGACAGGGCGGGCATCCCCAGCGCCACGGAGGTCTTTATCAGCACCGCGTTGATCAGCGCGATGATGGCGATGAAGGCCAGCAGCATGGCGCCGATATTGAAAGCCAGCGTCATGCCTTCGGAGGCGCCGCGGGCCGCCGCGTCGATGGCGTTGGCGTCGATATTTTCCTTGAGCATCTTAACGTGGGCGCCGGCGGTAGCCGGCTGGCCCAGCTCCGGCATCACTATCTTGGCGCAGACCAGCGCCGCAGGGGCGGACATCACGGACTGGGCGATCAGGTGCCCGGCGATGTCCGGGAAGAACTTGTAGAGCATGCCGACGTAGGCCACCAGCACGCTGCCCGCCGTGTTGGCGAAGCCGCCCACCATCACGCACATCAGTTCGCTGTTGGTCATGTCCTTGACGTAGGGCTTGATGACCAGCGGGGCCTCGGTCTGGCCCACGAAGATATTGGCGGCGGTGGAGAGGCTTTCCGCGCCGGAGCATTTCATGGTGCGCTGCATGATGACGGAGAAGAAGTTCACTATAGCCTGCATGATGCCCAGGTAGTAGCCCAGCGTCATCAGGGAAGAGAAGAAGATCACCGTCGGCAGCACGTTGAAGGCGAAGTTCACCAGCCCGGACTCGGTCCTGCCGGTGACGAAGGAGCTGAACAGGAAGTTGGTGCCCTGCTGGCCGAAACCGATAACGGCCACCGCCGCGGTATTGAGCTGTTCGAACACCCACAGCCCCGGCGCGGTCTTGAGGACGATGATGCCGAAAACGAGCTGCAGGCCCATGCCCCACGCCACCAGCCGCCAGTTGATCTTGGACCGGTTATCCGACAGCAGGTAGCAGATGCCGATAAGGGCGAACAGCCCGAAGAAGGAAACGGAACGGTTGAGGAGGCTGGAAGGAACGTGCTCGGCCTTCATCTTCTCGATCTGCCCGGAGACAGCCGCGGCGGGGTCCGCCTGCTGCGCCGCCGCCGTGCTGACAGTTACGGCCGGCTGGGGCGAGGCCTTTCCCGGCCCGGCGAAAGCCAGTACGCCCGCGTAGCCCACCAGGGCGCAGACTATGTAGAACGTCCAGACTTTAAAAAGGCGTGAAGGCCCGGCGAAACGCGTCATTTGTCCTCCGATGAGTTAAGCAATTGGAAAATTATAGCAAAAGGCGCGCGGGGGCCGGGCCGGCGGGTCAGCGCAGCTTCCAGATCCGGATTGTCTTGTCCTTGGAACCGGAGGCCAGGGTCCGGCCGTCCGGGGAGAAGGCCAGCGCCTCGACGCTGTCCTCGTGCCCTTTCAGCTCTTTAAGAGGGGCCTTCTGCTGCCCGGTGAGCGCCCAAAGTTTGACTGACCTGTCCAGGCCGCCGCTGGCGACGCGCTTGCCGTCGGGCGAGACGGCCACGGCTTTAACCCCGCCCTCATGCGCGAAAAAAGAGCCGGCCAGGAAACCGTCCACCAGCCGCCACACCTTCACCTCGCCGTCCATGCCGCCGGAGACCGCGTGTCCCCCGTCGGGAGTCAGGGCCAGGCCGCGCACCGCGTCCTTGTGGGCGGCTATGGTGCGGGTGATCTTGCCGTCGTTGCGGTTCCACACCGTTACGGTGCCGTTGCTGTTGCCCGAGACCACGTAGTGGCCGTTAGGCAGGAAGGCCACCACGTTGGCGCTGTCCACCTGCGCTTTCATATTGCGCAGCAGTTCGCCCTCCGGGAAGGTCCAGACGCCTACCCCGCCGTAGCCCCCGGCGGCCAGGTAATCCCCGGCCACGGAGAAGCGCACGCTGAAAAGGGTGTGGCTGTGCCCGGTTATGCTCTTAAAACTTTTTCCGCCTGGGACTTTCCAGACCTCTATGCCCTTGGAGTCTACGGAAGCCAGATAGTCGCCTTCCGGAGAAAAATCCACCCCTGTCACTCCGGTCCTGTGCCCTACCATGACTTTCTTTATCTTGCCGGTCTTCAGGCTCCAGAGCGCCACGTTCAGATCCATGCCGCCGGAGGCCAGGTATTGGCCGTCCGGCGAGAAAGCTAAGGCCTGCACCCCCTCCGAATGGCCGGCAAAAACACGCGCCGGAGCGTCCGCGGCCTGGGCCGCGCACGCGAACGTCAAGAAAAACAAAAGCATATTCATACCCGGACCCTCCTGCCGCAAAGGCGTCTAACGTTTACATTTTACACTATGCCGGAGCGCTTTTAAAGCGGCCCCGGCAAAAATATTCTAGAATTGGATTATGGGAGTAAAGCTTCTTATAAACTCGCTGTTCAGGGGCGGGGCCGAAAAGCAGTTCGCGGCCCTGGCCGCCCTGCTGCCGCACGACGCCCTGGTCCTGCTCGAGAACGAAGTCGCCCTGCCGCTCCCCGGCGCCCCCGTTTTCCTGTCCGCCCATACCGCGGCCACGCCTTCTTTTCTCAAGACCGCGGCCATCCCCGCCTACGCCCGGCGCCTGGCGGCGCTGGCCGGCCCGGGCGACACGGTGCTTTCCTTCATGGAGCGGGCGAACCTGGTGAACGTCCTCGCGGCCCGGCGCTCCGGCCACCGGGCGGTAGTCTGCGAGCGCACCCGGCCCTCCGGAGAGTTCTCGGGCCTGCGCGGCGCGCTGATGCGCCCGCTTATCCGCCGCTTTTACCCGGAGGCCGCGGCAGTCGTGGCCAACTCCCTGGGAGTAAAAGCGGACCTGGAGCTCAATTTCGGCGTCCCGCCCGCAAAGATCCTGGTCATAAACAACGGCTGCGATACCGGGGCGATAGCCGCGCTGTCCCGCCAGCCCCTCGACGAGGCCTGGGCCAGGGTTTACTCCAGGCCGGTAGTCTGCACCAGCGGCAGGCTGACCGCCGCCAAGGGCCAGTGGCATCTGCTCAGGATCTTCCGCGAAGTGAAGGCCGCGGCGCCCGGCGCGGCCCTGGTGCTGGCCGGCGAAGGCGGGCTGCGGGCTTACCTCGCCGGCCTCTCGTCAGACCTGGGCCTGAAAACCCACGCCGGCCCCGGAGCGCCCCCGCCGGACGCGGACGTCTATTTTGCCGGCTTCCGCGAGAACCCCTATCCGTTCATCGCCAACGCCGCTCTTTTCGCTTTCACTTCGGTCTGGGAAGGCTTCCCCAACTCGCTCCTCGAGGCCATGGCCTGCGGCACCCCCGTCCTCTCCGCCGACTGCGACTCCGGCCCGCGCGAGATCCTGGCGCCGGCCGCGCCGTTCCACAGGCGCGCGGCCGCGCCGGAAGACGCGCCCTTCGGCGTGCTGATGCCGCCGCTGACGGCGGAAAGGCCGCCGGCCGGGACCCCGGCGCTGGAGCATGAAAAAGTCTGGGCTAAAAAAATAGCCGGCCTGCTGGCCGACAAAGCTCTGCTGGAAAAGTATTCCCGCGCCTCCCTGGCGCGCGCCGCCGACTTCGAACTTTCAAAAGCCGTACCGCTATGGCGGGACCTGCTGGAGAAAGCCGCTACCACATAAAATAAACCGGCTCGCTCCCCCCGGACCCGGACTTTTTCTTCTTCTCCTGCCGGGCCGGAGGCGCTTTTTTCTGGCCGGGCTTCTGCGGAGTTACTATTTTATACGCCCTCCTCTCTTCCGGCGCCAGGCGCACGCCCCCGAACCCCACGGCGACGGTGAGGCGGTGCGAATCCCCGAGGTCCCCGTAGGGGGCGAAAGAGTAATCCAGCCGCAGGTCCTTGTTGCGGAACCCCAGCCCGGCCGACAGTCCCGGCCCGGAGTTGGCCGCGCGCCCCGTGCGGTAGCCGGCGCGCAGGTAGAAAGCTTCGTCGGGATTGGCCGGCAGCTCCGCCTCCGCCCCGAAGGCCCCCTGCAGTTCCGCCTCGCCGGGCTTAACGGCGTCGGCCGAGAGCCGTATATGCTGTATAACTTCGGCGGAAACGCCGCCGCGCAGCATGAGCGGCAGGGCGAAAGCTTTGGAGCCTAGTTTCATGCTCCCCCCGAAATTAGAGGCCGAAAGCCCCACCCGCCACCGGCCGTGCGCCTTCAGCAGGCCGGCGTCGCCGGCCCAGGCCATGGCGCTCGCCCCGTCGGCAGACTGGTAAAGCCCCTTTAGCGCCAGCCCGCCGTAGTACCCGCGCCCGAGCCGGGCCGACACTCCGGCCGAGGCCGCGCCTTCCCTGGAGCTGAAAGAGCCCCGGGCCGCGCCGGCAGCGTCGTAGCGGTCCATCTCGCCGCTGAAAAGAGCGTTGACCCCTCCGAAAACCGAGAGGCCGCTCTCGAAAGGATGTACGTAGGCCGCGGTCTCGTTGCGGAGCCCGTCGAGCCACTCGTTATGCCCCAGCAGGATCTCCTTGCGCTCGGCCAGGGCCGTACCGGCGGGGTTGTAGAAGACCGCCAGGGCGTCGTCCCCGGCGGCGCAGTACGCGCCGGCCAGGCCTGCCGCCCGGGCCCCGGCGTCCAGCTTCAGGAAAGGCAAAGCGGTAGTCCCCGTCTCCGCCTTTACGGGCGGCGCGGCCATTGCCAGCAGGAGCAGCGCGGCGAGGAGTTTCATAGTCACCAGATAAGGAAGAACTTACCCCTCCCTTTGCCGTAATTAGTGGTCCGGACCAGGTAGAGGTACAACCCGGTAGCCGCCCGGGAGCCGTTCTTAAGCCGGCCGTCCCAGACCGCGGTATTGAGCGCGTCCAGGCCGTCGCCGGGCGAGAGGGTGCGCACCAGCTCCGCCGCCTCATTGTAGATATAGACGCGCGGGTCGGCCGCGTCGGCGGGGATGCCCTCTATGGTCAGCGCGGACACAGAGCGCAGGTCGAGGGGATTGGGATAGGCCTTAAGCCCGTCCAGGCCGGCTTCCGCTCCGGGCGCGGACCTGACCGAGTAGACGGAGAAATGCGGCACCTGCGCGGTAAGCGTGTTGGCGGCGGCGTTCTTGGTAACGCCCTGCACGGGGGTCCATTTACCGAGAGCCTCGTCGAGGTAGTAGATCCAGGCCAGGCTTTCGCGCACCAGGTCCCCGTCTATGCGGCCGTCGTTATTGGCGTCGGGATAGGCCAGTGTTATGGTCAGCGGGTGGGAGAAAACGGTGACGGGCGTGCCGGCGGCGTTGACCGCCCTGAACTCGCGGGCCAGGTCGTAGGTGAACAATTTGGAAGAACCGGGCGAGGCGGAATCGGCGGAACTCACCCGCGAGTCCGGCACCGTGGACACCGTTATGAACAGGTCCCCCGAGTAGCTGCCGGCGGGCACGGCCACCGCCATGCCGTCGGTGTTGGCAATGCTCCCGCCCGAAGTGCCGGACACCGAGGTCTGCACGAGGAAAGTGCCGCCGGGGGCGATGCCCGTACAGTTGTTGCCGGCCTGGTCCGCAATGGTCAAGGCGAAAGTAGCGGTGCCGCTGGAGTGATAAGATTCCAGGTTGGCCGAAACCGTCCAGGTGGAATAGATCAGGTGGCTGACGGTCAGCGGCACGAACACGCCGCCGGAAGTCCTCAACCGCAGCTGCGGCGTTCCGGACAGGGGATTAGACTCAGTGATTATCAGCTTGGCGGAGAAAGCGCCGGGCCGGGCCGGCTGGGGCGAGATGTAAAGGACGCTGGCCGTGGGGCTGGTAACGTCCACCAGCTGGCCGTCGGAAGAGACCGGCGAGGAGTCGAAACCGGAAGCGTTGCGCGCCTTTACCGAGAAGTAATAGGTAGTCCCCTCGGCGAACGCCAGCCCAGTAGCGGCTACGGAGGTGTTGAGGGGTGCGATGGTCCAGTCTCGAGTGTTGGTGGCGCCGGGCGTGGTGCCGATGGCGTACCAGTAGCTGGCGATACCGAGCGAAGGCGAAGGGCCCCAGTTGGCGTAAAGCCTGCCCTCGGAGGAAACATAGTCTACGTCCGCCGCGGTGCCGTCGTTAACGTAGGTAACGTCGGCCGGAGAATTGAGGTCCACGTACTGGCCGTTGGACCAGCGTTCCACAGAATATACGCCCACGCCGCTCAGGGCCTTAACGCCAAAATAATAGGTAGTGCCGTTGGCCAGGGCCAGGGCGGAACGGGTCACGGAAAGGGCCGTGCCGTTGCTGGTCCAGCCGACCAGGTTCGTGCCGCCGGCCGTAGTGCCGATGGCGTAGTAGTAGGCGGAGATCCCGGTCTCGGGATCGCCGGAGGCGGTCCAGTTGGCAGACAGCTGGGAGGTGGAGCCGGTCTTGGTGATGTCGACGCCGCTGGTAAGGCCGTCGTAGACAGTGGCTACGGTGGTCGGCGGCGTGGTGTCGGTGCTCCCCAGCTCGAAGCTCATCGGGGAGCCGGTAGGAGACACGGAGTCCACGATCAGTTTCAGGGGCAGGCCGGAGTAGCTGTTGCTGTTGGGAGTATTGACGGCGCTGAAAGCGTTATTCCCGCCCCGGTAATAGTCCGAGTCGTCCCCGTAAATGCCCGTCCCGCCTGTAAGATGCTGAAGGCCGCTGGCCTCCTCCAGGTCCACCAGGTAATGCGCGGGGTCGGTATTGCCGGACATGCTCTCATCCACATGCCAGATCAGCAGGCCGCGATTATTTCCGGGAATATAGTCGTCAAATCCTCCGCCTTGTCGGTTTTCAATAAGGAAATACTCATTAGCGGGGAAAGCGGCGTCGCGCAGCATATATAACGCGGAAGATGAAAGTTCTATGCTATTTAGTTCCTTGGTCCCTACAGTCGTGACCTGAGTAGCCGCAGCCCAGCCGAGATATTTTCTGGGCCAGGCGCTTAAATGGGCTGGGGAAGCGCCATCGTAGGTCGGGCCTGTCCAGGAACCGCCGGACATCAGGCAGAATTCTCCGAGACCGCTGCTGGTTTGAGTTGGTTTCGTGTCGTAAAGGTCCGGCAGACCGAGGAAGTGACCGGTCTCGTGACAGATGGTCCCTATACGCGTGATTCCAACTCCCGAGTTTCCGCGTATTTCAGATTCTGTGTGATAAGGACTAATAGTAACCCCGTCGTGAGTAGTAAAGGGAGAAATCAGTTCCCATTGATGAGACCAGATGCAGTTCGCAGAATTCCCAGCCGCCTCATCGAAGCCGGAATGGATTATGGTCAGTCCATCTATTTCTCCGTCATTATTCCCGTCTGCCTGCCTAAAATTGAACCCTGCATTATCGAGGATGGTTATTGCTTCCGCAACCATTTCGCGTGGGCGCTGGTCAAAACCATTTACATCCGGATTGCCGAACTCATCCACATTAGCGCCGTAATATGCTTGAGTTTGGGTTAGGTTAACCCAAGCAGTAACTACCGAATCCACATTAAGTTTGTCATATGAAACTTCAAGGAAATAATCCTTTACGGAACCGCGGGCACCGTCTGTTCCGCCAGTATACCCGATCTGGTTGAAGAGGTTATCAAATGCAGTCTGTGGCTGGGTTACGCTCTGATCTGAAAACTTTACCAATATAACTAGGTTCTTCATGGTGCCGGTCAGGATCGGAACCCTGGAAGGCGGAGCGCTGGCGCCGGAGACGGAAGAGACCGTGGAGGAGACGCGGGACGGGGCCGACTCTGAGCTCTTGCGCCTTATTGAATCCGCCCTCGCCCGGCGGGCGGCGCCGACTTTAGCCCGGCGGTCGTCGCGCAGGCGCTTTTTGAGGCCCAGCTTCTCCGGGTCGGCGGCGCCCACCCTGTACGCGCCGGACCGCAAGGTTCCCCCCGCGCTTTTCTCGGCGTAGAACCAGGCTTTGCTGCCGGAGTCCTTGATTATGGTGTAGCCGGCGGCGTCCTCGTGCCAGTGATGGTATTCGTCGCCCTTCAGGGCTACCGAGATCTTTGAGCCGTCGGGCTGTTCGGCCTGCATGGGGCGAGGGTGAGCCGGCACGGCCCATGCCGCGCCGCGCAGGGCGAGGCAGGCCAGGGCGCACAGCCCCAGGGCTTTGACGTGGTTACGCTTCGATACGGCGCGGCTGTTGCCCATAGTCTAGCGGTTCTTCCCCGCCTCCTCGCTCTCCAGCGGTTCCAGCGTAAATTCGGAAGGGCCGGACCAGTCCCCGGCCGAAACGCCGTCGGAGCCCATGACGCGCATATAGTAGGGGGTCATCGGGCTGAAGCCCAGGCCGTAAAGCCTGTAGGTGCAAGTGTCGGTAAAGACATCCACCAGCGGCGAGCTGAAATCGGCGGCGTCGGAGATCTGCAGGCGGTAATATTTGAAGGCCACGGGAGAGGCCCAGGACAGGGGGCGGTCCTTAACGGCGGCCCTGGAGGGCACCGGCGGTTTGCCCAGCCTGGCGCCGGCGGGGCGGGCGCCGTTGGAGACGGCGAAGGGGACGGGCTTGGAGAAAGCCCCGTCGCGGGTTTCGCCGGTGTTGAGCCGCATGAGGCCGCCCACGCGCCAGTAGTACACACCGTCCCGCCAGAAGGCGGGCACCAGGCGGTAGCTGTTGCGCGCCACCATGGTGTCGAGCAGCGGGTAGGAGAAATTAGAGGAGGAGCTGATCTGCAGCCGGTAGGAGGCGGCCTTCATGACCTGGTTCCAGGTGAACAGGAAGGAATCCCCCTTCTTGCCGGTTTTCTGCACCCTGGAGCTGACTACCAGCGGGGCCTCCGGCGGGTCCTCTACGAAGCGCTTGTTCCAGGAATTCACGCCGAGCACGGCCCGGTCGCCGTAGCGGGCGAAGGAGCTCCAGTCGTCGACCTTGCCGCGGTAGACCTGGGCCCCGAAGGTGCGCTCCAGGTCTTTCTCTATGCCCTGGGGGATGTAGCCGATGAAAACGTTGGGCTGGAAGAACTCCAGCAGGCGGGCGCCCCTGGCGTCCATGAACTCCTGGAACTTGGGGTTGAAGACTACCTGGCCCGAGGGCACTACGAGGAGGGCGTTGGCCGGCTCGGGGCGCGCCGCGGCGGCCGGCAGGCAATACAGCAGGACCGCCAGCAGGGCGGCCGGGGACAGCGTGAGGTTTCTAAGGTTCATGTCATGTTCTCCGGGTCTCTATATTCTAACCGCGGGATATAACGGAATTGTTGCGCGTTTTGATAAAATAGTCTTATGACTGACAGGCGCGTTACGGTGACCGAAGACTGCGTGGAGCCGGAGCTGGTGCACCCGGGCGAAGGCGGCTTCCGTTCTGCGGGTCCCGGGCCTGGCCGGGACTTTCCCCTCCCCGAAAGGCCGGGGCTGTTCACCCGCCTTAAGATGCTGGTCGCGGCGGGGGTGGGGCTGCTGGCGCTGGGCCTGGTGATGGCCGGGGCGCTGCTGACTTCCACGGTGATCGGCGCCATCATAGGCATACCGCTGCTGCTCGCCGGCGCCGCCCTCTTCTTCGTGCTGTTCAAATTCCTCTCTTTCGGTTCCAAGAACACTTTTATCTTCCGCCGCTTCTAACCATCGCAAGGCCCGGCAAGGGTATGCCTTCTCCGGGTACGCTCGGCCACACCGTGGCCTCGCTCTTTCACTCAGGCTCGGCGCTTACGCAAGCCTCGCCTTCGTGAGGCCCCTCCGAAGGCATACCCTCGCCGGGCCCATGGCCCTGAGTGCAACTTCCGCGCAAACCCCTACTTCACGTTTATCAGCATGCCGGCGGAGTGGGCGGCGAACTCGGGGGCGTACATGGACTGCATTACGGCGGCGCCGAGGCGGAACTTGCCGGGCACCGTCGGGCGCAGGCGGTATTTGAGCACGTACTCGCCGTGCGGCAGCCACTCCATGAAGAAGTTGGTCAGCGAGTCGCGCGGCTCCTCGTAGCGGGACAGCTGTTCCCATTTCCAGCCGCTGCTGAGTTCCTCGGCCTCGAAGCCGGCCGGCTTGGGGTCCTTGAGGTGCACGTACTCGAACTGGCTGCGGGTGGCGACGGTAAGGTGCACCTCCACCTGGTCGCCTACGGCCACGGTGTCGCCGGAGGCCAGGGGTTTCAGCGAGTAGCCTTTGCCGTCCTTCTCGCGCAGGAAGTAGGCGCGCGACACGTTCATCATGCCGGCGGGAGATTCCTCCGCCGGTTTTTCCGTGGTATAGATGCCGGTGAAGGCCGCGAAGGCGAGGCCCGGGCCTTTCTTGGAGACGGAGGGCCTCAGGGCGCCTTTCTCGGCGGTCTCTGCGCCGTATTTGGACCAGCGCAGCGGGGCGCCTACCCAGTCGAAGGGCTGCAGCTCCAGCGCCTGGTCGGTTTTTCCAAATTTAACGGCGTAGCTGTCGGGGTTATCCAGGGCGCCCCTGGTCTTCATGACGTCGAGCAGCGAGTAGATAGCCGCGGCCGAGGCTTTGGTGGACTTCCACTCGCTGGCCTTGCGGCTGAAGAGGAGCCAGCGCACCAGCCCGGGTATTTTCGGGTCGGCGGGCCGCAGCGCCAGCAGCGTCCGCAGGATGAAGGCGTGCTTTTCCACCGTGTCGTTATACCACAGCCAGGAGATCTTCTCCGGGGTCCAGTACACGCCGGCTATCTCGTCGGAGCGGGCTCCGTCCATGGCGCGGTCCAGGTAGCTCTCCGCCTTGGCCTTCTCGCCGAGGCGCAGGTAGACATAGGCCGCGTAGGCCTTGCCGAAAGCCGTCATGGCGCCGGCATGCTTGTCGGCGTAGTCGGCCCAGGCCTTGGCGTAGGACAGGGCCGTCCTGCTTTCGGGCCAGGCTTTGGGGAACGAGGTGATGACATAAGCCCCGTACAGGGACAAGGCGAGATGCTCCTCATCCGCCTTCATCTGGGCCGGGATCTCGGCGAGAACGTAGGCCAGCGCGCGCCGGGCCATGTCCTCCGGGATAGCTACGCCGTAGCGAGATGCCTCGGCCAGCCCCTCCAGCGCGTAGAGGGTCATGTAGAGGCTGGGGCGCCCGCCGGGGAACCACGGGAAGGAGCCGTCGGCGTTCTGGTAGGACTTCAGCTTGGCGAAGGCGGCCTCGCGCTCTCCTCCCACCAGCTTGGGGTCGAGCATATCGGTAGCGTCCAGCCGCGAGGAGCGGCCCTTGGAGTCCTGCTCCCAGGGGGTTTCCATCAGCGCCATCAGGCGCACGGGGTTATCCCGCTCCCACGCCGGGGTGAGGGTGGCGCGTTTAGGCACCTTGGCGGCCGCGGCGCGCAGCGCCGGGTACTTATTGTAGAAGCCGTTCACTATGGCCAGCGGCACGTAGCGGTTCATCAGCTGCTCGGTGCACTCGTAGGGATAGCGCACCAGCGCGGGCAGGCTGTTGAGCACGGTGAGGATAAGCTGCGGCTGCACCTCCAGGTGCAGGGACTCCACCTCCCTGGAGCTGTCGGCGGCCTCCAGCTCGGCCAGGCGGAAAGTTTTTGAGGCGGCGCCGTCCAGCGCGGCCACCGAGGAGGCTATCAGCCGCTCGCGCGACGGCAGCACCGGCAGGTCGTTCTCCTGCGCGTCGGCCAGCCGGCCGGAGCGGGCCACGGCCCGCACCTTGTAGGCGGCCGTACCGCGCGGCGCTTCTATCTCCCAGTACACGGTGGAGGTGCCTTGCGGCTTTACCGTGAAAGGCAGGCGGGCCTCGCCGGCCTTGAACCTGCCGGAGGCGTCCGTGCCGTCGAGGGTTATGGAAAGAGTGACTTCCCCGGCCAGGCTCTCGGCCGTGTCGTTGGTGACCAGCGCGGTCAGGCGGGAGCGGTCCCCCTCGCGGAAGAAGCGCGGGATGTCCAGGCGCACCATCAGGTCTTTCTTCGTTACGGTCTCGGCCGAGAAAGAGCCCCGCGCGGCGCTGCGCGTCAGCACATACGAGGAGATCTTCCAGGCGGTAAGCCGCTCCGGGATCTTGAAGGAGAATTTCCCCTCCCCGTTAAGAACCTTCAGCTGGGGCTCGTAGTAGGCGGTCTCGGAGAAATCTTTCCGGGCCTGCACTTCGGGTTCCGGGGCGCCGGCCTTACTCTTGCCTTCCGCCAGCCCCTGCACGTCGGCCGTCGGGCTGCCGGGCGCCGCCAGCTTGGCCATGGCCATGGAGCCGCGTACGGCGCTCACACTGTTCTCCCTGGCGGCGAAGCCGCCTGCTAATTCCCCGTCGGACTCCATGCTGAGCCCTTTGGCGTACATCCTTCCCCCGCCCCCGGCATGGTAACCGAACCCGGCGATGCGCAGGGACGGCAGCGTTTCATCAGCGACCGCGGTGCGGAACGCGCGGTACATGCGCGCCACCGCCCCGTCCTTTACCGGCAGCTGCAGCGCATGCGGGTCGAACAGGGAAGACTGCCCGGCGCCCGAGGTGCGCCGCTCGGGGTAGAGCGCGGCGCCCCAGAAACCGGCGTCGGCGGAATAGTATTCCAGCGAGCGGTCGAAGATCTTGACCAGCGCCTCTCCAGAAACGGGCCGGCCGGCGGCGTCCCGGGCCTTCAGGGCCCAGCTGGCCCGCTGGCCGGGGGCCAGTACCTTGGCATAGTCCATCTCCAGCGACAGACCCCTGTCGTCGCGCGGCACGCGGGCGTCGGACACTCCGGAGTAGAATTTAAAGTCCCCGGCGCCCAGCCAGCGCAGGCCGAAACCGCCGGCGTGCTGCGCGCCCACCTTAACGCCGTAGACGGAAAGGCCGCCCTCGGCCAGGGTTTCGCGCGCCAGCACAAAAGCGCCGGCCGTCAGTTCCACGAATTTAGCTCCCTTCAGCGCGGAGGCGCCTATCAGCACCCTGGCGGTCTCGCCGGGCTTATACGAGCCGTACTCGAACAGGGCCACCGGCGGCAGCTTAAGCGCCCTGTTGCGGCCGGCCTCCCTGGCGGCGGAAACTATCACCAGCTCGGAGGAGCTCTCGCCGCCCCACGGGTCTCCGGCCTTGAGCCGCAGGCGGTAGGCCCCCGGCGCCAGGGCTTTTAGGGTCAGGCGGGCCGGCGTGTCCTTGGAGAACTTTATCTCCCCGGAATCGGCCAGCGGGCCGTCGGCAACTTTGGAGAAAGCCTGTTCCAGCGACGGGTTCTGGTCGAAAGAAAGATACCTGCGCAGCTGCGACCTGGCCGGGGCTTCGGCGGGCTCCCCCTCCAGCTTATAGACGTAGTAGCGCGCGCTGCCGTCCTGCGGCGCGTCGTTGAGGTCCATCAGGCGGGCCTTAAGGACGGCCGGTTTGCCGGGAGAGAAAAAGCCGGCCTCCGGCGTCACGTCGAAAGCGTAAGCCTTGGCCCCGGCGCGGTAGGCACGGGTGTCCTTTATGGTCCTGCCGCCGGCGTCCCGGGCCTCTACCTCGACGGTATAGGCGGACGGGTAGGCGGCGTAGGCGCCGCTCTCGGGCGCGGGCGTGAAGCTGAAGGAGAACTTGCCGTCGTCGCCGGTTTTAGTCTCCCCCGCGGCGGCCTCTGAGGGTCCGGTATCGGAGTAGAACCAGCGCCAGTACCAGCAGTACCAGGGGATATAGCGGTGGCGGGTCACGCGGTATTTCACCGCGGCCCCGGGCACCGGCGAGCCGAAATAATATCTAGCGGAGCCGGTTATCTCGGCGGGGGCGCCGTAGCGGTAGGGCTTCTCCGCGTCGGCCAGCTTCACCTCGAACTCGGGGCGCTTGTACTCCTCCACGCCGAAGGTCGCCGAGCCGCTGAAATCATGGCCGTACTCGCGCAGGGTCGCCGTAACGGTATAGCGGCCCAGCAGCCGGCCGGCCGGCACCGTGAACGCTCCGGCGGCGCTGCCGAGGCCGGTCACCGGGAGATTTTTTGAATAGAGCTCCTGCCAGTTGGCGTCGCGCACCGTCACGGCCAGCCGCGCGCTCCCGTCGTAAACGCGGTAGCCGCGCGGCTCGCGCAGCAGGGCCGTGACCTTGAATTTTACTTCCTGGCCCGGCCGGTAGACCGGCCTGTCGGTCTCGAGAAAGAGGGACAGCGGCTGCGGCAGACCGAAAGAAGCCGAGGCGTAATTGCCCCAGTAGGCGTAGGCGCCGCCGTGCTCCAGCAGCGGGTCCAGCGAGAAGTTCTGATAGGTGGGATAGGCCAGGCGCAGGGGCGCAGAAACCCCGGCGGCGCCGTCGGGCCCGGTGCGCAGCGGCACGCGCTCCCAGTCGCCGTGCGACCTGTTCAGGTAGGCGTCTATCGGCGCGCCGGCCAGCGGGCGGCCGCTCACGGCGTCTACCGCGTAAAGCCTGAAGAGGTCCCCGCCCGACTGGCGGGCCGGCTGCGCGGGATCGTAGAGGAAATCTTCGGGGTCTCCGGCCAGGCCGGCGGTGCCCATCAGCAGCACGTCGGTAATGTTTACCGAGGCGGCGCTGAGCAGCGAGGAGCCGTCCTCGAAGCCCGGGTCGCCGGAAGCGATCACCACGTAGACGCCCTTCTTCATCGGGGGCGGCGGGGCCTCCTGCTCCCGGCGCTGGTACGGCGCGGGGTACTGCGGGCGGGCGCTCCAGCGCAGGTCCGGCGTCCGCGCCAGGAAGGCGCGCGCGGCCTCCGTGCCCAGGTAGCGCAGCGCGCCCCAGCCGTTGCCCCGGTCCCGGGACAGGGAGGCCAACTCCTCCGGCGTGGTGCGGTAGGCGCGGAAATACACCTCGGGCAGGTTGCGGGCCCGCACCTTTACTGCGCCCTTGCCGGGCGGCAGGGCGAAGGAAGGGATCAGGGTCAGTTCGGGAGTCTCTATGCTCAGGCGCAGCCCGGCGCAATGGGCCGCCGGGTTAGAGCCGGGGGCCTCACCCTCGGCCTTCAGGCAGAGGTCCACGGCTTCTTTAAATTCCTCTCCTTCGTTGAGCAGCCAGGCGGCGCGCAGCAGCGCCCAGGCGCGGCCGAGCGGTGTCTTAAAGGTCCGGCCCCAGCCTTTCAGCGTGGCCAGCGCGGCGGCGCGCACTGCCTTTTCTCCGGCGTTGGCCACGGTCCCGCTATGCTCTATGGGGATCAGCAGCCTCTGCAGGCGCCAATGTTCGGCGGCAAAGCCTTCGCCCTGCGCCAGGGACTCGTACAGGGCCGCGGCGCGCTCGGCGGCCGGGGCGGCGGGAGAATAGTCGAGGTTATACTCAGGAGTCACGAACCGGCCGGCTTCCGGCAGGGCGTCCCCGTCCTGCGACCGGGAGAGCAGGCGCTCGCCCCAGCGCAGTACGGCGAAATGCCACAAGGTGGGCGTGTAGTCCAGCGTAGCGTTCTTCAGGCCGATAAAATAGCCCTGTTTGGCGAGCGGGTATTTAAGGAGCTCCCGGCGCAGCGGCCAGAGGGAGGCGTAATCCGCGTCTATCAGCCTGTCCCACTGGGCCCCGGTGAACTTGGTCACGTCTTGGGTACCCTTCTGCTCGTCGACCGACGCCGAATAGCCGTAATGGGAGAGGAATTGCTCGCCGGCTCCGGCGCGCAACAGGAGCAGGCGTCCCTGCCAGAGCGGGTCCGGCGGCAGTTTAAGCGCGTTCAGGCGCCCGGCGGCCTCGGCGTAGCGGAACAGCAGCGCTTCGCATTCGGCCGCGCGGTAGGCGGCCTTCAGGCTCTCCGGCCCCGCGGCGGCGGCGGACGAGGAGTAGATCTTCAGCGCTTCTTCGTAAAGCTCTTTTTCAAAAAAACGGTCGGCTTCCGGCAGGCCCGCCCCGTAACAGAACCCGGGCATGAACAGCAGTATGGAAAGCAGCAGTTTCATTCTTCCCCCCGTAAACCCTTAAAATTCCCCGAGCAGTATCTGCTCCAGCTCCAGCTCCACCCCGGTCCCGGCCTTAACCCGCGCGCGCACTTCCTGCATCAGGGCGTAGATATCGGCGGCGGTGGCCCCGCCGGCGTTGACGATAAAACCGGCGTGCACGCCAGAAACCTCGGCGCCGCCTATCCGCAGGCCTTTCAGGCCGGCGGCGTCTATCAGGCGGGAAGCGTAATCCCCCGGCGGGCGCTTGAACACGCTGCCGGCCGACGGGCGGTCCAGCGGCTGTTTGGCCGCCCTGGCGGCCAGCACGCAGGAGCGGTCCTGTATCAGCACGGCCTTGTCCCCCGCCGGCAGCTCAAAGCGCGCCGACAGGACGGTGAGCCCGTCCAGGCCCGCCACGGAGCGGTAGCCGAACTTGATGCCGGCCTTGGTCAGCCGCACCGGTTTTCCCTGCCGGTCAAAAGCGTCTAGGGAAACCAGCCTGTCGAAAGTTTCCTGGCCGAAAGCCCCGGCGTTCATGCGCACGGCCCCGCCTACCGAGCCGGGGATCCCGGAGGTCTTTTCAAAACCGGCCAGGCCGCCCTCCGCGGAGAGGCGCGCCACCTCGTCCCAGGCCGCCCCGGCCTGGGCCTCTATGGCGCCGCCCGAAACAGTAATTCTGTCGAGGCGCTCCGTAAGGGCGATCACGCCGGGCAGGCCCCGGTCGCTCACCAGCACGTTGGAACCGCGGCCCAGCACCAGGAAAGGGACGGCGGCGGCGCGGCACCAGCCGGCCAGCCACAGCAGCTCTTCCGTCGTGCCGGGGCGCACCGTCACCTCGGCGGCCCCCCCCGCGCGGTAGGTGGTAAAGCCGGCCGCTGCTTCACCGAAGCGGCAATGCTCCCCGAACCGGTCTTTAAGCGGGGAAAAATCAGACATTGATGACGGCTCCTTTTAACGGCCCTGCCCGGCCTTCTTTCATGTTCACCAGGTAGACCCCGGCCATGATCAGCAGGCCCCCGGCGAAAGCCGCGAGGGTAGCCCGTTCGCCGAGCAGCAGGTAGGCCGAGAGCAGCGTGGAGAAAGGCTCGACGTTGATGAAATACGAAGCCTTGACCGCGCCGAGCCCTTCCACGGCGTTGTTCCAGAACAGGTAGCCCAGCGCGGAGGAGAGCACGCCCAGGTAGCCGAGGCTTACCCAGCCCGCCTTAGAGACGTTGGCGAACTCGGCCGGGCCGCCGGCGGCGAACCAGAAGGGCAGCACGCTCACCAGGGCCACCAGCATGCTGGCCGTGGTAACCTTGGCGGGCCGCCAGGAGGTGAGCCAGCGTTTGGCGCACAGCACGTAGAAGGCCCAGGTCAGGCAGGAGAAGAGCAGGATCAGGTCCCCGCGGGTAGAGGGCAGGGCGAAGGCGCCGGTCCCGGCCTTAGCGAAGACCACCAGCATGGCGCCGGCGAAGCCCAGCAGGAAAGCCGTCAGTTTGAGGGCGCCTATCCGCTCGCCCAGCGCGGCCATCAGGCCGGCCACCAGGATAGGCGTGGAGGCGATCAGCCAGCCGGCGTGGGAGGCCTCCGTGTACTTGAGGGCGTAAGCCTGCATGTATTGCTGGGAGGAGATCCCCAGCGCCGACATGACGAGGAGCCGCCACAGAATGGCGGGCTTGAAATCCTTCAGTTCGAAACTGGAACCGCTGAAGAGCAGGAGCAGGAGCGTGCCCGTGAGGGCGCGGAAGGCGACTATGGAAAGCGGGGAGACCTCGGCGACGAGGATCTTGGTGAACGGGTAGGCGGCGCCCCACACGGCGGCGGCGACGACCACCTGGAAGTAAAGCCAATTATTGTTTTTATCTTTGGTGCTCATCAGCGTTAAAAAGCCCCGCCAGCGCGGCAAACCGGCTGACGGGGCTTCTAGAGCGACGCTTACTTGGACAGGACTTTCTTTATGCGGCGGAAAGCCCAGTCTATTTCTTTCTGAGTGATCACGAGCGGCGGGGCGAAGCGGATCACGTGGTCGTGGGTCTCTTTGGCCAGCAGCCCCAGGGCCATCAGCTGCTCGCAGTACGGGCGCGCCGCGCAGTCCATCTCCACGCCTATCAGCAGGCCTTTGCCGCGGACTTCCTTGATATGCTTGCCCTTGATCGTGCGCAGCTTGTCGGTAAAGTACTTGCCCATCTCGTAGGAATTCTCTACGAGCTTTTCTTCCGTCAGCACCTTCAGCGCCTCGCGCGCCACCGCGCAGGCCAGCGGGTTGCCGCCGAACGTGCTGCCGTGGTCGCCGGGATTGAAGACGCCCAGTACTTCCTTGGAGGACACTACGGCCGAGATCGGCAGCACGCCGCCGCCGAGGGCCTTGCCCATGGTGATCATATCGGGCTTGACGTTCTCGTAGTCGCAGGCGAATTTCTTGCCGGTGCGGCCGAAGCCGGTCTGGATCTCGTCGGCCACGAACAGGACGCGGTTGGCCTTGCACAGGTCGTAGGCGGCCTTCAGGTAGCCGGCCGGCGGCACTATGATGCCGGCCTCGCCCTGTATGGGCTCCAGCATGAAAGCCACGGTGTTCGGGGTGATCGCGGCCTTGAGCGCCTCGAGGTTGCCGTATTCCACGGTCTTAAAGCCCGGGGTGAACGGTCCGAAGCCGTCCTTGTACTGCGGCTCGGTGGAGAACGAGATGGTGCTTATCGTCCGGCCGTGGAAGTTGTTGGAGCAGGTGATGATCTCGGCCTTGTCCGCCTGCACGCCCTTCACCTTGTAGCCCCACTTGCGCACCGCTTTCAGTGCGGTCTCTACGGCCTCGGCGCCGGTGTTCATGGGCAGGGCCATCTCGTAGCCGGAGAACTCGCACAGTTCCTTGAGGAACGGGCCCAGCTGGGCGTTGTTGAAGGCGCGGGAAGTGAGCGTGACCTGCTTGGCCTGCTCCGTCAGCGCCTTCAGGACGCGCGGGTGCCTGTGGCCGTGGTTCAGCGCCGAGTAGGCGCTGAGCATGTCCATATACTTGTTGCCCTCCGGGTCCTTCACCCACACGCCCTTGGCGGTGGAAATAACGATAGGAAGCGGATGATAGTTGTTGGCCCCGTACTTCTCGGCTACTTCTATCAGCCTGCGGCTTTCCGTGTTCTCGGTGTTAGTATCCATGTTGGTCTCCTTTTTTAGCCGGGAAGTCCCTTCGGGACTTCCGCCGCGCATAGCGCGGCCGCTTCGCGCGGCATTCGCCTCTCGGACCTTCGCGCATTGCGCTCGGTCCTCGACCCGCGTCGTCCGACGCCGCGGGCTTTGGGTTCATGGAGCGGCCCTGCGTTTTAAGGCTGCCAGCCTCCCAACTGTTTAGAATTTCGCGCCGGCGCCCAGGGAATACCCGGTCTGGCCGTGCAGTATGTTATAAGCGCCGTACACGTAGAGCAGCGGCAGCGGCGACAGGCGCACGCCGACGGTGTAGCGCGGCTTGGAGATGGTGGCGTCCGTGCCGTTAAGGGCGGCGTTGACGTTCTTGATCTCCAGGGTGGTGCGGTCTATGCCCACGCCGACGTACGGCTTTATCACCGGGATGTCGAACGAGGCCGACGCGTCGAAGGACAGGTGGCTGCCCTTGAAGTAGTCGTAGGTTATCACGTCGTAGTAGGCCGACACCGAGACGTCCGGGATGAACTTGGTCAGCGTGCCGCTTTTGATGACGCCGTAGCGCAGGCCGCCGCCGATGATGGAGAAGCCGGAGAAGCCGGTGGCGCGCAGCATCACGTCGGCGCCTACCAGGGGCAGGGCCGCGCCCGCGTGCAGCATCGGCACGCCGAACGCTTTCACGTCCGCGTCGCGCAGGATGCGGTTGTCGGAGCTGGGCTTGGCCTGCACGGTGGCGGCCAGGCCGGCTTCGAAGCCGGGGAAGCCGAGCGAGCGGCCGGAATTGAAGTCGTTGGCGCCTATCAGGCCGCCGAGGTCGGCGGCGAAAGGCTTAAGCAGACCCTCGCCCTGAACGGCGATAATAGCCTTGAAATCCTCGAAAGGATCGGCCTTGGCCCCGGCCGCGAGCAGCGGCAGCAGGCACAGCGAAAGTAGTATTTTTTTCATTTTCCCTCCTAGAAGTGCGGGAAACGGTGCGTTCCCTATATCTATTATTACATAATTGACTTAATATTGGAACCCCCGGCCCTTTCCTGGTTTTTGCTATCATTATCCTATGAGTTTCCTTCCCGCTACGCCCCAGGAAGTCAAAGCCCTGGGCTGGGACTACGTGGACGTGGTGCTGGTCACCGGCGACGCCTACGTGGACCATCCTTCCTTCGCGATGGCCCTGGTGGGCCGCGTGCTGGAGGCCGAAGGCCTGCGGGTGGCCATCCTCGCCCAGCCGCGCTGGGACAGCTGCGCGGATTTCAGGAAGTTCGGCAAGCCCCGCCTGTTCTTCGGCGTTTCGGCCGGGAACATGGACTCGATGATCAACAAGTACACGCACAACCGCAAGCTGCGGTCCAGCGATGATTTCTCCCCCGGCGCCCTCCCCAACCTGCGCCCGGACCGGGCCACCATCATCTACTCGCAGCGGGCGCGGGAAGCCTACCCGGACGCGCCGGTGGTGATAGGCGGCATCGAAGCCACCATGCGGCGCTTCGCGCATTACGATTACTGGTCCGACACGGTGCGCAAGAGCGTGCTGCTGGACGCCAAAGCCGACCTCCTCGTCTACGGCATGGGCGAGCGCCAGGTCCGGGAAATCGCCTCCCGCCTGAATTCCGGGGACACAATACTTAATTTGCGCGATATCCGCGGCACGGCCTACCCGCTGGGCGCTAAGGAAACTGCGGCGCTGGCGATACCGGGGGCGGTGGAACTGCCCACCGCCGGGGAGGTAGCGGGCGACAGGATAAAATTCTCCACGGCCACCCGCCTCATCTACGAGAACTCCAACCCTTTCAACGCGGCAGTGCTGGTGCAGAAGAGCGAGGGCAAGGCGGTGGTGCAGAATCCCCCCGCGCTGCCGCTGTCCACGGAGGAGATGGACTTTATCTACGGCCTGCCTTTCACCAAGCTCGCCCACCCGTCGTACAAGCAGCCCATCCCGGCGCTGGAGATGATCAAGGATTCGATAGTGCTGCACCGCGGCTGCTTCGGCGGCTGCTCTTTCTGCTCGCTGACGCTGCACCAGGGCCGCTTCATCCAGAGCCGCTCGCCCGCGTCGGTGGAGAAGGAGGCGGAGCGGCTGCTTAAGACGCCACGCCACCCGGGAAACATCTCGGACCTGGGCGCCCCGTCGGCCAATATGTACGAGATGCGCGGGCGGGACATGAAGGTCTGCCACGCCTGCCGAAAATTATCCTGCGTGCACCCCGTCATCTGTCCCAACCTGAACACGGACCACAAGCCGCTGCTGGCCCTGATGCGCCGCATCCGCGCGGTGAAAGGCCTGAAGAAGGCTTTTGTCGCCAGCGGCATCCGGATGGACCTGGCGCTTAAATGCGGCGAATATATCTCCGAAATAGCGCGCTTCCACACCGGCGGCCTGCTGAAGGTAGCGCCGGAACATATTTCGCCAAAAGTATTATCGGTGATGAAGAAGCCCTCCGTCGAGGTCTTTAAGGAATTCGCCGACAGGTTCCTCGCCGAGTCGAAGAAGGCCGGCAAGGAGCAGTACCTGGTGCTCTATTTCATCTCGGCGCACCCGGGCTCCACGCTGGCCGACATGGCCGACCTGGCGGTGTTCCTGAAGGAAAGGAACATCCGGCCGCAGCAGATCAACGACTTCCTGCCGGCCCCCATGGAATACGCCACCTCCATCTATTTCACCGGCCTCGACCCCTTCACCCTCGAGCCCGTCTACGTCCCCAAAAAAGAAACGGAGCGCCGCATGCAGCGCGCGCTCCTGCAGTACTACAAACCAGAGAACCGGCCCCTCATCACCAAAGCCCTCCGCGAAATCAACCGCCCGGACCTCATCAAGAAATTGCTGTAAAGTCTTCCCACGCTACGGTGCCTGACCGGGGCCTGGTCCCTCGCTCCTGGCTGACCGCGGGGAACCGTTGCGCGGTTCCCCCCCGAAGCGGGGCCCCCCTTCCCCAAAGTCGCG